>NZ_BMQI01000031.1 GCF_014648035.1 Shewanella algicola | reverse complement strand
CGGATCAAGGAACGAGCATTTAGTTCCTTTGGGGAGCTAATTTCTTATCCGAAGCTCAGGTAAGTTACAAAAACAGACCTGTAATGAACAACAATAATTTCATTCACAAGCAAAAAAGACGCCGGAGCGTCTTTTTGTTTGCTGCCCCTTTGCTGCGGGCAGATAAAATATATCGAGTTGAGGTTACTTAATCTTTTTGTATTTTACAGCGCTACTGGTTTTGCCAACTTTAACACGGCGGCCATCCATGTTTTTCTCTGCAATCATTTGTGCACCAACGTTGTCGCTACGCTGTTGCTTTTTAGCAAAGCTACGGCGCTTTTCAATTTGCTTAAGCAACATTTCACGGCTGCCCACTTCATATCCTGGCACTGTCACGCGGCGAATAGGCTGACCGATTAATTTTTCAATGTCAGCTAACGTGCGCTCTTCTTCACGGCTTACAAACGAGATGGCTACACCGGTTTTACCTGCACGGCCTGTACGGCCAATACGGTGAACATAATCTTCAGCCAAAAAAGGTAAGTCATAGTTAACCACGTATTCAAGGCTTGGAATATCAAGACCTCGTGCGGCTACTTCAGTGGCAACTAATACCCGGATTTTACCCTCAACAAACTCACGTAATGCACGGCGACGACTGCCCTGGGCTTTCTCGCCATGCACAACACCCGACGGAATACCGTCTAGGTTTAACTCTTTCACTAACTTATCAGCTGCATCACGAGTAGCGGTAAATACCAATACTTGTTGCCAGTTTTTAGTACCAATCAGTTCAGACAGTAATTCACGTTTACGGCGTTGTTCAACTGGGTAAATAACTTGGCTAATGGTTGCCGCAGTGGTGTTTTGTTTATCTGCGCTGATTACTTTAGGCTTTTCTAGCATGTCGTTAGCCAGTTTTTTCACTTCATTTGAGAAGGTGGCTGAGAACAACATGTTTTGACGTTTTTTGTTTACGGCTTGTAAGATTTTTTTAATGTCAGCACTAAAGCCCATATCTAGCATACGGTCTGCTTCATCAAGTACTAAAAAGTCAACGTTAGACAAGCTTAAGTTACAAGCCACAATGTGCTCAAGTAAACGACCAGGGGTGGCCACAATGACATCGGCACCGCGTTTAAGCTTTTGCGATTGCGTGTCCATTTTTACACCGCCGTAAATGGTTAATACGGTAAAGTTGAGATGTTTGCTGTAGGCGCTGATATTGTCAGCAACCTGTGCTGCGAGCTCGCGAGTCGGCGTCAGAATTAACGTACGAGTATTCGACGGCATTGTCTCTCTTGGGGTTTCGCACATTCTTTGCAATATTGGTAATGCGAACGCTGCGGTTTTACCTGTACCCGTTTGCGCACTAGCTAATACATCTTCACCACGACGAATGGCCGGGATCGCTTGTTGTTGAACTGGTGTCATAGATTGATAACCGCACTCAGCGATCGCGCGTAATATTTCTGGGGCGAAGCTAAAAGATTCGAATTTCATGGTGCAGTTCCTGTATGTACATCAAAACAAGCGATTTAGTTGCGACAAGCTGAATGAGCCGCACAAGGTCAATCTGGATAATTTGGCCTACTAAATTTGGCCTACTACTAGCTAATAACTTGATCAAAATGGCTTATTCATGCTTAACCGCGCTATTAACCACTTAGGATAGTTGAAAAACGTTAAGCCTGAATGATATCCCAAATAAGGCGCCATCGATAAGCGGTCGCGGAGTATAACAAACTTTCGTATAAATCCTGAACTTTATCTGTGTTTAGACATAAGATTTTTTCGGTGAGGGATTTTGTTACTTTGTAGGCATTAAGTCGTTTTTTTCGCATTGTAATAGGCTGGAAAAATCACTTAAAAAAACGAGTCAGTCGAGCGTATTGTGCTCAAAACACTCAGGATAAAAGTGGTTGATAATTTTATAGGGCTATTCAATGATAGAATAATAAATTGACGACGTAATCGACCTAGTTAACAATCCTTTTATGAATATAAATCAACTCGATCTCAATCTTCTGATCATTTTAAAACAGTTACTCGAAGAAAAACATGTCAGTAACACAGCTTTAACGCTAGGCATCAGTCAGCCGTCAATCAGTCGTTCTTTGGCAAAGTTGCGAGCTATTTTTGATGATCCGCTGTTAATTAGAATGTCTGGTGGTTATGAGTTGACCCCCAAGGCTGAGTCGATTTATCACGACTTAAATAGCATTTTAAGCAACGTTGAACGGCTAGTGAACAAGCAAGACTTTGATCCTCTAACCAATGAGGCCACAATTAAAGTGTTTGGCTTACCACCGCAAATGAATCTATTAGTACAAGCTATCATTGGGGCGTTTAGGCATGAAGCACCTAATATGACACTTGATATTGATACCAGCCCTAAACCACAATTTGCCGATTTATTAAAAGGTGATGTGCATTTTGTGGTAACAGGGCATCAACCATCGGTTGCAGAAGATAAACTGTACCGTATCCCTTTATTTAAAAGAGAATTTGTTTTATTGATGGCGAAAACCCATCAACTGGCTAACGGACCATTAACTATTGCACGGTTAAGTCAGTGTCATTTTGGGAAAATTTCGGTTCAGGGTGAAAAATCGTTATCGATTGCCCATTGTTTTGAAGCTCTTGGATTTGACAATATCTCCACGCCAATACGTCTAAAGAACTTTGATAATATCGGTACTATTACCGAAAACAGCGATGTAATTTTTTATGTGCCTAACCATTTTGCTGATGAACTATGTCAACATTATTCACTCATATCACGTCCTGCACCCAATGAGCTTAAAATCAACCAATCACAAGTTTGCTTATATTGGCATCAACGCTATCACAACGACCCTGTATGCAAATGGTTCAGGAGTTTAATAAGTGAACAGTTATTCAATAATTAAATAGTAATTATGCAGTCAGGGTATTCGTTCTTGATTGCATAACACCTCAATGATAAGTCTAATGGCAACCATTCTCATTAAGGTTGGTGTTGTTAAACTAATGCAAACGACTTATTCTTTTCCTTTAGCTCGAACTCATTTAGCCATTGTCATCAGTACCTTGTTAACTGGTTTTTCCTTTAATGCTATTGCTGCCGATACCACTGACGATATAGAAAAAATTGAAGTGTGGGGCACCACCATTACCAATGGTTCTTTATTACAAGATGATATTGAAAAAAGGCAAGCAGACCATTTAAGTGATTTATTACGCGACCAAGCTGGTATTGATGTCGGCGGCTCACATTCAATGGTGCAAGGCATCAATATTCGTGGCGTTGATGAATTAGATTTAAATATCACTGTTGATGGTGTTACTCAAAACAACAACATGTTTCATCATTCAGGAAACCTGTTAATCAATGCAGATATTTTAAAAGCGGTCGATATCAACGTTGGTACCAATTCGGTACTCACTGGCGGTTTATCTGGTGGTGTGGCGTTTGAAACCAAAGATGCAGCCGATTTACTTGATCCGCAACAAGACTTTGGTGCCCGTTTACATGCTGATTATTCAAGCAATGATTCCGTCGGCGGTTCTGCGACTGTTTACGCTCAGCTAACCGACAGTATCGACGCCTTAGGTTATCTTACTTATACCGATCGCCATAACTTTGATGATGGTGATGGAAACGAAGTTCAAGGAAACGAAGGGGAAATCACTAACGGTATAATGAAATTAGGCTGGGATGTCGATGACCATAATCGTTTTGAGTTGTCTTACGACAAGTATACTGATGAAGGTGATTACTACATCAAAACTAACTTTGGTA
Organism: Shewanella algicola; assembly: GCF_014648035.1. Classification (GTDB taxonomy): domain Bacteria; phylum Pseudomonadota; class Gammaproteobacteria; order Enterobacterales; family Shewanellaceae; genus Shewanella; species Shewanella algicola. Next base: position 52,694 of record NZ_BMQI01000031.1, on the reverse strand, counting down.
GTAACTATAACGAAAGTCATGAACTCGAAACCCAAGAGATTGAATATACCCGTACCACAGTATCATTAGCCTATGAGCTTGACCTAGGTGACATGTTAAATCTTCGCTCCAGCATATATCAAAATGAACTCAGCTACATGCCAACAGATAAGGAAGGGCAGTCTAAGCATACAGGTTATACCGTGCTGGCAGAATCGGTTGTACAGGGCGATTTAGTTCACACACTGCGTTATGGCGCGGAAGGTTACGAGCAAACATCAAAGCTTATTGAACAAGGTATTACCAGCAACGAAGAAACTGCAGACTCTCATGCCATTTACCTTGAAGATGAAATTGCATTAACCAACAAGTTGTCGGTCACCCCAGGGATTAGATATAACCACTACAAAGTCGATATGTTCTCGCCGGGCACGGGTGATTCTCTTGATAAAACATGGACCGACTTCACTTTTGGCTTGGCTACAAAATACTTAGTTAACGATCAATGGACCGTGACAGCCGCTGCCACTGAGTTATTTCAAGGCCCAGGCCTACGTGAAACATACACGGATTACGACACCACTTTTGACAAAGATTTAAAAGCCGAAACGGGTGTCAACTATACGGTTGGCGCAGCGTATCAACAATACAATGTGTTCGGGCTAGACCGCTTAGGTTTTTCTGTTGATGTATTTAGAACTGAAATAAACGATTACATTGATAATTGGTCAGTGGGTAAAGGGAGACCGATAGGCGAATATGTCAATTCAGGTGACTATGTCATTAAGGGTGTTGAATCAACGCTAACCATGCGCAAAGATGATTTTAATGCGCGTTTAACTTACTCAAGTTCAAACTCTGAAAGCCAAGAAACCGGTGAAGTATTACGCTACGAAGTGGGTGATAGCTTGTCACTCGGCCTAGGTTATGAATTTACTGAATACGACGTTAATGTTAACTGGACAACCCTCGTGACCTTAAGTGATGACGTGGTGTACGGCGGTGCTGACATTAATAAAAAAGGTTACGACGTTCACAACATCAGTGCTCAGTGGCTTCCTGCTAGCGCGCCAGACTTAACCTTAACTTTTGGTATCGAAAACTTGTTGGATGAGCAATATTACTCACATGCTTCATACACCAGTGATACGGTTCAAGATTATGAGTCGGGTCGTAATTTTAAAATTAGTGCGTCTTATATTTTCTAGCCAAAACTATTGCTAATGGCAGCAAATTTACAACCGACTCTAGGGTAGTTTATTTGCTGTCTAATCGGCTCAATAAATATAAGTGATTTAAAGGTTATAAAATCATGTCGGATTGGAAACAAAACTTACAGAAAACCCGCTATGTAATGGATGCCCTGTTACTGGTGAGCTTTATGATTGTGTCAGCCCCTCAAGCTACCGGCGTGCCATTACATGAATGGTTAAGCTTGTTGTTTATTGTGCCATTTGCAATCCATTTATTGTTGCATTGGGACTGGATAAAACACAGCTTTAAGCGATTGTTTTCAAAAATTTCCGCTAAAGAACGCTTTAATACCGTGTGGAATTACCTGCTGTACTTAATGATGTTGCTAGCAACTGTCAGTGGTTTTCTGGTGTCGGTAGCGCTGTTACCCACACTGCAAATTGACATTAATATTCAAGACTTTTGGTCTAAAGTACATCATGACTCCGCGACGCTAATTATGCCAATGATTGGCATTCACCTCGCGTTACACTGGAACTGGATGGTGCAACTGACTAAGCGCATGGTAAGCAAAAAGGCATAACGATGAAATACCTACAATATCAATGGAAGCCACGTTTATTTTATGTGTTAGCCATATCCATTTTAGTGAGCGTGATGCTGGTATCACTTGAGTGGACCAGTTGGGCAGAGCAGATAAACTCGCAGGGTTATACCCATGGCGAGGGTGAAGGTAAAATGCCCTCTATACTGATGTACATATTGCCCTTTGTGAAAGAGCTGATTTTGATTGGTGTGCCTATGTTAATCACGGTAGCGCTAGCAAAATTAATCGGACGCTTTAAAAAACGTAAATAAGCGGATTGGTATTATTTATTAAACCGATAATAAAAAGGCTTAGTGTGATCATCTCACCTAAGCCTTTTATGCCTTTATTGAATGCTAGCGCTTAAATAGCCACTGTGACTTTATTTAACCAGGCTAGCTCGTCGCCTTGCATTAATGGCGCAAGGGTTTGACGCACTTTTTGCTGGTATTGATTAAACCAATTCACTTCAAAATCAGTTAATAATGACTTGTCGATTAAGCGGGCATCCATTGGGATGTGAGTTAATGCATCAAACTCATACATTTCACGTTCAGCACCTTGCAATGCGAGGCATGGTTGTACCGCCACTAAGTTTTCAATACGAATACCAAAACCGTTGGCGCGGTAATAACCCGGCTCGTTTGACAACACCATGCCAGGCAATAAGGCGACGCCATTGACGTTTTTACCAATACGCTGCGGGCCTTCATGGACACTTAAAAAATGGCCCACGCCATGGCCAGTGCCGTGGTCATAGTCAAAACCATGTTGCCATAAGTATTGGCGTGCAAAAGCATCGAGTTGCTGACCAGAAGTGCCCTTAGGAAAGCGTGCAGTATCTAATGCAATATGGCCTTTTAATACTAAGGTCACCATTTTTTTCTGCTCATCTGTCACTTTGCCAATGGCGATAGTGCGGGTCACATCGGTAGTACCATCGATATATTGTGCGCCAGAGTCAACCAAATAAATACTGTCCATGGTCATGGTGCTTGGGGTGCCATTATTGTGATTGTAATGACACATGGCAGCATTGGCACCTGTGGCTGAGATAGTGTCAAAACTTGGTTCGCGATACAGTGGGTCTTGCAGTCTAAAACTCTCTAATTTGTCTGCCAGTTGCGCTTCATCGTGCATGATGTGTTGCTCAACTTGGTTGTCTAACCAGGCTAAAAATCGGCTAACGGCAACACCATCACGGATATGACAGGCGCGCATACCCGCAAGTTCTGCGCTATTTTTTTGCGCCTTAGGTAAGGCAACTGGATCGGTACCAACAATCAGCTTAGCACCACTTTTTTGTGCCAGTAATTGTGAGAATGCATTGGCTGAATGCGGGTCGGCTAATAACTTAACGCCTTCCATTTGGGTTAACACAGTGGCTAATTCAGCTTCATCTTTAAAGCTCACACCAGCGCCCACATGCTCTGTTACGTTTTGCGGTACTTTGGCCAAATCGGTAAAAAAGGTCATGTCGCCATTGGCCGATAATAGGCCACAGCCCAGTATGACGGGGAAGCGTGGCACATCGTTTCCGCGGATGTTCAATAACCAGCAACATGAATCTAATGCCGCGATAAGTGCCACGTCAGCACCTTGTTTTTTAACTAAGGCCCCAATTTGTTGGCGCTTCTCAATACTATTGCGCCCAGCACCCTCATGGCTAAATAAAGTCATGGTCGTTGCAGATGCTGCAGGGCGATCTAACCAACTCACATCAATGGGGTTGTCATTCACTTCAACCAGGTTGATTTGGGCTTTATCAAACTGCGCTTTAGCCTGTTGATACCAGGCAAGAGTGTGTAAACGGCTATCGATACCGACGCTAGCGCCAGCGGGTAATGTGTCAATGAGCCAGTCAATTTGCGGGTCGTCATACAGGCTTAAATACTCAAATAAATTGCCATCAACTTGCTGGCGAACCTGCACCGTGTAACGCCCGTCGGTAAAAATAGCGGCACGGTCTTTTAATACAATCGCCATACCAGCAGAACCGGTAAAGCCAGTAGCCCAATGTAAACGCTCATTACGCGCAGGCACGTATTCACCTAAGTATTCATCGGCACGGGGAATGATAAAGGCATCTATGTGGTTCACTTCAAGTTGTTGGCGAATGGCATTGAGGCGCGTAGCAATAATATTGGACATGGTTTCTCCGTGGGAGGCGACTGATGAACTCAGCTCTGTAAATGAAGTGCAATTATCGCAAGGGCAACACAAGCCTTGCAAGCGAAGTCGTTAAGATTAGGCAAGCTAAAATTGTAAACTTATATTGTAAACAGATATTGTATGCATGGTAACAATGACAAACAGACGGTATCCTAGCCCGGAGTAAATGCTTTATTTAAACGTAATAATAACAATAATCAAGGAAACGTTATGACAATCGGTGTTGGTGGCGTGAGTCCACAGCAAGCGTTAGCTAAATTAACCCACATGGCTGACGGTGTGGCAACAATAAGCGATGATGAATTTACGCTGCGTATTTCGCGCGCGCAGCAATTAATGGCGCAACATGGTTTAGATGCCATTTATGTTAATGCAGGCACAAACTTGTACTATTTTAGTGGCACGCGTTGGTTTTCAAGTGAGCGCATGGTGGGCGCGATTATTCCTGCCGTGGGCGCGATTGAGTACATTGCACCAGCATTTGAACTCGATACCTTGCATGGGTATATGGCCATTAAAGGCCAAGTAAACACCTGGCACGAAGACCAAAGCCCTTATCAATTATTTGCCGATGTTGTTGATAAAATGGGCCTTAAGCAAGCCAAGATTGGCATTGATGAATCGACGCCCTTTTTTATTAGCGACGGCATCGCTCAAGCGGCATCTCAGCATCGCTTTACCAGTGCAACAACCGTGACTGCGGGTTGTCGTATGATTAAATCCACTGCCGAAATCGCTTTAATGCAACGCGCTAAAGACATGACGCTTGAAGTGCATAAAGCCGCTGCGAGTATATTACGTGAAGGTATCACCACGGCAGAGGTCGAAAGCTTTATCGATCAGGCACATTATGCCGTTGGCGCGGCACAAGGTTCATATTTTTGCATTGTGTTATTTGGCGAAGACACCGCCTATCCGCATGGGGTTAAGTCGCCAAAATCATTGGCGATTAACGACACAGTGCTGATTGATACCGGCTGTCAGTTGCACGGCTATAACTCAGACATTACCCGTACTTATGTATTTGGTGAGCCCAATGAGCGTCAACGCCAGTTATGGCAGTTAGAGCAAGATGCACAAATTGCCGCCTTTAATGCCGCGCAAATAGGCACGCCATGTTGTGATGTTGATATCGCGGCGCGCAAAGTATTACAAGATGCAGGCTTTGGCCCAGGTTACCAGGTACCAGGCTTACCGCATCGTACCGGACATGGCATAGGGTTAGACATTCATGAATGGCCGTATTTAGTCGGTAATGACGCAACGTTACTGGCCTGTGGCATGTGTTTTAGTAACGAGCCTATGTTGTGCGTGCCGGGTGAGTTTGGTATTCGTCATGAAGATCATTTTTACATGACCACCGAAGGGCCTAAATGGTTTACCCAACCAGCCAAATCGATTGATGATCCGTTTTACTTAACCTGAGTTCGGGATAAGGGATAAACTTATGCTGTTTAAAATCAACAGATTACCAATTTCTCACTTTCAAGCTTGTCATTTGTTCTGCTAAAAAAGGTGAATTGACGCGTCAATAGCTAACCTATTGCAAGTCGATTTAACGCAGTTAGCAGGGCAAAGGACTGTTTGAAAGGCGTTTATTATCCCGAAATCGGGTTACTTAGGCTGAGCATAGTCTGAAGCTGATTCATTAAAACCAAAAGGCCTCCGTGATGGAGGCTTTTTAGATTAATAGCTGTTTATCTGCACTGAGGCTAGTTAATCGCAAACAACTCAACATCAAATATCAGTACTGAACCACCCACGATTTTACCGGTTGAGCGGTTACCGTAGGCAAGCTGGCTTGGGACATAAAAACGGAACTTATCGCCAACACTCATTAATTGCACACCTTCAGTCCAGCCTTTAATCACCTGGTTTAAGCCAAAGCTAATGGTCTCGCCACGCTCAACCGAGCTGTCAAATACAGTGCCGTCGATTAAGGTGCCATGGTAATGCACTGTCACTTTGCTGTTGGCTTTTGGGTGTTCAGTATTGTCGCCTTTGGTGAGGATTTCATACTGCAGGCCTGACAAGGTTTGTACTACACCTTCGCGCTTAACGTTCTCGGCTAAAAACAGTTTGCCTTTTTCGATGTTTTCTTTTGCTGCCTTGGAGTTATTCATCTGGCTAAAAAAATAAAATATTACTCCAGCAATGACCACAACGGCCAAAATCATACGCATAATTGTTCTCAATAAAATAGGTTTAGTGGCATGAGTTTACCGCAAAATGATAAACGCTATCAAACAACGCCAAATCTATTTTGCCAACGGGTTATTGTTTGGCGACAGGCGGTTTAACACCTTATGACATTTGCACTGTAGTCCAATCAAAATAGACATAGCCCGCAGCGCTTATCACGGCAATATTAACCACAATGCAGCACCACAGTAACCGAATAAAAGGTTTCTTTTGGGTCTTATGACGAAAATGAAATTGACCTAACAGTGCCGCAGGCCAACCGCCCAATAACGCACACAGTTGTAAGGTTTTTTCACTGATGCGACGAGCGCTATTGATTGCCGCACGTTTATCGAGGTAATACAAACTGATGGTCAGCAAGTTAAGGGCTAAAAAAACTGCGGTTATCCAGGGGTGAATCAATGCGCTCACCGTGGTGAACACGGTTAACATTAGCCAAGCAAATTTATTCATATGGGCGTTTTTCACTTTTCAGATGATGTGGTTATAGATGACGAGGTGTTGTTTCTCTCAATGCCTACACCGATTAGCCACGTCTTAGTACTAAATAACGCCACAGCTTTTCCAATGGGCCTTGTTTAAAATAACGTAAATACCAATGCGCGAGCAATAGTTGCACTATGGTGTAAAAGACTGCGATAGACATATAGCCCGTTCTATCAAGCTGTTGCTGCCATTCAGGGGCAAGGTAGCGTAGCAGTATAATCCCGACAATGGACTGAAGAATATATAAACTAAACGCCAACTTACCGACGTTTTGTAGTGCGGTAAAACGCTGTGAGCTGTTTTGACATAATAAGCAAATGATATGGATATACACCAAAGCACAGGCGAGGGCACTTAACAGTAATACCACGTCCGAGAGCGCCACTAATATTGTATTACCGCTAAAGCTCAATACTGAATCGACTAATGATAACGTCAGAGCCCAAAATAGGCTTTGTTTGAGTGTATTGGCGTCTAATCCCTTGCTAAATACCTCGCGTTTATACAGCGCCATACCGATTAACATTAGCCCGGCAATAAACCACATCAGCGTCAGTGGGATCACCAAAATCATGTAACCAAACATCGTCAGGTGCATTATTAATTGATCTGAATAACTGCCAGTCCAAGCTGATAGTTGCTCCATAAATAACGTTGAGTCACGCAAGTATACTTGGTCGCCTGGCGAGAGCGATATCAAGGTGATTGGAATAAGCGACATAAAAATAAACCATTTTGCCTGCCTAATTAACGCATCAGCATCGAGGTAGCGATACTTAAAAGCCAGCAATCCACTGACGCCATACGACAGTAAAATATCGCCCGGGAAGATAAAAACTCCATGAATAATCCCAAATAAAATCAGCCAATATAAGCGCCACTTTTGTTGTTTGAGGTGCTTCTGTGATGATGGCTGTGCTAACTGAGATTGGTATTTTTGAAATTGAATGAACATACCCGCGCCAAACAACATTGCGAATAAGCTAAAGAAACGGCCTTCCAGGAAAAAGTTACTTAACAGCTCAATCGTAATGTCGCTAATCGGCTGCACAGCATGCGGCGCATAGCCAAAAAAGCTATTGCCCATAAAGTAGATGTTTAAAAAGAAAATACCCAGCACGCCAACACCACGAATGGCGTCAAGATTGGCTAAGCGTCGAATTGGAGTTACGTGTTCATCCATGAGTTTTGCGCTGTTAATGGTTGAAATCCTTTTTATGTGCTGTTTAAAAAGCATCTATATAAGCAGAAATTACTCTTACTGCGGATAGTGCAAATAAATATTCTATTATTCAACCATAACTAACTATTGTGTTGTGTCACATTTATACTAATAAGTTGAGATAATTTAAGTTTGCTAATGTTCGATGTGTGTTGATGTAACATATTGTTTCTTTTGTTTAGAAAGTATTTAACCATCCAAATTTTCTTGTGAATTCATCGTTTCATAAACGAGTACAGTATTTTTTACATGTTATCATTAAAATAACGTTAACTTGGTGGGTGGTAAAGCATGAAAAATTTGGGCCTTAAAAAATTATTATTATTTTCAATAATATTATTAGTGGGATCATCGGTTTCCATTTCAAGTTGCATCCTCTATTTACAAGAGAAAGGCACCCTCACAGAAAATATTATGCGTGAAAGTAACAATTACGTAGCAGCTAAAGCTGCGAATATTGAAACGCTAATTAATGAAAAAGTAGGGGGGATAAACAAACTTGCTGACCTGTATAAGACAAATAAAATTGAAGGGACAGAGCAAGAAATTATCGCCCAGACTAAATTTTTAGCCAGTGCAATGAACCTAAACAGTGCTGTGTTAGCTTTTGAAACTGGTGATGCTTATTGGAGTAAAAGCACACCCACCTGGCCTGATCATAAATATGATACTGATGTGACTACTGCATCTTGGTATCAAGATGGCCGTAAAGGCAATGATGTTACCATGACAAACCCTTATATCGGTTCAGATGGTGGTTACTATATTACCATTATTGAAAAAATAAAGGGCGGCACCATATCTGTCGATATGACGCTTGATTTTCTTAACAAAATGGTCAATGAGTCTAATGATATTCCTGGTTCAATAGCCGTAATCCTTAATCACGACACCACCATTCTTGCTTCGTCTTCTAAAGTCGTCAAACTTGGTGAGAAAGCAACCAAGTTTCCATGGTTTAAAAATGCTGTTCAGGAGGCTGTGAGTAAGGAAAGTAATGTTGTTGATTATTCTGTTGATGGTCAAAATAAGATATTTTTCTCCCATATCATCAACGCTGGTGATAAAAATTGGTACTTCGCGATTGGTTTAGATAAAGAGGTCGCATTCGCCAAATTAAAGGAATCTCGTAATGTTGCTATTTTTATTACGCTTATTGCCACACTAGTGAGTGTGCTTATTGCCTTTATGTTAATTCAAATACTCTACCGTCCTATATTAGCGCTTAAAGACACGGTGCTTGGTTTATCAAATGGTGATGGCGATCTAACCCAACGTCTACAGGTTGATACCAATGATGATTTAGGACAAATAGCACAAGGCGTAAATCAGTTTATTGAAAACCTCCAAAATATGATGTTGGAAATTCAGAACGCCAGTACTACCCTTCAATCTAACATCAATCGAATGCGTGAACATTCACAAAGAAATAGCACCATTATACAAAATCATGTTTGTGAAACTGAACAGGTGGTTACCGCTATTGAAGAGATGAATTCAACTGCAGAGTCAATGGCAAAAGATGCTGCAAACACTGCGAACCTCACTCAACAAGCGAATGAAACCAGTAAAGAGTCTCGAGAAAAAGTACATAAATCTCAAGTCACTGTCTCAGCCCTTGTTGGCGATGTTAATAAAACCACTGACGATATTGCAAAAATGACAGAAGTGACCCAAAGCATAAATGGCATTCTGAGTGTGATTGGTGAAATAGCTGGACAAACAAACCTGTTAGCGTTGAATGCGGCAATTGAAGCCGCAAGAGCGGGTGAGCAAGGTCGAGGGTTCGCTGTTGTTGCCGATGAAGTGAGAAACTTGGCGAGTCGGACTATGTCGAGTACCGAAGAAGTTGAATCCGCCCTTGAGCGTTTATTAACAGGCACTCAGGTTGTGGTTGATTCAATGGATAATACTAAAGCACGCTGTCAAGAAACTGCTGTCGATACCAGTAATGTTGAAGCTAGCCTAGATACCATGACTCAATATGTAAATGACATTAATGATTTAAGCACTCAAATTGCAACGGCTGCCGAAGAACAAAGTTGTGTCACTCAGGAGTTGAGTCGCAATATGTCTGCAATTAACGAGATTGTCCGGGAGTTAGATGCGAATGGGCAACAAGCATTAACAGAGGCGGATGATATTAATATTATTAATAATCAACTAGCTGATATCGTTGGTCGCTTTAAATTATAGTGTTGTTGGCTGTATTAAGTATGACGGTTTAAATAAGCTTAGTAGGATTATTTGAATTGAAAATGGGTTAAATTGAGTTGAAGTTAAGCCATAAAAAAACCAAGCATTGTGCTTGGTTTTTTTATTGTTAATCAATTTGTTGCTACACACACCTATGACGCCTTTAACAAGGTGTGATGTGATTGATTATTTTTTCTGTACTTCTAAAAACGGAATGGTCCCTGTCGGTAGCATGGTGGTTGGCAGCTTACCGTCCCAGCGCTCAGCTTTGGTTAATTCAACCAGGTTTTGGTTTTGTGCTAAAGCTTCGGCACGGATTTTAATTGCCGAGGCTTCAGCATTACCTTTAATTCGAATACTTTCGGCTTCTGCAATAGCACGCGCTAACTGTGAGTCAGCTTCTGCTTGTGCTTGAGTCACCGCAATTTGCGCGCTAACACGTTCTTTTTCAAGATTTTGCAATTGGGTTTGCACTTCAACTTCGGCGCGCATTCTGTCTTCTACCGATTTCTCATAAGCATTAGAAAAATCGATATTTTCTATCTGTACCGAGGTAATCGTTACTGGGCCTTTAATTGACTTGGTAATGGCATCTGTCACGTCAATACCAAACTTAATACGCTCTTGTACTGCCGAGATAGCAGTGTATTTACCAAAAATATTCTCTACTTGAGTCGGCACCTGGCGGTCGAGCAAGCGTGAAACCATAGAGTCGATACCTTTAAACTTGGCATACACTTCTTCAACGCGATCGGGCGGCACGCTAAAGGTCACTGATGCGCGCAAGGTTGCTGGTTGTTGATCGCGGCTATAGGCTTGCAGCGCCTGATAACTTGCGGTGTGTGTTTGAGTTGAGATTTTAACCACGGTATCCATTAATGGAATTTTAAACCCAAGCCCGGGTTCTGCGGTATCGATGATTTTACCATTACGTAATAACACGCCGCGTTCACCCTGATCGACGGTATACCAGCTGCCATATAAGCTGATGAGAATAATCAGTAATATCGATACCGGAATAATTTTACCTAGGTGATTGTTGCTTGCGTTTGCGAGATCGTTTTTTAACATTATGCTTCCCTAGCAAAAAATAAAATAAAGATAATCCTATGATTATCTTACGATTGTTTTATGATTTTATGACTGCTTTTTTGGTTTTTCAGAAATCCACAGCTTAATGTGGCCTTGTACCACTACCACACCATTAGTATCGTAGGCTTTAACGTCGACTAACATATCACCGACTTGCCACTGCTCTGGTGTTACCTCTGCAACACACAGAATATCAGTCCCTGCTTTAGCGGTATAGTCAACCGACATGCCTTTAGGGATCCAGCGTAAATGAGCTGGGATAGAGGCCTCTGCCATGGTACCCATTGCCATTTCTAATCCATTACAAATCGCAATCACATGCACGGTACCAATATGGTTTTGCACTTTTTTACGTTTTTTAATTAAACACTCGCAACGATTCACCTTTAGCTCGTTAATGTAAGGATGAACCGTGCCAAAATAGGGCGCCATGCGGGCGACCATTTTAGAAAATATATGTTTGCCAAATGGATATGAGGTCACTTTTTTATACAGTGACATGACTTTATTAGGTTTTGTAGGTGTCATATGAAAACTCGGGTTATGGTATAAATGATTTGTCTGGTCGGATGAGATTAACATTGTTGCAACCTTGGGTGAAGTGCTGGCCACTCTTTTTGATCGCTCATTTGCGCCGTGACAGGTATAATTTTGTCCGTGATGAATATTTAAGGATAAATTTTGAAATCGAACTTGTTGTTGAATTATATCAAAGGTATGGCCATGGGCGCGGCAGATGTTGTCCCGGGTGTATCTGGTGGAACCATTGCCTTTATTACCGGAATTTTAGACCCACTATTAGACGGTATCCGCAAAATCAATTTATCTTTGTTTGGCATGATTAAGCAGCAAGGGGTTAAGGCGGCCTTTATGCACATTAATGGGCCTTTTTTGTTGTGCGTGTTTGGCGGCATATTAACCAGTATTTTTACTTTGGCTAAATTGATTTCGTGGTTATTAGCAACCCATCCTATCCCGGTATGGTCGTTCTTTTTTGGCTTAATTATTTACTCTGTGGTGCACATGGTAAAACAGGTCGAAAAGTTTACCGCGTTAAGAATATTGATGTTTATTGGCGGCGTGGCCTTTGCGTGGGCCATTACTGTATTGCACCCCATTGAACTGCAGATTACCTATCTTAACTTCTTTTTTTGCGGCGCCATTGCAATATGCGCGATGATTTTACCGGGGATTTCTGGCAGCTTTATTCTGCTTCTACTAGGCATGTATCCAGCGGTATTGGCGGCAGCAAAAGGGTTCGATATTGTCTATTTAGCGTGTTTTGCCATCGGCGCAGCTATCGGTTTACTCAGCTTTAGCCATGTGTTGTCGGCCTTGCTGCGTAAGTTTCACGATGCCACAGTGCTATTTTTAACCGGATTAATGCTTGGCACATTAGGTAAAATTTGGCCCTGGAAAGAAGTGATTAGCTGGCGCGAAAACAGTAAAGGCGAGCAAGTGCCTTTGTTGGAGCAAAACTTATCGCCGTTTCAGTTTGAGCAAGTCACTGGTGAGTCGTCGCAAATTGTTATGGCGATAGTATGTGCACTTGTTGGAATTGGGCTCGTGTGGACCTTAGAGTACGTTGGCCGAAACGCCAAAGTACAGGCTGCTTAATACGCAATACCTTAGGATTTAATTAAATCAAAAGCAGAATCTCGGTTCTGCTTTTTTGTGCTTCAAATTTAAGTAAAAACATTCTATAAATAATGAACTTATTTGATTTAAGTTTCGTATTATCAGCCATAATAAATATATTATTTAGAATCATAAAATTATTTGCCAACCATAGGCAAAGATTATTCGGTCTCAGGAGTATCAAACCATGCCAAATACAGTCACATTTGTGCCAGAGAAAATCCAAATTGGGATCAGCAGTTGCCTATTGGGCAATCAAGTTCGTTTCGATGGCGGCCATAAAAACTCTTACTACTGCAAACAAGAAATAGAACCGTTTTTTGAATACACCACGGTTTGCCCTGAAATGGCGATAGGCATGGGCGCGCCACGCAAAAGTATTCGTCAAATTCGCGACGGCGATATTGTGCATATCCGCAGTGCAGATGGCTCGTTAGACGTGACTGACAAACTGAATGAATATTCTAAAAACAAAGTAGAAGAGCTCGACTATTTAGGCGGTTATATTTTATGTGCAAAGTCGCCTACTTGCGGAATGGAGCGGGTGACTGAGTATAAAATCGGTACCAATAATGGCTCTAAAACCGGTGTGGGTGTATTTGCTAAAGCGTTAATGGAACGTTACCCATTATTGCCAGTAGAAGAAGAAGGCCGTTTGCATGACCTTGCACTACGAGAAAACTTTTTCACTCGGGTATTTGCTTATAACGACTGGAGAATAATGAATCAGTCGGGCTTAACCAAGCACAAGCTGATGCAGTTTCATTCGCGTTATAAATACTTACTTATGGCGCACAGCCCAAAGTGGTATCGCGACTTAGGCCCAATGCTGGCCGACATTCAAGATTTAGAGCACACAGCACAGCAGTATTTTGAAGGCTTTATGACGGCACTTAAAATCATTGCTACGCGTAAAAACCACACCAGTACATTGCAGCACATTCAAGGTTATTTTAAGAAGCAATTAAGTGCGGATCAAAAAGAAGAGTTGAGCGAGTCGATTTTAAAATATCGCCAAGGACTCTTACCTTTGTTAGTGCCAATCACCTTAATTAACCACTATGTTCGTGAGTTTCATACTCCATACATTGAAGAGCAAGTGTATTTAAATCCACATCCAGAAGCGCTTAAGCTTCGTTATGCTTACTAGGTCGAGTATCAATGAGTACTATGAATAGCGTGATGTGGTTTAGACAAGATTTGCGCGTTGCCGACAACCCTGCGTTGGTGGCGGCTTGTGAATTTGCCAGTCAACATCAAGGTAAGGTGAGGGCACTTTATATTGTGACCCCGTCCCAATGGATGCTGCATGATGTTGCGCCAATCCAAATTGATTTTATTGAGCGACATGTCAATTTGTTAGCACAGTCGCTGGCGGCGTTAGGTATTGCTTTAGATGTGCTGCACTTACATTCTTTTACTGATACCGAGGCTGCATTAACTGACTATATACAGCAGCACCACATTGATGCGGTATTTGCTGGCAGCGAACCCGAAATTAACGAACGGCGTCGTGATGCCCTGTTAATTGACAAAGGGGTACCACTGACATTAATTGACCAAGATTGCCTGCTAGCGCCAGGGCAAGTGCTTAATTTGTCTGGTGATATGTACAAGGTGTTTACCCCGTTTTCAAAAAAATGGAAAAGCATTGCGAGCCAACGAGCCATAGTGCCAGTTGCCGCACCGGCCTCAGTCGCCGCAGCATTAGCGCACCCAGAGGCGATTGTGTTTGAGTGCAACAAGCGCAGTAGTGAGCAATGGGCAGCAGGCGAGGGTGCGGCCAAGCGGATTTTAGATCAATTTTTAGCAACTCAAGTGGCAGACTATCAAACCGATAGAGATTTTCCAGCTCTTGACGGAACCAGCCGTTTATCGCCTTTTTTAGCCCTTGGGGTGATAAGCTCGCGCCAATGTGTTGCCGCCATTTTAGCGCGCTACCCTGAAGCATTAGTTGATGATACCTGCCCAGCGAAAACCTGGCTTAACGAGCTTATTTGGCGAGAGTTTTATCGTCATTTGCTGGTGGCGTTTCCAAAGTTGTCGATGGCACATAACTTTAATGAGTTAGGTGATGGCATTGCATGGCGTAATAACCTTGATGAGTTTCAAGCCTGGTGTGAAGGGAAAACCGGCTACCCGATAGTCGACGCCGCAATGCGTCAGTTAAATCAAACAGGCTGGATGCACAATCGTTTACGCATGGTCGTGGCGAGCTTTTTAACCAAACATTTACTGGTCGATTGGCGTTGGGGTGAGCGTTACTTTAGGCAGCAATTGATCGATGGTGATTTAGCAGCCAATAACGGCGGCTGGCAATGGTCGGCCGGAACCGGTTGTGATGCCCAGCCATACTTTAGGGTGTTTAATCCGATGACCCAAAGCAGCAAGTTTGACCCCGATGCCAGCTTTATTAAACGCTATATTCCAGAGCTGGCAACTTGGTCATTTAAAGATATCCATGAGCCTAAATCGGTTAACGTACACGACTTATTTGCCCAACCGGATAATCAAGGTTATCCCAAGCCGATTGTTGAACACAAAATGGCGCGCTTAAGAGCCATTGAAGTATTAAGTGCGTTAAAGCGCGGTTAGTCTCCTCAATATATTGTTTTACCTAAAAGCCAATGCCGTTATTCGGTGTTGGCTTTTTTGCGTTAGATCACAGTATGGCGAGCTTGGTTTGCATTAGCGAAGGGTAATGATTGAAGTAATAAGATGGGCAGCATACAATAAACCTAATTAAAGATTTATTTATTATGCATGTTTAAGTCTTCTTGTTCTTAACTCACTAAATGAGTGTGCTGCTTATGCTAAATATTGATGACCCTGCTGAAATTGATAACACCCCAGCAATCTGGCGTTTAGGTTTTAGGCCGTTTTTTCTTGGCGGCGCAGTCGTGGCTGCTTTATATATTCCGTTGTGGTTAATGGGCTGGTTTACCCCACAATATAGCTTATTTAGCGCTGAGTTTTGGGCCAATGTCGTGCCGTTATGGTGGCATCCGCATGAAATGCTATTTGGTTTTGCCATGGCTATCGTGTGTGGTTTTTTACTGACAGCAGTGCAAGCATGGACTAATCAACCCACCATTAAAGGCCGCAGTTTGATTGTCACCTTTGCATGCTGGCTCATCGCCCGATTAACACTGTTATTGCCAATGAACATTCCGCTCGTAGTGCCAGCGTTATTTGACAGCTTATTTTTAGGGTTAAGTGCTTTTGCCTTGTGGCGCTGTATTTACCCAGTAAAACAGTGGCGCAATATCGGCTTTCCGTTGTTACTTGTGGTGGCATTAGTGGTCAACCTTGCAAGTTACTATGCGCTACAACAACGTGACTTTTCGCTTTCAACTCAGTTATGGCAAGGTATGATTTGGTGGGTTGCCATGATCATCACCATTGTGGGTGGTCGGGTTATTCCATTTTTTACCGCCATGCGTATTCAACAACCTAAGCCAGATCCCATTAGTATATTAGAAAATGCGTTATTATTAGTTATGGGAGTCTTGTTTATACAAGCAATAACTCATTGGATGCCTAAAGGGATTGAGCAAGTTTTATTGGCTGTGGCCGGTGGATTGCATTTTATTCGTTTTGCCCGTTGGCAAGCGCACAAAACCTTAAAAGAGCCCATGTTATGGTCTTTGCATTTGGCGTATTTATCATTGCCTGTCACGTTAGTCTTAATGGCAATAAACATTGATAACGAATATGCCTATCGCACGTTATTGCACCTCTTTGCCGTAGGCGGCATAGCGGCACTGTGTTTATCGATGATCTCTCGTGTTTCGCTTGGCCATACTAGTCGTAATATTTACCAAGGCCCCAATATGGCATTTGCGTTTTTAAGTATTGCGATCGCGGCAATATTTCGAGCGATTATGCCACTGCTAATGCCTGAGAACACCCAAATGTGGTTATGGATTGCTGGGATGTTTTGGTTTATTGGCTTTGGTTTGTTTGTGTGGTTTTACGCCCCTATTTTAACCCGCCCAAGACTTGATGGTCGTCCTGGGTAGCATTCTTTTGATTTGAGTAAACTTCTGTTTAAGGTAAGAATATGATTAATCCAATAATAGACGTGATGATGAAAGCCACTCGTCCTTTACGCAGTAAAACGGGCTTAGGTATTATTGTTAGTGGGCTGGCATTATTGACATTGACCTCCTGGTCACTGCAAAGCGCTGAAATTGACCCAAATCAGATCAAATTTCCCAATCAATTTTCTTCTTGGGAGGCAACCGTAGAGCAGGAAGAACGCGAAGATATGTTGGCGCAATATCCTGCCAGTATTATTTTGTGGGCCGGCTCATCGTTTGCAAAAGAATATCATAGTCCGCGTGGCCATCAGTTCGCGGTAGCCGACGTCACTCATACTTTACGTACTGGTGTTGCAATAGCTGAAGGCGATAAAGGGCTATCTGCCAGTTGCTGGACCTGTAAAACTCCAGACGCCCCAAGACTGATGAAAGAAATGGGTATTCAAGGTTATTCAGGTGCTAATTTTGTCGACTTAGGCCGCGAGATAAAATCGGTAGTGTATTGTAGTGATTGCCATGTTGATGGCAGTGCGGAGTTAGCTTTACCTCGTCCTCATGCTCAAGATGCGATGGCAAAAATTAAACTGCCATTTGATAAACAAGACAGCACCATGCAAGGCGCACAAGTGTGTGGGCAATGTCATGTGAGTTATTATTTTCAACCAGAAAACAATAACAAGGTTAATATCCCGTGGATTTTTGGCAATACCGCTGACACCATTGAAAAGTATTATGACACCCGTCGTTTTTACGAATGGATCCATCCGATTTCGAAAACCCCGATATTAAAAGCGCGTCACCCAGAATTTGAACACTGGAGCCGGTCTACTCATGCTAAAAAAGGCGTGACTTGCATAACCTGTCATATGCCAGAGACCAAAGACGAGCAAGGTAATGCATTTACCGATCATAAAGTGGCTTCTGCCATGGATAACTTTGAGCAAGCTTGTTCTAGTTGTCATGGTAGCAAAGCGGCTATGGTCACAAAACTCGATAAAATCAAAGCCAATATTGATGCTAAAGCGCGCAATGTAGAGTCTTTATTAGTTAAAGCCCATTATGAAGCTAAGGCGGCTTGGGACGCGGGTGCAACATGGCCACAAATGAACGATTCTATTATGGCGATTCGCCATGCGCAGTGGCGTTGGGATTTTGCCATGGCTTCACACGGTTTATTTGCCCATAACCCTAAAGAAGGTGTTGAGTTACTCGATATGGCAACCGAACAAATTACTTATGGCCGTGAAGCATTAGCCAGGGTATTGAGCCAACTGTCGGTTGAAAAAGTCGAATATCCAGACTACAGCACTAAAGAAAAAGCCCATGCCGCCATTGGATTTGTTGAGGCCGATGCTGTTAAAGCTAAGCAAGCCTTTATTAAACAAGAAGTGGAGAAACATTGGCATCCGGTGGCTAAAACCGGTTATTAATTTGTTTTGTTGAGCCATTGAATCACAAACGCCCAGGCCTTAGCCTGGGCGTTTTGCTTTTTACCTACCATAGTGATCTGCATTTTACCTTACCTCGTATCATCTCTTAATTGAATAAGTCTGAATTTGAAAGCACGAAACACTTTTATCTTATTGTGATATAAGGCATTGTTGTTTTTATGCTCACAAAGTTGGCATAAGAGGAGTTTGTTAATGCAAGGTGCACAGTCGATAGTTGATACTTCAACTGAACCATCAAATGGCGTAAACACAACGTCTAGTCATGGCCATCCTGCGATTGTAGATGCATTTATTAATATGTATCAGCAACTTAATAAAGATAACTTACATTTACTACAACAAGTGTATCGTGACGATATTGGCTTTCGCGATCCTATGCATCAGGTTAATGGCATCGACGACCTCACGCGTTACTTTGCCAACATGTACCTTAACGTCACCCACATTGAGTTTGATATTAAAGAAGTGGTCGTGAGCCACAGCAATAGCCAGGCAGCGTTATATTGGACCATGACTTACGCGCACCCTAAGTTAAATAAAGGCCAACATATTCAGGTAGAAGGTATGTCGCAACTCAAGTTTGACGACAAAATCTATGCCCATCGAGACTATTTTGACCTTGGGCAAATGTTGTATGAGCAAGTGCCGTTTTTAGGTGGTTTGATTAGCTTGTTAAAAAATAGGGCAGCTAAGTAATGGTAATGACAACAACTAAAACGCCTGCAGTGTTAATTACTGGCGCCAGTTCGGGCATCGGCCTTGCGTTGGCTGAGCATTATCTTGCTCAAGGCATTCAAGTGATTGCCTGTGGCCGTAACCGCGAGGCGCTGCAAGGCATTAGAGGCGCGACGCCACTTGATTTTGACATTACCGACAGTGCGCAAGTGCAAACCACAGCTACCGATCTTAAACAACTGCTGTTCGATAATCACTGGCAATTACAACAGGTAATACTTAATGCGGGCAGCTGTGAATATATCGACGATGCATTGCATTTTGACTCGGCATTATTTGCCCGAGTCATTAACACCAATGTGGTTGCAATGGGTTATTGTCTGGAACATTTTTTGCCATTACTCAGCAGTGGTGCCCAACTTGGCTTAATGAGTTCAAGTGCCACCTATTTACCCTTCCCTCGAGCTGAAGCCTATGGTGCATCAAAAGCCGCCATCAGTTATTTAGGCCGCAGTTTGCGGGTGGATTTAGCTGAACATGACATCGGCGTGAGTGTCATTTGTCCGGGCTTTGTTAAAACCCCATTAACCGATAAAAACGATTTTGCGATGCCAATGCAAATTACGGCTCAGCAAGCCGCCGTCGCCATTTTTAAAGGCATGCAACGCCAACGTAATGAAATTCACTTTCCGGGTAAGTTTACCTGGCTACTTAAATTGGCTTCGTTATTACCTGAGTCATTGCTGGTGTCTTTGCTAGCAAAGAAAAATAACTAAAATAGCTTTCAGTAAGGATGATTAAATGAAAAATATCGCCGTGATTGGTACGGGCATATCAGGCTTAACTTGTGCACATTTATTGAGCCGTGAACACAAGGTTACCGTGTTTGAAGCCAATGATTATATTGGTGGGCACACCGCAACGGTCGATGTCGAAGTGGCAGGAAAGTCGTACGCAATTGATACCGGTTTTATTGTATTTAATGACCGAACTTACCCACGATTCGAAAAGCTCATGGATCAGCTTAAGGTTAAATCCATACCCACAGAAATGAGTTTTAGCGTGAACAACGCCATTAGCGGGCTCGAATATAACGGTCATAATTTATGGAGCTTGTTCGCCCAGCGCCGTAATTTATTTCGCCCCAGCTTTTACAAATTTCTTGGCGAAATTGTACGGTTTAACAACGGCTGTAAAGCGATTTATGAAGCCGACAAATACCCCAATACCACGCTGGGTGAATACCTAGACCAAAATGACTTTTCTGCCTTTTTTTGTGAGCATTATATTTTGCCCATGGGCGCAGCGATTTGGTCGTCCAGTATTGATGACATGCGCGGCTTTTCATTGCGATTTTTTATCCGCTTTTTTCAACACCACGGCTTACTCAACATTAACGACCGCCCACAGTGGCATGTGCTTGAAGGTGGCTCACGCAGCTACATTCCAGCATTAACCGCACCGTTTAAAGAGCGTATTCATCTTAACTCGCCTGTCACCGGGATTAAACGCAGTGAAGATGGCGTGCAGGTACAGGTGTCTAATGGCGAGTGGCAACAGTTTGATGATGTGGTGCTGACGTGTCATAGCGATCAAGCACTCGCCATGCTTACCGATCCAAGCCAGGACGAGACAGAAATATTAGCCCCGATGGCTTATCAAAATAATGAGGTCGTACTGCATACTGATATTAATGTGCTGCCAAAACGCAAAGCCGCGTGGGCCAGTTGGAACTACCGTTTAGACGGTGAAAACGAACTTGATATCACCCAGCGCCCTGCGAGTGTCACTTATAATATGAACATTTTGCAGCGTTTACCTAAAGATGCGCCAACCTTTTGTGTCACCTTAAATCAAACTGATTTAATTGACGAAACTAAAATTTTACGTAAATTTAATTATGCCCATCCGGTGTTTAATGACGCCAGCATGAAGTCGCAAGCTAAAAAAGCGCTAATCAACGGCAAGCGCCATACTTATTATGCGGGCGCATATTGGCACAACGGTTTTCATGAAGACGGCGTGCGCAGCGCGGTAGACGTGTGTAATCTTTTTGGGATCACCTTATGACATTAACTTCATCGCCACAGACCCTACATAGCGGCATTTATACCGGCACCGTGAGCCATCGTCGCCACGTGCCTAAAGTGCACAGTTTTGGCTACAAGCTGGCGATGATGGCAATTGATTTAGACGAAGTCGATGCCATATGTGCCACCAGTAAATTGTTTTCTACAGACCGATTTACCCCACTAAAATTTAAGCCTAGCGACTACTTAAATGAATTGGATAAGCAATTTGCTGATGCATTAGTGTTGCCACCAGCTTGCCATGGTGATGACGCTAGCGCGTTAAAACAACGGGTGTTAGCCACCATTGCGCATTTAGGTGCAGACCAAGTGTGCGATAAGGTGATTTTTTCAGGGCAAATTCGCCATTGTGGGTTTTATTTTAGCCCGGTGAATTTTTATTTTTGTTATCACAATGACGAAATGGTTTATATGCTGGCTGAGGTCAGTAATACCCCCTGGAATGAACGCCATTGCTATCTCGTGGATATGGCCAATACGACCCACACCGACAAGGTGTTTCATGTATCGCCATTTATGAATTTAGACATGCATTACTTATGGCGAATTACCGCGCCAGCTAAGTTTCTAAAGGTCACTATTGAAAATCGTAATGAGAGCAACGATAAACTATTTGATGCAGGCGTGGTGCTTAAACGCCAGGAGATCAGCGCGAAAAGTATGCGAGGTTTTATGCTGCACTTTCCGCTCATGACAGCCAATATTATGTTGGGTATTTATTGGCAAGCACTCAAGCTGTTTGTTAAACGTATTCCCTTTGTGAGTAAGCAGCCGACAAAACCATCTAATCAACATAGTTAACGAGTAAGTAAAAGCAATTGTAAACCAAATGGACTGACGTAACGTATTGACTGTGAATAAGGTGATTTAGCCTACGCAGTGATGAACTGGAGACAAAAAATGGAAAATACAGCCACACAAAGTAGCATGGCTCAAGCTGGTTTATCAGACAGTCTGGCAAGAAAAATTTTATTACGTGCACTCGCACATCTTGCAGAAGGTCATTTAACGATTGTAGACGGCAACCAGACTGCTGAGTTTGGCGATGCCAAAAGTGATGTCCATGCAACGATGCAGGTCATGCACCCTAATTTTTATCGTCAGGTGGTGTTTGGTGGTTCAATTGGTGCCGGTGAAGCCTATATTCAAGGTCATTGGTGCAGTCCTGATTTAACTAAAGTGGTGCAAGTTTTTGCGCGTAATTTAGCTTTACTCGACAATATTGAGCGGTATTTTTCATGGTTAAGTAATGGGGTTAGCCGCTTAAAACATGTATTAAATCGAAATTCTGAAGCGGGTTCTAAACGCAATATTTTAGCGCATTACGATTTAGGTAATGACATGTATCAGCAGTTTTTAGATCCAGAAATGATGTACTCAAGTGCGCTATACCCTAATGATGACAGTACGTTAGATGAGGCGCAAATCCATAAGTTGCACACTATCTGCGAACGTTTAGATTTAACGCCAGGGCAAACCCTACTTGAAGTGGGTACCGGCTGGGGCGCATTGGCCATTTATGCCGCTAAGCACTTTGGCGTTAATGTCACCACTACAACCATTTCAGACGCACAATACGATTATGCCGTTGCACGCGTTAAGCAAGAAGGCTTAGAAGACAAGATTACTTTACTTAAGCAAGACTACCGACTGCTCACCGGTGAATATGATCGCGTAGTATCAATTGAAATGATTGAAGCAGTAGGTCATGAATACCTAGGCGGCTTTTTTGAAAAGCTGCAGCACTTACTCAAACCTAATGGTCGCATGCTCATTCAAGCTATTACTATTGCCGACCAGCGTTATAACAGCTACCGCAAAAGCGTTGATTTCATTCAACGTTATATTTTCCCAGGTGGTTGCCTGCCTTCGGTTAGCGAAATGACCAAACACATCGCTAAAAAGACTGACATGGTCACCTGGTCAGTGAGTGATATGGGCAAAGACTATGCGCGGACATTAAAGCACTGGCATGAAAACTTTGATGTGGCATACGACAAGATTAAAGCATTAAATTATGGCGATGACTTTATAAGGATGTGGAAGTTTTATTTAAGTTACTGCGAAGGCGGCTTTTTAGAACGCACCACGAGTACGGTCCATCTGGTTGCCGTTAGACCGCAATATCGCTCATGATGCGTTGCTCGCATCCTGCGAGCAAGCTTGCTTATGCGACGAGGTAGTTATGCCTAATCCAAAGCTATTTATCATCTTAAATGCGTTATCGTTTCAGTTAGTGTGGTGGGCTGGCGTTCTTGCTGGCAACCAACTGCTGTTATTGTCTATTGTGCTGGTGGTGAGCCATTTTTTATTGTCTCAATCGCAGCGACTCGATTTTCAATTAATGTGTTTGTGCGCCGTGATTGGCATGAGTGTTGACACTTTGCTTACTTGGGCTGGTGTGTTTGTATTTGCCGACACTCCTTATTGGTTAGCGTTGTTATGGTTAGTCTTTGCCCTAAGCCTTAGATACAGTCTGGTGTTTTTTCAACGGATAGCCGTAAGCTTACAAGCCTTATTTGGCGCGGTGTTTGGTACCTTAAGTTACATTGCGGGTGCTGAGTTTAATGCAGTTGTTTTGCCTTATGGTCAGTGGGTGAGTGCAATTGTGCTGGCAGTGATCTGGAGTGTGTTGTTTCCCGTATTGTTAATGGTAAGTCGCGGTGAATACACCAGAGGTCTAACCCAGGAGAGTCGGCAATGAAAACGTTAAACCGGGCGGTAAACGTCAGTAGCAATGCTTATCAATGGTTGGTCGAACTGCTTTTTGGTGTCGTCGGTGCGGCAGTAGTGATATTGATTTTAACGCTCAGCATGAGTAATGCTATGGCCAATCAATCGTCAACAACGCACAGCACTGAAGCACTGCCGGTTTTAACGATACAGCAGCCATCTGCAACGCTTATTCAAGTCGGTTCAGCCAGTATGAGCATGATGTGGTTCGACATTTACAGCGCAACATTATATTCAATTGACGGTAAGTATCAGGCAGAACAATGGCCATTAAAGCTTGAAATTGAATACCACCGTGACATTGACGCTGAAGACTTAATTGATGCCACTGTCGACCAATGGTTGCACCTAGGTTTATCTGAGCAACAAATTGACCAATACCGTGAACAGCTCGTTAATGCTTGGCCCGACGTAAAAGAGGGCGACAGGCTAACATTTATGGTCAATAACCGCGCACAAGCTGAGTTTTTGTTTAATGATAAACCGTACTTTCAAGTCAGTCATATCGAGTTTCCGCAAGACTTTTTAGCGATTTGGTTATCTGAAAACACTAGCCGTCCTAAACTGCGTCAGCAGCTTATTGGTATGAACTAACTCCAACTAAGGTTGAACGATGTTATCGAAATTATCCTCTGTATTTACCGCCAGGCACTTGTTGACAAAAGGGCTTAAGCCGTTAGGTAAAACCATTGTGCTGGCATTATTGGCTCTCGGGTTAATGTCATGCTCATCGGCATCAATTGATGACTATGCCAACACCACCCCAAAGCTTGATTTAGCCGAGTTTTTTGATGGCAAATTAACTGCTGCCGGCATAGTGCAAGATTTCTCTGGCAAGGTGACGCGCAAATTTACCGTGACCATGGAGGCGCATTGGAGTGATACCCCGCAAGGTAAACAAGGGGTGATTAACGAGTGGTTTGTGTATGATGATGGCGAAAAACAAACTCGAGTGTGGACTATTATCGACCAAGGTGACGGTAGTTATTTAGGCACCGCGAATGACATTTTAGGTATCGCACAAGGTGAATCCAAAGGCAGTGCACTGCGTTGGCGCTACGACATGCTATTGGCGGTTGATGATAGCGAATATGAAGTACATTTTGACGATTGGATGTTTTTAGTCGATCAAAATACCATTATTAATAAAAGCGATATTATCAAGTTTGGTATTACGGTTGCCGAAGTCACTTTGGTGATTTCTAAGCAAGCTGATTAACCTTATATTCAATAACAAAAATGGACTCGAATGAGTCCATTTTTGTTGGTGGTCAATAACGATTAACCCTTCAATTTTGATGAGTCTTGTTGTTTTTTATCGTAATACTCAAACGGAAATTGATTGCGAATTTGCTGAATTAAATTATCACCCACATTAGCGGACACATGCAGACGTACATGACCTGATTTTTCAGCTCTAATGGTGCAGGTCAGTTTGTTTGATTTTGCAATTGCCCGACATTCGCGTTCAAAGCGTTCTGGAATTTTGCCTTTGTGATTTGTTAGCTTGCCATCTTTAAAGTGCATTTCGAATAATGTTAATCCACGGCTGCTGGTAAAAATCAGTTTATAGGCGAGAAAAAACAACCCCACAATGATCAGTATTTTGATGATATTGTCTGCCATGGTGCACTCCTTGGTGGCGATTAATGTTATACAGTCTATGGCGTTAAGATACTCCGGTCATGCTTGTATGCAACGCTATTTTGTTGAAATCTATGAGCAAGGTCTAATCCTTGATCAAACTGTACTGTTAAAAGCCTTGCTGAGCATTGTTTAAGCTTATTGTGGCATTGCGGATAATAAAAAACCGCCAATGGCGGTTTTTTATGGTTAGCGCCCCAGCGCTAAGCTAGGTCTTAAAGCCCGTTTATAAACTTTAAGTATTTAAAATGCGTAACTTACGCTAGCTAATAAGGTGCCAGAGTTTTTATAAACCCCAGAATTAACCTCATTATCACCATCTATGTCGGTGTCTAAATAAGCCATTGAAACACTAAAGCCACTAAACTCAGTTGATACGCCAATCGAATAATCTGAGTAGCTGTCAAAGCCTTCTCCATCGTCAAAGCCTTCTCCATCGTCAATGCCGTCTCCAAAGTTATAGCCATAATGTAAATCTAGGCTCCAATCTTCGGCAAATCCCCAGCTGTAGTTAATTTCAGTGTAATGCAGGGCTAAATCACTTCCACCATAATCGTCGGTATACCAATACGCTGCTCTAAATCCGCTATAATCGATACCCGCGCTGACTTCGAGATAATCTAACTCACTGTCTCCAGGGTAGTTATAACGATACAAGGTGAAGTCATAACTGGTGTCGTCGTTAATTTCACCATAGTAACCGGCGTACAAATCTATTTCGACGTCTGGGCCGTTATAACCTGGCTCATCAAAGTCGACATTGCTGCCCCAAGCACCCACAAAGAAGCCAGAATCATGGCTCCAATCAATATTGGCTTGTAGGGCTGGATCGCCAGCGGTTTGTGATACACCACGAAAGCGGTAATCATTAGTTACACTTACTGCGCCAGAGACTTCTGCCGTCGCTAACGGAGCGAGTAGGGTAGCTGATAATGTTAATCCGCTTAACAGTGCAATTCGCGTTCTTTTTAATGTGTTCGACACGATATCATCTCCATTTACATATAATACAGTGGCTCGTTATTACACTATTCAGTCACTGCGTATGCCATTTATCAGAGTCAAAACCAATAGGTTTTGCCTGTACCGCATGGCGGTTAAACACTATGTTTGATCAAGCTTGCTGTTCAAACATAACGTAAATCTTTTTACACAATCCAACGACCTCCCAAGTACCTGTAAACCCAGATGGAATAACAAATTTATCGCCAGCCTTAACCGTTAAACTGTGGCCCTCACTGTCGGTAATAATGCTACTGCCTTCAAGAATGTCGCAATACTCATACTCGCTGTAACTCACAGACCAGCTGCCTGCTTCACTTTGCCAAACCCCAACGTTAAATTGTTTACAAGGGCTTTCGAAATGATTTTGCACCGATTGCAGCGGGTTACCCGTGATTCTTTTTTCATCGGCTAAGTGGTACGACTCAACCTTGGTAGATTGAGCACTAAATAGGGTGATATCACTGATGCTTTTATTCATGATGCTCACTTATTTCATGGTTGGCATAATAAAGGCCGACGGTTCGTTCGCGTCGACTTTAGCTTGTGGCCAACGGGCGGTAATGGCTTTACGCTTAGTGTAAAAACGCACGCCATCAGGACCATGCATATGCAGTGGACCAAATAGTGAACGCTTCCAGCCACCAAAGCTATGAAAGGCCATTGGCACCGGGATGGGTACGTTAACGCCCACCATACCCACTTCAACATGATGGCAAAAATGCCGTGCCGCTTGCCCATTTTGAGTAAAAATTGCTGTGCCATTACCAAACTCATGTTGGTTAATGAGCGCTAATGCTTCGGCATAAGTGTCGACTCGCACAATGGCCAGCACAGGGCCAAAAATTTCTTGTTGGTAAATGCTCATTTGCGGTGTCACATGGTCAAACAAGCAGGCACCTAAAAAGTAGCCTTGCTGATGGTTGCTAATACTAATATCGCGGCCATCGACAACCAATTTAGCCCCTTCATTAATGCCTGTTTCAACATAGTTACGCACTTTGGCTAAATGTTGTGCTGAAATAAGTGGCCCCATGTCCATTTCTGGAGTGATACCGCTGCCGACCTTTAATGCACTAATCTGCGGTAATAATTTATCGACCAGTTTGTCGCCGATATCACCCACCGCCAATACCACAGAAATGGCCATGCAACGTTCACCCGCACTACCATATGCTGCACCCATTAATGCATTAACAGCTTGATCTAAATCAGCATCGGGCATTAATAACATATGATTTTTAGCTCCGCCCAATGCTTGTACTCGCTTGCCGTGGGCAGACGCTGTGGTGTAGATGTATTCCGCAATAGGGGTTGAGCCAACAAAACTGACGGCTTTAATGTCTGGGTGGGTGAGCAAAGCGTCTACCGCTTCTTTATCGCCGTTGATGACGTTAAATACTCCGTCAGGCAAGCCTGCTTGTTTGAGTAACTCAGCAATGAGCATGACCGAGCTTGGGTCTTTTTCAGACGGTTTCATAATAAAGGTGTTACCACAGGCAATGGCAATCGGGAACATCCACATCGGCACCATTACCGGGAAGTTAAACGGTGCAATACCGGCTACAACACCTAATGCTTGATTAACAGACCAAGCATCAACACCACCACCGACTTGCTGGGTGTGTTCGCCCTTTAATAAGTGCGGTATACCACAGGCAAACTCAACCACTTCGAGGCCTCGAGTAATTTCGCCTTTGGCGTCATCAAGCACTTTGCCATGCTCTAGGGTAATCAGTTCTGCTAATTTATCGACATGCTGCTCGACTAACGCTTTAAATTTAAATAACACGCGAGCACGGTTGAGTGGAGTCACTTGTGACCAAGTGTCAAACGCGGTTTTAGCCGCAGCAATGGCAGTGTCGACTTCATCCTGGCTGGCTAATGACACCTGGCCGCGGGCTTCACCGGTTGCAGGATCGTAAATCGTTTGTTGGCGCTGGCTGGTTTGAGTCAGTTGTCCATCCACAAAATGGGTCATGTTAAGCATGCTTGCAGTCCTTTCTTATAAACTAAAAATGAATTAATCCACGGCGTTAATGGCATCGGTTAGTTGATTAACCATGTCATCTATTTGTGATTTTTCGACAATTAGTGGTGGAGATAGGGCTATGATGTCAGCCGTTGCCCGCACTAATGCGCCGTTTCTAAAGCAATGGTCAAATATGGCATAACCACGTTTACCCACGCCTTTATCACTTGGGGTAAACTGAATGCCCGCAACCAAACCTGTGTTGCGAATATCAATCACATTTGGCAAGCCTTTGAGGCTATGTACTGCTTGTTCAAAGTAAGATTCAAGCTCGCGCGCGCGTTCAAATAGTTGTTCATTTTCATAAATAGACAAGGTTGCTAGGGCTGATGCCGCTGCCACTGGGTGACCTGAATAAGTGTAACCATGGAAAAACTCAATTAACTCGTCTGGGCCATTCATGCAGGTATTATGAATACCATCACTAACAAATACCGCCCCCATAGGAATAGCGCCATTGTTAATGGCTTTTGCAGTGGTGATCATGTCTGGCGTCACTTGCCAGCGCTCACTGGCAAAAGCGGCTCCAACGCGGCCAAACCCGGTAATAACTTCATCAAATATCAATAAAATACCGTGTTTTTGGGTGATTTCGCGTAAGCGTTTAAGGTAGCCCTCTGGCGGTAAAATTACCCCAGCAGAACCGGACATGGGCTCTACAATAACAGCGGCAATGTTTTCTGCGCCGTGTAACGTTATGAGCTGCTCAAGCACTTCAGCCTTGTCTAAACCGTGTGGCGGCAGACCATGACTAAAGGCATTGTTGGCAATGTCGAGTGTATGGGGCAGGTGGTCAACACCTTGTAGCAATTGTTGGCTAAAGGTTTTGCGATTATTACTGATACCGCCAACCGAAATGCCGCCAAAACCAACACCGTGATAGCCTAATTCGCGGCCAATAAAGCGTGTACGGCTCGCTTGACCATTGGCGCGGTGATAACAAAGCGCCATTTTTAATGCGGTATCGACAGACTCTGAACCCGAGTTAGTAAAAAATACATGGTCCAGTCCATCAGGGCTTATTTCACTGAGTTTGTGGGCCAATTCAAACGCCAATGGATGGCCCATTTGAAAAGACGGTGCAAAGTCCATCTGGTTAATTTGTTTGCTTACCGCTTCAGATATTTCAGCCCTGCCGTGACCGGCATTACAACACCATAATCCTGCGGTGGCATCGAGCACCTTGTTACCATCAATGTCGGTGTAATACATACCTTGTGCCGACACTAACAAGCGTGGGTTTGTTTTAAATTGCTTATTGGCAGTAAATGGCATCCAAAAATGCGCCATATTCGGCCATGTTTGCGATGAGTCGCCCGTTCCTTTGCGCTGAATTTCGTTCATAAATAGACTCTACATAGGTAACAAATTAGTCAGTTGGCCAAATCATAATGGTTAAATTATGAGTGATTGATATTTGCTATGCTATGTCAAAAATAATGAACATAAAAGGGGTGTGTGCATTTATTTATACTAAATTAGACTATTTTGTAAAATATATTGAAAACTTCTTGCTGTTTAGCCTCATCAGGTGACAATATTCACAGTAAATATATTGAGTAGCACAAGCTAATTACGTTGTTTAGCATCACATGGAGTGGTGCTTATCAATCCATTTATTAAATCGAGGTCACAATGAGTACTCCAACAAGTCTTAGCGATTGGCAAGCATTGGCAGCCAGTCTGCAAATTAATGGAAATGCATTTATTAATGGTCAGTATCAAGGCGCAGCATCTGGTGAAACCTTTGATTGCATTAGCCCGATTGATGGCAAAGTATTAGCCAAAGTGGCAAGTTGTGACTTAGTTGACGCCAATGTAGCCGTTGCCAATGCTCGTGAAGTTTTTGAGGCGGGTACCTGGGCTAACTTGCCGCCGGTACAACGTAAGCAAATCATGATTCGATTTGCTGATTTGCTAGAAGAAAACGCAGACGAGCTTGCACTGCTTGAAACTCTCGATATGGGTAAACCCATTCAACACTCAAAAGGCGTTGATGTGGTGGGTGCCGCGCGCGCCATTCGTTGGTCTGGCGAAGCCATTGATAAAATTTACGATGAAATTGCACCAACAGCACACAACGAAATTGGCATGATCACCCGCGAAGCGGTTGGTGTTGTAGCAGCCATTGTACCGTGGAACTTCCCCATGATTATGGCGTGTTGGAAGCTTGGACCATCGCTTGCAACCGGTAACAGTGTGATTTTAAAACCTTCTGAAAAGTCACCATTGACGGCCATTCGTATGGCGCAGTTAGCGCTAGAGGCTGGTATTCCTGCTGGGGTATTAAACGTGCTGCCTGGTTTTGGCCACACAGTGGGTAAAGCATTAGCATTACACATGGATATTGATACGTTGGTGTTTACCGGTTCAACCAAAATTGCCAAACAGCTGATGATTTACGCGGGCGAGTCGAACATGAAACGCGTGTGGTTAGAAGCGGGTGGTAAGAGCCCTAATATTGTGTTTAACGATGCGCCTGATTTAAAAGCCGCCGCAGAAGCCGCCGCAGTTGCCATTGCTTTTAACCAGGGAGAGGTGTGTACCGCAGGCTCACGGTTATTAGTTGAATCTGGTGTTAAAGATGAGCTCATTCAGCTTATTATCAAAGAAATGCAAGGCTGGCAGCCTGGGCATCCACTTGACCCTAATACCACGTGTGGCGCGGTGGTCGATCAGCAGCAATTAACCAATGTGCTTAACTACATTAAAACGGGTACCGAACAGGGTGCAACGCTCGTTGAGGGTGGCAAGCAGGTGATGGCAGAAACCGGCGGCATGTTTGTTCAGCCGACCATTTTTAGTAATGTCAAAAATGACATGCGCATCGCCAGCGAAGAAATTTTTGGCCCTGTGTTATCGGTAATCGAATTTGATGGTATGGACGAAGCGATTAAGATTGCTAACGACACCATTTATGGATTAGCCGCAGCAGTGTGGACCTCAAACTTAAGCAAAGCACATAAAACCGCAAAAGCATTACGCAGTGGTATGGTGTGGATTAATCACTACGATGGCGGCGATATGACCGCACCTTTTGGGGGTTATAAGCAGTCGGGTAATGGCCGTGATAAGTCATTACATGCGTTTGATAAATACACCGAATTAAAAGCCACCTGGATTGCTTTATAACGGTAATTATCTCAGTGATGTAAACAAAGCCCTTTAGCAATAAAGGGCTTTTTTATTAAGTAACCTCAACTCGGGATAATAAACGCCTTTCAAACAGTCCTTTGCTCCGCTAACTGCGTTGAATCGACTTACAATAGGCTAGCTATTGACGCGTCAATTCGCCTTGTTTGCATAACAAATGACAAGCTTGAAAGTGAGACGGGTTAACATGTTGATGTTAAATAGCATAAGTTCATCCCTTATACCGAGTTCAGGTTAAGTAAAATTAACGCCTCTTTTTGCTCTTTTCGCGTAGACTGAAATCTCGAAAATCACTTACAAATTCCACCGTCATACATGGAAGATGCTACATGACTCATACTCTATTTTCTCGATTCGCCATCTTTATTGGCGCTGGTTTTTTCGGTTTTATTTTATGGATCATTTATTTAGCCAACACAGGCGGGAACAGTATTTTTTTCGACTTAATCCGTCATATTCCTTATGGCGATAAAGTTGGCCATATGTTGTTATTTGGTTTATTAACTTATGTAGCCAATTTAGCGTTACTGAGTCGACACTTTCTGCTTGGACGTATTCCGCTTTATTACGGTGCTGTGCTAGTGTCAATATTCGTCTTGAGTGAAGAAATCAGCCAGGGCTTTATTCCATCAAGAACATTAGATATCGTCGACTTAATTGCCGATGCTGTTGGTATTATTTTATTTAGTTATTTAAGTGGCTTAACTCAACGCATTCTCGACAAAAATCGAGGTGTCAAAACTTGAGTTAAGATTAATTTGACTGAGTTTTATCGTAAATAATAGAGAGGTTTAATGTGAATTCTCCTTTAGTGACCACAGATTGGTTAGCGTTACATCTTGAAGATCCAGATCTCGTCATACTCGATGCCAGCATGGAAGTTGTGCTAGGTAAAGAACCCCTCGTTTACGATGAGCTTTATGTTATCCCCGGTGCGGTATCGTGCCAAATTGATAAGCTACTTTTTGATCATCACTCTCCACAAACTCATGCTATGCCAACCCCAGAGCAATTTACAGAGGCGGCACAAACCTTGGGCATTACTCATAACAGCACATTGGTTATTTACGATGATCAGGGTATCTATTCTGCGCCACGCGCCTGGTGGACCTTTAAAGCGATGGGCTTTGAAAAAGTGTTTGTGCTTGACGGCGGCTTACCGCAGTGGCGTGCAGAAGGTAAAGACACAGTACGCCAATTTGCCAGCCCAACTCAGGCTGGCGATATAAAAGGGCGTTTATTACAACATAAAGTATGTGACACTGAATTTGTATTAACTCACCTTGGCCATGCTAATGTGGATATTATTGATGCCCGCGCAGCAGGGCGCTTTAATGGTACGTCACCCGAGCCACGCGTTGGCATGCGCAGTGGTCATATTCCTGGTTCGTTAAACTTGCCATTTTCTCAGGTACTCAAGGGTTTTAAAATGAAATCGACTAAAGAGCTACACACGATTTTTGCCAACCTTGATACCAGCAATAATGCCCAGCGCGTGTTCAGTTGCGGCTCTGGAATCACCGCATGTATTTTGATTTTAGCCTCGTATGTTGCAGGCCATCATCAAGCCGCGTTATACGATGGTTCATGGGCGGTGTGGGGCGGAGATGCGGCACTGCCTATTGAATAATAGGGTTAATTTTTTATGGCCTGTGGCATTAAGGTCGTGGCACTTCGCCCATCCTTGATTAAGGCTGTAAGTTGTCAACTTACACAGGTTAATTAAATCGTCGTCCCGGCAATGCTTCGAAACCGGAACGACGAGAGGCCGTTAAAAAACATTTACAATAACGCTTGAATGCAAAAAATAAACTAGGACCCTGTAACTGATTCTTTTTACACTCCTACGCTTTATTTTTCATCTAAGCTAGTCAAAGTGATATATTAAAGTTGTTATCTTTGATTGGTGAGTCGTGTAGACAAGGTTGTCATTATTTTAATCATGGGTGAACAACTGACTTTTTGACTTTATCTACATGTTTAGGATCTGCACTGGTGCTTATTTTTCTTGTTATTATTCTGTTGGTTGCGACAATCGTTATTTATCTTGTGGTTGTAAAACACCTTAAAGAAGTTACTTCATTAAGACATACTCGCGATCGCCACGAGACCATCAATAAAATTACCAAAAGCATCAATGCAGGCATGTCTTCAGACAAAATCATTGAGATTGCGCTCAAAGAAATCTTCATTAAATTCCCTCATTACCGAGTTTCTTATGCAACGGTATCAGCGCAAGGTCTACTGTCGATTAAAGATTGTTGTACTCCCGAAAATATGCCAAATATTCAAGGTTTGAATGCGGATTTGAGTGTGGCTGATGATTACTTAAAGGCGCTTTTAGAATTAAAAGTATTAGCCATTAGTGATGTCATGAATGATAACCGACTCACACCCTTGAGGGGCGAGTTGATGGTGGGGAAGACCCTTGCCATATTAGACATTCCAATTTCTCATAATGACGGATTTGTCGGTTTGTTTTGTATGGACGCAGAAGCAGTGCATGTATGGTCTGAACATGAGGTTAACATGCTCATAGACACAGCTGGATACTTGGAGATTGCGATTAGCCAGGCTGAGCATCTTAGCCAGCAAGATGAAATGGCTTTGCAAATGGAAAATTATAACAAGTCTCTAGAAGCTGAAGTGTTAGAGCGCACCCAGGAGTTGCAAGAGGCTAAACACAAAGCTGAGCAACTTTCTATGACAGATGAATTAACTAAACTGCCCAATAGAAGGGCATTTTTTGCAATGAGTGAAAAATTGCATTCGCAGGCAAAACGTAATAACCATACGTTTAGCATTTTGATGTTAGACATTGATGATTTTAAAAAGATTAATGATGATTATGGCCATGAGGGAGGCGATGCTGCATTAATATCAATGGGCAAAATATTATTATCAACTCTTCGCAATACTGACGTAGTCGCCCGTATTGGTGGTGAAGAGTTTGTGTTTTTATTGACTGATACTGATTTAGACGGAGCAATACAGTTTGCTAAGCGTTTACGAATACTTGTTGAAGACAATAGTATGAGCACAGCCAATGGAATCATTCGTTTTACGGTATCAATCGGTGTTGCTGAATTCTATAACAAAGAAGACTCGCTGCAAGCAACCTTATCACGAGCAGACTCAGCGCTCTATATCGCCAAAGCCAACGGCCGCAACCGCGTAGTTTCGCAGCCGCAAATCAAACCATGATGATTATTAGCAGTAGACCATAAGTAAAAAGCACCAGTCTAAAAAGCATTGCCGGGACGACGAGAAGGTTGTTAACAAGTTTTGTCCGCAATGATTTGGTCTTCGCTTTCAAATGCCCAAATTCAACTCTAAACTTGAGGGCGTTGAAGAAAATGACGTGAGCTAGCCATGGATGTCTGTCTAGCTTTGGAGGGGAAGGGTCGTTCCTTGGCATCTGACCCATATGGATATGGGAAATGTCATTACGATGTCGGGAACATCATTGACCATGCCACCACGACATTTGTGAATCCATTCACATCAGACTCCCATCTGAAGCGTTAGCATTTTCATTCTTTACCATACAGAGGTGGCCGAGGAACACCGACACGCGGTCAAAAGCTGGATCCAACCACGTCGAGAAATTATCGCTTTTCAGATAATTTTGATTTGGCGGCTGGGAGTTCCAAGAGGGAATAGCCGTTGATTTCCTCTTGGTCAGGTGTGGGTGAAGCGCCACGACGTTAGTGGCCGCAGGCCATAAAGTTCAAAGCAAAAAAAACACCTGGATTCCGGCTCAAAAGCATTGCCGGAATGACGCAGCATATGGCCCCTGCAAGGTGGAACCTTGCTATCTTACTTCAAACGAAGTTTGAAAACTCTAGCTTGGGCGCAGGCCATAAACAGACTCCAACCTATAGCAAATCTTTCATTCTGTGGTACAACATCCCAGCCGCTAGCATGGGCGATCTAAACATGGGTCCGCCTGGGAAGGTCATGTGTTTAATGTCATTAAACACATCAATACGTTGTGATTGCTGGCTAATCGCTTCGGCAATCAATCTTGCGGCCATGTGGGTGGCGTTAACACCATGACCAGCATATGCCTGGGCAAAATAGATATTGGCTGCATCGGGTAATCGACCAATTTGTGGCATACGGTTAGCGCCGATACCCATCATGCCGCCCCATTCATAATCAATTTTAATTCCCTTAAGTTGCGGGAACACCTTTTCAAGATTAGGTCTTAATGCGGCTTCAATGTCTTTAGGGTCTTTACCTGAATACGTGCACAAACCGCCGAATAATAAACGACGATCGGCCGACAGATGGAAGTAATCTAAGGCAACACGCATGTCGGCAAAAGCCATATTTTGCGGGATGATTGTGGCACATTGTTGTTCGGTTAATGGCTCTGTGGCGAGTAAATAAGTGCCTGTCGGTAATACTTTACCGCCTAAATAGGGGCTGAGTTTATTGCCAATGTAGCCGTTGCCAGCCATGACTAAATAATCGCAAGTCACTTGACCCTGTGCGGTGATGACTTTGGGTTTATCACCTTTTATTATTTTTTCTGCGGCGCTGTATTCAAATAATTGAGCGCCTAGTTCTCGTGCGACTCGGGCTTCACCTAAGGCTAAATTAAGTGGGTGTAAATGACCGCTGCCCATATCAACCAGTGCACCTTGATAAAAGTCAGACCCAATGACCTCACCAATTTGGCTGCGATCAAGCAGTTTGATCGGCTTTTGATAACCCTGAGATTTAAGGTCTTGATACTCTTCAGCTAATTCATCCATGTGTCTGGGTTTTACCGCTAAATCGCAATAGCCCATTTGCAAGTCGCATTCAATGTTATGTTCGCTAATGCGCTCGGTGACAATATCAACAGCTTCAAAGCCCATTTGCTGAATTGACTTAACCCCTTGCTCGCCAATTTCATTTTTAAATTGTGTTGCATCATGGCCAATGCCGCGGATAAGCTCGCCGCCATTGCGACCCGACGCGCCCCAACCTATGCGTTTGACTTCAAGTAGTGCCACACTGTAACCGCGTTGCCTAAGTTCAATCGCGGTGTTAATCCCGGTATATCCGCCGCCCACAATACACACATCGACTGTGATGTGTTCTGTCAATTTAGGGTGTTCAAATAATCCATTCGCGCTGGCAACATAAAAAGAGTCTGGATAGTGCTTGCTATGGATAGGGGATTTTACTGACATAATGGCTCCAGATTATTGAACAAAGCGATAGCAATAGCGGCTAAACATAAGTACAGAGCTTAAATACGCCGTAAGTGTGCATTTTATTTAACACTCATTTGATGTAAAATACAATTTGTTTGATTTAAACGTGTCACGTGATTAATTAATTTTACATGTTGTTTATATGTTACATTTTATGTATTAATCATGGTCGTCAACACTCATTATGTTAAGCCACTGAGTTATCACTCTAGGAGAATGAATTTGGATATTGGTGCAAACCTAAAAGCAGTCCGTAAATTAAAAGGTTTATCTCAACGTGAGTTGGCTAAGCGGGCTGGGGTGACCAACAGTACAATTTCAATGATTGAAAAAAACAGTGTCAGTCCTTCAGTGAGTTCGCTTAAAAAAGTGCTTGGCGGGATCCCGATGTCGTTGGTGGAGTTCTTTTCAATTGATGACGGATCCATTGGCGATCAAAAAGTGGTTTACCGGGCTAATGAGCTGCTTGATATTGGCACCGGCGAGTTGGTGTATAAATTAATTGGCCGTGATTACCCTAACCGAGCCATGTCGTTAATGAGTGAAATGTATCCCGTTAACGCCGATACTGGTGCAGAAATGCTGCAACATGAAGGCGAAGAAGGTGGGGTGATTGTTGAAGGTAAATTAGAAGTCACCGTTGGCGAAGAAGTGTTTATTTTAGAAAAAGGTGACAGTTATTACTTTAGCAGCCAGCAACCACATCGCTTTCGTAATCCGTTTGACGAGCCATGCCGCCTAGTGAGCGCAACCACACCAGCCGATTTTTAATCTACAACCTTACCTCATAATAGCGGGATGCATTGCTAGATTTAGCTGAATGTGTCCCATTACCTACCGCTTAAAATCCTTTTTCTGATTGTCCATTTTGCTGTGATATCGATATTTAAGCGAGTTGTCGGTACTCCTAGCGAGATTTGCCAAACTTGTGTAGCACTCGTGTAAATAATATAAAGCATAAGATTCACTTTTCTTGTGCAGTCATCGCTCTAAATTGGTGCAAGAAGGTTGATTTTTAACCGCTCGTAAGGCCGTTATCACTTTTTATCGTCACACTGTTATTTTTGGTTAATTCATTGTTTTTAATTTGTTTTATTTGTTTTTCGTTAAAAGTTGTTTTTATCATCAGTTATCCTCTTGCCTAGCTAAAAAATACCGTGTAGTGTGTGAAAAAATGAACACGTAAAACAATAAGTTCATCACACTATTGGCTAAAGGTGAGATATGTCTCAATCAGGTCTTCCCCTCATCGGGGTAATAGCATGCAACAAACAACTCGGCCAGCATCCGTTCAATATAGTGGGCGAAAAATACCTACTGAGTATCGTCGATGGTGCCAAAGGCTTCCCTTTAGTGATTCCATCATTAGGTATTGATTTACCAATAAAAGATCTGCTTTTACGCCTTGATGGCATCATGTTTACTGGTTCACCATCGAATGTAGAACCACACCATTATCAAGGTAAAGCTAGTGAAGAAGGGACTCACCACGATCCTAAACGCGACGCCACCACATTGCCACTTATTAGGGCGGCAATCGATATGGGGATCCCGTTGCTGGGTATTTGTCGTGGTTTTCAAGAAATGAATGTCGTTTTTGGCGGGAGTTTGCATCAAAAACTCCACGAAGTTGGCACATTTATTGAACATAGAGAAGATAAAGAAGCACCCTTAGATGTGCAATATGGTTTATCGCATCAAGTTAACCTTGTTGCCGGCGGACTTCTTCACGATGCATGGGGCTGTGACACTGCAGAGGTTAACTCTGTTCATACTCAAGGCGTGGAGCGTCTAGGTGAGGGGTTACAGCCAGAAGCATATGCTCCGGACGGATTAATCGAAGCATTTTCAGTGAAAAATGCGAAAAATTTTGCATTAGGTGTTCAGTGGCATCCAGAATGGAAAGTCACCGAAAATGCGTTTTATAGCGCTATTTTCGAGGCATTCGGACAAGCCTGTAGACATCATGCGGCAACACAAGTGAGATAAAAATGGATAAGTTAATCGCTTTTTTGAAAGACAATAAAATTACCGAAGTTGAATGTGTTATTAGTGACATGACAGGCATAGCGCGTGGAAAAATCGCCCCTGTAGACAAGTTCATTGATGAAAAAGGCATGCGCCTGCCTGAAAGTGTTTTATTACAAACCGTCACAGGCGACTACATCAATGATGAGGTTTTTTACTCATTGCTCGATGATGCAGATATCGACTTTGTATGTGTACCTGACGACAGCGCCGTGTTTATGCTGCCTTGGACAGTAGAAGCCACTGCACAAGTGATTCATGACTGTTATGACCGAATGGGTAACCCTATTGAACTGTCTCCACGCAACGTACTCAAAAAAGTTTTAAAACTTTACGAAGACAAAGGGTGGGAGCCTGTTATTGCCCCAGAAATGGAGTTTTATCTTACTAAGCGCTCTGACGATCATGATTTACCACTTAAGCCACCTATAGGTCGTTCTGGTCGCCCAGAAGCTGGACGTCAATCATTTTCAATTGATGCAGCTAACGAGTATGACCCACTATTTGAAGACATGTACGACTGGTGTGAAGCCCAGGGTTTAGATATCGATACCTTGATCCATGAAGATGGTCCAGCACAAATGGAAATCAACTTCAGCCATGGCAACCCATTGGCACTTGCTGACCAGGTGTTTGTATTTAAACGCACATTACGCGAAGCTGCATTAAAGCACGATGTGTGTGCCACGTTTATGGCTAAGCCCGTGACCGACGAGCCAGGCAGTGCAATGCACATTCACCAGAGTATTGTGGATAAGAAAACCGGTAAAAACATCTTCACTAAAGAAGACGGTACCCAGAGCCAATTATTTTTAAATTATATTGCTGGCTTACAAACTTATATCCCTGAGTTATTACCGCTAATGGCGCCTAATGCTAACTCATTCCGCCGTTTTCTTCCGGGCACTTCTGCGCCAGTTAACTTAGAGTGGGGCATTGAAAACCGCACTTGTGGTCTACGTATTCCTGAGTCATCGCCACAAAATCGCCGTATTGAAAACCGTATTCCAGGTGCAGATGCCAATTGCTATTTAGCCATTGCCGCTAGTTTATTGTGCGGGTTTATCGGTATAGAGAGAAACCTACGTCCGTCAACACCGGTGAGTGGTCGTGCAAATGAAAGCCGTACCAATAATGAAAACTATTTGCCAGTGACTTTAGAAGAAGCGCTAATGGCTATGCAAGAGAGTGAAGCGGGTGTTGAGTATTTAGGCCAATCATTTATCACTGCATTTGTAGCGGTAAAACAGGCTGAGCTTGAAAACTTTAGACGCGTAGTCAGCTCGTGGGAACGTGAGTTTTTATTACTTACCGTTTAACGAAGTACCTAGCCCTGTCGTCATTAAAATGTAGTGCAATGGTTTTGACCTAGCACTTAGGTAGTGGATAAACAGGCAGCAAATACCTTTTGTTTGCTGCCTGCTTGAAAGGATAAAAGTATGCAAGATGCATTAACTCAGCAACAACAAAAACTCGATAGTTTACAAACTGCCGACAAGCAGCATTTTATCCACCCATTTACTGATTCAAAAGACTTAGCAGAAAAGGGTACTCGGGTTATTGACCGTGCAGAAGGCGTCTATTTATGGGACATCATGGGCGATAAATTACTCGATGCCATGGCAGGTTTATGGTGTGTGAATGTGGGTTATGGTCGCCAATCTATTGTTGATGCCGTTGCTAAGCAAATGCAGCAGCTGCCATTTTACAACAGCTTCTTTCAGTGCTCACATCCACCGGCAATCGAACTGGCGCAAAAAATTGCATCTCTTGCTCCTAAACATATGAACAATGTGTTTTTTACCGGTTCAGGATCAGAGTCTAATGACACCAATTTACGCATGGTGAGACGCTACTGGGATCTTAAAGGTAAGCCAAGCAAGAAAACCATTATCAGTCGCGACAATGCCTACCATGGTTCTACCGTTGCGGGTGCCAGCTTAGGCGGTATGTCGGGCATGCATGAACAGGGTGATTTACCCATTCCTGGCGTGGTGCATATTGCTCAACCTTATTGGTACGGTGAAGGTAACGGTTTATCACCAGAAGAATTTGGTTTGCAAGCGGCGCAAGCTCTTGAAGCTAAAATTTTAGACGTGGGCGAAGACAATGTTGCGGCGTTTATTGCCGAACCGTTTCAAGGTGCGGGTGGAGTGATTATTCCTCCGTCAACTTACTGGCCCGAAATTAAACGTATTTTAGCTAAATACGATATCTTATTTATTTTAGATGAAGTGATCAGCGGTTTTGGCCGCACTGGTAAATGGTTTGCTGCTGAATACTTCGATTTACAACCCGATTTAATCACAATAGCCAAAGGCATGACCTCAGGTTATGTGCCTATGGGCGGCGTGATAGTGTCAGACAAAGTGGCCGACGTCATTAAGCAAGATTGTGGCGAGTTTACCCATGGTTTTACTTATTCCGGCCACCCTGTTGCCGCTGCGGCAGCATTAGAAAACATCCGTATTATTGAGCAAGAGCAACTTATAGAACGTGTTGAATCTGATATAGCCCCTTATTTACAGTCTCGTTTACAAGAACTTGCCGAGCATCCCTTAGTGGGCGAGGTGCGTGGCTTAGGCATGGTTGCGGCAATTGAACTGGTAAAAGATAAAGAGTTAAAGCAAAAGTTTGACTCTAAAACAGGCGTTGGCACGTTTTGTCGCGATGCCTGTATAAAGCATGGTTTGGTGATGCGCTCTGTTGGCGACACCATGATCATTTCACCACCATTAATTATGACTCACGGGGAAATTGACGAGTTAGTGGCTAAGGCAACGTTGGCGCTAAATGACACATATCAGTATGTGCAAGGACAATAACCACTGCATTTTTAGGTGAATGAATATTATAAAATAGTGATTTTTTAACCAAAAGCATTTCAATGTCTAGTAATCGAATATGTTTTTGATAAAATCCGCAAAATTATGGGAGCGCATGCCGTTGCTGTAATCATACCGATGCATAGTTAAGTTGTAGCATTGGATAATTTCTTTCAACAGAAAGAAGATTTTACACGCTGGTATAGCTAGCGAAAAAAACTAACGTCAGCGTCGCTCTGACCATTATCCAAAAAGGGAGAAAGTATGAAGCTACTAAACAAACTATCCACATTGGCCCTCATTACAGCAAGTGTATTTTCAAGCACTGCACTTCAGGCCGAGGAAGTGGTCAAAATGTATAATTGGTCAGATTATATCGCCGAAGATACATTAGCTAACTTTGAAAAAGAAACCGGCATTAAAGTGATTTATGACGTATTTGACAGCAACGAAGTACTTGAAGCTAAGCTTTTGTCTGGCCGCAGCGGTTACGACATTGTGGTACCTTCAAACCACTTTATGGCCAAGCAAATTATCGCCGGTGCGTTTCAAAAGTTAGATCGCGCTAAATTGACTAATTATGCTAATTTAAAAACCGATTTAATGAAGCAGTTAGAAAAAGCCGATCCAGGTAACTTATATTCTGTGCCTTATTTATGGGGTACTAACGGTATTGGTTACAACATCGATAAAGTCAAAGCGGCCATTGGTGAAGATGCTCCGTTTGATTCTTTAGAGCTTATTTTTAACCCTAAATATGCTGAAAAAATTGGTTCATGTGGTTTTGCTATGCTCGATTCAGCGGACGATATGTTGCCACAAGCGCTAATTTATTTAGGATTAGACCCTAACAGCAAAAACATTGCTGACTATGAAAAAGCGGCTGAAGTATTAGCCAAAATACGTCCTTATGTGACTTACTTTCATTCTTCACGCTACATTTCTGATTTAGCCAACGGTGACATTTGTGTCGCGTTTGGTTTCTCGGGTGACGTATTCCAGGCAGCTGCTCGTGCTGATGAAGCCGGTAACGGTCACAAAATTGGTTACTCAATCCCTAAAGAAGGCGCTAACTTGTGGTTTGATATGTTAACCATCCCTCAGGATGCCACTAACGTTGATAACGCCCACAAACTAATCAACTACTTGCTACGTCCAGATGTAATTGCACCAATCAGTAACTATGTTGCTTACGCTAACCCTAACGTTCCTGCTCAAGAGCTTGTCGACGAGGCTATTCGTAACGATCCAGCCATTTACCCACCTCAGTCGGTAATTGACAATTTATACATTGGTGACATTCGTCCTTTAAAAGTTCAACGTGCTGCAACTCGCGCTTGGACCAAAGTGAAGTCAGGCCAATAACCTTACGCAAGGGCGAGGACACTCGCCCTCATTTTTTACATTTGTTTATCTAGTTATGATGGCTATTTGGCCACTATAGAACGGTTAAGTGTGCGCATAACAACGTCATTGTTGTGATAGTCATACTTCAAAAAGGCGGAGCAGTATTATGGGAAACACCTCAGGCGTCACGAATAAACCAACCACAAAGACGCAAGATGAAGTCCTGGTCAAAATTGAGCGCGTAAGCAAGCTGTTTGATGACGTGCGTGCTGTAGATGATGTGTCACTTACCATTAATCGTGGTGAGATATTTGCTCTGCTAGGTGGTTCAGGTTCGGGTAAGTCAACGTTATTACGCATGCTAGCTGGGTTTGAAAAACCAACAGAAGGACGTATTTTACTTGATGGTGTCGACATTACAGATATGCCGCCATACGAACGTCCAATTAACATGATGTTCCAATCTTATGCTTTGTTCCCGCACATGACGGTAGAGCAAAATATTGCTTTTGGCCTTAAACAAGACAAAATGCCAAAAGCAGAGATTGAAATGCGTGTAAAAGAAATGCTCAAACTGGTGCACATGGAAAAATACGGTAAACGTAAACCGCATCAGTTGTCTGGTGGCCAGCGTCAACGTGTCGCGTTAGCACGGTCATTGGCTAAGCGCCCTAAATTGTTGTTGCTCGATGAGCCAATGGGCGCGTTAGACAAAAAACTGCGTACTCAAATGCAGTTAGAAGTGGTTGATATTTTAGAAGCCGTAGGCGTAACGTGCGTGATGGTGACTCACGATCAAGAAGAAGCCATGACCATGGCTGATCGTATCTCCATTATGCATGAAGGTTGGATTGCCCAAACCGGTAGCCCAATGGATATTTATGAGTCGCCAGCCAGCCGCCTAGTGGCTGAGTTTATTGGTACCGTGAACTTATTTGACGGTGAAATTATCGCTGATGAAGTGGATCACGCTGTGATTAAGTCATCAAGCCTAGAGCGTGAGTTTTATATCGGCCATGGTATTTCAACCAGCTTAGAAAACAAAAACATCTTTTTAGCGCTACGTCCTGAAAAAACCATTATAACCCGTGAAAAACCAGACTCTGAATACAACTGGGCCCACGGTGTTGTACATGATATTGCTTACCTTGGTGGCTTATCGGTGTACTACATTAAGCTGAAAAACAAACAAATTGTACAATGTTCGATGATTAACCGCGAACGCCGCGCCGACCACCCAACGTGGGAAGACGAGGTGTATATCAGTTGGGAAGACAGTAGCGGGGTTGTATTACACTCATGAAGAATCCACTGAAAATAATCAAAGGTCGTTA
This sequence comes from Shewanella algicola, assembly GCF_014648035.1. Taxonomy (GTDB): domain Bacteria; phylum Pseudomonadota; class Gammaproteobacteria; order Enterobacterales; family Shewanellaceae; genus Shewanella; species Shewanella algicola. Next base: position 8,360 of record NZ_BMQI01000031.1, on the reverse strand, counting down.
TTTGACCATGGGGGTGCCTTACCTATGGTTATTGATGTTCTTCGCGCTGCCGTTTGCGATAGTGTTAAAGCTGAGTTTTTCGTCTGCGGCGATTGCGATTCCGCCATACGAAGCCACCTTTAGCTACGCGGATGAAATGCTTAATATTGCACTGAATTTTGGTAACTACTTATTGTTACTGCAAGATTCTATGTATTACATGGCCTATCTCACCTCGCTTAAAATGGCGTTTGTGGCCACGCTAGGTTGTTTAATTTTGGGCTTTCCGATGGCGTATGCCATTGCTCGCGCACCGGCTCGGTTACAAACCGTATTGCTATTGTTAGTGATGCTACCATCGTGGACCTCATTTTTAATCCGTATTTATGCCTGGATGGGGATTTTAAGCAACAACGGCTTAATCAATAACGCCTTAATGTGGTTAGGGGTTATCTCTGAACCCATTCAAATGCTCAATACCAATTTTGCTGTGTATATCGGGATTATCTACGCGTATTTGCCGTTTATGATTTTGCCCTTATACGCCACCCTGGTGAAACTGGATTTAAGCTTAATTGAAGCGGCTTCAGATCTTGGCTCGCGCAGTATCAACACCTTTTGGAAAATCACCTTGCCATTGTCGATGGGCGGTGTAATTGCCGGCTCGATGTTGGTATTTATTCCTGCGGTAGGTGAGTTTGTTATCCCTGAGTTATTGGGCGGTCCAGATTCATTGATGATTGGTAAAGTGTTGTGGCAAGAGTTCTTTAATAACCGCGACTGGCCAGTAGCGTCGTCACTTGCGATTGTGATGCTAGCACTGTTGATTATCCCTATTACCTTATTCCACCGTTATCAGTCACGTAATATGGAGAACGACGTATGAAGAAGCTCAGTTTCTCTAAAGTGATGCTATGGTTTGGCTTACTGTTTTTGTATGCGCCGATGTTTATTTTGGTTATTTATTCGTTTAATGAATCAAAGTTAGTGACGGTGTGGAGTGGGTTTTCACCTAAATGGTATGGCGAGTTATTTAAAGATACCCAAATACTCGAAGCCGTGTGGACCAGTTTGCGTATCGCATTCTACAGTTCAACCATGGCGGTGATTATCGGCACCATGGCAGCGTTTGTCATGACACGTTTTCGCCGTTCTTGGGCAAAATTGACACTGTCTAACATGATTACCGCGCCACTGGTTATGCCAGAAGTGATTACCGGTTTATCATTGTTACTGCTATTTGTTGAAATGGCCGACCTGCTTGGTTGGCCAGCAGAACGTGGCATGTTAACCGTATGGATTGCGCACTCTACTTTTTGTGCGGCTTATGTTGCTGTGGTGGTGTCGTCAAGGCTGCGTGAACTTGATCTGTCGATTGAAGAAGCGGCGATGGACTTAGGTGCAACGCGTTTTAAAACCTTCTTTTTAATCACAGTGCCGATGATTTCTCCGGCGTTAATTGCCGGTTGGTTCTTGTCGTTTAGTTTATCGTTAGATGACTTAGTGATTGCCAGCTTTGCCTCTGGACCAGGGTCTACCACGTTACCTATGGTGGTGTTCTCATCGGTGCGTTTAGGGGTTTCGCCTAAAATTAACGCCTTAGCCACCATTATTATTCTGAGTGTATCTTTGGTCGCGTTCTTGTCGTGGTATTTAGCCCGACGCTCAGAACGTAAAGCTAAAGAAGCAATGGAGTAATCAGAGCGAACCATTGCTAAAGCCACGCTTTTTAAGTGTGGCTTTTTTTTACCAAGGTGACGTTATGGTGTTAAATATATTCTACAAAGTGTAAAAAATTACACTTTAAATGCTAGTTTTTAAATATGCTTAAGTGTACGATGATCATGTTGTATTTCGTCTCGAACCTATAAAGGAAGCGCTATGTCCGCCACACCTCATGCTAGTTCATATTATGCTGCGTCGGCTAATGATAAAGTCGAACGCCCACGCTTAGAATCTTCAATAGAAACGGATGTTTGTATCATTGGTGCGGGATATACAGGGTTGTCATCTGGGCTGCATTTATTAGAAAGCGGCATGAAAGTGGTTATCCTCGAAGCGGCCCGAATTGGCTGGGGCGCATCGGGCCGAAATGGCGGGCAAATTGTTAACTCATTTAGCCGCGATATCGACAGTATCGAAAAAGTGGTGGGTAAAGAGCAAGCCAAACTTTTTGGCCAAATGGCATTCGAAGGTGGTCAAATCATTCGCGACCGTATTGCCAAATACAATATCGATTGTGACTTAAAAGATGGCGGTGTGTTCGCTGCTATGAATGCTAAGCAAATGGGCCATTTACAATCGCAAAAGAAGCTATGGGAAACCCATGGTCATAACAATCATTTAGAGATGCTTGATAAAGACGGCATTCGTAATGTGGTGAATACCGATTTATATGTCGGTGGTTTGCTTGATAAAAGCGGCGGCCATATTCACCCGCTTAATTTAGCGTTAGGCGAAGCTCGTGCTGTTGAATCGCTCGGCGGACAAATTTTTGAAGACTCAGCTGTGATTAACGTTGATGACGGTGAGTCGCCAATTGTGCGCACCGCACAAGGGCAAGTTAAATGTAAGTTTGTGGTTGTAGCGGGTAATGCCTATTTGGGTAAATTATTACCAGAGCTACAAGCTAAATCAATGCCGTGCGGTACTCAGGTTATAACCACTGAACCACTGTCTGACGACATGGCTGCCAGTTTATTACCGCAAGACTATTGCGTAGAAGACTGTAACTACTTATTAGATTATTACCGCCTTACTGGCGACAAGCGACTTGTCTTTGGTGGTGGCGTGGTCTACGGCGCTCGCGATCCGGCGAACGTCGAAGCCTTGATTATGCCTAAGCTGCTAAAAACATTTCCGCAGCTAAAAGGCGTTAAAGTGGATTATGCCTGGACGGGTAACTTTTTAATGACCTTGTCACGTTTGCCTCAAGTGGGCCGAATTGGACACAACATTTATTATTCTCAAGGCTGCAGTGGTCATGGGGTTACCTATACTCATTTAGCGGGCAAGTTAATTGCCGAAATGCTCAATGGCCAGGCGACCCGTTTTGATGCCTTTGCTGCTTTACCTCATTATCCATTCCCCGGCGGTCACGCCTTACGCGTACCGTTTAGTGCATTAGGGGCCTGGTATTACACCATGCGCGACAAGTTTGGTATTTAGTCTTAGCGAGCAACTAAGTTGAGATTACATACAGGGAATTAAGTTGTTTATCAAATTGAGTAGGAGTGCGTTGTGATTTTAAATGATCCAAGCTTATTGCACGAGCAATGCTATATCGATGGTTTATGGGTAAGTGCTAACAGCGGTGAAACCGTTGCTATTGCCAACCCAGCCACTCAAGAGTTAATTGGCCATGTGCCAGTGATGGGCACGGCTGAAACCAAGACGGCAATCACAGCAGCCAATAAAGCGCTGCCAACTTGGCGTGCGTTGTCAGCAAAAGAGCGCAGCCAAAAGCTACGCCGTTGGTTTGAACTGATTAACCAACATGCTGATGACCTTGCGTTGATGATGACCACAGAACAAGGCAAACCCCTAGCTGAAGCCAAAGGCGAGGTGACTTATGCCGCCTCGTTTATTGAATGGTTTGCTGAAGAAGCTAAGCGCATTTATGGCGACACGATTCCTGGGCATCAAGCAGATAAAAGGCTGACAGTGATTAAACAACCTGTTGGCGTTACCGCGGCGATTACACCGTGGAACTTCCCAGCAGCAATGATTACCCGTAAAGCGGCGCCAGCGCTTGCTGCGGGTTGTACTATGGTGGTTAAGCCTGCACCGCAAACGCCATTTACCGCATTAGCGTTAGCTGAACTGGCTCATCGCGCGGGTATTCCTGCGGGGGTATTTAGCGTGATCACAGGTGATGCCATTGCCATTGGTAACACCTTATGTGAAAGCCCCATTGTGCGTAAGTTATCGTTTACTGGCTCAACAGCTGTTGGCATAAAGTTAATGGAGCAATGCGCACCGACACTTAAAAAACTGTCGCTTGAACTTGGCGGCAACGCACCGTTTATCGTGTTTGACGATGCCGACATTGACGCCGCAGTCGAAGGCGCCATGATTGCTAAATACCGCAACGCAGGCCAAACCTGTGTGTGTGCTAACCGCATTTATGTGCAAGCCGGTGTGTATGAGCAATTTACTCAAAAATTTGCTGCCGCCGTCGCTAAGCTCAATGTGGGTAACGGCGCTGATGATGGGGTCAATATTGGCCCGTTAATCAATCAAGCTGCTGTGGCAAAAGTGCAAAGCCATTTAGCTGATGCAGTCGCAAAAGGCGCCAGTGTTGTAGCGGGTGGTAAAGCTCATAGCCTAGGTGGATTGTTTTTTGAACCCACCATTTTACGCGATGTTGATAAGTCGATGTTGGTGGCCAAAGAGGAAACTTTTGGCCCATTAGCCCCGTTATTTAAATTCGACACCGTTGATGATGTGATTAAGCAGGCCAACGATACCGAGTTTGGTTTAGCGGCGTATTTTTACGGTCGCGACATTTCGCTAGTCTACAAAGTGGCTGAAGCACTTGAGTACGGCATGGTCGGGGTGAATACAGGATTAATTTCGACCGAAGTAGCACCCTTTGGTGGCATTAAATCGTCAGGATTAGGTCGCGAAGGCTCTAAATTTGGTATCGAAGAATACCTTGAAATGAAATATATCTGCATGTCAGTTTAAGAGAGTGGGCAATGACTAAAACAAATAATGGATTAATGGCTCGTCGTCAGGCGGCAGTAGCTCAAGGTGTGGGACAAATTCACCCAATCTTTACTGAACGCGCTGAAAACGCCACAGTATGGGATGTCGAAGGCCGTGAATATATTGATTTTGCTGGAGGTATTGCGGTACTGAATACTGGTCACTTACACCCTAAAGTCAAAGCGGCGGTTGCGGCACAATTAGATGCCTTCTCGCACACCTGCTTTATGGTGTTAGGCTATGAAAATTATATTGAAGTGTGTGAAAAGCTTAACCATTTAGTGCCAGGTGATTTTGCTAAAAAGACCGCGCTGTTTACCAGTGGTTCAGAAGCAGTTGAGAACGCCGTAAAGGTCGCTCGTGCTTACACTAAACGAGCAGGGGTGATTGCCTTCACTTCTGGATATCATGGCCGTACGATGGCGGCATTGGCTTTAACCGGTAAAGTTGCGCCGTACAGTAAAGGTATGGGCTTGATGTCGGCTAATGTGTTCCGCGCTGAGTTTCCGTGCGAAATGCATGGCGTATCTGAAGATGATGCGATTGAGTCAATTGAACGTATTTTTAAAAATGATGCAGAGCCTGCAGATATCGCCGCCATTATTTTAGAACCAGTGCAAGGTGAGGGTGGTTTTTACGCTGCAACGCCATCGTTTATGAAACGTTTACGCGAGTTGTGCGACAACCATGGCATCGTGCTTATTGCCGATGAAGTACAAACTGGCGCAGGGCGTACCGGCACCTTTTTTGCGATGGAACAAATGGATGTTGCCGCTGACATTACCACTTTTGCTAAGTCTATTGCCGGCGGCTTCCCGCTATCTGGTATTACCGGTAAAGCCGACATTATGGATGCGGTTACAGCTGGTGGTTTAGGCGGAACTTATGGCGGCAGCCCATTAGCGTGTGCCGCAGCACTTGCGGTGATTGAGGTCTTTGAAGAAGAGCAGCTATTAACTCGCGCTAATGATGTAGGTAATAAGCTTAAAACGGCATTAACCGATATGCAGGCTAAATACCCGCAAATTGCAGATGTGCGTGGTTTAGGCGCGATGATTGCCATTGAGCTGATGGAAGATGGCGTGCCAGCGCCACAATACAGCGCTAAAATTTTGGCTGAAGCACGCAATCGTGGGCTGATTTTATTGTCTTGTGGTACCTACGGTAATGTGATTCGTGTACTCGTGCCGTTAACGGCGCCAGATGCGCAAATTGATGCCGGTTTAGCCATTATGGACAGTACATTTCAAGCTGTGTTTAGCGAAGTTTGAATATCGCTTAAAACCGTAAAATAAAATCCCGCAGCGAGCGGGATTTTTTATGTGTCTTTGCGACAGGATTTAACAGCAGACCGTTTTACCGTCGAATAAAGTTAAATGGAAGCAGGATTTAAATCAACGATTTTGTTATGGGCAACACTGTGGTCAATAACATCAGTGTTGTTTGCTAGCGCCTTTGTGATTATGATCAGTGCTTGATTTGAAAATGAAGATTGTATGGCTGAATTTATTGCGCCACCCTGTGACGGTGTTATCGAAATATTATACCAAGATGAACACCTATTGCTGATTAACAAGCCCTCTGGGCTGCTGAGTCTGTCGGGTAAAAATCCACTCAATAAAGACTCTGTGCATTATCGCTTAGTGCAAGATTTTCCCACTGCAACCTTATTGCATCGCCTCGATTTTGGCACCTCTGGCATTATGCTGGTGGCGTTAAATAAACAGGTTAATGGTTTGCTCACTCAACAATTTCAGCAACGTACCATTGGTAAAACCTACACAGCAGTACTATACGGTGATCTGTCCAATGAGCAGGGGGAAATCGATTTCCCCATCACCAAAGACGTTGAACATTTTCCGCTGATGAAAATTTGCCATGACACGGGCAAACCAGCTAAAAGTCATTACCAGGTGATAGAGCGGCATCCTCAAGGGTTATCAACCCGAGTACGTTTTACCCCCATGACGGGTCGAACACACCAGTTACGTATTCATAGCCAGCAGATTGGCCATCCAATACTGGGCTGTGATTTGTACCATAATCAGCAATCCCAACAGCTGGCACCTCGATTATTATTGCATGCTACAAGCCTTAGCTTTATTCATCCTATTACACTTGAGAAGATCAATTCTCTTTGTCCAAGCCCGTTTTAAGCTCTCGCTGAGTCATCACTTATCTACGGTGAACGGTTTTAGACAAAAACTGATTTAAGGGTGATGAAAACTAATGCATAATCAAGCCATTAATATATGTTAAAAGGTTATTAACATGATGATTGCCTGGATAGACTCGTTAGCCTTTATTGTGTTTTTAATTGCCTGGATTGGCTACACCAGTTTTGCACGGCGTAAAGCAAAGACCACAAATTGTATTGCGAGAGTAATGCATCAGCAGCGAATTATGTGGATGTCGCAAGTGATTGGTAAAGAAAACCGAGTCGGTGAAGCGGCATTACTGGCTAATCTTGAACGCAATATCGCTTTCTTTGCATCAACCACGCTACTGGTTTTAGCAGGTGTACTGACCTTGTTTTCGCAAGTTGAAAAGCTCGAAACAGTTATCGCCTCCATTCCTTTTACCGCACCACCTAATCACGCTTTAGTACAAGTAAAGCTCGGTTTGTTGGTAGGCATTTTTGTATTGGCGTTTTTCCAGTTTACTTGGTCAATGCGCCAGTATGGTTTTGTTAACGTGATGATTGGCGCTGCGCCATTAGATAAGAGCGGCACCGACACAAACCTCATCGCTTACGCAAAGCAAATGGCAGTGGTGCAAGATCAGGCCGCTCATTCATACAATTACGGCCTACGTTCATATTATTATTCAATGGCTGCCCTGTGCTGGTTTTTCAATCCATGGATGTTTATCGTAGCCAGCTTATTTGTGGTGTATACCTTGTACCAACGCGAATTTAACTCTAAAGCTGTGGTTGCTATCACCGCCGCCCAAAGCCATTTAGAAAAAAGCCCACTGCATATAAAAGAATAACTCATCTTGTTACTCACCACGCCATGTTGAGCATGGTGTGGTGAATTACATCAACTCGATAGCACACCGTTAAAGCTTGGCACCCATCAAAATCCTAAACCCCAGATATTAAAAAGCCGCAGCAATGAAACATTGCTGCGGCTTATCTTAATTGGTGACCCTCCCAGACTCGAGCTGGGGACCTGACGATTATGAGTTTCTTAAAATCAGGTAATTACTAGCCAAATTCAAGCCACGTTTCCCCGCAGATACCCTACCAAAAATTCATAAAATCATACCTGTCTTGACGGTGTAGACGTAATGCAATCCGACGACGCTGACGAGGTTCGGGGGTGAAATTTGGTGGTGAGTTGGTGAGGTTGAGGGGAAGTGACTGTTGTGGCTAAAGATCCGCTAGGGTTTCTGATTGAGTTAGTTAAAGGTTAGGAAGGGGGCGTATTCACAATACCTAGATCCTAGGAAAGGCTCTAGGTAGGCCATACGAAGAAAACCTTTGATCGAATTAAGAAAATAGCTGGAATATATAATGGTTTCTGGATTCAGAAATAGAGGCATAACCTTGACTCGTTTTGGATGAATAGCATGAATATCCCACTCAGTGATATTTGGCACTTTTAAGAGGGTGTAACAGATTCTGTGTAACTGCAATTTAGTTAATATACTTCACAATTCTGTCTTCG
>NZ_BMQI01000030.1 GCF_014648035.1 Shewanella algicola | reverse complement strand
TCATAAATAAGGCCTTTTTTCTACCTAAAATATAGCGTTATCGCTAAAGATCCTGTCTATGAGCGCTTTTACAGTCTGATTTATTTCTAACCATCTGTATTTGTGTAGGTTTAAAAAAATCATTTATTGTTCGTAAATTTTGTAAATTCCACCATTTGTGATAAGGGTCTCATAAGGAATTAAGACATTTTGAGTTTTTACACTAATAACGTTCAATTTTTGTTCAGCATAATGTTGGTTTACGCTCCAACCAAAAGGTTATAAAGCAATGCTTCTCACTACTTGCCAAATGCAATGACTTTCCAACTTATCTTTTGTCAATTTACCAATGAACACTTAAGGTGCATTTAAAATTCTTGTTAAGGTATCTATTAACAACAACTTAAGTAAACTTCCCGGTGTTAATTCTAATTCTGCGCACTTATAAAGTTTCATGTTTCGTATCGTTTTGATTGTTGTATTACCTGTGATTCGCCCTCATTTCTAGATTCAGATCCAAACTGCGACAATAAAAGACATTAGGTTTCCAACATATATAGGAAATGACAGGATTATTGCATTAATTTAATTGATCAATGGCGCCTAAAGTCAACCCATCGGATAACAAAAAAGACAGTCACTTTCCAACATATATAGAAAACCGGTTATCCAAATTCGCTTAATTAACACATTTTTTGATTATTTTTTATAAATCTTCGCTTTTTAATGCTTTAAATTGCTTAAGGCTATGTTGGAAACGCATTGCATTTTCCAACAGATAGTTCCTTTGGAAAACAAACACAAGATGTACTGATTTTTTTTATTTATGAAATTTTAAAATTTCACGTTCAGCGTCCCAAACGGCACCTGAAACGGCAAAAAGTACAAAATTTATATGTAATCATTATGCCTTCAGTTTGATTAGGAGGTTTTCATGTCAGTCGAGTCGGTTAGTTTGCAAGTAGCTCTTGATAACATTTTCGAATGCTATGAGGCGTTAGTTGATCGTGCCCAACTGCTTGTTGATGGTTATTGGAATGAATGGAGGGAACACAACAAAAAGATTTTTAGTTCTGGATTGAAGCCAGGCGAGGATGGATATCAAAATACTGGTAGGTTAGCGCCAAGGCTAAAGCGTTCCAAAATCACACATCGAGTCTATCTGGAGTGGTTAGATTGGAAAAAGACAACTTACCGTAAATTTCAGAATCCTCGTTCTGGTGTTCACATCAAGCCTAATAAGCGTGAAGGTTACACATGGACAACAATTTCAAAGAAGGCAAACGTATGGGAGAAGGTTTTATTTGATAAATATGAACCGTTATTTAAGTCTTTAAGAAAAGCATTGGCATTAATGGCCGACCAAATCTCAATGCTTAAATCAACAATTAAAATTTTAAGTTAAGAGGAAACTATTATGGCAAATCAACCTAACCGCAAGGGTTCGAATGAATCACCGGTACGTCGTAAAACTGGTGTAGCGCAAATTGAACTAAAATCAGAAGCTGTGTATTTACATATGCGTGGACAATCTGGTGAAGCACTAAATAATTCACTTTATCGCTTAGGTGAATTATTTAAAATGACAAACCGTTCCACAAACAAAACAACATACAATATGTTAAAGGAGTGGTTTCAAAATGAAATCATTTCTATTGCGGATAATGAAATTGACAAGTTGTCCTCTCACTTTGATTCATTGCAAAGTGAGCTCATCCCTGGTTATAGCTTCGTTGACATTAAAAACCCTGACATGAACCTTGAAATTAACATCATTCATAAAAGTCACATTGAGGTTATTAATATAATTTCCAAGATTGACCTTATTATGGATGATATCGAGGCAATTGCGCTTTCAGGAACTTTCGATGATGACATTGAACAATCATCAAGAAACCAAGCGTTATTGATTTTAAATAATATCTCGTCAAAAATATTTAAAGTTACCAAGCCTGGTAAACGCAATGGTGGACCTTTCTCACCTGTCTTCTTTTTGGAAGGATTACAAAAAGGTGTTTTCAGTTTATATCCAGATGCTGAAAAGGAAAGTAATGTCGTTAATATTGAATCAACTAATGACAAGAACACCGCAGAAGAAAGTGTTGAGTTAACTGAGGCTGTATAAATGAGTAGTCTTTCGATTCAAGCGTATAAATTAAGAGTCCACATAGGTTCTTTATTGTCACGCATATCCGCATGGAATAAAGAAGGCTCAACGCTAGAACAAAAAGACAAAAAAAGGTTGGATGCTGTTTTACATTATCCTTTGAAAACAGCATCAATACCACTTGTTAGCATTGATACTTTATTAAACCGTCAACAAGATAAAATTCGAATAATCGAGCGAGATATAGGATTAATATACAAAGGTTGTGAATATAACTTTGTTGATTTAGTTGAAAGCACCATCAAAGCATATTTAAGTTACTGTCACTTAATCCCTGCTTCAGAAATGGATCATCATCAATATGTCGGAGGATTATTAGAGCATTCATTAGATGTTTCTATTCGTTCACTTCAATTTTCTATGAGCTTTATGTTAGATGAAATGGGTCTCATTGATGAAGACCAGGCTCGTAGACCAAGGTATGAATTTGCCGCTTGGGTCTGCGGGTTATTACATGACTCAGGGAAGATTATATCAAACGTTCAAGTGATTGGCTCAAACGGTGATGTTTGGCGCCCACTGAGTGAGAACATTTATGAGTGGGCTAAGCGCAATAATATTGACTCATACACTGTGGTGCATCAAAAAGACAGATTGAACAATGATCATGAAACAAACTCAGTTCACTTTTTGCCATTAGTCTTAAATGACGTAGCGAAAAATTACTTGCTTGGTTCGCATGATGATTTGTATTCGATGATCACGCAAACGCTCGTTCATTATCATTCTTACAAAGGATATTTGTTTAACGCTGTTAGAAAAGCAGATTCAGAATCAACTTATGATGATTATGCCCGTGTATGGTTGCATGACTCTTCACGTAAGAAATCCCTAACAATGGGTGTTGTTAATGCAATGCGGTCATTGTACTCCAATTGGTCAATCAACAAGCTTGGGGGCGACCTATTTGTCTTTAATGGTCAAATCTATATTGCTTCAGACAGACCAATAAATGATGTGATCAAAAAGTGTCTAGATTACGAAATCAAACTTCCAACATCAGCTAAAGCACTCATATCTATTTTATTAGATAAGCGTATTTTATCGATGGTTAGTGATAAAAGTACACATGCAAATCTATACCTTGGTGAATTCACCGAATCGGACATCAACCAATTCGCAATAAACAAAACAGGTCCAATGGCAAAGGTTTCACCAATTACGGTCATACTGGTTGAATGGCCTAATTTTGTGGTCGGTGACAATCCACTACCTGCAAATGTTCATGGTGCATTACGTTACAACACATCCAAAAATAATAACGTTCACCAATTATGTAATTGTGAAGGTATGTTTTTTATCACTCCGAGTGATGCAATAGTTGTTCAAGATGATTCAGAAACCAAAGTAGTAGAACAACCCGCGACAACTGTTGATAAACAACCAACCGCAAGTGTTGATGAGAGTGAGAAAACAGTCACTAAAGCCCCGGCAAAGCGCAAACCCAAGCCCAAATCAAAGCCTAAGCCTAAGCCTAAGCCTAAAGTAAAATCGGAGACTAGTTCGACGCCAGAAGCGATTGATGATGTTGATACAGAGTCGAATACAGAGGCTGTTGAAACAAAACCGTCAACAATCCCTGTTAGTAAGAAAGAACAATCAAACCCCAATGATGAAGAAGCTCAATCACAGGTTACTGATGATTCAATTGAAGCAACAGAGGAAGAAAAACTGCCGGTTCCCAATGAGTCAGCGTCACAGCCAAACGGTGAACACCCTTGGATAACCAAACCGAGAAGGCCAAAGCCTGTTGATAATGCGTTATCAACGTTGCTCACTACCCCTGGTGATAACCTCTGGTTAGAAGCTGATAATGTTTGCCTTAGTCTTAACTATGTAATGGAACAAGCCAGTCAAAATGCCGGGCAAATTATTAATGCCATGAGCTATCTAAAATTGCTTAAAAAAAATGAGAAAGGCAAAGAAATTTCCATCAAAGTCATTGCGGGTGAGAAAACGACGTATGTTTTATTAAGTGATGATGTGGCCAATATTTTTAGGCCAACATTGCAATCTATCCCAGTGGATACTGCCACTTGTGAGACAGCCACACAGAAGCAAGCTGAAATAGTCGTCGCCGCCCAAGAATCCAGTCTAGAGGTAGAACCTGAACAATTGGAGTTAAACACGGTTGTGCTTGAAATGAAATCCTTACCTGTGAGTGACGAAAAGGCCAGCGACCCTGACTCGAGTTCAGAAACGTTAACCAACATAGAAACCGCATCTGCTGATAAAGCCAGCGACCCTGTTGAGGATGTTACTGACGAACCGATTATTAATGATGATGAGTATTCAAATAACGTCAAAACGATGAGCTATGAAGAATTGATAAATGAGTTCAAATCAGTATGCCCGAAGATGAAGAACACTGAATTAAGGGGCTTCACTAAAGCTGAGGGTGTTAAACCGATAATCTCAGCCGATGGCTCAATAACGGTAGAAATAACGTCTATTGAACTTGATGAGTTGAAATGGAAGTTGAGGGAAAACAATGAATAATCGCAGTAGTTTAACATATAGCGAAAGTCTCTTCAGGCCACTTTATGAGCTGAATGCCGCCTATGTTTATATCGGTTCTGGTGTTGCTACAGGAGTGATAAGTCAAGTAAGCGCTTTAAACTCTAACTATTTAGACACGCCAACAATCATTGCCGGTGGTTTAATGGGAGTGGGATTATTCAAGTTACTTTCTACGTATCCCAAAATGAGGCAACAATTAAAGTTGTTCATCAACAAGCTCGAGTTTATCGATATAGATGTTGTCCGTTACATCAACAAATGGAAAACCAATTCGAAATCAGAAAACTTTAAGTACACGGACAAACGTGAAATCTATATTGGGAACGGTTTTGAGTGGGGACCCGAACATGCTCAAAGAGCATATCAAATCATGGATATGTCGATTGATTTACGTGAAATGGAAATCCCGTTTGCATTGAAGCCAGTGGTTTACAAATATCGAAAGCATACTCGGAGCATGGGCGGGAAGACATGGATACATGCCATTGGCAATGAAACCCCACAAATAGTCAACGAGGAAACGTTTTACGGACATTCATTTATTACAGGTGTGGTTGGTTCAGGCAAAACAACGTTGTTAAAGATGCTCGGTACAGGCTTTCTTCATATGGGTAATTCTATTGTGGTCATCGATCCAAAAGATGACGCAAGCTTAAAAGAAGGATTACGCAGTGAAGCAGAAGCTCTTGGGATCGGTCATAAGTTTTATGAGTTTTGTCCAGCTAGGCCAAGTGAGTCCTGTGCGATTGATATTTTGAAGAATTTTGCAATTGCTTCAGAAATTCCGACACGTATTGCAAGCTTATTAAAATCAGGCAGTGGAGCGACGGATAGCTTTATTGAATTTGGTTGGCAAACTATCTCTCAAGTCACTGACGGTATGATTTATTGTTCAGAAAGTCCAAAGCTCACTGAGATTTACCGTTATATGCGCTCAGGTAAAGCTGAGTTACTTGAAAAAGTATTGAGCACGTTTTACGAGAAGCGCTTCGGCTTACATTGGAAGCAATCCAAACTCAGTTCGATGCTAGGTCTTGGTGATACGCCATTAGAAGGGATGCAAAATTACTATACACAGACAATACCAAGTGTTGAAAAAGTCGCAGCTGTAGATGATGTAATGCAATTTGTCACACATAACCATGAACATGCTCAAAAGATGTTAGCCAGTGTGTTCCCTCTTTTTAAAGTTTTATGCAGCAACCCTCTTGATAAATTGCTTTCACCAACTCGCGGTGAAGACGATATTGAAATTATTGATATTAAGCGCATCATCATGGATGGAGGCATCATTTACTGCGCATTGAACTCAATGAATGACCCCAGAACGGCAGGACATTTAGCAAAGCTTTTACTTGCTGATATCTCTGGCTGTTTAGGTGATAGATATAACTACGGTTCAGGTGAAGAACGTAGGGTGTCTATTTTAGTTGATGAAGTTCATGCGGCCGTTGCCGGTAATGACAGTTTAATAAACAACTTGGCTCAGGGTCGTGCGGCAAAATGCCAATTTGTATTAAGCACTCAGACAATCCCCGACTTAATTGACATGACCGACCAGGCGACTGCTGATCGTTATTTGGGGTTATGTAATAACTTTTTCAGTATGAAAGTCACAGATCTTCAAACACAAGAATACGTGTCCAAACAGTTTGGCCAAACCAATATCAGTGATGTTGGTGTTCAATACTCTATTCAGTCAGGAACGGGGCAAGCCTTGTCCGAATTTTCAGGCGGTTATAAAGAAAACATTACCAAGACTCGTGAAGATATGTTCCCCATAACTCTGATCGGAGACTTGCCCAAATTACAGTATGTCGCGCGCCTGTCCAATGGTCAGAAAATAAAATGTAAACTTCCGATAATTAAGGGTTAATGATGGACGTTTCTAGAATTACTTCACAACACGAAGGCGCAAAGGAAATTGTATCGTCATTAAGCCGGTTGGCTGGTGGCACAGAATATTTGCGTATTCATGACACCCCGATAATTGACATCATTTTGTTGAAGGCAATATTGGCTTGGGATAGGTCAGCAGGTGAAGGTATAGAGGGCCAATTTACTCAGTTTGCAGAGTCAATTATGTATGACCTCTATCAAATAACGCATTTTAAAGTGAGTTTAAAAATTTCAAATGATGAGTCAGTCCATTGGGATTGTATTTCACAGACATTTGAAGAGTTTAAATTAACTTCATTAGCGATGAAGAAGAAAGGCAAGAAGTGCGATTGTTTTGGAGCAGGCTTGGGTAATGGACGCAAGTGCCACTGCCTCAAAATAGAACACCTTGATAAACATTCGCAGTTATCTAATGAATCAATTTCAATGTTACTCGCTCGACACGTATTTAATCGTCGCGTTTTGAACTTGTTAGGTCTGCCTTTGCCTGCACGTAAAGGGATTTATTCTTTGAATAATGCACTTGAGCATTCATAGGAGTACCAAATGTCTGAGCTTATTAAGGACCATGGCGTTTCCAAATTATTATCACTATTTTTACTTATTTTTACTGTCAGTGTGATTTTGATATTGACGTTAATGCCAAGCCAGGTGTTTCAGCGTGAAATGGAGACAGAGGTAAAGTCACTATCGTCGCTGATTAATGAAACACAATGGTTAAATCTCACATACGAAGTGCAGCGGATTTATACAAACGCCTATGTTAAAGGCGGTATTCAACAGTCAGTAGAAGATTCCTTGCTACCAAAGAGCGACTATAAAATTAAGGAGATAGTGTCAAAGTTCAAAGGTGAATTCATCCTGAACAGAGTGGTGAATAATATTCACATTTTGTCATATCAAATGGTATATCGCGTTTCGATGATGAAGTTTTGGATTTGGGTGATGTTACCGTTCTTTTTTGCATTAATTTATGACGGTTATATGGTTCGAAAAATCCGAATGTATGAGCCTAGACAAATTTCGATAAAGGGTTCACGTATCTGGACACGTTCTATCGTTTACATGTTGGTCTTTACGTTTTGTTATTTATTGATCCCGAACTTCCTTGGGCAGAAGGCCCCATGGTATCCAGTATTGATGTTATGTCTCACAGGCTTAGCGTTCAGAAATACGATTTCTAATTTTATGAAAGTTGCATAGGACTATTACAAATGTCAGACAAGACAAGTTCATTAGAAGGAAGGGTTTCTAATGAAACCGAAACAGAGGCAGTAAGTGTACTAAAGCAATACTTAACAGTATACAAACGCAAAATTACGGAAAATTATTGTTATTAGGTGGGATTATATTTATTGGTTTTCTAGGTAATCTTATCACGATGTTTACGCCAGAAAAGTCACATGTCGCAATGATCCAGATCAACGGGGAAATAGGAACAGACCATGACACAGGAAATGGTGAGAAAATTGCTCAACATCTACTAACGGCGATGAGTAATGATGATGCTCAAATGATAGTCATTAAAGCAAATTCTCCGGGCGGTTCACCAACAGACTCACAGACCATTAATGAAATCATCGTCCAGTATAAACAATGGAAAAGTCCACTTCCCAAAGGCATAAGTGAACAAATTATCAATGATATTGAGAACCCTGTAATGATGTTCCAAGAGGATTTTACTTCGAGCATTGATTTAAAGACATTGCCAAGAAAACTCATCGTTGCCGTTGTGATTAAACAATGTGCATCTGCGTGTGTTCAAGCCATCATCAATGCCGATGTGATCATTGGTCAGCGAGCGTCGCTTATTGGCAACATTGGCGTTCGTCTGGACAGAATTAATTTCAGTGATTTTGCTAAAAATGTTGGCGTTACAAATACCACAATCACCAGCGGTCAATATAAAGCAATGTTAAACCCATGGCACGCTATCGATTCTGAAGAATTAGACATCGCTAAGACAACACTAATTGAGCCGGTATTTGAGCAATTTAAAGCCGATGTTTTAGCTGCTCGCGCAGAAAAGTTCAAACTTGAGTTAGACACATTATTCTCAGGTTTAGTGTGGACCGGCGATGAAGCTCAACGGATTGGCCTGATCGATGGGGTAAGTAATCCGGTAGCGGTTAAATCCGCTTTAGAAAAAATAAGCAAAGCGCAATACAAAGAGTATTCAATAGAAAGTTTCAGTCTAGGGGCCTTCATTAAGAACCCTTTCGCATCGATGGGGTATCTATAAATAAGCAAAAAACAGGCAAAAACAGGCAAAAACATATTTTCAGGTGCCGTTTGGGACGCTGAAACGACTAAAACTAGCAAAAAATGATTGTACGATGTATTTGAAATAACCAACCTTGAGGAATAAAACATGGAACACGCATTAACTTTACCGAAAGTAAAAGGTGAAAAACTTTTAAGCAAGAAGAGCATTTTAGCTTTGTCAGCATTATGTTTTCTATTTGTATTACTATCATTTGAATCTACTGCAGGTTCAGGGGGTACAGCGTTTACCTCCATCTGGACAGAGTTATCTGGATGGGCAGATGGTGCACCTGGTAAAATTATTACACTTTTAGCCTTCTTTGCAGCCCTGTTTAACGTACTAAAACAAAATTACTACATGGCAGTAGGCGCATTTATTGGTGGAATGTTATTAAGTCAGTCTGTGGCTATTATCAACATCTTCTTAACTGGCACAATTTAATTGTTACACCATCAAAAAAGGCGCTAATTGCGCCTTTTTTTAGTTCAGCGTCCCAAACGGCACTTGAAACGCCCTAATCTATAAAAATTGAATGCAACAATAAGTCATCTTTAACTAATCATGTAACGGCAACTGATGGCTACTTATCGTATACCCCACAGAGTTAACAAGCCTCTATTGGTTTTATTTTTCACACTTGATCAATTCATCCCAATTGCTACGGCGTTCGGGCTTGGATATACATTTAGAGCCGTTCCTGAAGCGGTCATTTTTGCCATTATGTATTTCAAAATCACCAGTTACTTTGCTGAGAACCATCCAAGAGGGTTTGTTGAGCATGTACTTTGGTATTGGGGGCTTATGCCACTCAAACTGGGCGTGACTGTGCCTGATCCATTAAAACGGGAGTTCATTAAATAATGGGAATATTAAATAGTGCAGAAGACATTAAAAAGTCGCTGGTGGATGCTGTCACCACAAGAAATATCATTCTCTTATCAAACTTACTGTTAAGTTCGGGATTGTTGATTTTTGCATTGAAGTTTGCATTCTTTGAGCCTGGTTCAATTGTATTGCCTAATGCCCCAATAACCGAAGTCATAGAAGTACAGGGAGATTGGGCCAACGCCTCCTTTAAACGAGGACATGCTATCGCTTTTGCTGAACTGATTGGCAATATCAGTAAGAGCAATATCAATTTCGTCAAAGAACGATTTCTATCTGCCGCGACACCCAATTTACGCGATCAATTTGAAGAAGAAATTGACCGTCAAATCGCCATTATTAGTGCGAGAAAATTAAAACAACGCTTCATTATTGACGATATATATTTTGATGAATATCAGGATGTTGTCTGGATTTGGGGGGCAAGAGAAATTACTTTACCGGGTCAATCTCCAATGACCAAGACGTGGACGTATGAATTCCGTATTGGTGTATCCAGTGGTATGCCGAAAATCTCATACTTTAAACAATATCCCGGTAAACCAAACACTAGACAACGTGTAGTTCCAGCTGCAGAAACTATCCCTGAATTATCTAAAGAAATGCGTGAAGGTCTTATCGAATCAGGCTCAGAAGTTAAGGACGTAAACCCATGAAAAAATATTTTAAACTCTCGGTCTTATTTAGCGTAATGATGAGTCATTCTGTTTTATGCGCTGAACCATCAGATCCAGTGAATGAGTTCACATTACCGGTGCAAACCTCTAATCAACGGCTTACCCCTGAAGCCATCAAAAACAATAAGATTGAGAGTCCAGTTTCATATATTTTTAACTCTCTCAAATCAGCCGTTCCAGATGATAAGGAAGTTGAACAGGCGCCACAGGTTGACCCCTATGGAAGAGTTGTTGGGATGAGTAACCCTTCTGGGTTTGCGTCGGCCTTACAAGCCAGTTACAAACCAGTGCAGAATTATTCATTAAAGCCCGGTGAGAATATCGCAGTCGCTATTGCGGCAGGATTAATGAATCGAATTAAAACGAATTTTTCTATGGTAGCCATTCGCACATCAGATGAAGAATCGATTATTGAAGCTTCAAACGGTTACATTTATTTCACTACAAATTCGATGAACCCTGTCGGCATCATGGTATATGAAGAAGGTTTACCAGAGACAGCTATCTCATTAGTGCTTCAGCCTGACAATAATCCGCCGGCTATGGTCAATGTAGACGTAAAACTGACGGGTCAACAACGCTATTTGATGGCTGAACGTAAAAGAGAACGAGACCGTCTAAAGAAAATTGAAGATTTAGCGAATGTGCGTGATGAGAATTTAAATACAGCATCACATATCACTCGGATAAAATCGATGTTATTGCCGATTGCTCAAAATGGCATACCTAAAGGTTTTACTGAGTCAGTTGAGATCCCAAAAACCCAACGCAAGCCATGTTCTGTTGCCATACGTCAAAAAACTGCCCAGCGTTACGCTGGCTCACGTGAATATATCGATGTGGTAGTGATGTATAACCAAACATCTTATGCCTACCAGATTAAAGAAGAGCAGTGCTTAAGTCGTGACGCCTTAGCTGTTGCGTTTATTGACCAATCTATTCTGCAGCCTGGTGAGTCAACTGAAGTTTATATTGTACGAGATAAGTTATATGTAGAGAAAATGGAAAAAGGAAACCGCCGCAGACAAATTAGTGCAGAAGAACTTGGACTCACTAGGGAGGTTAACTAATGTCAAAGGTCTTAATTAAAGAGTTTTGGGGTGATCCTAAAAAACGCCAGATAATCATTTGGGGGGTTGTGCTTGCCTCTGCCTACTTTTTATTACCCGTTTTCTTTACTCAGTCTAAAAATACAGAGGCAATAAACAACAGCAATGATGGTACCGAGCTATTTTCCGTTGAAGAAGTCTCCGAAATGGAAGAGAAGAAAACGAAAGAGTTATTTAACCAATTATCTGCTGAAGCTCAAAATCGTGAAGTGGCGGCCTTTGCACAGGAAAACCGTCTTAAAGAGCGCGAAAAGAAGATTGAAATGGAAATGACCAAATTCCGCAATGAAATCAATCAACAAAAGAACCTCATTAATCAGCTACGAAGTGAGTTATTGAATAAACGTGACTTACAAGGGGGCGCTGATGGAAATCCCAATGCAGATAATGTTATTCGTCATGATACAAATGGTAACGTCGCCCAAATCGTTGAACGTCCACAAACGCAGATAATTACTCGTCAGCCATTGGTAAAAGGCAACATTTTACGGACGGTAACCCAGGGTAAAGTGCGTTCGGTGAAAGAGACAGGCCATATTGAAGAGCAAGATGTACAAATGGTCACTGTTTCAGAAAATTCCCAGACAGTACAAAACGACGCTAAAGCCAGAGCTGGAGATAGAGATACCAAACCTGAAGAGAAGAAAGATAACTCAACATGGTTATCTGCGGGTTCTATCTTAACGGGAACGTTACTCAACGGTGTCGATGCCCCGACATCTGGTGGACAGCAAAGTAAAATGCCAATGCCAATCTTAATTAGATTGAAGCAAGAAGCCTTAATGCCAAATAACTACACATTAGATATACGAGAGTGTTTTGTTATCGGTACCACAATTGGTGACTTGGCAACGTCACGAGCGTTTATACGAGCTGAAACATTGTCATGTATCACGGAAAGCAACGAAGCCATTGAGGTGCCACTGACCGCTTATGCAGTAGGTCGTGATGGTAAAAATGGCATTGATGGAACACTGGTCACTAAATCTGGCGGGTTAATGGGCAATGCCATGGCAGCAGGATTTTTATCAGGCTTATCAAAAGCGGCATCACCACAAGCAGTTAACGTTGTGAATACAAGCCCTGGTGAAGAATCGTTATTTCAAAGCACTAACTGGGCAAGCATGGGTCAATCAGCAGCATTAAACGGTGCGAGTACATCATTTGATATGATTGCAAAATACTATTTAGAAATGGTGGATGCGAGCTGGCCGGTGGTTGAAGTTCTAGGTGGGCGCGAAGTGGACTTTATTGTTCAGCGTGGCATTGCATTAAAAATAGGTAAATGACTATGAATAAAGAAACGGAAACGGTAAAGGTTAAGGTCAAGGTTAAATCTGAGTCTGCATTCACATGGCAAAAAGCGATCACATTTGTTATGTTCCTTTTAACCACTCTGGTGATTGTAGATATCGTTATTGATTACAAAATGCAGCCACTACTCGATGAAATCGCGTCGTTAAAACAATCGAATGTGAACAAGCCAGATGTGAGAGTTATCAATACAAGAGCAATGGCAGAGCATTTTGCCCAAGCCGGTTATGATACTCGAACCGAGCTTGAGTACATTGATATCCTCAAAATATTGCTTGATAAGAGTAACATCATTGGCATAAAGGAAGACTCGCTTCAATTCAAAGGCACCAAATACGAATTGAAATTGAATGATATAGAAACTTTGCGACAATCGCTGGCTGACTTAGGGATAGAGAACCCAAGGATTAATAATGAAGCCGAGTATGCGGAGCGCGAGAACTTACAGCGAGAAGTATTTAGAAAGCTTACCGGGCAAATAAGCATCCAACAGTAAGCTGCAACACTTTCAACGGCCCCAACATGGTAGGTACTTTTCATGTTGGGTTTTTCTTTTTAAGCATTTCAATTTTACAGGCCATCGTTATTGCGTAGTGTTTCGGCCATTTTGATAAGCGTGAGGTTATCGGCTTGCAGTTGGAGTGGACTTCGCTGTAAAGAGAACAGTTCGTTGTTACGCAACGTGAGCAACTTAATATTGTATTTCAACTCTTTACGAGTACGTGTCTTCACAACAAAACGCAGAAAGGCAGAAAGGCAGAAAGGCAGAAAGATTGATGAAATAAATATGCATCACGTTCAAGTATGGTTCGGTTAATACAATCTCTTTATTAATGACCACAGGTTCTACATTAAATTTCACAGCTGGTGCCATAGTTGCACCTCATAATTAAAACCATTCAACTCATTTTGCCACACTGTTATTTTTAAAATTTCTCGTTCAGCGTCCCAAACGGCACCTGAAACGACAAAAAGTAGAAAAACAGTGCGGCATAATTAACCCTAATTCCATAACTAGGGTTTTGATATGAGACTACCAAGCATTAATTATCTCGCTACTGCACTTGCAATCACATTTGCTTTTCCCGCCGTTTCAGCTGATATCTCGGCAGAGCAAGCTAAAAGTAAATTTGAATCCTTGTTGCCCTTTAAAATTAAGCAGGTTTCAGAAGCCCCTGTGTCTGGGTTTTACCAATTAGAGTCAGAGAAAGGCATTTTTTACGCTTCACGTGATGGTGAATATATTTTTTCGGGCTCATTGCATCAGTTTTCAGATGGTTTATTGAATTTAACTGCGTTGAGGCAGCGTGCTCTTGCCAATGACCAGATGAAAGCGATTCAAGATGAGTTGATTGTGTTCCCGGCTAAAGATGAAAAATATCGTGTCACGGTGTTTACCGATCCAACTTGCGGATACTGCAGAAAGCTTCACTCCGAAATTGAAGGTTATAACGCATTGGGGATAACGATTGCATATGCGGCCTTCCCTCGGGGTGGAATTAACTCGGACATGGATCGGCTATTAAAAGATGTCTGGTGTTCTAAAGACCAAAATCAGGCGTTAACCGACTCCAAAAATGACATAGCCATTGCTCGTGGTTCATGCGAAACACCGGTAGATGAAATGTATTCGATTGGTGAGTCATTAGGTATCAACGGCACACCGGCGATTATTCTACCCAACGGTGAAATGGTTCCTGGATACCGACCTCCTGAGCAATTATTAAAAACATTGGAGAATGCAGGATGAAATACGTAGCTAGTTTGGCGCTAGCGATGTTATTCGCCAGCCCTTCCCTATTGGCATTAGACCTTGAGAAAGAAGCCAAATTGAAAGATGCCGAGACAGAAATTCAATCCAGTTTTTCGGATGATGTCACAGCAATGATGAATGAATTGGGTGATGTAGAAAATGTCCGAATGCTCCCAATCAAGGACGTAATGCTAATCCAAATCAAGGGTAAGCAGCCCATGTTTATTTCATCGAATGGCCGCTTTTTAATTGATGGCGAGATTAAAGACTTGTGGTCTATGACACCGGTAAAAACGGTAGAGCAAGCTGAAGAGTCTTGGTTGCTACATCTTGATTCGTTTGCCAACGGAACGCTGATGAACGAATTAGCAGTGATCCCCTTTGGCAATCCCGCGATAGAAAAACAAGGTCGAGTGTTTGTCAGTCCTACCGTCGCAGAATCCCAAGAATTTTTAGCTAATTTAGATCCAAGCAAGGTCAACCTGGATTTAATTATTATGCCTCACGACAAGGGCTCTATTACCCCTTCGATGAAAGCTTGGTGTGGTTACTCAACAACGGATTCTCTGCAAGTCTTGATGACTGGTGACACAGAAAATGTCGGGCAACGAGAATGTACTGAAGCTGATTTGAAGAAAGTCATGACCCCTATGTTAATGGCGACATATCTCGATATCTCAAAAGTACCCTACTTTGTTCGTATCGATGGTAAGCGTTACGCGGGGTTACCCAAAGACCCTGTTAAGTGGCTGAAAAATGAACCTAAGCCAGATGCACAAACCGTTATTGATAAATCATCTGATACACCCACTATTGCCTCAGTACCAAAGGAAGTGGTTGAAACCGCTCTTGATGAAGAAATGGCAAAAGTAATGTCCGAAGTTACGGAGCAACAATAAATGAATAAATTAACCTTATTGGTATTTCCTTTCGCGCTAAGCATGTTGGCATCGGGGTGCTCCATGCAAATGGGTGAAAATGAATTTGCATGTCCAAATGACGCAAAAGGCGCAACCTGCTCATCAGCACGCCAAATACATGATTTAACGAACAGTAGAACAAGTCTCGAAGGCTTGAATGTGTCTATGGGAAAAATCGAGACCGAACAACCTAGTGAAATAAATAACCAAGTAGAGTTCGACCCTGACTCGCTTAACCCAAGTTACATCGATACGCCTTCCGGATCAGTAGCGTTACAAACTCAAGCTGCCACACCGGTAATGGCCCCAACAGCGACTGAAGCTAACGGCGTTTATAAGCCAGTACCACATATCAGGCATGACACCTTACCAGCGGCAGAATTAGTGCCAGAGCCAGTCAACAGGACATTTGGTGCAGTAGAAGGGTTAGAAAATGAGCATGGTCAGCTAATGGTGCATAGACAAGCACCGATGGCATTAGCACCAGAGCCCTTAGCGGTATTGCAACAACCTAAGACTATGAGGATCTTAGTTGCCTCATGGACAGACAGTGATGGCGATTTGCATATGCCGGGGTTTGTATATGTCGAAGTTGCGCCAAAAAAATGGTTGGTTGGTGAACAAGCCAATGACCGTCCTGGTCGCATTGTTCCTTTGCAAATACAACAAGTCACACAAGAAGAAGAACGCCGACAATCACACTCAAAGTCTGGTTATAACAGTTTGGGTGTAACAGAAAAACAAGGGTACTAATTATGGGTGTATTCTCAAGTTATTTTAATAAAATTCGCAAGCTAGCTGATTACGACAAAGTAGATGAAATGTTCGGCTTCGTTGGGTTTGAAACAGACTACTACATCATGGAAGGGGGTGGGATGGCGGTTATGTTTTGCTGCCAACCGACTCCGGGTTGTAATGAAGAGTTAAAAAATACTTGGGATGCCATCTTTAAAAAAGACTTTCCTGCCGATACGACGATTCAAGCCCAATTAGTCGGTTTGCCAGACATTAGTTACTTCATTAATCAATTCGAGACGACTCGTGGTAATAGATTGATGGGTAATGACAATGAATTAACCACTCGATGGCCGAGTCATTAGCCATTGACCTTGAGAGTAAGGTTTTCAAGGATATGCATAATGGCGCGCGTTTAAGAGATTTTGAATTTTGGTTCACCGTTAGAGTGCCAACGGCAGAGTTATTAGCGAATGAGCGAGAAGAAAAACGATTTCGTGCGTTAATTTTGGATATTGAAGAAAGCTTAAAGGGTGTTGGTTTTGCTCCGCATAAGCTCAAGCCAAATGCATTGTTATGGCGACTTCAGGCGTTATTTAATTCGTCTAAAGACGCGGTATGGCGGAACATGAATGCGAAACCCAATGGCAGTAAAACATTATCAGAACAGATTATTGAAGATGGGAACACTATCCATTTTACTCCCAATGGCATTATCACTGGTAAGCCCAAGGATGTGAGTTCAGATGGAAAGTTAAAGTTTGACCCTGAAAATCAAACACACATAAAAATCATGTCGTTATCTTCATTGCCTGAAGAAATTTATTATGGCCAGATGTTCGACTTGGCGGGTGAATGGCAAACGGGTTCCGTGGCTCATGGTGACCCTTTCATGATTTCAACGTTGATCCATTATCCCGAACAAGGTAAGGCAAAAAGTGACATAGCAACCGGGCGCAAATGGTTATTAGGGCAAGCGAAAGGCAAAATTCTAGAATGGTTTCAGGGCTTAGCCGACCAAAAGCGCGACTATGACCAGCTATGGAATGAAATAGATCAACGAGGTGCCAAAATAGCGCATTCGGGTACACATGTGATTATTTTTTCCGAATCTGAACAACGAAGTGATCGTTCAGTGGCAAAAATGAAGCGTTACTTCGAAACTAAACGGATTACATTCACAACTGAATCAGTGTTAACCGGGCCATTATTCTTACAAAATATCCCATGCATGATGGATAAGGGGTATGCCAATTACCGTCGCCACTCGATTTACACATCAGAAGCATTAGTCTTCTTAACCCCGCATATGAGTAATTGGAAAGGTAATACTAACCTGCCCATTGTCCCGTTAGTGACCCGTAACGGCCAAGTATTTTCTTGGGATTTATTTAAAACGGACGGTGGTTACAATTTCCTACTGAGCGCGGCAACAGGTTCAGGTAAGTCAGTGTTAATGAACTTTATCGTGAACTGTTATTTAAACTCAGGCGTTCAAACCGGTGGGTCCCTTCTACGTGAACCACATCAAAAAGACTTTGAACTTGAACCATTTGATGATGGTGCTCAAGTCTTCATCCTGGATAGTGGACGTTCTTACCAAAACTTGGCAGAAATGTTCACTGACAGTCAGTTTATTTCTTTTGATGGCAACTTTAAATATTCGTTGAATCCATTTCCATCAATTCACCAGTGGACAGGTGATGATGGTCAAGGCCCAATGATTTTAACGATGTTTAAAGCAATGGCTGCGCCAAAACATGGCGTATCAGAAGTGCAGCGCGCAGAAATGATGACGATGTTGACTGATATGTGGAATGAATTAGGTCAACAATCCACTGTAACTCTCTTTGTTGAACGTTGTTTACAGCATCAAGAAGATTACATGAGGCAGATTGGCAAACAGCTAATGATTTTTGCTGAGGGCGGCGTGTACGGGCATTTATTTACTAATCAACGCCCTGCCATTGATTTTGACGGCAGATTAGTCGTAGTAGAGCTTGAAGAACTGCAGAACGATTTACATCTACAGTTGGTGGTTATTCTCGGCATTATTAACCAAATTCAACATAAAATTTTCCAAGGTGGTACTGCCCGTAAAAGTCTGTTTTTACTTGAAGAAGCTTGGCAATGGATGGCGGGTGACAAAGATGGTGATAAAGGTGCGCTTATCGAGTTCGTAGGCGAGTTTCTCCAAGCTGCATTTCGTAAATTCCGTAAGGTACGTGCATCTGGTGGGGTAATCACACAAAACTTAATGGATGCAACAGGTAATGCTGTTGGCCAAGCCATTCTTGCAAACACGGATTGGAAGTTGTTCTTAGGTCAAGATCCATCATTAGTAGATAAAATTAAGAACACGCAATCATTCACTGCTACTGACGCTCAATTCAAACAAATGAAGTCTGTACACACCAAGAAAGGGTCGTATTCAGAAATCATGATATTCCATAAACAGATGAGTGAAATATGCCGTTTAGAGCTGGAACCAGAAACGCTAATGATCTTCTCTACTGATGCTGATGACCGAGAACTCATGAAAAAATACAGAGGAAGAGGCTATGGTGTTAAAAAAGCTGCCGAATATGCTGTAGAAGAGAGAAAGCGGAGCCTGTATTAGATGACATAATATTGGTAAATAACATCAAAAGATCACTTTTTTGTTGTTATTTGGTCCTAAATTGCAATTTTCAGGTGTAAGCAAAGCTAAAAATACACTTTTTTGTTGTTATATTTTTTACTTAAAGTCTAAGCTGGGATATTTAACGCTTTAAATTCAACAACTTAATTATAATTAGCTACAAATTGTTGTGCCATAAAAATGATCTGTTTAAGTTTACGGATCATTTTTTTGTTGTACAGAATACCAACTCAAGCTAACCACTTGTTTTTTATGGTATAAATACAAACTCTCTTATTTAGGTAACATTTAAGATATTATGAAAAAAACACAAAGGGTTTACCAAACAAGTCTATTTTTATCAATGGTTTATGGTTAAATTATTTTTTAAGAAAGGAGTGTTGAACACATGATTTGGCCAAGAATCTGTGAGGTAAATAACAGAAATATATATTGATGAAACCAAAATAATGTAACTTAAACAACAGAATAATGATCTATTAGTATGTTTAACAGTAGTTATTGTTATTTTACAGTGAGTTATGCTGAATTGATTTTTTGTGTTTTAACTAAAATTTACTTTGTAATTACTGGAGACGTTAGTAACGTGTCGATATTTTAATCAGGCTAAGAATTGCTGTATCTCTTTACATGCACTAACTCCCGGCGAGAACCATGACAAATTTTTATATTCTGAATGCCAATGTTTAGTAATCAAGAACAACAAGATTCAGTGTTAAACACAACAATAATTTGCAACGTTACACAACAATAACCTGTATTATTGATCAACAAGTTCTTGTAACTTTCTGCAACGTAAAATTGTTTGCTGATATGCCAGAATTATGTACTATTGCTAAGACTTCAATACTTATCAATGGATAGGGAAATAAGGTAAGAAGATGACATCCAACAGTAACAACAGCGCACCTAAACAAAAACATGTTGATTTAGGCTTGCAGGAATCAATGCCTGAAGTATTTAAAAAGTCACATGAACTCATCTTCTCGCGCCAGCGCCTTTCTGTACATGAACAAAACATTTTCAATTTAATGGTCGCTCATATGAGAGAAGATCATTGGAAGTCAAAATCCGGTCCATCTTATGAATTCCCGGCACAAATCCTATCAGATTGGTTTGATATCGAATCGAGCCATTTAAGTTCCACACTGAGCCCAGTAGCAGACAGGTTGGCAACTCGTACCGTTGGTTTTACTAATACAGAAACAAATGAGTGGGATTACATCCCTATCCTTGCCAGGATCAAATACAAAAATGCAAAGCTGATAATCATCCCTAATCCTGAGTTAAAAGAGCAGTATATTGATTATTCGAAAAAAGGTTACGCATTAATTAACAGAAAGCCATTGTATAAGCTTAAGAAGTCATACAGTAAAAGGCTTTATGAGATCCTATCTCGATTTAAGCAAGAAGGTTATCAACGCCCTTTAACCATTGACGAATTAAAAGGTTATTTCGGGCTATTTGATGAAAACGGTAACTTGAGCAAAGGCAACCAAAGCCTAGGGCCAACAGGCGTATTTATAAAGCGCTGTATATCTGATTCATTTCAAGAAATTAGTGAAATATGCAAGCATGAACTCGTATTATTCAAAAGTGATAAAGGTGAATTAGGCTACAGCTTAATCAAGAAAGGTAGAGTGACCACTGGTATCAAATTCCATTACAAATGGATTGATAGTAAGGTCTCTATGAGTGAAGACACAGCTAAAGATACAATCAGGGAACTCGAAACTAAACTGAGTCTAAAAAATGAGAAGCTGACCATACCAGAGCTCAACCTACTAGCAGAAGCTTATATGGTGTTTGATGATACGGATACGGCCAATGAGATTTACGATGTCATTAATCAGCGTGAGGCAGCTCTCGTCGTAGAGCCAGAGCAAAAGGCAAAAGAGGATAAGCAAAAGTTCTTGGAGAAAATTAAGCAAATGAAAGCGAAATCCAAGGTTGGTTACGACTAATTAGCACCAAAAAATGATCACTATAACGCCCAAAAAGTGATCTATAGATACCAACTAAATGTTTATGTGGATACCAACTAAATGATCTGATGTTTTCGCCTCGCTCTCCCGTCGCCACTTCAAATGCACTAAATAACAAAAAATAGTTACTGAGATAACGATTTAATGATCCGGTAAGACAACAAAATGTAATTCAAGGGAGTGATTCGGTCAAAGAACAGCCTACATGCTTAATATTTAGTCCTGTGGATAAATCGGAACTAAAAAATGATCTTCTTTGACAACATAATGATCCTTAATGACGGAGAAAAGATCTTTAAAGCCATGTATTTGATCTTATTCAACAATTAAAAGATCTCGATTGACAGGTTTATGATTAAACAACATTATTATGTTGCAATTAACCCATTGAAAAACAATAACAATATTGACTTATCGTCATATCCCTATAGTCTTTATATCTTTTAGATCTTGTATATTTATTTATAAGTATTATAGAAGAGCTTATTTTGAAGTTTCTTAAAGAAGGGATCTACTTGCTTCGAATGAATGTAACCAAACCACTATAAGCCAGGATGAGCAAAAAAATAGAATGTGCAAAACAGCAATGCCTAAGTAAACAAGGTTAAATTGGTTTAACAACTCAAGTCCTTTAAATATCTGTCCGGGTAATACAATTGCTAAGCCAATAAGTAGAATAGCTAAATATAGCGCTCCCAATTTGCTTTGAAACAAATCCGCTCTACTCGGCACAGAGAAAACAGTTAATGAGTAACTGACAAATACCAGTAAAGTGTCTGAATGACGCTCTGTTGACCAGAAAGGATCAATCCCAACATCGTGCCAACATTACTTAAAAACACGCTTAAATCGAATTC
Organism: Shewanella algicola; assembly: GCF_014648035.1. Taxonomy (GTDB): domain Bacteria; phylum Pseudomonadota; class Gammaproteobacteria; order Enterobacterales; family Shewanellaceae; genus Shewanella; species Shewanella algicola. Next base: position 35,482 of record NZ_BMQI01000030.1, on the reverse strand, counting down.
TACAGCGTTTAGGCTGACTAAATTATCTAAAACAAACCGATATACATCAAGCATTAAAATCCATGTCACAAATCCAAATGCTAAGGTTCCACCCAATAATGGTGCAATACCAATAAAGAGATTACAAATTGGCGACATGAATGTCTTTTGATATGAATACTGAACATACCCAACAGTGTCATCATTAGACGGTTTATACAGTTCAAGTTTCTGAACTCGGTAACCCAAAGGCATAAATGCCAAACAAACAATGAAATGAGATAATTCATGTACGGGTATGCCAACCACACCAATTGATTTATACAGAACTTAATTGGTCATAGATGCAATACGATTACGAATAAATACAATGATAAACATCGTCATTAGGCCAATAGCAATGGAGTGCACCATTGACATCATCATTGTCATATCAAAGACTTTTAATTCAAACATATCGATTAATGACTAATTTTTGTATCTGTTGGGCATAGGCCAGCAGAATACACTTTCTTCCAAGAATTGCTCAGCAGTGCATCATCGAAAGCATGAACCACTTCCCGATCAAGCATTTCACGTATAGCAATATTGCTGATCTGATTAATTTGAATAGATGCAGAAAATCCTTTCGCGGCATAGATTTTATCTAAACGGGCAAGTGTTTGTTTACTGAGAATATTCATCATGACTTTGTGAATAACGCGAGCTAATCGAACCGTCTTCAGTTCTTCAGAGCAGAATTTTTGGATATTAATGGCTGTTTCCTGGTCAATATAAAATTGGCTCATCGCCTGGTTCATTGTTGTATTCATGTGTTCAGTGGTCCCTGATTGCGTTAAGTACAATCACTTCAACACGAGAACCCAAATGCGCTACTAAGCCAAGGCAATATAAATCAATGTTGCAGATGAACAACGGCAATTGATATACAGGCTCATAACAATTGCACTGTAATTATATACAGTATATATTAACTAAGCCCACTAGGAACATTTCAAAGTACAAGGAACTATCACCATTTTTGCTCTAGTCGATGCCAACATCATAACCAGCTTCAATAATTCCTTTCAATCCAGCTTTTACTTACGCAGTAACCATTTTTCTTTCATTATGAACCTCATCATTAAATAACCTTGAGAATGCACCTGTAATAGCTCCGTTCGCAAACTTCCCGCCACTTAAATACGAAGCAGTACCTCCAACAACTGTCGCTGCGATAACACGGCCAGCACTAAACCGACATCCCGCATCGATTCTGTCAATTGCGGGCGCTAAAGCCTGAGTTAATCCAGCACTAGCAAACCCTTGACCAAACTGACCTCCATTTAACACGCTACTAATACCACCGGCTATGGCATGAGCTGCAATTTTTCCAATTCTAGCGCCTGTTTTTAAGGTATCTGTAAGCTGACCAGCTGCATTTTTTACGTAACAATCGCCGCAATTTCCCTTACTAAATCCAAATGCCGTTCTGATCAATCGTTACAGATTTAGTTCAGTCGATTTAGGAAACAAAGCCAAACGCCAGATAAAAGAAAACCAGCGGCTGCTGGCTTCCATTTGTTCCCGAGACTGTTTTTTTAGTTATTTTAATAAATTACAAAGATTTAGCGTTTTAGATTTCTTTTAAAATAAAGAACAGAAAGTCTTTCCAACCCCCAAATTAGTAACATTCCTAGAACAAAAATAGATAACCAAATTAAGTTGCTAGTGGTCAATTGTCCGAACCGAATAAAATCGAGGCTGATGTAGAGTAGACCTACAATTACAACAGATGCAATTACTTGTACATTGGGTGCACTAATAAAATAACCAGCGACAAATGCAAAAATAGAAGTCGAAACCCCTGAAACAAGAGCAATAGTATTCACGGCTTGTTTAAAATCTTCGCTCTCACTTTGAGTCGGTAAAAAGGATGTAATTGGCTCATGAGGAGCCAACCAAATACCTATTAAAAAACCAATTACTGTTAGAGAAAACAGTATAAGTGGATTTCTAATACTATTCATTTTCATATCGAAAACTCCAAAAATTAATCATATCTCATTCGAAAATATTGATATCCTTGTTGTTGCCGTATTAAGTTCGTATAAGCAACCGCTTGAGTTTCCCAAGCAGAACTACCTGATATATTGTGAGAAATTTTAGGTGCTCCGTTGTTCCATGAGGCATTTTGCAATGCATGAACTAATTCATGACCTAAAGAATGTTGGGCTGGTATATAAGGTCTTGCGGCTGTCCTTCTTAAAGTTTGGAATAAACCCGCAGGCGCTCTAACAGCTCTGGGATCTAGTGCAATAATTGTTTTATCCCATGAAAAATCAAAGAACCCCCTGCCAGTAGCCGCTGATTGTCCAATATTTTCAAAGATCGCTAACCCAGTACCGCTTTCCGCTAACGCTGTTAGCATTTCATGGCCTGTACTTGTTTTGCTCAAGGCACTTATATAGGAGGCCACATCATTATGTTATCGCTAAACTCGGCGATATTCTTCACCCACTGCAACATTTCTTGATGCTCTGTATCAACAGGGGCCTGAGACTTCCGCTTTTGATAACTGTAGTAATTATTGTTTTTCACACCCAACACGTGACACATTAATATCACTGGCCAGATCTTCTTATTTTGGGCAATAAACGCGTATTTTATTTCGTTTCTTTGGCAAAGAAGACCGTCGCTTTTTTTAGTATTTCACGCTCCATTTCTAAGCGCTTAACTTGTGCTTTTAGCTTGCGGATCTCTTCCTGCTCAGGCGTTAACTTGCCGTTACCTCTAAAAGCATTGCCATCATCATTTTCTGCTTCTTTTATCCATCGACCAAGAAGCTGAGGTGTTACTTCTAAATTTCTAGCAGCTTCAGCAATACTGTAATTTTGCTCTCTAACTAATGCGATAGCATCAAGTTTGAATTCTTTGGAATAGGTTTTACGTGTTTTCATTTTAATCTCCAGTTAAATCAATTATGTCTTAACTGGGTTAGTCGTATCAATTAAACCACGTCATTATATCGACATTCGCCTTAGAATACCGGCTGCTAAATAGTAAATAAATGGACATAATGATTAAAACAACCTGATTTAACCTTATGATTTATATAGAAGGCTAGTGCCTACGATATATTTAACTTATATGTAACATCATACATATTTAGCCATTGTGAGTTGTTCTGCATGAGTTGCCTCAGCTTGTGCCTCATTCAATGCTATTAGCGTTTTAATGGCATTCACGTTGGTATTATAACGTGCCACCATCCCCATTTTAGACAGTGGGAAGCGATGAAAGAAGTCGGTAGCTTTGACTTGAACGCGACCTGTCAACTTTTTACTTTCTTGAGTTTGTTCGATATATGACGTTAATTCGGCTTCGGAACCAAAAAAGAATCCCATTTGACCGCCAACATACTCAAGATTTTTAACCGCTTCCATTTGACACCCTTACCAATAACGTTCGATACCCATATAAGAACATGGCGAACAGAACGGGCAACTTAGCCGAAAACATGCGAACAAAAATGAAAAATGTTCTATGACACTTTATTATTAAACCTTATTTTTGAACGTTTTTATGTTTATATGAATAAGAACGAACGAACATTGTTCGCGAACAAACAATCAATTGACGGTATTTTTCGAAAGAAGTATTATTTGCTCAGTTGAACATTACGGCAGGTAAACACTATGAGCATCGATACACCTTCTACTGAGTTATCAGTCAGAGAGCGGGTTTTTAAAATTTGCAATCAGCTATACGCAGAGAATACAAAGGTAAAGATCCGAACGGTCTTATCGCTGTTGCCCGACGTAAAAAGTACATCGACTATTCACAAATACCATAAAGAGTGGCGGTTAGACCTAGAAAGCTCTAAGAAAACGCTTTTTGATGCCTTCGGATTTAGTGACACGTTTCAAAATGCATTTGTCACTGAGATAGCCCGTTTTCATACTGAAGCTAAAAATGAATACAGTGATAAATTAATCGAATTAACAGAAGAGCGTGACGCCGCTGTTTTAGGTTTAGAAAAAGCAGATAGTGATTTGGTTTCTCACCAGGAAAGAGCTGATAGCCTAAGCGACCAGGTGCAAGAGTTACAAAATGAAATTACTTTACTAACCAGAGAAGCAAAACAACACGCAGAACGATTAGAAAAAGATAAAGTGGCGGCTATTGATAGATTAGAGCGCCAGATGAGCGATTTGGAGTCACGGTTAAACAATGAAAAAAGTTTGGTTGTTGAGCAGTTAAAAAATCAAATCGATTCTCTAACATCGAAAAATAATGAATTGCGTGAGCTAAATGAGAATCAACGAACGGAGTTGGCCAAAGCTCAGTTGAAGCTTGAAAGTAACGCCTCACTTGTTGTCGAAATAAAAGAACGCGCCGCTGTATCGGAAGAACAATCAACGTTAAGGGTTCAGAAGCTTGAAGAGTCATTATCCAAGTTAAGCACTGAGCATAACAACCTGACACGTGAATTAGCTGTAACGAAAGAGAAACTGAAATCGAAAGATGATTTGGTATTAAGTAGCTTAAATCAGTATGAGCAAGCGATACAAAATGAATCGGCATTAAGACGGCTTGTTGAAGAGAAAGACCGTGAGCAGCGTGAACTACGTTCTAAACTAGATCGAGTCACACAAGATGATGCTAGTGCTCAGGCAGAATTATTGAAGTTGATTGAGAAACAAGGCGAGTTAAAACAAATGTTAGTTTATCGGGATGAGCAAATAGCCGAAATGCAACAAGCATTGACGGCCAAATAATGTATCCAATAGAATTGGAGGGTATGGAACCTCCAATTCTATATTTAGTGAACTACAAATTCATGTAGGCTTCTCTTCTTATGACGACACAGCCTGGGCCAGCAGGCATCAAGTAAGTATCGATACCCTCATGATTTAAAAACGTAATATATTTGTTTACCATGCCTTCGTATTCAGCACCTTTGAACGTTGTCTGAGCCGTTGCCATGCAATTTTCTTCAAAGTAAAAGATCTTCTCATATTCACTATAACAGTCGTCTGATTTTGTTCGGGTTACAGTCATAGTCGATAAGATGGGGCTATCTTTAAATGATTGTTCAATAACCGATGTAAAGGCAGATTCATCAGGAGTATTTTTATTCCACAAGCTATTGGCACCATGATTCCCTTTTGCAAGGAATTCTGCAATGCTCTTAACAGCAGGTAGACATTTCTTTATTCCATGAGTTGTAGCATGTTTAAGTGGAATTGATTCTTCAGCTAATGCGTTATTTGAAAGCACTAGCGATAATAGTAATAGTATCCTTTTCAATTGAGACTCCTTATTTTGGGATGTTAAAATTAATTTTATAATCGCTATCTTATTGATGTAAAGGTTAAAATAAACGTTGTTGTTTAGACTGTGATAGCTGTCTAGTTGCGATTTCTGCATTCATCACCTTTTCAGATACAGACAGCATCATGATAGCCTCAGCGGTTGGAATTCCGGTTGTGCTGCGTAGACAGTTCAACGCTTGCGCTCGTCTTGCATCGTCGTGAACGCGACCAATTGTCCCTTTTGCTAGTGTCACAACACCTGATTCTAAAAGTTGTTTGAGCATCACTGTAGGGCACTTATTTTCTAAATGACCCTCTTCTTTCAATTCGAGATAGAAATCTTCCACAAAGTCATGGCAAAGGCATTTTGAGTAATCACATCAAATGAGTGTGATTCTGTATATCTGATCACCCTATTTTTCTCACCCTTACGCTTAAACATTCGTTCGATTGATTTAAATTTATCATCGAGTCCTGCGTCGTCTAACCCTTCGGGTTGACTACTTTCAACAAACTTCATTAATGGGAAGTAGGTATACTCGGGCGTAAATTGCTTTTCCTGATAGACAGTTTTTGGTATTGGATAGCGTTGACCGTTGTTTACCACATCATGCCAAATCTTGAGTGCCATTCCAGCTTTCTCCGCCCTCTCTAGACCATGCAAACTGAATAGCCAGCAATTCTTTGTAATCAATAAGATCTATCGTGTGATTACCTGATGTTTCATACGCCTCTTGTTGAATGGTAAGGACCATTTTTAATAGTTTCATTCGATAGGGTAATGAATACTGATTTAACCCTACTTTGATATATCCATCTTTTGATAATTTGCGGCCGAGTGTAGATCTGTTGTTATAGTCAAAAAGTGTGTTGATCATATAGGTTCTAAGATCGTTCAATGGTCGCATGAAACCGTATGTTTTTGGGTCTGTATCCATCTGATTTTCAAGTGATAAATCCTCCTTGTTTAACGCACAAAGAAAACATCCAAACCTACTTCCACAGCTTTTATTTTGAGCTAAATTACCCGCGAACAAATCACAAACACCGGCATTTCCAGCTGAATAGTGCTTTTTCATATAATGGAAATTGTCGCTGTAACTTTCAATATCACCATCATCAACAATAGAAAACAGTTGCCATACATCATTAAGTGACCAGTCTTTAATTAATGCCAACGACCAACCTAGAGCTGTTTGAACAGGTGTACAGGACGATTCGTTTCGCTTTGATAAATTGGTTTTCGCGCGGCACTCTCATCGTCTCTAGAACCTGAAATTGAAAGGATTTTATCTGTCTGATACTGTTTAGTTAACCCGTTTAAGAATGCTTTCATTGGCTCAACTTTCCAAGATACAGCACAGTCTCTTGCTCTAGCGGTGGTCTCAGGGGTTCTAAGTAATTTTCCTCAAATGTATTCGACAATTGGTTGAGCCGCTAAAGAGGGTCTTAGTTCATGGCTGAAAATAGGTAGGTTATTGCGTTCACCGTATTCGACTACATCATTATGTAACGACATAATATAATCATGTAATACAATGTTCTCTAATGTGGTATTCGTGGTGACAACGTGTAATGGCCCCACATCATCTTTAATAGCCTTAGCTCTTCGTAGTGCTTCAACGAGACAAATACTTGCAGCACCGGAATCTTTACCTGACAAGCCGATAGTCGCAATCCAACCGTCTAAGAACAACGGTTGTGCGCGAGCTACTGTTTGTTCAAATAGAGCATGGTTATGACCTATCTCATCAAGGTATTTAAAGTCTATTGCTGTATTCATTTGTCGAGTCCATTAGTGCTTGAATACAAAAATTATGCTTTAAAGTTCATAACCGGCAACTTAGGTTTAAAGTCTCAGGTATTCGTAGCCACCATGTTGAGAACGCTTGCGTTTAAAGTCAGGATTAGCACTACCCAGGTGAAGGTCGAACGCCATTCTTAATGATTTCTCTGTCTTTTCGATGGTATCGGTATTGCCAAAACTCCGTGTTTCTCTGACACAACGAGGATGGATAACCTGCCCTGCTGTTAATGTTTCAGAAATATATTTAACGAAATTCGTGTAGTTAAAACTTCCACGACGATTAATAAATTCAGTCATTACTCTCTCCACAAGTTAAACCGCAGTGATATTTAAGGTTACTCTCTTACTCAAAGCAGATTTCACGTTAAAGCATAATCTACTCTAGAGCCTATAACCGTCTCGAACTCGCCCTGCACAATTGTCGTCATACGAGACTTCGCTAAACCGGCTTGTACTAATCCATCTAAAATTCTGATGACATCTGCATAGCAATCAACACTGACTTGGCTGGGTATTTGATTAAGGGCGATTATTGCAGACTGGGTAAATGATGAAACAGACTGATATTCATCGGTAAGAAACGTAAGAACAGCATCATAGAAAGGCTTTGAATTTGGCTGAGTGATCAATGCAAGAATTTCTGCACAATTGGAGGCTGATTTAGAGTGTGTCACTTTTTTTGCATGTCATGTATCCCGGTAAGTGTCTTTTTGATTGGTGAGACAAAGTACCAGTTACGCGCAATATAACAATTGCGCGCAACTGAAAATGGATTAACTCACTAATGAGATAGAGTTTTTATTAAATCGGACGCTAAATGTGCGTTTATTGCTAAAATGTTCATTGGTAAAAAATACGTGCAGCCATTCGATTGGGAATGATTCACCAAAATCATCACCACCAAATTTTTCTCGTGCGTTATCATACCAATCGCCCAGTTTGGTTTCGTCCTGTTCCGGGTCACACCCTTTGATGTATTGAATAGAATTGCTAAAATTTCCATCTTCTTGATTTCCAGTTGTTGCGTAAAAATATGCACCATGATCTTTTGCAAAACCGAACTCACCCTGTTTGTTTTCCTGACAAAAATCGTATAAAGCTTTTGCTTGCTTACGTGTAATTGATGCTGTGGCCATATGCTTATTACCCTCTTTGAGTGATGACTTGATGAACTTAAATCTATTATAAATATTATGAAAATCCCGCAACTAAGCAGATTTGTTGCGTTATTAATTCAAACAATATTCGCCAGTGTTGGCCTTGTACCGCGACTGAAATGCGGCTTCAGAAGTGACCAGGGCGTCTTCTATCTCATCAAATTGATTTTCATCTACAATGCTCAATGAGGTAAGTGCGTTGTCAGTGATGGCTGATGATATGGAACAATGAAGAGAGTCACCGCAAACACCACGAGAAATGTACCAAGTGCTAACTTGAATCGGGTATTTAACCCGTGAACTCGATTTGACGTTAGGATGAATGACTTTGAATTTACCATCGCCATCTGATAACACCGCAATCCCCATTTTTTCGTATGCAACTTCAATCGACTTAGCAACGGGGTTATGGTGAAAATGCTGTTCATATTTGTTTAAGAGATACAGTCTAAGAGGTTCACTAGAGTCTGAGTAAAATGGATACAGCTCGGCTAAAAACTCAGTAACTGCTTCTTTGCCAAATACAGTGTTGGCTTTAAGCACTTCTCGTCTTAGGGCTTTAAGGAGGCTTCGGTCGTCCAAATTAAGATGAAAGAGTTTGTTCATTGTTGAATCGGTTAATCGCATGTAACTGCACCTTGTGTGAGTTGAGATAAAACAATGTTCACACAGGAGTAAGATCGCGCCACTCAATACACGAAGTTGCAATTAACTATTTTTTTGCTCAGGCCAAAGCTTATCAAGTAATTTATCTAATGGCATATACAGCCAACGCCTCCAATTCCAAACTAATGAAGCAGAAAAAAATCCAGCAATAAAATGATTATATGAAGCAATAAAGGCAATGATGCAAAATCCAATAATGCAGATAAACGTTAAGATTAATGCCATCAAATCGGATTTATTAGCCATTTTTGAGCAATCAATTTTCATTTCTTCACTCCGTTTGCACAACATTCACCATTAAAATCATACAGCGACTCATCAAATGCATTTCTGGCTAGTTGCTTTAATGTTTCATCATTACTTTGGTTTAAATGTTTATAATCATCAAATCCAAATTTTCGTGCTACCTCATTTGCTACTTGGTGCGCTTTATCTATGTAAGACAATTTCATAGCTGTGCCTCATAGCCGTAAACTGCCCATATCTGCGGGTCAATTTTTAATGGTTGAACCGTAGCATTGGCAACATCAACAAATGCGCCATGATGTGAAATCTTCGCATGACGAACTAGCTGCCAAATCAATTGAGTCGCCTGCCCTGCTACCGCCCTGTTAGATCCAAAGTCTTGTTTAGCTAATGCCGCTTCGGTGCTGCATGAGGGAATATCTTCGCTATTATCATCAACTTGCTTTAGCATTTCCGAATACAAATCATAGACATTCGGTAATCGTATCCCCGTACTCATTGTTTTTCTGTATGCGTGCCCGCAAATAATTTGGCCATCACTCAAACCATTCCCCACATCAATCCATAACAAATCACTTGATTGTTGACTTGCGTTAAACACCTCGCCTAATTTAACTCTGAACTCAGCTTTATCCACTGCCGTAATAATAAAATCGTATTTTTTGAATTGAATGGTTTTGGGGTCGCAATACTCTGGGATAGAAGTCCATGCTGTGCCGCCAAAGTTGTTAAACCTGCTGACAAGCACTTCGGCTTTGTTGGATGAAATATCTTGTCGATAGAACGCTTGACGACCAACGTTAAAAAGCGAAACCGTATCTCCATCTGCAATCGTTAGGTTGATACACACGCTGTCCTGACTGATTTGACGCAGCAATGAATCCATTTGGAATAGTTCAGTCGCAATTTGGCTTCCAGTGCCGCCAGCGCCAATTAGAAGTACATTGAGTGGTTTGTTGAGTAGATGTTGTGGGATATAAAAGTCCATAGGTTCGTGCCTTGTAGCTAATCAATAAATTAAGATTAACCCATAAGCTTTAAGCGGCAACTGGACTACAAAGGCAATAGAATTACGATCCCTAATCCCCACAACATTACAGGAACTACGATCACTAGCGATGCGAGTAACGTATGTTGACTAAAAAGTAGAATTATCGCTAACAATATAGCGATACACTGAGAAAAACCGAAAAGTCCTTTATGTTTAGTATCCATATCAACATCCCTGTATGTTATGTATCTAATGTTTATCTGTGACAACAATATTAATCTTTGACCAAGCACCTTTTGAGTTACGCCAATACTGTTTATAGCTTTTAGGGGCTTGGATTGTAAATGTCAAAAAGTATCCAAATTTTTGTAACTGATTAGGCGAAAAGTTGCTGTCTAACATGGGCGTGAGCAAATGATCGTATGCACCTGAATTATTTACATCATCGATTATCTTATACAATTTTTTTCGAGACTTTTCGCTTGAAAGTATTGGGGATATGAGTTCAATCACATTAATCCTGTCATTCACTGTCGCATTGTGCAGCAACAGTTTAAATGAGCTTAATGCTGTTATTAAGTTAGTTTTTGTTCCAGAAAAATGTAACTGTACTTTTCTCCCAGTCATTTCGTATGCAAATGATAATTTAGAATTAGGTTTAAACAGCGTTAAGCACCAGCCTGTTCGATACAAAATGAAGCAATACAATATGAATCCCAGATAAACAAATAACGCCCAAAGTAGAGCCGTCAAATCACTTATGTAGTAAAGCTCGATGCTTCTCCAGTGCTGAAATATAATCCAGTGCCACAAGGCAAGTGCAGACGCCATAAACCCCACAAGTCTCAACTTATCGTTTGCACTGGGAACATTGTTAAGATTTAACAACCATTTACTACAAATGCCATAAACACCTAAAATTATTAGCAAGCTCATGGCTAAAATATCATTATTAAATGCTTGTACAATGGCTAGAGGCACAATAAATAACAATAAAAACTTGAACACTTTGTACATGATGAACATCCTTAATTAACCGCGCCAAGTGTATCGACGCGGTTTAAATTGATTTTCTAAGCAGCAATCATTTTCATGTAATCTGCTTCAGTAATAATTTCCACCCCTTTTGTTTTGGCTGAATTTATTTTACTTGCACCAACATTTTCACCGATGACAAGATAACTTGTCTTTTTAGTGACACTTGATTGGACTACACCGCCAAAACGTTCTGCTTCTGATGAAATGTCGCTTCTTGATCGCTCCATTTTACCTGTAAACACAATCGACAAGCCGCTTAACGGTAATGCATCTTCATTGACGATGCCTGTTTGTGGTTTCAGTGTGTCAATGACATTCAGGGTATTATTCAGGAACATTATCAATGTTAATTTGTTGAATATGGCCGTCGTAATACTTTTAGCTGTCAATTCGCCAAATCCATCAATATCTTCAAGTTGTTTGTCCGTCATTGTGTTGATGTTAGATAATGTAAAATGCTTCAATATTCTTTTACTTGATCCTCGACCAAGGGAGTGAATACCCAATGAAGCCAAAATCAGATAATCATTAATCGGTGTTGTTTTGGCTTTTTGAATTTGGTTGAATAAATTATCTGATTGCCCTGCCCCAAAGCCACAACTTAAAAGTTTACCTTTTGAAAGAGAGTAAATAGATTCTAATGATTGGTATCCATTTTCGACTAACTTACGAACACTTTGACGACCAAATAAGTCAACATTAAGCAATGAGAAGTGGTATTCAATCGCACTCACTTGACGCTCTGAACATCCATCAAACGTACAAGTAATCGCATCATTGACCCATTGAACAGGTTGATTGCAACAAGGGCAATGTGTTGGTATTGAGGGGTTAACCGCTTCAATAGTGCCTAAAATTTTAGGTATGATTTCGCCAGAGCGTGTTATAGAGATTAATGCGCCCTCACCTAAGCCCAGATTATTCACGTTACCTGCATGATGCGCCGTGACTCGTTGTATCATCGCGCCAGATAGCCACGTGGGTTCTATCAGTAGAACGGGGGTGATTTTATTTCTGCCTACGTTCCACTCAATCCCTTTTATTCGCACATCAGCCACTTCTCCAACTGATTTTTTCGCGATCTGCCAATGGTGATGATGTTCATTATTGCCCATATGCTTTTTAACTGATTCGTTAACCACTTCAATCACGGTTCCATCGGTCAAGTAAGGTGAATTTTGTTTGGCTTGCTCGCAGTACGACTCCAAGTTAGTTAATAATTCTGCTGCGCTTATGTGAGGACAATTAATTGAGTTAAAAAATACTAAATGAATGGCTCTATCTTCTAACGCTTGTTTTCCCGCATCATTAAGATTATCCGAATTGGCCAATCCTGCGACAAAATTTCGTGGGTGAGCAAAACTACCTTTCAACTTTTCTTCAAAATAACTTTGAAGCACTGTAATTTCACCGATGTTATTTATATTGCTATTGCCAATGAGTTTTAATCCATTGCGATAAAGATGCGTAATGTCATTGCCATATGTACCATCCCCTCTGGTATAAATTTTTTCATCTGCTGCAATATATGAAGCCGCAAGGCCGTCGAGTTTGGGGGATACTCTATAGAGTAATTCTTCTGTAATACCCAATTCATTAGCCGCTTGCTGACAACGATCGACAAAAGACTGTATTTCATCATGTTCATACGCTTTCAACGTTGAAAGCATAGGTGTTTTATGTTGATAGCGGTCATTGATGACGTTTACTGCCTCTGGTTGTACTTTGGTGATTAACGGGTGATGGGGTAAGCGACTTTTAAGGACTGGCATATAAATCAGGTCAAATGTGGCATCAGAGACAACAGGGGAACCAGAACGATATTGCTCATTGAAATAGGTCATGAGTTGCGATAATTGTTCATCAGTTAATAAATGGGTTGGGGTTTTCATTAAATTTTGCATGGGGTCTACTCTTGTTGTTTGAGGTGCATCTACTTTCTCATACGGTTCCTAAGCCGCAACTCAAGCCAAATGAAAAATTTAAAAATAAATTTACTATGTAATTCAGTTATTAGTCATACAACTAAGGTTATTTTAGCTTACAGGAAGCAGAAAATTGGTTATGTTGAAGCGTCTAAAGTTAAGGAACATAAATTATGCATATAGAACCCTGCGAAGAACGCTTCCGTTCGTGGTTTATCAGTATTCAAGGAGATCTCGCAAAGACGCTTAGTCATATGAAAGAAAATCGAGTTGACTGTCATCACCAATTTGTGAGGCTGTTGATAAATTTTGACACTAAGCAATACTCCGTCTACAGCTTAAACGATGTTGATGTGGGTTATCACAGTACGGAACATGGCGAATTGATAACTAAAGACAGTTGTACACATTTGAGCTATATTCGCGATTTTAGTGCTATTGAGTTCAGCCCTGGATGGGAACTACGTGCGGCCAAGAGTTTTGAAGATTGGATGCAAACGAATTAGTTTTGTTACTCATTAATACCAAATTTCTTTAATAACTGTGGCGCGGGAAATTGAGCGCAATGAGGTCGTAAATCTTCAATATTGAGTGTTTTGTTAAAACGCGCAATTTTCCAATTTAGGTATGGCAAGTTATGAGTATTATAGGTTTGGCTTCGTCCACCAAGCCATTGATAGAGTTGTTCTAGATTGTTAAACCTCGCCCTGGATGTAAACCCTAAATCTGGATGCAAGGTAATCCCTTTAATGTCATGCCATAACATTGGCGGGATAGATTCAATTAACGTTCTTAACGGTGGTTTCACTTGATATTGGTATGCGCGTTCTTGTTGTCTTTGGTAGTGCCCAAAGCAGTTCGTTGTAATCAGATGGTTTATCGGTTCAGTCATATTGCTGCCTTATTCATGCTTGAACGAAGCTGGTTAAACCAACAAAGGGTCTGAGTATGCGATGGTGCTCTAGTCCATTCGCTCACTGGCATATTCGCATATATTGGGTGTACCCGTTCTTTTCTTGCCAGCATAGCCAAATGAAACAGCGCCTCAATGATCCGATAGTTAATCGTATCCTGATTCCATTGCTCACAAACTTGTCGGTACGCACACTCAAGTTGAATGTATCGAAACGCAAGGTTTGCGACTTTTAAATCGTTAATGTTTTTCGCAATTTCTACTATATCTTGGTCAAGTTCCATCATACACCTACCCTATAACATCCACTAAATGTTTGCCCGTTGGCATTAATTCTGTGGTTAATATGTTTTTACCCGTTTTTTCTTTCTGTTTATAAAACGCCTCTATATTGACTTGCTTACGGGTCAAGTGACTGTGATTGGGGTGAGTGAACCGTGAATAAAAAAATTCTTTTTCTACCTGCTCAATAGTTTGTGAAGTGACTTTTGTAGGAAGCTTGATGTTGCCAAGGCATAACCGTCCATCGCTATAGATGTTCATCAGTGGCGCGTGATAGAGTTTAGCGGTCAATTTGGGACGTTTATTGGCTGCAAGCGCAAAGACTTGTAACCATGGTGTTCCGCTGCGATTAGGCGTTTTATAGATGTATAGCAGTGGTGGAACAGTGACGGTGACGCTATCTTTGGTCAAATACAACTTTCGGCTTTGTCTTGGGGTATGCCACACTAATGTTTTGTTGTTTTTAACAAGAATGTTTTCATCAGTGTATGACTCACGCCAGTCGTTGTCATTTGCCTCACTCAAATCGTCTATCTTACTTAGCTCGTTAACCACATCACTGACTGAAATGACTTCGCCAAGACCTAAGCGCCAATTCTCAATAGGGTGTCGAGTGATACATGAAGTTGACCCTGAATTATTAGAGTGGACGACCAATGCGAGTCTACTCGTGATGTGTTTTTCATCCTCAATCGTTGATTGCATAAAGCTTTCCATTAGACTGCTTGTTGATACTTCTTTAATATTCATGACTCTCAGTTCCAATTGCGTAGTGACTACAAACAGGTTAATTCAAGACATTAATGCCGCAACTCAAGTACCGCCATCATCAAACTGACCATGCAATTTGAAATCGCAAAATTTTCAAAAAAATCTTCCAAATGTTCATCTTGAAATCTCAAATTTAGTGCTGCTTCTTCACCCTGACAGTAATACCGTTCTGTAGCTTCTTCAATCACCATAGATTCTTCTGGACGCCCATATGAATAGATAAGTTGTTCAGACACATCAACATCAGATCCAATTTCAAATGGGAATTGTTTTTTTTTGATGTTGGTAATTAGGTAATCAAATACGGCTTGTAAAGGCTTCAGTTCTGGTGATTTATTTGCCAATGTTTGTAATGATTGTTGGATCTCTTGGTTTGATGCGTAACTCTGTTTGATTACTTCCTGTTCGAGCTTATTCATGCACCAAATATCGTAAACACCATCAACACCATAATCATCGACAGCCATTCGCGCTTCATCATCTAATTCCAAATCATTACACAGTTCATCGGTATCATACGAACCGTTACGAGCGAAAATATATTCTCCAATTAAGGTAGCTTGATGTTCATCGAAGATTTCATCCGTTAGCCAGCTATTAAAATGTTCATTGATTTCGAGTGTGCTGCATTCAAATTGATAAGGTATAACAGCGTTAATTAGTTGATAAAAAGTATTTTGCAGCCTATTTTCTAAGGCAAGTTTGGATAGATCAAATTCGGTGAGGTATGCATCTGAAAAGGTCAATCTTGCAGCGAATGTATCCGTATTGAAATCACCCAAACACATATCGCTGGTTGCGACAGACAAGCTTAGGTTTGTCATATCTTCACGATTTTTAAGAATTGCATCGTACACATTTAAAAGGGAATCAGCATCTAAGGGGGCAGGTGCATCACTCACAGCGTCAACGATTAGTGTTCTGATTACGTTAGAATGCGTGTTCATTATCTCCGATATACTTTTGATAAATGGTTTCCAGCACTGTTCTGTGATTAGCTGTGACACGGCATTTATCTGAGCAAACTGGCTTTGCTCACCAATCGCAGCGGTCACTTGTTTCTTAGTAATAAATCCCCTTTCAAGACCAAACATCAGTATTGGTGCAATAGCCTCTTTGTTATTTTCGTATAGTGTGTAGCGCGAGGTTAACTGCCCTTGGATTGATGCTTCAAAATTTGGGACTTCAACATTATTCATGCTGGCATACCAAGGAGTTGATAGGCGAGGTGGGTTGATACTCATTCCGTTGGCTCTTTGTTCAAGTGATGCAATAACGTTAACCCAGTTTGTAAATCGCGCCACCAATAAAAACGCCCCAAAAGTTATATATAGTAACTTTTGGGGCGTTTCATGTTTTGCTATTTTAACCGATTGGAGGCAAGTCTTTCGATTCAACATAATGCGACTTAGTTTCAATCTTCAAGAGTCGTCTGACTACAGCCTTTGCGTTTCGTTCAGGCTCTTGCTTGGCGGCTAGAACCCATTTTTCTAATTGTGATTTTATTTCTTCCATTGTTAACCTTTAACCTTTACAGGGATTAGCGGATAGTCATAAGTGATTTCGGTCGCAGTATCGTTTAATACGCCATCCTCGATATAGATCCGTGTATGCCTAAGCATAGGGAATTGTTGGGTTAATATTCGCTGTACTTCATCCAAGTCAGCTTGTGGTGATGGGTCGTTTATAATCGCCGCACCAATCTTAAATTTTCTTGTCAATGTATTCATGTTTAACATAACTTTATCCCCTAAAGCGATTCTTCATCATCTTCAAAATTTTCATCCAATGGAATATCTGTTACAACGGTTTCTGTTGGTGTGTCAGGGGAGGGCGTTGCTGTTGTACATGTAGGGACTTGTTCAACTTGATCGGCCAAATTGAACAGTTCATTGGTTAACATGGTATCAATATCTGAAAGACTCCCAGTAAGCACGATAGGAGTACGTAAAAGGTCTGCGAGTTCACCTGTTGCCTTGGTGTCAACCTGTGACGTTAACACAACTCTGGCTTTATTTGACGGCAGAAATTGAATAGAGAAATTGATGCGTTCAGCTCCACCAATGGTTTTAAGTTGATTTAATTGATTTAACATTTGTGCCTCGTTCTATGTATTGGTTAGTTACCGATATAATGCGATATATTGATAAACGGGCAACTCCCTTGCCCGTTTATCAATGGCCTTATTTAATTAATGCTAAGTATTCATCTGGCGCAAAATCAGACCAATCAAACTCAGTGGCAATAATTGTGTCGATAAACTTACCCTTACCGCTAGCTGCGGCCTTATTGAAGCTGCCAGCTTCATGATTATTCATTGCGGTATCTAACCCTGCCTTGATACATAAAGCGGTCAATGAACCTACGGTATATTCTGCTAACAGTGCTTTGGTAGGGTTCCATTTTGCTACAGCGACCTGTCGAGCGTTATCAGCAAAAGACATACAATTAATCATAATGTCGGTCATACTGAAATTCTGAGCATCTTGCTTGGTAGCAAGGTGAAGTGTGGCATTGATAATTTCTGCTTTTAGCTCCTCAACACTGACCCGTAGAGCGGATTTAATTGTTTCTTCAAAATGAGTCGGACTCGCTAATTCACTACTTGTTGCTGTATAACCCGTACACAAGCGTTTTAAAGCCGCATAGCTCATTGCGAGTTGAAAGTGTTCGTTTGGCATCAACAACTCTGCCGATGTTTCTCTTAATATCGCCTTGTTAGTTTCCACAACCTTTTTGGGAACAGCACAACTTACTGGCTTGTTAGTCGTTTTTGTTTTTGAACTAGCACCTTTTTGGGGGGCAGCCTTTTCTGTTGTCACACTAGATTCAGGTAATTCTTCATTGTTTTTTTCGCTCACTGAACTCACAAGGGGAGGTGTGGTTGTCAGTGCTTCTATGCATTTGTTAAAACAAATTTGGTCAATACATTGATTATCTATCGTTGAACCTAATGAGCGCCCTAAGCGATCATCAATTAACACCACTCTCTTTTCACACGCCTGACACCCAGTCAAAAATTGTGTTTCACCAACAGTCAAAGCGTCAACACTATTTCTGTCGGCTTCATTGATTTGTTGCACCAAAAGCACTGTGCCGTATTGTTCGGATAATTCAACTTTGCGAGTTTCTAACCACTGATTTGTTTTCTCTTTGAAACAAGAGATATTAGAGCAAGCGGCTTTATGGCTATCAAGGCCAAACAAGCCTGATTGTGCTTCACTATTATGTGGGCATAAATTGCAATCTTGGGTATCAAACTTCGCTAGGGTTAAGTATTGCTGCCCTTTAGACGCCCGTTGGCGTAGATAAGATACTGTCCACTTTTCTGCGATAATTTTTTTAAGCGTACCTTGCTGCAACTTGACTGAGAACGGAGCCAACAAAAGTGCGTGACCAACGGTTATGGAACCCCAAGAGACGGCATCAAGCACTTCTTCACAACATTTTAATATCTCAATGCGCTCATTCACTTTCTTTGAACTCCACACCAAGCGGTCAGCGATTGCTTGTCTATCGCCATTATAGAATGCACTGAGTTGTTGAACCGCTTTGCATTCATCAATGATGGATAGGCTTTCACGATTAACGTTTTCTTCTATTTGGTGTTCTAGTGCCTCGGCATCCGATAAAGGTTTAATCAATACAGGGATTTCAGTCAGCCCTAATTCACGACTTGCAGACAAGCGTCCATAACCCGCTACAATCTCAAAACGGTCTGCGGCTGGACGAACTAAGACTGGCTGAATAACGCCACGTTTCATCACGCTGTTTTTCATTTCATTATACTTGGCTTCATTACGTGAGCGTCTTGAGTTACCAAATGGCAGGTCATCAATCATGCTCAGAGGTAACATTGTATTGTTTGCTGATAAGTGTTGAGCTTGTTCCATAGTATTCACCGTTTACGTAAGGTTGCTTTGATAGGAATTACTTTCGCACAGTATTTCCAAGCCGCAACCGAAGCAGGAAAAGCATTTATGTTTGCATAAATCAACGATGACTGTTGGTATTCATTATTGAGGGCAGGGGGTATTGAATGTTATAGATCAACATTCAATACCCATAAAAATGTGTTTTTAATCATGCCCAATGTTTCAGACATTCACTGGCTCGATAACATGACGGGATAATAGTGTGGTTTTAAGCGCAAGCCGGGAAATACCTTTTGATTTCTCTGCGGCCAGACAAAGATATGTCCAGAACTCCAATCAGATTCAATTTACGTTAAGCATTATTTAGCTCATCTTCCAAAGCAAAATAGTTCATTTTTAACTTGAAGTTTATCTCGTTAATCGCTTTTATTTCTTTATTTATTGCCAATTTTTCAGCTAATGTTGTTGCATTAATAGCGGATTTTCGCATCGATTTTACTTTTTTTGATAAATGATCGATTGCCAAATCGATGTCGGTAACCGTTTTGAAGTGTTTGATAAGCTGTTCGTATGACATAAAAACCTCGTAAATTACTTTTTTGAAGTTTTATTTTGTCATTTCACTAAAAATCCGCAACTGTCAAAGCGGTGTCTTATTCCTTAGGAATAATTCTTTAATTCATATTTTAAAACAATAGTTTAAGGCTTATTTTGTAATGTCCGAATTTTGTTGTTGAAACAACTTCAAATCTTGGGGTAAGCAGTGTTTTTTAAATAAATGCGCAAAACAGTGCTTGTTGCATTGATTTAGGCTTTTTATTGGATTAATCTGGCTTTATTGTTTCAGGCACTAAAGCGTTTTCAGCGAGGATTTATGGATTTATCAAATTTCTTACAAACTGGTTCCTACGCCAGACAAGCGTTACAACAACTCTCTGAAAACGAGGCAAATCATAAAATCGAGTTTGGGTTCGACGATTTCCATGTTCGTTACAACAAAGCTGCTGTATCCCGACTATCTGGTTTTTCACGCGCAATCGTTGATAAAGCTATGGATGAAATGGAATCAGACGGATACGTTTTCAATAAAAAACTTACTGGAACAGTCGAAAGTTATGATCTGACCATAGAGCAAGTGGTTGCTATTTATGAACACAGAGGCGTACCAAAGTTAAGCGATATTCATGAGGAAGCAGTGGTATGGTTTCTTGCAAATCTAAAAGGGGGAGTTACAAAATCAGTAACGGCCAGCACTACTGCTCAAGCATTACGAACTCACCCACAGCTACTAAAGTATGACCAACGAATTTTAGTGATTGATTTAGATCCTCAAGCATCTTCTACTATGATGTTAAATCATCGCTACTCTATTGGTGATCAGAACTACACCAGTGCTCAAGCTATCTTGCAAAACCCCACAAGAGCAGAGCTTTTAGAAGACTATATCGTTGAGTCTAAGGTAAAAAATGTATTCGTTATGCCAGCCTCAATAGCAGACGGGTTTATTGCATCTAATTGGGAAGCGTTATGTGCAGAACATCTGCCTGGTCAAAACCCTAATATGGTATTAAAAGAAAATGTGATTGATAAGCTAAAAAAGGATTTCAGCTGGATCATCATTGATACTGGCCCACATCTTGACGCATTTTTGAGTAATGGCATCGTCGCATCAGATGTATTAGCCACTCCATTACCTCCCGCTCAAGTCGATCTTCATTCGACCTTACAATATATAGGTCGCTTGCCATCGATTATGGAACAGCTCATTGCCAGTGGCGTAACGCATTTACCCGAGCATCACTTTGCATTCATGACAAAATTTTCGAAATCAGTTCAAGATAAAGATGCTTTATCGATAGCAAAGGCGGTATTTAGAGAAGAAATGCTAGATTGCAGTATTCCAAACTCAATCGCATTTCAACGTTGTGCTGAAACATTCGATACCGTCATTTCAGTCAACCCGAAGGAATACGCTGGCGATCTAAAATCTTTGAAGGTTGCTAAAGAAGCGATTGAAGATTTTGCTTTATCCGTGTTTCAACATGTTCAATTATATTTAAGAGCTAATTAATTATGGACGTTAATAAAAAACGTAAAGCCCCTATCGGACGCAGCCTTGGGCCTCTTACTCATCAGAGTGCGGCAAACGATGCTGAAGAGTACACTTTGCACAATGGCCGTAAGGTCACGTTTAAACGAAAAAATGTACCAGCCGACCAGGTTGAGGTGTTGACCTATGCTCATTCGATGAATAAGCGAATTGCTGAGGAATTAACTCAAGCGTCACTTGCTGATGTAATCAGCTCAATTTCAAGACAGCAATACCAACCTGTCATAGCCCAGTTGGTCGATGGAAAGTACGCGACCTTGGATGGCACACGCCGTCGTCAATCAGCTATTTATGCTGGTGTAGGTTTGAACGTTTTATATTGCGAAGAAGAATTAACTCGGGCCGAAGTCAAAGCACTATCTAAAGAGCTACAGACAGCGAAAGAGCATTCAATCAGAGACAATGGCCGAGCCTTTGAGCTTCTTTTAAAGGAAGATCCTAGTAAAACCCAAGCTGATATTGCAGAGCAAGAGGGGTTCACCCAAGGTTATGTTTCAAAGGCATTAAATGCTTGGTCTATCCCGCAAGAAATCATTAATTTATTCGAGTACCCCAGCGATTTAACATTGCCGCAATTTGCTGAAATATCAAAAATTTATAATCATGTTCTTGATAGCAAAATGCCATTAGACGATGTGATCGAATTAACTGAAGTGTTGCCGGGAACATTGAACGAGGAAGTGATTGAATTTCTGAAAGACGCAGCAGAGTTTAAAAAAATTAAAAAGACATCTGAGAAAGATTCTAAGTTTCTTGCTGTTAATTCCAAGAAGTGGGCTAAAAGTAAGAAGGTTAAAGATAAAACAACGATTACATTAAGTCGCGCGACTGATGAAGAGTATGCGTTGATTGAAGCCTACATTATGAAAGTGATGAAGGGTGAGGAAGTGAAAGCTTAAAAAACTGAGCGACGAACATGTTCAACCGCCAAGAAGCCCATGTTCGCCGCCTAACCAACACTATAAATATTTAAGGAGAGTTATAATGTCAATTAAGACAATGCTATCAGTTGCAGACGCGATTGCAAAGGGGCAGAAAGTGAAAATGCCCGCGATGAAATTTTCAGATTGGAGTTTATTTTGTCGTTGTTTAAGGGAAGCTGAACTAGCAAAACACTAGTTAATTAGAATGAAAAGCGGTCGTGATGATCGCTTTTTTTTTCAAATCGTTAGGGGTGTCGTTATACAGTCTATTAGGCAACGTTACAAACTGATTTTATACTGTCAGTGTCATTGTGGGGCAGTGATGGTGACAGATTTAGGGATTGTAGGGATTGTAGGGTTTGTGACTACCTATTTATTTCTTCGTATAGTGTTCAATACGCTTAACCTGTTGAACTGTAGATGGTGTTTAGTATGTTGCATACTGTATTGATATGTTTGAAATCAATTCTCTTCGTGATAGTTTTTGATTCTGGATAGATAAACTCAAAAAAATATGACTCTACGTGTTACAGATCCATTTTTATTCCTAAAAATAGTTCACTGTGTGTTGCTATTTATGCTCCTATTTTTCGGTGGATTAATTATTTACGCTTACCAAGCGTATGCGGCACATATAGTTAAAACTGAAGACAGTTTAGAAATAGCCGTTAATTTCATAAATTCAAAAATAAACGATTCGTTTACGGCTAACGAATTTATTTTATCCTCAGCCTCTATGGATTGTCATTCGTCTGAGCCCTTATTCAACAAAGTCATTTTAGAAGTGCCAAGCATTCAGACAGTGAATTTGATAGCGGATAATAAGGTTATTTGTTCTTCATCGGCTATTAATGTTGGCGAGCCTGCAAATCCAGGAGAGTATTTGCCGGTAGATCTCTTGATGTCACGGACTATTGTGCCAGGTAAACCAATTTTGATAACGAAGTCTCAACGCGGCGATTTTACGGTTATCTCAACGTTGCATGGGCCGACACTCTTCTCAGTTATCAAGCTCTTCAATGAACAGACGTATTTTACTGTCGATTTTCCTACATCAAAGATTGATGTGAATTTAAATATGGATTCGCAACCACCGCAAAATGAAGTTAATTTACACCGTAGCTCAAATTCATATCCCTTTACAGTGAGTGCGTATATAAACCGAACAGGTCCATTTATTGACATTTTAGAGAGTAATTCACTGTTAATTTTGTTCTTGTTTTCTCTTGCACTGGTTGTGCCTTTTTGTTTTTACCTTCACAGCAAGAAAATCGTGCTAAAAAGCGCGTTACGAATGGGTTTAAAGAAAAAACAGTTCATCCCTTACGCACAGGCCATTGTTGACACAAATGGTGAGCTATCAGGCTGTGAGGTTTTAATGCGTTGGCAATATGGTAAGGCACTAATAAATCCCGATGTGTTCATTCCAACTGCTGAAGAATCAAGATATATCGTCCCAATGACGTTGATGTTAATGGATAAGATCTATCAAGAATGTGTCGAAACGTGCCTGATAGCTAACAAAAAGAACTTTTATCTCAGTGTTAATATTTGCCCGATTCAATTATCCAGAAAATATTCGGCCAAACTCATTGAATCATGTGCTCGTTTTACCGAAGACCCACAATTAAGCCACATAACGCTTGTATTAGAGATAACAGAACGACAAATTATCACGAATGATGAAGATACGTTGAATGCAATTTCTGAGCTAGAAAAATTGGGTGTTAAGTTTTCTATTGACGATTTTGGTACGGGATATTCATGTTTAGAGCACTTACGAGACTTGAATGCAAATGCGCTCAAAATTGATAAGCGGTTTATCGATGGCTACCCAGAGAATGAACATTGTTTTAATCTCGTTTCCAATATCCTCGATCTTTCAAAGAGACTCAATATTCCAATCATTGCAGAAGGTGTTGAAACTCAACATCAAGCAGACCAACTGGTGATGAATGGTGTGCAAAACCTCCAAGGATATCTATTTCATCGGCCAGAACCATTAATATCCTTCCTAACCCAAAAAGTTCTCTGACATTGTAATGAGGCAATGATAGCGACTTGTTGTCACTATCACTCTTTAGAAAAGGTATGTTTAGACTCGGATTGGCATGACTAACGTGACCAACTCAATAATGTCGCAAGTGATTAAAATTGCGGATTTTTGATTAAAGTAAATTGTGACCGTTTCACTTGTTTGTTTTGCTAAGGCATCGGCTAAATATATGGGATTCACACCAACTGAAATCGGTTCACCATCTTCCAGTTGAGCTTCGATAATCTCTGAAAATTCATTTGTCTTGTCTGAGCTAAATACCGACATATTCACTTCTGAGTCGATATCAAATCGAATTATTGGCGCTTTCTCTAACGATGCTACAGCTTGAAAACGTTTTACGGTGGCGCGTAACTCCTGTAGATCAAATGTAACGCCATGTTGCTTGCTGCTTGGAATGACACGAGCAATATCTGGATATTGGCCGTCACCTAAGACCGATATTATTGATGTGTCTCGGCTGGTGATGGCTGCTTTTTGTTCATCAAATTCAATGAGCACGACTTCTTTATCATCAAGATTTTGAGATAACACGGCAGACATTAATGAGGTTGGAACTAAGTAGTTGCCACTGCCTTTACAGGTTAAATTAGTGTGCTCAAGGCGACTGAGCCTGTGTCCGTCTGTTGCGCATACAGTAACGATTTGATTATCAATCGACAGATTAACATGACACAAATAATTTCGAACGTCATTTTTGGCTACAGCATAAGAAGCGGAATTAAACAGGGCTGCTAGTTGTGCAATAGTGCATTTGATTGAGGCTATGGGTTTAGCTATCACTGGGGCAGATGGGTAGTCAGAAGCGTTAAAAATAGGTGATTTTAAGTTACTTCTGCCACTTTTCATGAATAGACTTTGGTTTTTAACTTCGAGTTTTGCGTTATTAGCAGACAATGCATTCAATACAGCGCTTAAACGCTTTCCTGAGAGAGTAAACGAAGTTTGAGTTGTCACTTGTGCTGGTAGGGTGAGAGAGTTGTACTGAGCGCCATTGGAGGCGCTGAATGTCACTTCATCATTCTTAGCTTCAATCAGAACTAACTCAAATATTGGATTTATTTTACTGTTAGCGTGATTGCAGATTGTTTGAATACGACTTTTGTTATCTAAACTCATTGTGAACATGTGGCAAACCTTTTATTGCTTGGTATACATTAATCGTTGCACAAGTTGTTGGACTGGCAACCTCCGATAATTGGATGGTCTTGAAGCGCGTTACAGAAATACATTCAAGTTAAGATTGAATGTTTAGTTTGGGATTGGGTAATTCTTAATAATGTTTGATCATTTATAATATAGTTTGATATTTTTTGGCTATTTTGGTGAGGAAGTCGGTTAAGGACTAACACATTTCTGCCCCAAAATCAGCTAGAACAAATGCACTAATATCTTCAAGCTTTCAATGTTTCCTCACCCATTAACTGCATAACCATTCAACCTATCCTTTCTAATTCCCAGCTACAATTAATAAGGCTATTTCTAAAGACATATTATTCTGGAGGTCAATTATGTGGACGAAGAAAGGTCACCTAACTGGGCAGAAAAAGCCCTTCAAGCTCGAAGATATCTGGCGTATTCGCACTAGGCTCGAAATCGAAGGTAATATTATGGAGTTGGCTCTGCTCAACCTCGCCATCGATTGTAAATTACGTTCATGTGATTTGCTCAGAATGAAAGTTCGAGATATTTCATCGGGTGGTGTTATTCAAAATAGAATTCTTTATCAACAGAGTAAAACGGAACGTGAGGTTCAATTTGAAATAACTTCTCGTACAGCTCAATCATTAACACAGTATTTAATGCAAAGTGGCTTATCGTCATCAAGTTATATATTCCCTAGCCCTCGTAAGAACGGGAGACCTATGAGCTATAGCTGCTATGCAACTATAATTCGTCGCTGGGCGTCACAACTTGGTTATGACTATTACCTGTATGGTACTCACTCTATGCGAAGAACAAAGGCAACCTTGATCTATGCACGAACGAAAAACATCCGAGCCGTACAGCTATTGCTTGGTCACGCCAAGTTGGATAACACAATTCGTTATTTAGGGGTAGAGATGGAAGATGCCCTTAATATATCTGAGGATATAGAGTTGTAACATTATTGTGTTAAAGCCATGCGCACGAGCAGGTGGTAGATTGGATAATGAGCAAAATGGAGAGTTCGGGACTGCAAATTAGATAGCAAATTAAGGCAATTCGGTTTATATTAATCACAGTTTTTTCAATTTTATAAACCAAGCCATTGCTGAGAGGATACCATGTTTGCAGAGCGCCTAGAACGAGCCCGCAAGGCTGCCGGGCTATCAATGAATGCATTAGCCAGCGAAGTTGGCCTATCCGCTAACGCCATTAAAAAGTACGAACATGGCACGACTATGCCCTCTTCTTCAAATCTACTTAAGCTTGCAAAAGCGCTAGATGTGCGCAGCGAGTACTTCTTTCGGCCGACCAAGGTGAAGTTAGAGGGTGTTGAGTACCGCAAGCGTGCGAGCACACCAAAGAAAGTGTTAGACCGAATCAATGGTGACGTATTAGACCAAGCTGAACGCTGGCAGGAGCTCTTAGAGCTTTATCCGGACTCGGTAAAACCGATCCCTGAGTTTGCTCTACCTGATGAACTTCCAGAACAAATCTTTAGCTTAGAACAAGCGGAAGACTTGGCTATTCAGATGCGCCATGCTTGGGAGCTAGGGCTAAACCCTATTCACGATATGATCGATACCCTCGAAGCTAAGGGCGTGATGATTATTACCACGGATGTGGAAACAGATAAGAAGTTTGACGGTTTAGCGGGCAAGATTGGTAGCACTCCTGTAGTGGTGATCTCTACCGCCCAAAGTGGTGACCGTCAGCGCTTCACCTTGGCCCATGAACTTGGGCACTTAGTCGTGCATGGTCGTTTAGCTGAAGGGATTGATGAGGAGAAGGCTTGTAATGCCTTTGCTGGTGCATTTCTTTTACCTACCCAATCACTTATTGAACACTTGGGTGAAAAGCGCCGTCATATTGAACCGCGTGAATTACTGATGCTAAAGCACGAATACGGTATTAGCATGCTAGCGGCACTGTTTCGAGCTGGCCAATGTGGAATAATTACGCCTGCGACTCAGAAAAACCTATTTATGCTGTTTAGCAAAAATGGCTGGCGAACGGAGGAGCCAGGAAAAGCATACCCTCATGAATCGACTTATCTACATAAGCAGTTGGTATATCGTGCTTTAGGTGAAGAATACATAGGGGAGTCAAAAGCTGCAGAGTTACTTGGCATGTCTGTTTCTAGCTTTCGTAAAGAACGAAAGTTGGAGGTGCCGACTCAAGCACAGTTAGCTCAGGAGGCTAGCCGTGCAGCAGCTGCTAATTAGTGATGCCAATATCCTCATTGACATGGAAGAAGGTGGTTTACTGGAAGCAATGTTTCAGTTGCCCTATGACTTTGCAACGCCAGATATTCTTTTTGTTGAAGAACTTGAAGAAGATCATCCCCACCTTCTGGATTTAGGGTTAGCGCTAAAAGAGGTTTCTGCAGAATCAATGATGTATGCCATGCAGCTAACGGGGACCTATACCCAAGCGAGCCGAAACGATTGTTTTGCCCTTGCTTTAGCAAAGCAAGAACAGTGTCCTTTACTGACCGGTGATATGGCACTGAGAAAAGCAGCAGAAAAAGAAGCTGCCATTGTTAAAGGCACAGTTTGGCTAGTAAGCCAACTGGTGGTTCATCAGCAAATCAATACCGAACAAGCGCGAGCAGCCTATAAGCAGATGCAAGCCAATGGCAGGCGTCTACCTTGGCATATCGCAGAACAAGCTTTAGTAGAACTAGAGCAAGTAAATTAATAATTAATAGGTTGCCCTCATAAAGTGCAATTTAGAACGATCAGGAATTCTAATAATGACAAGTTTACAACAACGTGCCGAACTTCAACGCCAAATATGGGCGATTGCCAACGATGTGCGAGGCTCAGTGGATGGCTGGGATTTTAAGCAGTATGTATTGGGTACGCTGTTCTACCGCTTTATCAGTGAGAACTTTGAAGTCTACATTACTGGTGGTGACGAAAGCGTTAACTATACAGCAATGGACGACAGCGATGAAAATATCATAGCGGCAAAAGATGATGCTATTCGTACAAAAGGCTATTTTATTCTTCCTAGCCAGCTGTTCAGCAATGTGGCGGCTAATGCACACAAAAACGAAAACTTAAATACCGATTTAGCTACTATTTTTGCTGCAATCGAAAACTCAGCCAATGGCTATGATTCAGAAAAAGACATCAAAGGCTTGTTTGCGGATTTTGATACCACCAGTAATCGCTTAGGTAATACGGTAGAGGCAAAAAACAAACGGTTAGCGGCGGTATTAAAAGGGGTAGCTGGGCTGAACATCACCCAATTTGAAGATAACGAAAACGATCTGTTTGGTGATGCTTACGAGTTCCTGATTTCAAACTATGCTGCCAATGCGGGTAAATCCGGTGGCGAATTTTTTACGCCTCAGCACGTTTCAAAACTCATTGCGCAACTGGCCATGCACGGCCAAACCAGTGTCAATAAAATCTATGACCCTGCGGCGGGTTCGGGCTCGTTGCTATTACAAGCCAAAAAGCACTTTGATGCACATATCATTGAGGATGGTTTTTTTGGTCAAGAGCTCAACCACACCACCTATAACTTGGCGCGTATGAATATGTTTTTGCACAACATTAACTACGACAAGTTTAATATTCAGTTGGGTGATACCTTAACCGAACCGCACTTTTTAGATGACAAACCCTTTGATGCGATTGTCTCTAACCCGCCTTATTCAGTGAAATGGATGGGTAGCGACGACCCAACCCTAATCAACGATGACCGCTTTGCGCCCGCTGGTGTGCTCGCGCCTAAATCAAAAGCCGACTTTGCCTTTGTATTACATGCGCTCAGTTACCTATCAAGCAAAGGCCGTGCAGCCATTGTCTGCTTCCCCGGAATTTTTTACCGTGGTGGTGCTGAGCAAAAAATTCGCCAATATCTGGTTGATAACAACTATGTCGAAACCGTGATTTCACTGGCACCTAACCTGTTCTTTGGCACCACCATTGCGGTAAATATTTTGGTGCTGTCTAAACATAAAACCGACACCACCACCCAGTTTATTGACGCCAGCGGTTTGTTTAAAAAAGAAACCAATAACAACACCCTAAGCAATGAGCACATTGAGCAGATCATCAAGGTGTTTGCCAACAAAGAAAACGTAGATCACTTTGCTAAATCCGTTGATTTGGATGTTATCGCAGCCAATAGCTATAACCTATCGGTGAGCAGTTATGTGGAAGCGAAAGATAATCGCGAGTTAGTGGATATTGCAGAGCTTAATGCCGAACTTAAAACTACCGTTGCTAAAATTGATGCACTTCGCAGTGATATTGACGCCATCGTTTTAGAAATAGAAGGGGCGGAGATTGACGGTGAGGAGGTTGAGGCATGAGCCATTTGAGTTATATGGAAAAACTGCTAGATGGAGTTGAGGTGGTGTGGCTGCCACTAGGTGAGATTGGCCAATTCATACGCGGTAATGGTTTGCAAAAAAAGGACTTCATCGAAACGGGATTTCCAGCCATTCATTACGGCCAGATTTATACTAAATACGGTTTGTCGGCTGATGAAACTTTTACCTATATATCAGAAGAGCTAGCGAAAAAATTAAGAAAAGCGGAAAGGAACGACCTCTTGCTTGCCACAACTTCAGAAAATGACGATGACGTTGTGAAACCTCTTGCATGGCTAGGGAATCAATCCGCAATTTCTGGCGATATGATGCTATTCCGACACGAGCAAAATGTTAAGTATTTAGCTCACTATTTTTTAACGGAAGCATTTCAAGCTCAGAAGAGAAAATACATTACAGGGGCTAAGGTTCGCAGAGTTTCTAGCGGTGATTTGTCAAAAATAGTTGTCCCCATCCCATGCCCAGATAACCCAGAAAAATCGCTGGCAATACAAGCTGAAATAGTGTGCATTCTGGACGCATTTACCGCCATGACCGCCGAGCTGACCGCCGAGCTGACCGCCGAGCTTAACATGCGGAAAAAACAATACAACTACTACCGCGAACACTTATTAAGTTTTGATGAAGGTGATGTTGAGTGGAAGACGTTAGGCGATATTGCTGAAATTGGAACGGGAAAGCATGATACCAGAGATGCAATCGAAGATGGAGAGTATATATTTTATGCCCGTGGTCGTGAGCCTTTAAAACTAAATACTTTTAACTTTGACGAAACAGCAATTATTACCGCTGGTGATGGCGCAGGTGTTGGTAAAGTTTATCATTATGCTCAAGGAAAATATGCTTTGCATCAAAGAGCTTATCGCATTGTACCTGATGATTCTATGCACCCAAGATTCGTATACCATTATATCTCGGCTTATTTTAACGACTATATTCAAAAAGCTTCCGTGAGTTCATCGGTAACATCGCTTCGCAGACCTATGTTTCTTAAATTCCCTATACCAGTTCCACCTCATTCAGAGCAAAGTCGAATTGTAGAGATTTTAGAAAAATTCGAAACCTTAACAACGTCAATTCAAGAAGGTCTCCCCCGCGAAATTGAGTTACGTCAAAAGCAATACGAGTATTATCGTGACCTGTTGTTGAGCTTCCCGAAATCTCATTCAGATGAGGCAGCTTAATGAGTAACACGCTAACGGAAATAGCAGAGTCAGTTATCCGGAAATTCCGGATAACTGTCAACGAAGGTAAGTATAAGGAGGCAGCCTAATGGCCTATCAACCACCTTTTACCATCACCACCGATATTTTGAACTTGGTGGCGCAAATCAGCCAGCAGGTGGGTGAATTAAATGCCAGCCAGCTCAATGCCTCGCCGCAACTGCGCAAGCAAAACCGCATCAAAACCATCACCGGCACGCTGGCGATTGAAGGCAATAGCTTAACTGAAGAACAAATTACCGCCATTGTTGAGGGTAAGCCTGTGTTGGGCAGCGTGCGTGAGCTGGCCGAGGTAAAAGGCGCGATTGCCGCTTATGATGCACTGCCTGCATTCACACCCAGCGAGATTTCCGATTTACTCACGGCTCACGGTTTAATGCTGTCAGATATTCTTGTAAATGCCGGTGAATTTCGCAGTAAAGGCGTGGGTATCCATAAAGGTGGTGTGGTGCACCATGTTGCGCCGCCTGCGCATCAGGTATCCGGTTTAATGGCAGATTTACTCCAATGGCTCAAGCAAACAAAAGATCATCCATTGATCGCCAGTTGTGTATTCCATTACGAATTTGAGTTTATTCACCCCTTTGCCGATGGTAACGGCCGAATGGGGCGGTTATGGCAAACACTGATTTTATCCAAGTGGCATCCGTTGTTTTTATCTTTGCCGCTAGAAAGTGTGATTAAAGACCATCAGCAAGCCTATTATCACGCCCTTGAGCAGGCCGATAACCAAGCAGACAGTACGCCGTTTATTCATTTTATGTTGTCGGTTATTCAGCAAACGCTAGCACAAAACGCCGCTGTGAACGCCCCTCTAAAGGAAGGTAAAAACGCCCCTGTAAATACCCTTATCAATGTAACGGGCCTTAAAACGCCTGAAGCTATTTTAGCATTGCTCAGTAACACGCCCGAGCTAACCCGACAACAACTCGCTGATACCTTGAATAAAGACGTTAGAACCATTGGTCGCGCCATTAGCAAACTACAAAAAGAAGGCAGGTTAACTCGGGTAGGTTCAGATAAAACCGGCCATTGGCAAGTCACTGAATAATGCGACGCCGTGGCTATTTCCATATTGGAACACACCACGGCTAACAAAAAAGGATGTAAACGAATGACGACTTATAAAGCGGTGGCAGAATCGAACAACTTTATTGTGTTAGATAAATACGTCAAAAATTGGCAAGTCGCAGAAAGCTTTCAAAGTGAAGGTGATTTAGAACGTGAGCTGATTCAGGACCTAAGCAACCAGGGCTATGAGTATTTACCTGCGCTAACGACACCCGATGCCATGCTGGCGAATGTGCGCAAGCAGCTACAAGCCCTTAATAAGGTCCAGTTTACTGATGGCGAGTGGGCGCGCTTTTGCGAGCAATACTTAAACACCCCAAGCGATACTATTCTTGATAAAACCCGTAAGGTGCACAGCGACTATATCTTCGATTTTGTCTTTGATGATGGCCATATAGAAAACATCTACCTGTTCGACAAGAAAACCATTGCTCGTAACAAAGTGCAGGTCATTAAGCAGTTTGAGCAAACGGGAAGCCATGCCAACCGTTACGATGTGACGATTTTGGTTAATGGTTTGCCTTTGGTGCAAATCGAGCTGAAAAAGCGTGGTGTGGCAATCCGTGAGGCGTTTAACCAAATACATCGCTACAGCAAAGAAAGCTTTAATACTGAGAACTCTTTGTACAAGTTCTTGCAGCTTTTTGTGATCTCTAATGGCACCGACACGCGCTATTTTGCCAATACCACCAAGCGCGACAAAAACAGCTTCGATTTTACGATGAACTGGGCGAAGTCAGACAATACGCTGATCAAGGATTTAAAAGACTTTACCGCCACTTTTTTCCAGAAAGAGACCTTGCTTGAAGTGATCTTGCGTTACTCGGTGTTTGACGTCAGCAATACCTTACTTGTAATGCGCCCTTACCAAATTGCGGCTACTGAGCGCATTTTATGGAAGATTAAGAGCGCCTTTAACGCTAAGAACTGGAGCAACACCGAGAGCGGTGGATACATTTGGCACACCACAGGCTCAGGAAAAACACTCACCAGCTTTAAAGCGGCACGTTTGGCCACCGATTTAGACTGTATCGATAAAGTCTTCTTTGTGGTGGACCGAAAAGACCTCGACTATCAGACCATGAAAGAGTATCAGCGCTTCTCGCCTGATAGTGTGAACGGTTCAGACAGTACCGCAGGGCTTAAGAGTAACCTAGATAAAGACGATAACAAGATTGTCGTCACCACAATCCAAAAGCTCAACAACTTAATCAAAAGCGAAAGCGATTTAGCTATATACAACAAGCAGGTTGTCTTTATTTTTGATGAGTGTCATCGAAGCCAGTTCGGTGAAGCGCAGAAAAACCTGAAGAAGAAATTCAAAAAGTACTACCAGTTTGG
This sequence comes from Shewanella algicola, assembly GCF_014648035.1. Lineage (GTDB taxonomy): Bacteria > Pseudomonadota > Gammaproteobacteria > Enterobacterales > Shewanellaceae > Shewanella > Shewanella algicola. The sequence continues at coordinate 2,314 of NZ_BMQI01000030.1, read as the reverse complement.
CTTTACCGGTACGCCAATTTTCCCTGAAAACGCCTTGGGTGCTGAAACCACGGGCAGCGTGTTTGGCCAGCAGTTGCACACGTATGTGATCACCGATGCCATTCGTGATGAAAAAGTACTCAAGTTCAAAGTGGACTATAACGATGTTCGTCCGCAATTTAAGAGCATTGAGACTGAGCAGGATGATAAGAAGCTTAGTGCCGCCGAGAATAAGAAAGCCTTCTTACATCCAATGCGCATTGGTGAAATCTCGCAGTATATTCTGAGCCATTTTAACCAGAAAACGCATCGAGCCTATTCTGGCGCCAAAGGGTTTAACGCCATGTTTGCGGTCAGTAGTGTTGATGCGGCGAAAGCCTACTATGAAACCTTTAAAACATTGCAGGCCGAGGCCGAAAATGGACCCACAAGTAAACCTCTGCGCATTGCAACTATCTTCTCATTTGCTGCCAATGAAGAGCAGGATGCCATTGGTGATATTTTAGATGAGAGCTTTGAAGTAAGTAGCCTGAACAGCAGCGCAAAAGAGTTTTTGAGCGCCGCGATTACGGATTACAACGCCATGTTTAAATCTAACTATGGCGTGGACAGTAATGGCTTTCAGAACTACTACCGTGACCTTGCCCAACGAGTGAAGAATCAAGAAATAGATCTGCTCATAGTGGTTGGTATGTTTTTAACGGGCTTTGATGCGCCTACGCTTAATACCCTGTTTGTTGATAAGAATTTGCGCTATCACGGCTTGATGCAGGCATTTTCTCGCACTAACCGCATTTATGATGCGACGAAGACCTTTGGCAATATTGTTACCTTCCGTGATTTGGAGCAGGCAACCATTGATGCCATTACTTTGTTTGGTGACAAAAACACCAAAAACGTGGTGTTGGAGAAGAGCTACAAAGAATACATGGAAGGTTTTAACGATATTGCGACTGGGCAGGCGCGTCGAGGTTTTGTTGATATCGTCAAAGAGCTGCAAGAACGCTTTCCAAACCCAGAAAATATTGAAAAAGAACAAGATAAAAAGGAGTTTGCCAAGCTATTTGGTGAATACCTCAAAGCAGAAAATATTTTACAAAACTACGATGAATTTGCTGGCTTGAAAGCACTGCAAAGCCTTGATACCAGTGATGAACAAGCGGTTGAAGAGTTTAAGTCAAAGTACTATCTGGACGATGCTGACATCGAGGCAATGCAAACAATCGATATGCCGAGCGAACGTGCTATCCAAGATTATCGCTCTACCTACAACGATACCCGCGACTGGTTGCGACGCGATAAAGAAGGTCAGGATAAAGATAAGTCAACGGTAGACTGGGACGATGTGGTCTTTGAAATTGATTTGCTTAAATCGCAAGAAATCAACCTCGATTACATTCTTGAACTGATTTTTGATCACAATAAGAAGAACAAGAGCAAAGAAGGCTTGATTGAAGAAGTTCGTCGTATGATCCGCGGTAGCCTTGGCAATAGAGCGAAAGAGAGCTTGGTGGTTGATTTTATTAACCAGACAAACCTAGATGAGATCAATGACAAAGCCAGCATTATCGACGCTTTCTTCAAATTCGCCCAGGCGGAGCAGAAGCGCGAAGCCGATGCCATTATTGCCTCTGAAAAGCTCAATATCGATGCTGCCAAACGCTATATTGCGTCATCACTCAAACGTGAGTACGCCTCTGAAAATGGCACAGCACTTAATGAGGCACTGCCCAAACTTAGCCCATTGAACCCACAGTACCGAACCCAGAAGCAAACGGTTTTTCAGAAAATTGCCGCTTTTGTTGAAAAATTCAAAGGTGTGGGTGGGCAGTTGTAGTGATATGAAGAGCTCTTTTCACGTAGTTAATGCTTGATGAAAAGAGCTCGATATTTTTAAATTAGTGCTGTTTTTTTTTCGAGATAGCAGATATGAATATTCAAATTAGTTTAATTATTATGCATTTTCTGGATAGGTCATTGGCCCACAAATGGAGCTAATAAATAAAGCTACTAAATGATTTCTGTCCAAAAGCGAGTTACTTACTCTTTAGCCATACTATTGCGTTTTCTTTGCTGATTAAGAGTGAAACATTAAAGACTGATAGATATGTGACTATTTATGCATATTGTGCTGCATAAACTTAGTTTTGCATGAATCTGTTACGATCATGCACAAAACACGTTGATTAAGCGCTAAAACACGCGAAAAATGCACTTTAACAGTTATAAACATGCAAAATTTTCTGCGTTATGTTACTAGAAAATGTAATCATTAAGAGGGTGTAACAGATTCTGTGTAACTGCAATTTAGTTAATATGTTTCACAATTCTATCT
>NZ_BMQI01000029.1 GCF_014648035.1 Shewanella algicola | reverse complement strand
TGCGGAGCCGCATGCAGGGTGGTGTGGGGGCTGGAGGCTAGATACCTCCGGCTACCCGATTAGTTGCCCGACTAGATATAAACAAGATCACCCTCAACGAAACCAACTGCAACACACTGAGCTTCTATCAATTTATATGAATTACCAAAATCAGAGGTCAAATATTCTTTTACCATTGTTACAATGTTCATCAGGCCATTTTCCCAACTTGAGGCAAAAATTTCACTGGAAACTTCAATGCGTCTATTATCTGGAACCCATTCTTCCCCACATGCCCAATCATCATCACTCAAAGAGAAACGCTTCTCGCCAATCAATTCTATACAAAAGGGGAATTCATACAGGTTAAAATGAAACGCGATTATATCACTTGGAATATTCTTACCTAACTGCCTATTGACCCAATTGCTAAAATCTTCCTTGTTTTGAATCATCTGTATAACTCTCCCTGCAACTAACGCCGCATTAAGCGGACAAAAATAGTGGGTTAAAATGTGTAGCGAAGCGAAACATAACCCACTGTTTTTGTTCCGTTTAAATGCCTTGTTAAATGTATTTCTAATCGAATGGAGTGAATTGAATGTCATATCCATGCGGGTTTTCTCTAGGTGGCTCTTCTGGCTCAGTCGCATATATTTGAATTTCGCCTGTTACTTCAAAACCAATTTGGCTACCAATACTTTTCACCATATAAGGTGGTTCATCTATATCAGTAGCCCACACTTTGATCCCCATAATGGCATTACCTTTAGGACAAGAGAACCCTTCTGCCATTTCACCGCAAACACCTTCTGCTAAAACGGTGTAGTGAGTATATGGAGTTGTTTCTTTTCCATAACGAAGCTTTAATTTCCAATCACTATCATCACTCATACTTTGCCCTTGAACACTTGTCGCAATAAACATTAACGTGATTAGAGCGAAGAAATTAGGAATATTCATATACATTTAACAATTTTATAGTGCGTGAAGGGCGCATCTTTCTACCGATGTCACGCTCATGTATTAATAAATCTATTTTTAACAAATAACGTAATGTATTGCCAACTATAATTTTTTTATTGATGCTAAAGAGATTCAGAAAAAAAAGTGCGCTCGTCGCTCATTTTCTTGAATATGGGAGCATAACAACCACACTGTATACTTATACAGTTACTTATACTGGTGATGACATGAAAACGCGCTCTCCATTTTTAAATTATATCGCTGATTATATGTTGGTACGTCAGTACTCATTACGTACCGTGGATACGTACCTGAAATGGATTGCATCTTATATCCATTTTCATGATAAGCGCCACCCCGCCTCAATGGGAGACAATGAAGTCGAACGCTATCTAGAGTACTTAGTATTAAAACAAGACGTTGCACCACGAACGCAAGCCACGGCACTCAATTCCTTGTCATTTCTGTACAAGCACATAATAAAAAAAGAGCTTTCGTTAAACTTAAATTTTGCCCGCAGTAAAAAACAAACAAAACTACCTGTAGTTATGACGCCACAAGAAGTTAAGCTGCTTATGACTCACTTAAATAAGCGTTATTACCTTATTGCAGGCCTTATGTACGGAAGTGGTTTAAGAGTAATGGAAGCGGTACAATTAAGAGTGAAAGATATTGATTTTGATTACAAGTGTATTCAAGTATGGAATGGCAAAGGTAATAAACACCGCATTGTAACGCTGGCCACCGAGCTAATTCCTATGCTGAGAAATCAAATTCTGCAGGTTGATGACTATCTAAAACTTGATTTAAATAATACGAAATATGCTGGCGTATGGATGCCTTATGCTTTAACAAAAAAATATCCTTCTGCCTCAAAATCACTTGCGTGGCAGTATTTATTTCCCTCACATATATTAAGTACAGATCCTCAAAGTGGTGAAATAAGACGACATCATTTTCACCATTCGTGTATAAGAAAAGAAGTAAAAAAAGCCGTTCAAAAAGCGGGATTAACAAAAATAATAACACCGCATACCTTGCGTCATTCATTTGCAACGCATCTATTGCAAAGTGGCGCCGATATTCGCACCGTTCAAGCACAATTGGGCCATTCTGATGTCAAAACCACACAAATATATACGCATGTTTTGCAACAGGGAGCGAACGGTGTTGTAAGCCCATTAAGCAAAATTTTCTAGTTAGCGAAAAATGCGTTAGCGGAACGTCCGCTTTGTAGAATAAAGCTAATAACATTAAACGACTTGAACCATCTCTTGTTTGCTCAAAGTCGCCATTGGAGCATTTACTTTAACTTATTTTGAGGCAAAAACGAGTTAGTTTTCTTGACTTGGAAATGGTGTGATTCAACTCTGAACTTGAGGACGTTGAAGACTCTTTATAAAAGAATGCGTAAAGCTCACATGGAGGTGAGCTTAGCTTTCGCGGTACAGAGTGTACCATCGGAACCGTTGTTAGTTTCCTCTAGGTCTGGTGTGAACGAAGCGCTACGACGTTGGTGGCCACAGGCCATATGTATCAGCCCATGTAGAGTGGAACCTTGCGCACTTAATTCAAACGAAGTTTGAAAAAGCCTGGTGTGGGTGAAGCGCCACGACGTTAGTGGCCGTAGGCCATATCTAATGAAAAAGAAGGCTTTCGCCTCCTCTCTTTATCCAACTAGCTAACACTACTTACCGTCCATCGCTCGACGTTTTTTAAAGTCAGATTCTTCGAGCCATTTTGGCCAGTCGTTGTTGTTGGCAAGCTTTTCAATAATGTCACTGATTAAACCGAGGTCTTGCTCGACTCCGCCTAAATTCCAGCTGGCATCATAATCGTCAGCATCTTGATGATATTTATGAGCAATATAATCTGGGTCTGTATCACCTAGGCTCATAAACATTAACCCTGGCACTCCTTGTTGGGCTAAGGCAAAGTGGTCTGAGCGGAACATAAGGCCGTTTTGTGGACGAGGGTCTGCTTTTACTGTGCGCCCTTGTGCTTTAGCGGCATCATCTAAATAGGTCTCTAACTCTGACACGCCCTGGCCGTAACGCAGTATGTAATTAACTCCTTTGCCAACGTTCATGCCGTCAATGTTTAAAAACGATACGAGTTGTTTGGTCGGTACAGGAGGATTGGCAGCAAAGTATTGCGCACCAATAAGGCCTGTTTCTTCTGCGGTAAAGGCAGTAAACAATATAGAGCGTTTAGGAACTTTGTTTTGTGCTTTGAAATGACGCGCTAACTGTAATACTCCGGCAACACCTGAGGCATTATCGACAGCACCGTTATAAATGCGCGTTTTGCCATCTTGCACTGTTTTGCCTAAATGATCCCAATGCGCATGCATAATAACCCATTCATCGGCTTGTGAACTGCCAGGTAAAATACCAGCTACGTTATAAGAGGTGGCCAATTCGATTTGGTTTTTGAGGGTTAAGTTGGCTTTAAGTTTAAGGGGTATCGCTTTAAAACCTGGCTTTGCGGCGGTGAGTTTCAGAGTGTCGTAATCAAGGCCTGCTGCGCTAAAGATTTTTTGTGCGCCGTGATGTTGAACCCAGCCCATGACACCGATGTGAGATTGATTTTTGTGGTTATCCACTAAAGTATATTTGGTATTGGTGTTGCTGTTTTCAACGACGTTCCAGCCGTAGGCTGCGGGTGCGGTTTCGTGCACAATAAACACCGCTTTGGCGCCCTGCCTTGCTGCTTCTTCGTACTTGTAAGTCCAGCGGCCATAGTAGGTCATGGCATTACCTTTAAAAATATCAGGGTCTTGAGTGGCAAAACCTGGATCATTGACCAGCATAATCAGCGTTTTACCTTTCACATCAACATTGGCGTAATCGTTCCATTTATATTCTGGGGCATTGATACCGTAACCCACAAAAATAACGTCGCTGTTGTCTAATGACACTTGTGGCTGAATTTGTTCGGTGCGGGCGGTAAAGTCGCTGCCATTATTTAGCACCACATCAGCAATGGTTAGCTGCATGGTTTGATCGGCAGTTATTTTAGCCATAGGCACTGCTTGACGGTAGCTGTCGCCAAAACCCGGTTTGAGCCCTATCGCTTTGTATGCTTTCTCTAAATACTCAACGGTCAGTGTCTCGCCCTTAGACAAAGGCCCACGACCTTCAAATTCATCACTGGCGAGTGTTTCTACATCTTGGCGGTAGGTTTTTTCATCAAACTGAAACGGCGCGGCATTTGCGCTTGGTAATAAAAAAACACCACATAAGGCTATTAAACGAAAGGTATTCACAGACAACATCCTTTGTAAATAATTAAGAAAATTTATTGTAACAATGACTAGGCATTAGAGCGGACTTCATCCTGCTAGAACACTGCGCGACGATAAAGACTAGGCAAACCAATATAGTCTGATGCGATAATCAGTGCTAGTGCTTTTTCATCGCTATTCAACGGGTTGTCAAAAGCGGCAAGCTAAGCCCGGGTTGGCCTGGTGCTGCTAGGTAACGTTTGTCTATCCATAATCCGATAGCGGCAACTAACACATCACCGTAAAAAATTAATGGAATTTGCTGACGACGCCATGGCGGAATATGACACTCCTGCCAAAGCTTTTTAAGCTCACGCGGTTTGCTGCGCTGCGATGTGGCAAACTGTGGCTGACATTTAATTGCACCAGTTGCACCATACTGCACAGTGATTTGTGCTTGATCTAAAGGCAAGGCAAGTAACGGCGTTACTGATGTTGGAATATCTTGTTGTGCAAGCTCTTGCGCCTGAATTTGCACACTAAATGGCAGCTGCCCTATTTTGCCCGAGGCTTGATTTAGCTCGCCTGCTAATACTGCGCGAATATCATTTTCAAGCTTTGTGGCATCGACAGGTTCAAGCGCTTGATGGGTTAATACATAAGCCGCATTGGCAAAGCGTTTAACCTGATAATCGCCCCATTGAATGGCCACATTGGCATCCTCTTTGGCCTCGATCAATTGCAACAATATTTGCTGTAATTGCGATTGTGATGGCAAATTAACACCACAATGTTGTAAATAACCGCGAAATAACAATGCTTGCCATGCAGGCGTTAATTGGCTCAAGTGCCCCAGTTTAAACCCACTAGACTCAGTGATTAACCCATCGATATCGGTGGGTAGAGTTAACCACTGGGGTAAGCGATGACTCACTTCATCATCAATCACTTGTTGTTGCTGTGCACACAATGCGGCGCTTCTTGCTGCTGTGGTGGCAATACTTGGCCAGCGTTGTTTTAAGCGAGGAATAATCTCTAGGCGTAAAAAGTTACGGTCGTAACTGTCGTCTTGATTACTCTCATCTTCTATGTGGCTTAATTGGTATTGAGTTGCAAATTGCTCTATTTGTAGACGGCTAATGGCTAACAGCGGTCTAAGCAACCAGGATTGCTTATATAATTGCATGGGCGCCATCGCGCCCAGGCCTTTGGGGCCCTGACCACGTTTTAATGCCAGTAATACGGTTTCGAGTTGATCATCTTGATGGTGGGCGGTAAGCAAGATATCGCCAGGATTAAGGTAGCGCTCAAACGCTTGATAACGCGCATCACGCGCTTTGGCTTCTAAGCTTTCCCTTGGGCCTTTTTCTACCTTAACCCGCTCTATTTGTACCGGCAGTTGGTAATGATTCGCACGGCTAATACAGTGCTCAACCCACACATTAGCATTAGGGCTTAAACCGTGATGCACGTGAATAAGCAAACATGCAATGTGTGGATGTTTTTGGGCAAAGGCACTTAAACCAAACGCTAAGACCTCAGAGTCAACACCGCCACTGTAAGCCAGCACTAACTTAGGCGCATGCTCATTGAGTTGTACACCTTGTTGGTACAAAGGTAGCACGCTATTTTCTAGCAAGGTTAATAGCTGAGCGGTTGTTATATTGTCTGACTTCTGCGCGGCATGAGTCATGATATCTGCCTAATTAAACGTAATTTTAACGTTATGTGAACCGAGCATACTTTCAAGTGATAGCATTAATTCATCACTTGGGTTGACCCGCCATTCATCACCTAAAGTGATCTTACCGCTGGCTTCTGGTTTAACATAATTAATCACCACTGGCACTGCGCCATTACGCCATGGCGTTAGGGTTTGTTCAAATGTATCTAACCACTCAGGGGTGACATCATTGCCTTGAACATTAATTTCAACCGCTTTGGCAAAGTGACTGCGCGCTTCACCAATTTCTATCACATTACGGGCATTCATGCGGTTACCACCCGAAAAATCATCAAAGCTGACATCGCCTTCACAAATGAGAATGCGATCTTTTTCTAGCAAGTGACCAAATTTTTCAAATGGCTCGGTAAATAGCATGATTTCGAGACGCGCACTTTTATCGTCAAGGGTAACCAGACCCATTTTTGAACCACGCTTGGTGATCATCACTCGGGTTGCCACCACTAACCCAGCCGCTTTAACGGTTTTGCCCCGCTCGGTTGGATGAATGTCTTTTAAACGGCCATTAGTGTATTGCTTGAGCTCTTTTAAATACTGATTAATCGGGTGTCCGGTTAAGTAGAGCCCTAAGGTTTCACGTTCGCCTTCTAACCAAATTTTATCAGGCCATGGCGTGCATTGAACAAAGTTTTGCTTGCTGTCTTCTGGCTCGCTATTAAGCAAACCAAACATATCATGTTGGCCAATCGCCTCAGCTTTGGCATGCTGAGCTGCTGCGCTAATGGCTTCGGGTAATGTTGCCATCATTGAGGCGCGATGTGGGCCTAGGGTGTCTAATGCCCCTGCTAGAATAAGTTTCTCGATGACGCGTTTGTTGAGCTTTTTTAAGTCGACACGAGCACAGAAATCAAATAAATCGATAAAAGGGCCGTCTTTTCGAGCTTCTAAAATCGAATCAACAGGGCCCTCGCCCACGCCTTTAATGGCGCCAATGCCATAAACAATATTAAGGTCGTCATCGACGGTAAACTTAAACAAGCCTTTGTTCACATCAGGCGGAATAAGCGGTAAGCCCATGCGCTCGCATTCATCAACTAGGGTAACGATTTTATCGGTGTTATCCATGTCGGCAGACATTACCGCAGCCATAAACTGCGCCGGATAGTGGGTTTTAAGCCACAATGTTTGGTACGACACTAGGGCGTAAGCGGCCGAATGCGATTTGTTAAAACCATAACCCGCAAACTTTTCTACCAGGTCGAAAATTTTCATCGACAGCTCGCCGTCGATGCCATTGTTGATAGCGCCTTCTTTAAAGGTGCCACGCTGTTTGGCCATTTCTTCCGGTTTTTTCTTACCCATTGCACGACGGAGCATGTCCGCGCCGCCTAGGGTGTAACCAGAAAGTACCTGAGCAATCTGCATAACCTGCTCTTGATACAAGATAATGCCGTAGGTAGGTGACAGTAACTCTTTTAACGATTCGTGTTGATATTCAGAGTCTGGGTAAGACACTTCTTCACGGCCGTGCTTACGTTCGATAAAGTTATCAACCATGCCCGACTGCAGCGGCCCTGGACGAAACAGCGCCACCAATGCAATCATGTCTTCAAAACAATCTGGCTGTAGACGTTTAATCAAGTCTTTCATACCGCGGGATTCGAGCTGAAATACCGCAGTGGTTTCGTAGCGTTGCAACAACCTGAAACAAGCAGGATCGGCAAGCGGGATGGATTCGATACGAACCGGCTCTTTACCTTCTTTAACTTGGCGCGGATTAATCATCTGCAATGCCCAGTCAATAATGGTTAAGGTCCGTAATCCCAAGAAGTCGAACTTAACTAAACCGGCGGTTTCAACGTCGTTTTTATCAAATTGGGTAACCGGGTTTAAACCTTCTGCGTCGCAATATAATGGCGCAAAGTCAGTGATCCGTGTGGGGGCAATCACCACACCACCGGCATGTTTACCCGCGTTACGGGTGACCCCTTCAAGGCGGCGACACATGTCGATTAGCTCTTTTACGTCTTCATCTGCAGCGTAAGCTTCAGGTAGCGCTGGCTCAACCTCAAAGGCCTTGGCCAATGTCATCCCAGGTTCTGCTGGGATCATTTTTGTTAAACGTTCAACAAAACCGTATGGATGGCCTAATACTCGGCCAACATCGCGGACAACCGCTTTGGCCGCCATGGTTCCAAAGGTAATAATCTGTGATACCGCTTCTCGGCCATATAGCTCGGCTACGTGGTCAATCACCTCGTCACGACGGTCCATACAAAAGTCGACGTCAAAGTCGGGCATCGAAACACGTTCAGGGTTTAAGAAACGTTCGAACAGTAAGTCATACTCTAACGGATCAAGGTCGGTAATTTTAAGTGCATAGGCCACCAGCGACCCCGCACCAGAACCACGGCCTGGCCCGACAGGAATACCGTTATCTTTACCCCACTGAATAAATTCCATTACGATAAGGAAGTAACCCGGGAAACCCATCTGGTTAATAACTTTGAGTTCAACTTCGAGACGTTCATCGTACTCACCACGCTTTTCAGCTCGTACCTGTGGATCAGGAAATAAAAACTCGAGTCGCTCTTCTAAGCCTTTTTCAGACACATCAACTAAAAAGTCTTCAATTGATAAATCCCCGGTAGGGAAGTTAGGTAAAAAATACTCGTGTAATCGTATGGTGACATTACAACGCTTAGCGATTTCGACAGAATTTTGTATCGCCGAAGGGATATCGCTAAACAGTTCGCACATTTCATCTTGACTGCGTAAATACTGTTGGTCGCTGTAGGTTTTAGGACGACGAGGATCCACAAGGGTAAAACCATCATGAATTGCCACACGAATTTCGTGAGCTTCAAAGTCATCTTGCTTTAAAAATACCACCTGGTTAGTGGCAACAACCGGCAAACCTCTGCTTGATGCAAGCTCAACTGCCATGTGCAGGTAGCGTTCTTCGTCGGCGCGCCCAGTGCGAATTAATTCTAAATAATAGCGGTCGTTAAAGTGTTGTTGGTAAAAGCTCACCAAAGCGTCAACCTGGTTTTGATTGCCTTTTAATAACGCCTTACCAACATCACCTTCTTTAGCACCCGATAAAATAATTAAACCACGGTTAAATTTAACCAGCCAATCTTGATCAATCACCACCCGGCCATCAATTTGACCACGTAAGTAGGCTTCACTGATTAATTGAGTCAGGTTTTGATAACCTTCGTTGTCCATCGCAATAATGGTCAACGCGCAAAACTCTTTTTCAAAACCTGGCGTTTGCACCCAAAAGTCGGCACCAACTATGGGTTTTATCCCCGCGCCATGGCAACCACCATAAAACTTTACCAGGCCACAAAAGTTGTTTTGATCGGTTAACGCTATCGCCGCCATGTCGAGGCTTTCTGCCGCGGCAATAATGGGCTTAACTTTTGCGACGCCGTCTGACATCGAAAAATCACTGTGAACGCGTAAATGAACAAAACGAGGATCGGACATAGATTAATTATTCTTCGAAAAAGATGAATGAAACAACACGAAAAAGCGGGATTTAGACTATCAAACTAAGCTACTTTCTCCAATGATTAAGTCGGTTATTGTCTTTAATATCAAGATTTATTCTGAAGTAAAATACGTTCAGCAACCGGTTTAAAGCTTTTACGGTGCTCAGGCAATACTCCGTGCAATGCTAAAGCCTCAAAATGGGCTTTAGTTGGGTAGCCTTTGTGTTTAGCAAAGCCATATTGAGGATATTGTTGGTCTAACATATCCATTTCAGCGTCGCGGGTCACTTTAGCAATAATAGAGGCCGCACTAATGGCTGCCACTAAGCCGTCACCTTTAATCACGGCATGGCTAGCAATACCAAAGTCAGGTACACGATTACCGTCGACGAGCACGCGGTGCGGTTGAATACTTAATCCGGCAACTGCACGTTGCATGGCTAACATGGTGGCATGCAAAATATTAAGCTCATCAATTTCTGCCGGGCTAGCTCGGCCAACACTGACACTCAGCGCGTTGTCGATAATATCTTGATATAAAGCATTACGGCGTTTTTCACTGAGCTTTTTAGAGTCGTTTAAGCCAGCAATAGGCTTATTGGGATCTAAAATCACTGCCGCTGTCACCACGTCGCCCACTAATGGGCCACGGCCAACTTCATCAACGCCAGCAACCACACCTTGTGATATCAAATTGACTTGTTCAGGTGTGATGTTTTTTATCACTACCGGCATAGTATCAAGCGTTATCATTAGGATTGTCCTGTTACCAATAAAGCATCTACAGCATCTGCTGCACGCTCGCTGGCATTGCATTTAAGTAGCTGGTGCAATTGCTCAAATCGGGCATTAAGCGGCGCAAAATCTTTATTAAGCTGATCAATTATCGCGTCTGCAATTAATTGTGGTTGGCAATTTGCTTGCATCAATTCAGGCACAATAGTTTCATTTGCCAGTAAATTAGGTAATGAATAATTGCTGATGCTCATCATTCGAATGGCGATAGCATAAGTTATCGGGCTAACACGGTAAGAAACCACCATAGGACGCTTAACCAGCATCGCCTCTAAAGTGGCAGTGCCAGACGCTAATAAAATACAGTCTGCGGCCGCCATCACTTCACGAGAATGACCATCAATAAGATGAATTTCTAAATCAGGAGCATATTGCTTTAACGCTTCAGTAAATTGTTGTTTGCGCGCCTCATTAACCAGAGGCGTCACTAACTTAATGTCTGGATAGGCCTGTTTAACCAATACTGCTGCTTTAATAAAAGGCTCGGCAAGCTGGGCTAATTCACCCCCGCGAGAACCAGGCAACACAGCGAGGTATTCAGCCGTTGGCTCAAGACCTAACTCTGCACGAGCGGCTAATTTATCACTGTACATTGGAATATCATCAGCCAATGTATGGCCAACAAATGTGCAAGGAACCTGGTGTTTATCGTAAAAGGCTTTTTCGAACGGCAATAAAGACAGCACCATATTGGTGGCTTTGGCTATTTTAAAAATGCGTTTTGGACGCCACGCCCATACAGAAGGGCTAACGTAATGCACGGTTTTAATGCCTTTGGCTTTTAATTTAAGCTCAACACCAATATTAAAATCGGGGGCATCGATGCCAATAAAGCAATCAGGTGCGAGTTCGGTAATCTGTTTGATCAGACTTGAACGGATCTTGAGTAAACGTGGCAAGCGTGACAGCACTTCGACCAGGCCCATTACGGCTAACTCTTCCATTGAAAATAGGCTTTCAAAACCGAGCGCTTGCATACGCGGACCACCAATACCAATGAAACGGGCATCAGGATGGCGTTTTTTAAGTGATTTAACTAAGCCTGCACCTAAAATATCGCCGGAGATTTCTCCGGCGACAATGGCAAATATTTTTTGAGATCGTTGAGTCATCGTGTCTTCTATCGAATAATACCGCGACCAGGATGATTAATAAATTCCATAAAGGCTTTTACATTTTCATCTTTTTCAGCCATCTCACTGACTTCAGCGTTGGCTTCTTCAATGGTTAAGCTTTTACGGAACACTGCTTTATACGCATTTAAAATCGCACGCTGGCTTTCTTTAGTAAAGCCGCGACGTTTTAAGCCTTCAAGGTTTAATCCACGTGGTGCGGCAGGAGAACCCGCAGCCATCACAAATGGCGGCACATCTTGTAATATAAGAGAGGCACCCGCAGTGAAAGCATGATTACCAATGCGAACAAATTGATGCACACCTGTCATACCGCCAAGAATAACCCAATCGCCGACATGTACATGGCCAGCAATTGAAGCATTGTTAGCCATGATCACATTATTACCCACAACACAGTCGTGAGCGATATGCACATAAGCCATAAATAAGCAGTTTGAACCAATACGGGTTTCGTGATTGTCTTGTGTTGTACCACGATGAATGGTGACAGATTCGCGAATGATATTGTTATCACCGATAATTAAGCGTGTTTGTTCGCCAGCATACTTTTTGTCTTGGCACTCTTCACCAACGGATGCAAATTGAAATATACGGTTGCCTTTACCAATCACGGTTGGGCCTTTAACGACCACATGAGAACTTATCCATGTGTCGTCGCCAATTTCAACATTTTCGCCAATGTAGGTCCAAGGGCCTATCGTCACATTTTGCCCGATTTTGGCAGTTGGGTGAACAAATGCTAATTTATCTATCACTTTTTAATCTCTCTACGTGCGCACATAATTTCTGCAGAACAAACCAGTTCCCCATCAACTAATGCTTCACCAATAAATACACCTATGCCACGGCGCTCTTTGATCATTTTGACGTGGAAATGTATTTGATCGCCTGGCTCAACGACACGTTTAAAACGCGCCTTATCGATACCAGCAAAATAGTACAATACGTCTGGAGATGGCTCTGTGCTCATGGTTTTAAACGCGAGTAAGCCTGTTGCTTGAGCCATTGCTTCTAAAATCAATACACCCGGCATTACCGGCTGAATTGGGAAATGGCCCTGAAAAAATGGCTCATTAATAGTGACGTTTTTAATCGCATGTAGTTGCTCACCTTTGGTGAAATCAAGAACACGATCGATTAACAAAAATGGATATCTATGAGGTAGATATTTAAGGATCTCTTTAATATCCATGGTGTTTAATTGGTTTGACACACTACATTCCTTAATCAAGGCAGAATTGGCTTATTCTTCGCCTTTGGTACTTTTCTCGAGCTGTTTAACTCGATTAAATAATTCATCTAATTGACGGAAACGCACAGTGTTTCGACGCCATAGCTTGTTTTCCATTGCAACCGTCGCAGATGAATACACGCCTTTGTCACGGATGATACTGGTTACGTTAGTACCGCCAGAAACATGCACACCATCTGCAATGCTTAGATGGCCAGCAATAGCCGTATTACCACCAATAATACAGTATTTCCCAATTTCGGTACTACCTGCAATTGTCGTGCTACCTGCAATAGCAGTATTTTGACCGACAATGACGTTATGGGCAATTTGAATTTGGTTATCGATAATCACACCATCATGAATTTCAGTATGAGATAACGCACCTCTGTCGATACTAGTACATGCACCAATTTCAACCCGGTTACCGATACGGACACCACCAGTTTGAGGGATTTTAACCCAGGTGCCACGCTCATTAGCGTAACCAAAACCGTCAGAACCAATCACAGTACCTGATTGCACGAGACAATGTTGTCCGATATGCACATCATGATACACAGTGACGTTAGCCCATAGACGAGAATCTGAACCAATAATGCTGTCTTGGCCAATAACACAACCGGGACCGACTTGAACATTTTCGCCTAAAATAACACCTGCTTCAATCACCGCATTTGCACCAATAGCAACACCCTCTCCAATAATGGCTGAAGGATCTATACTCGCAGACGGATGAATACCCAACGCTTGTTTAGGTGTGATATCGAGCAGTTGTGCCACTCGGGCAAAACTCACATAAGGGTCTGCAACAATTAATGCATTGCCTAGATAAAATTCAGCTTCTTTTTCGCTTAGCAATACCGCGCTAGCTTGAGTTGCCTCAAGCTGAGCACGGTACTTACTATTGGCTAAAAAAGAGAGTTGACCTTGGACCGCATCTTCAAGAGTAGCAACACTGGTGATTTCCACTGTCGCATCACCTTTAACCGTTGCGTTTAATTGCTGGCCAAGCTCTTTTAAAGTCACTTTTTGCATATTACTTATTTGCCTTTGCTTAAGGCTTCAACCACTTTGCTGCTGATGTCAGCTTCTGGCTTAACAAAAATAACTGCACCACGTTGTAACACTAGGTCGTAATCTTCTTTACCAGCAATGGTATTTATCGCTTGTTGAACTTGAACTAATAGTTTGTTTTGCTCTTCACCTTGACGACGACGCATGTCTTCATCCAGTGCTTTGCCTTTTAATTGGAAATCAGACTTTAATGATTCCATTTTACGTACTAAATCAGTTTTTTGTGTGTCGCTCATTAATGCACCGTCACGTTGTTGTTTTTCAACTAACGTGCGCATTTCTTCCTGCATTTTTTGAACTTCAGCGACACGATCACCAAATTCAGTTTTTAATGACTTTGCAATTTGCTCGCGCTGTGGCAACTGCTCAAATACTTCACCCATGTCAACCACTGCGATTTTTTCAGCGTGAGCTAGCATAGGTGTAGCAAGAAATGCCAATGTTACTAGTGCGCGATTTACCATCTTTTTCAAAGTAGACTCCTTTTAAACTTGTTGTTATCAGCAAAACTTGCCGAGTGTATTTGTTTTAGAACGTTTTGCCAATATTGAACGAGAAAATCTCTGTTTCATCGTCTTCATATTCTTTGATTGGCCAGGCTAAACTGAATACCATTGGCCCCATAGGCGACAACCACTGTACGCTCATACCCCATGATGCCCGAATACGCTCAGGGTCGCTATAATCACTTAGCTGATTGAATTGATCAGCAGGTAAATAACGATAGCCATCGTAATCAAATTCAGTATCCCACACGTTACCGGCATCAACGAAGAAGCTGGTACGTACTGAGTTGGTATAAGCCTCATCTAAGAATGGCGTTGGCACAATCATCTCAAAACTGGCGGTTGCGATTGCGTTACCACCAATAGAGTTACCTTCACTCACATAAAGAGAGTCTGGGTCACCAGGCAAGCTACAACCATCGGCTGATGGATCTGGCGAACAAGGCTCACTACCACGGTAGAGATAAAATGAACGCGGGCCGACTGAGTTAGACTTAAAGCCACGTAGTGAACTTGAGCCACCTGAGTAGTAGTTTTCCCAGAACGGTAAAATTTGATCGTTGTCTTTAAAACTACCATAGCCGTTAGCGTAACCTAAACGCGCACGCGCCAAGAACACAAATCCGTGTTGACGGGTTAACGGGAAATAGAAATTCGTTTCAAAGTCGGTTTTAAAATATTGTAAATCCGACCCTGGTACCGTCATTTTACCGCTTAAGCGTTGAGATGAACCGTCTGTAGGGAACGTACCGCGGTTAAGCGTACTGCGGTACCAACCAGCGGTCAATTCGAAGTTATCAAAACTTAAATCAGCATCTACATCATCAGTTTCACGGTAAACATTATAAAAACGTTTTGCTTGTTCATATGATGAGATTTCAGAAATCGTGTTATGACGATAACCAATACCACCATTTAAACGGTTAGATTCGTTTACTGGGAAGCCTGAGTTAAGTGCAACACCATAAGATTTATTCTTATAACGCTCAAGGTTAGCTTCATTTGCATCAAACTCATTCCAATAAATGCTTCCGCCTAAACTGACACCGTCTTTAGTAAAATAGGGGTCGGTATAAGACAAGGTCGCACTTTTTGAATATTTGTTGGTGTTAATGCTCACACCGGCTTGGTTACCGGTACCAAGGAAGTTATTTTGTTCAACACCAAACTGTAAGCTAACGCCTGATTCTGTACCGTATCCCACACCCGCATTGAACGAACCTGATGGTTGCTCTTTTACAGTCACCGCTACATCAACAAGATCGTCACTGCCAGGCACTTGAATGGTTTCAGTTTCAACCGTTTCAAAGTAACCTAAACGGTTAAGACGAGTTTTAGATTGTTCGATTTGCGCTGAGTTTAACCAAGCCCCTTCCATTTGACGCAATTCACGACGCATCACTTCATCTTTGGTTACGGTATTACCGGTAAAGTTGATAGAGCGAACATAAACACGTTTTCCAGGCTTAACATTGATGTTGAGAACAACTTCTTTGTTTTCATCATCAATTTCTGGATAGGTTTTGACTTCTGGGTAAGCGTAACCAAAACGGCCAAGGTATTTACTGTACATTTCTTCGGTGAATGTCACATCTGCACCGTTGTACATATTGCCGGGTTTAATTGGCAAAATCGATTTCATTAACTCTTCACGGCCCATAAGGTCGCCCACTAAGTTAACGTCCTTAACCTTGTATTTTTCGCCTTCATTAACGTTAATTGTGATGTACAAACCTTTACGGTCTGGGGTCATCGCAACCTGAGTAGATGTCACTTCAAAACGAATATAGCCTTGGTTGTGATAATACGTCTTAATGGTTTCTAAGTCGGCTTGTAGTTTTTGCTTTTGATAGCGACGCTCGCCGAATAAATCCCACCAGGCAACAAAGTCTTTAAGCTCAAGCATGCTAATCAGCTCTGAGTCAGAAAATACGGTGTTACCTACTACGTTAATTTGACGAATTTCTGCCGCTAGACCTTCAGTAAACTTAAATTTAAGTTCAACACGGTTACGCGGTAAATTTATGATTTGCGCTTCAACTTTAGCGCCATACTTACCCACGCCGTAATAGAAATCTTGCAGGCCTTTTTCAATGCCTGACAACATCGTTCTATCTAACGACTCACCCGATTTAACACCAGAACCATCAAGACTTTCTTGTAGCTGTTCGTCTTTGATGTCTTTGTTGCCTTCAAACGAGATAATGCTGATGGTTGGACGTTCTTTGACACTCACATACAGAATGCCATTTTCATGACTAATACTGATGTTTTCAAAGTTGGTCGAACCATACAGGCTCTTAATGGCTTGCTGTAATTTAACTTCATCTATCGTGTCACCCACTTTCACAGGCAAACTTAATAGCGCTGCACCGAGAGCAACTCGTTGCAAACCTTCTACTTGAATGTCGGTCACTTCAAAAGGTTGGAAAGACTCTGCCCAACCATTCCCTGAAAAAGACGCGCCGACGAATAACATCGAGGCAAAAATTTTATTCAATCTCATAGAGCACTTCTAATTATTTGTCTGTCCTTGCTCAGAGTCGGGCAAAATCGTTGAATAAGGCTACGCCCATCAACATTAGCAGCAAAGCTGCGCCAAACCTGAAACCTATTTCCTGTACTTTTTCCGGTACAGGCTTACCAGTAATCACTTCTACAAAGTAATACAGCAAGTGTCCACCATCGAGCACTGGCAAAGGCATTAAATTAATGATGCCTAAGTTAACGCTGATGAGCGCGATAAACCCAAGAAAGTACACTAACCCATAGCTTGCACTGGCACCTGCGCCTTGTGCAATCGAGATAGGACCACTTAAGTTTTTCACCGACACATCGCCGGTAAATAATTTTCCAATCATCTTGAAGCTGACGACAACGAGTTGCCACGTTTTGTCTGCTGCCGCGATGAGCGAATCTACTATGCCATACTCAAGTTCAAAGCGCATATTATCAGGCCAAGGTGCTTGAGTTGGGCTTATGCCAACAATACCAATGGTTTTCCCATCTGCGTTTTGTTGTGCTTTAGGTGTCACATCGACATTGATAACTTGGCCATCACGTATCAATGTCATGTTGATTGTTTTATTTGCTGATGTTTGTACCACATCAACAAAAGCATTCCAATCACTGTAAGGGTTACCATTAATACTGGTTAAGGTGTCTCCCACCTGTAAACCCGCTAGCTCTGCTGCGCTGTCAGCACTAACAACAGCAATGGTGGGGTCGATGCCTGGGCGGAAAATATGTAAACCTAACGAGGTGATAGGAGAGGTTTTTTCTGGGTCGAATACCCAATTACTGGTATCTAACGTGACTGTCTTTGTCGGCATATCCATGCCCGACAAGGTTGCTAGCGGGGCGATGGTTAAATCAAGACTGCTGTCTCCAATGTGTCCGACTAAAGCCAGGTTAACTTCTTCCCAAGTGCGAACATTTTGACCTGACACAGCAATAATCTGTTGTGGCTCGACCACATTGATGATGCCTGCTGGACTGTCTAATGTGGTGCTATCGATAACCGGTTTAAGCGACGGAGTCCCAATCATGTACATAATGTACAAAGCAATAATGGCAAAAATAAAGTTGGCAATGGGTCCGGCAGATACAATAGCAATACGTTGCCATACCGTTTTACGGTTAAAAGCCTGGTCAACTAATTCAGCTGGTACATCTTCAACCCGCTCATCGAGCATTTTAACGTAACCACCGAGAGGGATCATCGCAACGACATATTCGGTACCGTCTTGGCCGACTTTGCGCCAAATGGCTTTACCAAACCCAATAGAGAAACGTTCCACTTTGACGCCACAACGGCGAGCGACCCAAAAATGGCCGTATTCATGAGCAGTAATTAAAATACCCAATGCAACGATAAATGAACCAAGGCTCCACAAAAAATCTATCATTATTTCCCTGAATTAATTAAGTGTTTTAATTACTGACTTCGCGGTTACACGCGCCTGCTCATCGAGCTGTAAAATATCTTCAATGCTGGCTAGTCGAGTTTGTTGTACCGAATCTAAACAGCGATAATTAACATCCGCTATGTCAGTAAAGCGTATCTGACCTTTTAAAAATGCATCAACAGCAATTTCATTGGCTGCGTTCAGTACTGTCGTGGCTTCTTGGCCTTGTTCACAAGCTTGCATCGCTAACTGTAAACATGGAAAGCGGCTAAAGTCAGGCTCACAAAAGCTTAATTGTCCGACTTTGAAAAAGTCTAAAGGTTCAACACCTGCGTGAATTCTTTGCGGATAGCTCATACAATGAGCAATTGGAGTACGCATATCTGGATTTCCCATTTGTGCGATAACCGAACCATCTCGATACTGCACCATGGAATGAATCACACTCTGTGGATGAATCACCACTTTTAGCTGTTCTTTTTGAGTGTTAAACAGCCAACGAGCCTCAATAAACTCTAAGCCTTTATTCATCATAGTGGCAGAATCTACTGAGATTTTAGGGCCCATAGACCAATTTGGATGATTACAGGCTTGAGCCGGTGTCATGGCACTTAAGGTGCTTAGATCGGTTTGTAAAAACGGGCCGCCTGAACCGGTTAATAAGATATGTGAAATGCCATGTTGGCCAAGGTCGCAATAGCCAAGTTGCCCCTGAACTTGCACGGGTAAACATTGAAAAATCGCATTATGCTCGCTATCGACAGGTAGCACGGTAGCTCCTGAGGTTTTAGCTGTGTTCATAAACAATTCGCCAGACATCACGAGCGCTTCTTTATTGGCCAACAGCACACGCTTACCCGCCTTTACGGCATCAAACGTAGGCACCAATCCTGCAGCCCCAACAATGGCGGCCATGACCGTATCGGTGCGACTATCGGTAACGAGTGCATTAAGCGCCTGTGCGCCTGTCGTTACCTCGGTAACACAACCGGCTGGGAGCTGGGCTTTAAGCTGCATAGCAGCGTGCTCATTAACCATATGTGCGTATTGCGGCTGATGTTGTAAACATAGTGACAGCATCTTATCGACACTGGCATTGGCTACTAGAGCGTAAACATTAAATTCAGTCGGGTTGTTCGCTATCACACTGAGCGTACTTTCCCCTATGGAGCCTGTTGCTCCTAATATCACCATATTTTGCATTGGCATTACATCCACATTGCAATATAGATAAAGGTAAACACGGGAAAAGCCGCCGTTAAGCTGTCGATGCGGTCTAAAATACCACCGTGGCCAGGTAAAATGGTACCTGAATCTTTAATGTTGGCAGCACGCTTAAACATGCTTTCAGATAAGTCACCAAATGCTGAGGCCAATGCAGTTACTAACGTCACAGCAACCAGTAACCCAAGCTCTTGCTCAGGTGCAACATACATTACGCCAGCAACCACAACCATGGTAGTAATCAACCCGCCTGCGAGGCCTTCTAAGGTTTTAGCTGGACTAACGCTTGGCATCAACTTGTGTTTACCTAGCGTGCGGCCCGCAAAATATGCACCGGTATCGGTAGCCCATACCACTAGCATCACTAAAAATACCAGTGCGCCGCCATAGTATGGATCGACATTGCTACTTAACGATTTAAGTGCAATTAATGAGGCAAAACATGGCACCAGTGTTAGCTGTCCAAACATAGACTTTAACATTGGGCTGGTTTTCCAAAATTTGGCACTTTTAGGAAAACTAAACACCAATACCGAACTGACCAACCACCAAAACACACCAATAGTTATGATTGCCAGGTACATTGGGTGTAATTGGCCTTTAAACCACAACACATCAACTGGTACGGTTAAATTAAGCGCTATAAGCAAGAAACCTAACGTGGCCGTAAAAGACCATTGAGTCGCATTGCATTGAGGGTCAATAAAACTGCCCCATTCTTTTGCTGCAATTAAAAACACTGGTACTAAAACCCATGCAAAGTAATTTGCTGGTAGTAAAAATATCGCCCCGAGTACAATTGGGATTAACCACAATGCTGTTATTATTCGTTGTTTTAGCAAAAACTAATCCTCTTAAATTTTATATTGCGCGTATTTCTTCGATTTGACTCCCAGTCAAACCAAAACGGCGCTGCCGACTAGCAAAAATGACAAGTGCATCGCGAAATGCTTGTTCATCAAAGTCAGGCCACAGGGTGTCAGTAAACACCAATTCGGCATAGGCGGCCTGCCACAAAACAAAGTTACTAATGCGGTAATCACCGCCTGTGCGGATCATTAAATCAACTTCGCTCTGATTTTGCATGCATAAATGTTCATTTAGTGCATCTTCAGTCATCTGACTGCTGCTGATTTCACCAGTTGCGACTTTTTCGGCTAATTTTTGTGCCGCTTGTAAAATATCCCAGCGTCCACCGTAGTTAGCGGCCACATTCAATATTAAGCCTGTATTAGTTGCCGTTTTTTCTTGTGCGGCGGCAATTTGCTTTTGCAAACGCGGTGAAAATCGGCTGGTGTCGCCAATAATATTGAGCTTAACTTGGTTCTTATCAAGTAATTTCAATTCGCGCTGCAACACCGTAAAAAACAGCTCCATTAATAAGCTGACTTCTTTGTCTGGACGACGCCAGTTTTCACTCGAAAAAGCAAACAGCGTTAATGATTTAATCCCTAGCTGGCTGGCAGTGCTCACTGCACGACGTACCGCTTTAACACCGGCTTTATGGCCAAACACTCGGGCTTTTCCCTGCAGTTGGGCCCAGCGGCCATTACCATCCATAATAATCGCAACATGCTTAGGTAGAGATTGTTTTACAACATCAGATAATTGTCCCGGCAGCAATTGCGAAGCGACTAACTCCGGATCTGCATTTGGATCTGATTCAAACTCAACTGTAGATGACATCTACGGCAATCCTTTATAAAAACAAACGCCGTGTAGTATACCCTTACACGGCGTGTTAACTCTAGCGTCTATGTCGAGAGATTATACTTCCATCAACTCTTTTTCTTTGACCGCTAAAATGGTGTCGATATTTTTGATGTAAGAATCTGTGTGTTTTTGCACTTCGTCTTCGCTACGACGCACATCATCTTCAGTACACTCTTTGGCTTTTTCAAGTTTTTTAACTTCACTGATGACATCACGACGTACGTTACGGATAGCAATACGCCCATTTTCAGCTTCGTTTTTAACCACTTTGATAAAGTCTTTACGGCGTTCTTCAGTCAATGCGGGTAACGGAATACGTAACGTTGCACCGGCTGTCATAGGGTTTAAGCCTAAATCAGAGCTCATGATGGCTTTTTCTACTGCTTGAACCATAGTACGGTCAAACACAGTGACAGATAATGTACGCGAGTCTTCAACACCGACGTTACCGACCTGGTTAAGAGGCGCCATAGAACCGTAATAAGAAACTTGAATAGAATCTAATAAACTTGGGTGTGCACGGCCGGTACGAACCTTAGCCATTTGGTTTTTAGTCGCATCAACGCATTTACCCATGCGCTCTTGCGCATCTAACATAATAGTATCAATCACAATAATTTCCTTTTTGTCACAAATTCATGTGTGCTCGAGCTTTGGTCTAAGAATGACACAAGCAATAAAACAGCTCAAACAGTTAATTTACACTTTGATAAGAATAAATATTATTTGGTATAACTATTTTTTACTTTTGTGAATAGGGTCTTTAAGCAGGCTGTTTACTGTTAATAACAGTACCTTCGTCTTCACCCATAATCACGCGGCGAAGTGCGCCAGGTTTGTTCATATTGAACACTAAAATTGGCATATCATGATCACGAGCCATGGTAAATGCTGCAAGGTCCATTACTTTTAATTCTGATTCAAGGACTTCGGCATAGCTTAACGTGTCATATTTAACCGCTTCAGGGTTTTTCATTGGGTCAGCAGAGTAAACGCCATCTACTTTAGTCCCTTTTAATACCACTTCAGCTTCAATTTCAATTCCGCGTAAACACGCTGCAGAATCGGTCGTGCAAAAAGGATTACCAGTACCTGCAGCAAAAATCACTACACGGCCCGATTTTAATAAGCTAATCGCTTCAGCCCAATTATAGTCATCACACACACCTTTTAACGGAATGGCTGACATTAGGCGAGCATTAACATATGCACGGTGCAAGGCATCACGCATGGCTAAGCCATTCATTACCGTTGCCAACATACCCATGTGATCGCCCACCACGCGGTTCATGCCTGCTTTTGCTAAGCCTTCACCACGAAACAGATTACCACCACCAATGACCACACCAACTTGAATGCCGAGTTCAACAAGCTCTTTTACTTCTTGTGCCATACGATCAAGTACTTTTGGGTCAATGCCGAAGCCTTCTTCGCCCATTAATGCTTCACCGCTTAATTTAAGCAGAATACGTCTAAACGCTGGTTTTGGATTGGTGCTCATAATTTTCGTCCTGATTATAACAAGACCGCAGCGGTTGCTGCGGTCTTAGGGTACTTAGAGAAAAAGCGATTACGCTTTTTTAGTTGCAGCGATTTGAGCAGCTACTTCAGCAGCAAAATCTTCTTCTTTCTTCTCAATACCTTCACCAACCTCTAAACGAATGAAGTTAGCTACTGTTGCTTTTTTCTCTTTAAGAATTTCGCCTACAGTTTTCTTAGGTTCCATGATGAAAGCTTGACCAGTAAGAGAGATCTCACCAGTGAACTTCTTCATACGACCAGAAACCATTTTTTCAGCGATTTCTTGTGGCTTACCTTCATTCATTGCGATTTCTACTTGTAGAGCTCGTTCTCTTTCAACAAGATCTGCAGGTACATCTTCAGGATTAACAAATTCAGGCTTAGAAGCAGCAACGTGCATAGCGATATGCTTTAACGTTTCTTCATCAGCTTCACCAGTAACAACAACACCGATACGGTCGCCGTGACGGTAAGAAGATAGGTTAGTACCATCGATGTATTCAACGCGACGAACGTTGATGTTTTCACCGATTTTGGCGACTAAAGCAACACGCGTTTCTTCAAACTGTGCTTTAAGATCTTCAATAGTCACTTTAGATGCAGCTGCAACGTCTAACACTGCGTTTGCGAAACCTAGGAAGTTTGAATCTTTAGCAACGAAGTCTGTTTGGCAGTTAACTTCTAAAAGCGCAGCGAAACCGTCGCCGTTCTTGATTAGAATTGTACCATCAGCAGCGATGTTACCTGCTTTTTTAGCAGCTTTTGCAGCGCCGCTTTTACGCATGTTATCAATTGCTAATTCGATGTCACCGTTAGTTTCAGTCAGTGCATTCTTACAGTCCATCATGCCAGCGCCAGTGCGGTCACGAAGTTCTTTAACTTGGGCAGCAGTAATTGCCATTGTTAAATCCTCTATTTTAATTCGTCTAATTATGCATTTATAAAACAGGGGCCAAAAGGCCCCTGTTCACCAATTATCTATTGGCAAATAAGGGAGATGGTAACCATCACGCCTTATTAAACAGCTTCTACGAAACCGTCTTGCTCAGCTTGAACAGCTAAATCTTGACCACGGCCAGCATTGGCAGCAGCAGCAACAGATGAAGTGTACAAACGAATAGCACGCATCGCGTCGTCGTTACCAGGAACGATGTAGTTAACACCGTCTGGCGCAGAGTTAGTATCAACAACTGCAACAACTGGGATACCTAGGTTGTTTGCTTCTTTAATAGCGATATGCTCATGGTCAGCACCGATAACGAATAATACGTCAGGTAAGCCGCCCATGTTTTTGATTCCGCCTAAAGACTTTTCTAACTTGTCTAATTCGCGTGAACGCATTAGCGCTTCTTTCTTAGTAAGCTTGTCGAAAGTACCGTCTACAGACTGGCTTTCTAGCTCTTTAAGACGCTTGATTGACTGACGAACAGTTTTCCAGTTTGTTAACATACCGCCTAACCAGCGGTGATCAACATAGTACTGGTCACAAGAAATTGCAGATTCTTTGATAGCTTCGCCAGCAGCGCGCTTAGTACCTACGAATAATACTTTACCTTTCTTAGAAGCAACGTTGCTAATGAAAGCTAAAGCTTCGTTGAACATTGGTACAGTGTGCTCAAGGTTGATGATGTGTACACCGTTACGAGCGCCGAAGATGAAAGGCTTCATCTTTGGGTTCCAGTAACGTGTTTGGTGACCGAAGTGAACACCAGCTTGTAGCATGTCGCGCATTGAAACAGTAGTCATTGTATATACCTTAATGTAAGGGGTTAGACCTCCACGCATCCCATGTTTTCGACCCTCTTATTACCGTTGTAATAAAAAAGCACCCCGAAAAATGTGTCGATACGTGTGTGATTTAGTATTTAAGTTAATTGCCATGTATAATGACCGCCATATTTTACGGTTTGCCGAACTCTTTGTGATGTTTTGTTTAAAATGCCTATAAATAAGCGTTTAATGACATACAACGACATCGAGCTAACTCGAACCGTACAACAACGATCTTATACACAACGGCGCGCTTTATACCATAATCAGCAGCTAATTACAAATTTTTGCTGCAAAATCCTTGGGTAAAACGAGCCAATTTTGACCGTCAAATGATAGAGAGTTTTCATGAGTATTGTGATTAAAAATGCAGACGAAATAGCAAAAATGCGTGCAGCAGGCAAACTGGCTGCGCAAGTATTAGAAATGGTTGCACCTTTTGTAAAAGCTGGCGCGACCACGGACGAGCTAAACGACATTTGTGCAAAATACACCGAAGAGCAAGGCGCGATTTCTGCCCCGCTCAATTACCATGGTTTTCCAAAATCAATTTGCACCTCTGTTAATGAAGTCGTATGCCATGGCATTCCATCTGGATACGTTTTAAAAGAAGGTGATATGGTCAACCTCGATATTACTGTCATTTTAGATGGTTATCATGGTGATACGTCTAAAATGTTTTTAATCGGTGAAGTGTCCGCAAAAGACAAACGCTTAAGCAGAATTGCTCAGGAAAGCTTATATTTGGCAATCCGTAAGGTTCGTCCTGGTTTAAAATTAGGCGAAATTGGTACGACCATCGAAAAATTCATCAAGGCAAGCAAAACAGGGCTTGATAAGTACTCCATCGTGCAAGATTATTGTGGGCATGGCATTGGCTCTGGCTTTCATGAAGAACCTCAGGTTGTGCATTACAAAAACAATGACAAAACCGTGCTTAAACCGGGCATGTGTTTTACTATTGAGCCAATGATTAACGCTGGTCGTCATACTACAATTTTAGACAAAAGCGATAATTGGACAGTGACCACCTCTGATGGTAAAAATTCAGCTCAGTGGGAGCATACATTACTGGTTACCGAAACCGGTGTAGAAGTATTAACTTTACGCGAAGAAGAAGACTTCCCTCGTATCATTAATCACTAACATAAAGAGTAAGGATATCAATGAAAACTGCGCTGGCCGCCAAAAATGCATTAATAGACTTAAACCAGCGCTTAGTTGAGCAATACACGGCAAAACATTCTATTGCTGATATTGTTAAGCATCGCAGTCAATTTGTTGATTCTTTATTAACCCAAGCATGGCAAGAATTCGCCTTAAATACTGGCGAGCTTGCTTTGGTTGCGGTTGGCGGTTATGGCCGCAGTGAATTACATCCTCATTCTGATATCGATTTATTGTTTTTAGTTAACGATGAGCCATTATCTGCCGAGTTAGAAAGCCAATTAAGTTTGTTTATTACCTACCTGTGGGACACCGGACTTGAAATAGGTCACAGCGTCCGTACGCTGAGTCAAACTATCGAACAAGGCAAAGCAGACATCACCATTGCCACTAACTTAATTGAAGCAAGGCTATTAACCGGTAGCGAAAACTTGTTCGATTTACTCTATGACAACATTCGTCAACAAGACTTTTGGCCATCTTATGAATTTTACAATGCCAAAAGAGAAGAACAAATTGCCCGCCACAGTAAAGCCAGTGCCTTCGATTTAGAGCCCAATATTAAAACCTGCCCAGGTGGGCTGCGCGACATTCAAACTGTGGCATGGGTTGCAATGCGTCACTTTGATGCCGCAACCTTAGAAGAATTAGTCGAGTATGATTTTCTTGCCCCTGCAGAGTTAGAAGAACTGCTTGAGTGTCAAAACTTTTTGTGGGAAATTCGCTTTGCCCTGCACATCACGGCAAATCGCAATGAAAACAGACTGCTGTTTGATTTACAACGCCAGGTAGCCAGTTTACTTGGCTATGAAGACGCCACACAACTTGCTGTTGAGCAAATGATGAAACGCTACTATCGCACGGTACGCCGAGTGATGGAGCTTAATCAAATGCTGCTGCAATTATTTAAACGCGCCACTCTTGGGCACACTCAAGCCTTAGAGATTCAGCCGATTAATCATCAGTTTCAACGCCGTGGTCGTTATATTGAAGTATTAGACGATGAGTTATTTACTCGCGCGAATGAAGAGATTTTACGTTTATTTTTAATGATAGCGAAAAACTCTAACATTCAAGATATTTATGCTCCAACTTTACGCTTACTGCGTAATGCACGCCGCGGATTAACCGCGCCTTTGCAAGATAACCCCGCTTGTCGCAAAGTGCTGATGGAAATTTTAAAACATCCCAGAGGCATTGAAGCCTTATCGTTTATGCACAAACACGGTATTTTATCTTCGTATTTACCCGCCTGGCGCAAAATTGAAGGTCAAATGCAGTTTGACCTATTCCATGCGTACACTGTCGATGAGCACACCCATAGATTATTACTCAATATTGAACGTTTTTCACAAGCGGAACAAAAAGATGAGTTCCCTCTTGGCGCGATTTTAATTAACCAATTGCCTAAAAAAGGCTTATTGGTACTAGGTGCGATATTTCATGATATTGCCAAGGGTCGTGGCGGCGATCACAGCAAGCTCGGCTCAAAAGATGCCATCGACTTTTGTAAATTGCATGGCATGAATGATCATGACGGACGCCTCGTTGCATGGTTAGTTGAAAATCATCTAGTGATGTCTGTCACCGCACAGCGACGTGATATTTCAGATCCCGACGTAGTGGCTGAATTTGCAGATAAAGTCCACGACACCATTCATTTAAGCTACTTGTATTGCCTTACCGTAGCCGATATCTGTGCCACCAATGAAAAAACCTGGAATAACTGGAAAGCCTCATTACTGCGTGATTTATATTTCTCGACACAGCGCGTATTAGCCCGCGGCAAAGAAAAGCCTGTCGACGTGAAAGCACGAGTAAGCGAAATTCAAGCTAAGGCTAAAAAAGAACTGATCCGCCGAGGCTTAAAAGAAAAAGACATGGACGCCCTCTGGTCACGCTTTAAAACCGATTACTTTTTACGCCATCAACCCAATCAAGTGGCTTGGCACGCTGAAGCGATCCTAAAGCACAACCGCGACGAGCCATTAGTATTAATGTCTAAGCACACCACTCGAGGCGGCACAGAGCTGTTTATTTACAGTAAAGATAAACCCAAACTGTTTGCCACGGTAATGACTGTATTAGACAATAAAAACATCAATGTTCATGATGCCAACATCATGACATCAAAAGACAACTATGCACTCGATACGTTTGTCATCTTAGAACAAGATGGCGAACCTATCATTCAGCTGTCGCGTATTCAAAGTATCCGTAAAGCGCTCGAAAAAGCCTTAGCCAGCGAAAATCCAAAACTGCCAAAGTTCAGAAAACTGGCGCGGATCATGAAACCTTTTAATGTTGCGACTCATGTGAGTTTCTTACCGAGTGCCCGTCATGGTACAAGTATGATGGAATTAATCACCTTGGATACGCCTGGCCTACTCGCCAAAGTCGGTGACACATTTTATCGTTGTGGTGTGACATTATTGGCGGCAAAAATCACCACTATTGGTGAGCGCGCAGAGGATTTCTTTATATTGCAAAACCAAAGCGGCGCGGCTTTAGACGAACCACAGCAGCAACAATTATCAGCAGCCTTAAAATTGGCGCTGAAATCATCTAACTAATTTTTTAAACTCAATGTTTATGCTAATTTTGAGCTAATCATTATCTACTGGGAGAAAACAATGGAGGCTTTACGCCAACGCATTGAAGCAGCATTCGAAACACGCCAAGACATTTCACCAACAAGTGTCGAAGCAAGTGTACGTGCTGATGTTGAAACTGTAATCAACATGCTAGACAAAGGCGAAGCACGCGTTGCTGAAAAAATTGACGGTGAATGGCATGTTCATCAATGGCTTAAAAAAGCAGTGTTACTGTCATTCCGTATTTTCGACAACGGTGTGATTGACGGCGGCGACACTAAATATTTCGACAAAGTATCGCAAAAATTTGCTGACTATGACGAAGCACGCTTTAAAGCTGAAGGTATTCGTGTTGTGCCACCAGCGACCGTACGTAAAGGCTCATTTATAGGTAAAAACACCGTATTAATGCCATCTTATGTAAACTTAGGTGCTTACGTTGACGAAGGTACCATGGTTGATACATGGGCAACGGTTGGCTCATGTGCACAGATTGGTAAAAACGTTCACTTATCTGGCGGAGTGGGTATTGGTGGCGTATTAGAGCCATTACAAGCAGGTCCTACCATCATTGGAGACAACTGCTTCATTGGCGCGCGCAGCGAAATCGTTGAAGGCGTTGTTGTTGAAGAAGGCTGCGTGATCTCAATGGGCGTTTACATTGGCCAAAGCACACGTATTTTTGACCGTGAAACCGGTGAAGTGCATTACGGCCGTGTACCCGCAGGCTCTGTTGTTGTGTCTGGTAACTTGCCATCTGCTTGCGGTAAATACAGCTTATATGCTGCGATTATCGTTAAGAAAGTAGACGCTAAAACTCGCGGTAAAGTGGGTATTAATGAACTACTGCGAATTGTTGATTAATCATCGTACTCGATGCATTCATTAACTAAAAAAGGCGCTGATAAGCGCCTTTTTTAGTTAACAAGAACTCGGTATAAGACATGGAAACAACACGTTGTTTTAAAAGGTTCACTATCCAGAGTTTAGGTTATTTTTTAAAATGGCATTCGCCAATAATTGCCAGGTTAACATACCCAATACTTGTTCTTTGTCATTTTGAACCAATAAGTAATTGGCATTAGTTTTCTCTAGGGTAATTTTGGCATCATTTAAAATAGTATGGCCATTAATCAAATTCATTTTATGAGTCATAATTTGGTGCGCACGTTTATTTAATAAACTTCTATCGGCCGCTCGCTCTGCTGCGGTATCAATAAATGGGCTGTGCCAAAATGCCAACGTTTGGGTATCAATAATCCCGATTGGTTTACGCTCTTGCTCAGACAATACCACGGCAACGTCTAGTTTAGCCTTTTTCATCATGGCTTCTGCGTGCTCTAAGGTATGGTACTCCTCTAAAAACACTACTGGGAGTAAAGGTAAACTCGACACATATTCTTCTTCTTTAAAATCTTCAACGGCTAAAATCTCTAAACAGGTATCAACCACATCGGCATCAAAGCGTGTACCACGACCTTTCATTAACTCGCCGATTAACGCATCCATACCCAGTGATGGGCGATAAGGACGATGACTCAAAATAGAGTCTGCAACATCTGCAACTGCAATAATCTTAGCTTCAAAAATAATATCTTTACTTTTAAGGCCTTTAGGGTAACCAGAACCGTCTAAACGTTCATGATGTTGTAAAATCATTTCTTTAATTGGCCAAGGAAACTCGACCTCATCGACAATCATTGCCCCTTGCTCAGGATGCTGTTTCACTAACTCAAATTCAGCATCGGTTAACCGCGAAGGTTTAGCCAAAATTTGGCTCGGCAATGCCAGTTTACCGATATCGTGGATTAACGCGCCTAATTTAAGCCCTTCTAGACGTTCAGGCGACAAGCCCATTTTCTCGCCCATTAAATAGCTTAACTGTGCCACCGACTTTTGATGGCCTGCGGTGTAAGCATCTTTGAGCTCTAGTGCTTCAGATATAGCTCCAATCAATTGCACCAAAATCAAGGTCATTTTCTCTTTTTGCGCCTTGATAATGCTCGATTGGTGCGACACTGCTTTCATGGTTCTTGGCAGCTCAACACTGTGCCATAAAATAGTGGCAAAAATAGTTAATGATTTGGCATCAACATCGGTATATGGCTTGTCTCGATTACCTACACCAATAATACCTACCAGTTTTTTTCGGTAATGCACCGGAATACAAAGATGATTTTCAAAGGCAAAGTAACCGTCTTTTTGGCTTTTGCCTTCAATGACCGTGCTTAAGTCATTTTGAATAACCGCTTTACGGGTTTTAATTGTTTCAGCCCAAATCCCAGAGTCTGCTCTGTAGGTTTGTTTTTTCGGTATCGAGAAGTAATCACCAACGCCTTCATCCCAAGCTGTTTGGACAATTTGGTTGGATTTTTCGTTAAAGATATGAACATAACCGACTTTAGAGTGGGTTAATGCTAAGGCTTGTTTAATTGCCGTGACAAACACTAAATCGCCGCTGGCATTAATGACTTCTTCAATCTGCTCAAGCCATTTATCACTTGACTGGATTGCTTGGTGATAATCTGGATGAAGTTCGTTTAACCAGGCTTTGTCGAGTTCAATTCTGATAATGCTGAGACACCAATGTTCAGCACTCTCAGTTAATGGAGTAAATGTGGCTTGCAGTGCATGTCCTTTGTCATCAACAAAGTTAACGACATGAGTGCTGTCGCGTAGGGTAAAATCAATGTCGTCGAGTTTTAATGTTGGAAATGCATTTGACAAAGGTTGCTTTAAAATGGCCGAAATCGGCTTTTTAACCAAAGTATACAAGGGTTCGCTTAGCTTAATTAACTCAAGCCGATTGTTTACAATACCCCAACTAAGCTTTGCACTTTTGGGTACTTCAGATGGTTTTAAGAAAAAATCAGCTTTTTGTAACATCAACAACCCTATAAAAAATTAAATACTTACCCATTATAAATGACATAAAACATAAATAATCTTGTGATAACAATCCATTGAGTTTTGACAGGCCACAAAAAGTCAGGGTCTAATCCGTTTCGAACACGTCAGGTTAGCGAATCAAACTGCATTTACAGCATAAAGCCTTAATTACAGTACTACCTATTGGCAAGTTAAATGTCATTATTCAATGCTTAAGCCTTTGCCCAAGCACGATATTGTAAAATTGTGGGCAAGCTAATGTGAATCGCTTACCCAAACATCACGAAACAATTTCTCACCACAGTGTTTAACAATAGTGTTTAACAATAACACTATAATTTATATCGGCCACAGTACGGCATAACTTAAACTCAATTTGCCATAAAACTGAGTTTACCCATTAATTGCATAAAGATTAAAACACCACTGTTTTGTTGCCGTAGACAACCACTTGTTCATTTAATACCAATTGTAATGCTTTACTCAATACACTCTTTTCAACATCACGGCCGTTATGCGCAAGCTCTTCAGCACTGTAACTGTGGTCTACAGAAATAACATCTTGCTTAATAATCGGACCTTCGTCGAGATGATTATTAACAAAGTGGGCTGTAGCGCCAATAATTTTAACGCCACGCTCCCACGCTTGCTTATACGGTGATGCGCCGATAAAAGCCGGTAGGAATGAATGATGAATATTGATGATTTTATCTGCAAAGGCT
Organism: Shewanella algicola; assembly: GCF_014648035.1. Lineage (GTDB taxonomy): Bacteria > Pseudomonadota > Gammaproteobacteria > Enterobacterales > Shewanellaceae > Shewanella > Shewanella algicola. The sequence goes on along the minus strand of NZ_BMQI01000029.1, from coordinate 27,012 downwards.
GAAACAAATTCTGGTGTGAGTACTCGCATGTATTTCGCCAATACCACAAAGTCAGGATCATATGGCTTAATCACTTTAAGCATCGCTTGTTCATGCTCTTGACGATTTAACCCTTCATGACTGACATAATGAAACGGAATATCAAATTTTTCTGTTAATGGCTGCAATACATCGTAATTACCGACGACTGCGGCAATCTCAACATCTAAGCCACCATAATAAGATTTCATTAAAATATCGCCCAAACAATGGGCTTCTTTGGTCACCATAATGACAATGCGCTTGGTGCACATATCGACAAGTCTCATGTGGTTTTGTGCAGGAAGTACCTCACGCAACTCGTTCAACAGGCGTTCATCATCAAACTGCCCTTCAAGTTCTGCTCGCATAAAAAAGCGGCCTTGAGCATGATCCACAAACTCGGTGTTTTTAATAATATTAAGATGATTAGCAAAACACACGCTGGTAATTTTTGCGATTAATCCTTTCGCATCGGCACAATCAGTAATTAATACTTTGCGCTGTAATTCCGTTGGACTGCTGTTACTTGACTGATCACTCACGCTTACGACTCCTGTTAAATGGCCCAATACCAATCGTTTTGCCAGTTTGCCACTGAAAACAGCTCTTAGGGGAGTTTTTTTGATGATAAATGCTCATAAACACAAATTAATTTGTTTTATGCATCGATTGCTAAAAAATAATGATCAACAGGCCGTAAAAATCACTCGGTTTAGCGTCGTGAATCTAAATACTTTTGCAATAATTTACGTAACGATTCAGCCTTCGTACCATAAACCACCTGCACACCTTTACCCATCACAACAACCCCTTTGGCACCTAGACGCATTAATCGTGCTTTATCGATTAAATCAGCTTTATTCACACTAATGCGCAAACGCGTTAAACAGGCGTTGATTTCAACAATATTGTCGCGTCCACCGAGTGCTGAAATCATGGCGCGTAAACTTTCTTTAGGTTCTGACTCCTGGTCGGTTTGCTCTAATCTTCCGGGCGTTTTTAAGTTAAAAGCTAAAATGCTGGCGCGAAATAAAGCGTAATAAATGATGGCGGTAATCGGTCCAAGCACCCATATCCAATAAGTATTAGCCGAGCGCGAAAACAGCAAACTAAAATCCACTAAACCGTGGGAAAATACGATGCTGTGGTGCACTTCTAATAAGATACACACGCTATAGGCAATACCCGTGAGTAAAGCATGGACGAAAAACAATAACGGCGCGATAAACATAAAAGCAAACTCAATCGGCTCGGTTACCCCTGTTAACCAACTCGCTGTAGCAGCTGAAAGCATAATACCTGCCACGCGGTTGCGTTCTGATTTATCAGCACAGCGCCAAATAGCTAATGCTGCGGCAGGTAACCCCCACATTTTAATTAAATAACCACCGGCTAAATTTCCTGCTAGCGGATCGCCGGCCAGATAACGGGCAACCTCGCCTCTCACTACAGTGCCTTGGTTAATGTATTGGCCAACTTCAAGGTAAAATGGGGCATTCCAAATATGGTGAAGCCCTAACGGAATTAATAATCGCTCAACAGTGCCATAAACACCAAATGCAATCGCAGGGTCTTGATATACGGACCAGTCAGATAAATGTTCTATCACTAATGATAAAGGTGGCCAGACATGGCTGAGCACGTATGCCAATAGCATTGACAGTGGAATAACAATAATAGGCGCGCTTCGTCTGCCTTCAAAAAACGAAAAAATCACCGGAAATTTAACATGGTAACTAATCTTAACCGCGAGGCAGGTAATTGCACCTACCAACATGCCACCAGCAATACCAGTATCGATGGTTTGCATTCCCCACAGTGGCCTTGACACTAATCCATAGATGTCGGTCAGCGCCCCCATGGTTGATAAGAATACGCCAAAACCAAACACGGCAGAAAATGCAGCAATCCCTTGATCGCGACAAAACCCAATTGCCACCGCTACACTAAATAGCAGAGGCATCATAGTAAACACCAGATTGCCTACCGCCGACAGTACAATATTGAGTTCATTAGGGATAAAAGGTAACGGATTAACAGTGAGGCCGAGCATGACCCCTGCGGCGGGCAATATCGCAATAGGGATTAACAGCGCTTGACTTAAGCGCTGAGCAAATTTAAACCATTGTTGCGAAAAAAAACTTACGCTTCGTTGGCCGATGTGGCGGCGTTTTGCCAACTGCTTATCCATGTTTCAGCTTCAATTTCGGGTTCCATTGTTTCGCAAGCATCAATTTCCAGTGTCTCGGTGAGCGGCTTAGCGCCAAGCTCAACTAACAGTTCATTAAACTGTTTGATTGCGCCACAGAACGTGTCGTAGCTAGAGTCGCCCAAACCAATCAAGCTGAACTGTAACGCAGGGAGATAAGGCGCATTAGATTTAAGTTCGTTAAACCAAGGCGCAATATCTTCAGGGATATCACCTTGGCCTGTGGTTGAACATACTACGATTAACAATTCTTCTTGGGGCGGCACAAATCCCGATAACTCATTGGGTTGCAGAAGTTTAGTGGCAAATCCTAATTTTGCAATGGCCTTTTCAATGGTTTCAGCAGTATATTGGGCACTACCATAAACAGTACCAAAAACAATATTGACCTTTTTCATGGTATACTATTCCCTTAAATAAAATTCGATATAAAATGCGTTTAGTCTGAATAACTTACTTTATTCGTTAGGCTTTTCGCAAGCGCCTTTTATAACGTATGTAAAATATATACAGAGCAATGAGTGATTCGCTCTAAATAAACAAAGACATTACGGAAGCAGTAGTATGCGACAAGTCAGCAGAAAGCGAAAACTCAAACTCCAGCACAAATTCGCGCATATACGCCGTAATTATTACTTCCATGTTGAGCAACAAGATCACGAACTTCTGCCTCCTATTGCTGAATTTGAAAAACTCAAAAAAGCTATCGCGGATCACATGGAATAACATCAGTATTTCACTGTAAAACGTCATACTGATGCCATAAACATGACTAACTCAGTAACATACTAGGCATTGATGATAATTGAGCATCATTCCAGCCAAATGCGTCAAACACAGTCAGCCACTCTGCTTCTAATTCCGTTTCAATATGCATGGCTTGTTGTGTCACCGGATGCACAAACTGCAAGCTTTTGGCAATTAACCATAACCGGTTGATGTTAAAGTGTTCTCTAAAAAACTTATTTTGCTTACCATCGCCATGAGTCGTATCACCCACAATAGGATGGCGTAAATGCGCCATATGCCTGCGTAATTGATGTTTACGACCGGTATGCGGGCTTAAACGCACTAATGCATATCGACTACTTGGGTATCGACCTGAGCTGAATGGGATTTCAGTATTTAGTAATGGCTGAAAATCGGTTACCGCCTCTTGCGCGGCTTTGTTAGGGTCAACGTGTTTATCGCCAATATCGTCAAACTCTTGCTTGAGTGCGTAATCTAAGGTGCCAGATTCGTGCATATTACCGCGCACAATGGCTAAATATTGTTTTTTAATGCTGTGATCGGCAAACTGCTCGCACAACTGGCGCGCGACTTCACTGGATTTAGCAAACAGCAAGACTCCAGATGTAGGACGATCTAATCGGTGTACCGGAAATACATGGCAACCGACAAGATCGCGGGTCATTTGCATGGCAAAAAAGCGTTCTTTACGCGCCAAATAACTGCGATGAACCAACAGCCCAGCAGGTTTGTGTATCGCCACGATGTGCTCATCTTGATATAACACTTCAATCACTGGTGGCTGTTCATCAGCCTCTGTTGCAACATCTGTGCTCGTTAAAGGTGCAGCCTCTTCAACAAACTCTGGCTCATAGCACTCGTCGTTATCAGTGGCTGATAGCGTATCGTTATCTTTAGCATTCATTATGAGTATCACTTAACTTTAGTGGGGCTTAAAATTTTATGAGTTATTGTTGGCTTAATACTGAGTCAAAGTTGTGTAAATGGCGTATTAGCTCAGCGTAATCTGTTATACCTTGCCAAACATGTTCAGCCATAGGCGCAATGGCCATATTGGTCGGTAACGGCTGCTCGAGCTCAATAAGTTCACTCATTTTGGGTATAAAAATAAACTGCAACCACTGCTCAAATGCCATGGTGTCGCAGGCAAAAGGGGCGCTGCTCGCCATAGCGTGCACACTGGGCGCACTATCAGCCCATAAAGAACACTGCTTAAGTGTTTGTTCTAAAATAATTAAATGGTTTTTACAGGTTAAATAAAGCATAAACATGAACGACAATATCGAGGCTAAGTCGGATTATGATATCATTTAGCTTCTTGAATACCCATCCAACTCGTTTGATTTAGTGAAGACACCATGACCGAAATAACCACCTTAAGCCAATTTCTGACCACCGCGAACACCCAATTCCAAATTTACGATTTAGGCCGCCGTGTTCAGCACATTGATATGTTGGCATTTCACCAAATCGATTCTTTATTGGCACCCTATCCGTATCCTATTCAAGGGCACGCGCAATTTGCGATTGTATTTTGGCAACAACAGCAGCAACCGTACATTTGGTTTGTAAAGTTACCTTTAGACGAGCAAGGCTTGTTATCACCCGCCCCTCGCACTCAGTTTATTAAAATGATTTTAGAGGCTCTTGGACGCGATCCAACCCAAGCATTAACCGATGAGCAGCAAGAACAACTCGCTAACCATCCTTTTAGCTTTAAACCAAATCAACATAAGCTCGCACTGTTTAATGCTTTAGTCAGGCTGCAACTTGGACAAGCGGCATCTAGCCAGTATGAATTTGCAGCACAATATTTGTCTGGCCAGGCGCCAACAGACAACTGGCAGCAATTAGGTTTACAAGGTTTGGCGGATATTTGCGTTCGCGCACATCAATTTGATCATCTTAATGACATTATTAATGCATTCGACCAGGCGCCAATAGAGGTGCAATCGGCGTTGTGCCAGTGCTTGGAACACATCACTGTTGAAGCCGATTTAGCTGAACGGTTATTTGCAAAAATGTCGCAAGCTGAACCAGAGTTAAAAGTAATGTATTTAGCCGCTCTTGCGTCAAATACGCAACTGAGTATGTCTGCGATTATGCAACTGGATGAACAGCAATTATTAAACGACAATAGTTTAATTACCATTGCAGCGCGTAATTGGTTGGCACTAAAAAATGATGCAACCCGTAAAGTGTATTTAGAAGCATTAGCAAAACAGCCACAGCACTTCTTTAACCAAGTATTTGCTGATATCGTGGCGATACCAAGCTTACGTCAAGGATTACTGTCAGATTTACGTCATCCAGACCGCAGCATTCAATTAGCGACCGCCATTGGCGGATTATTTAAGGCCACCAGCCTATGATGAGTGATTTTTTATTAATTGTTGCTTTAGTTGTTGTCGGCGCGTTTTTTTGGCAACTGAGGCAAATGGCTGAACTCAGCCGGAGGGTTGCTGAGCAATCATGCAAAAAACAAAATGTTCAAATGCTGGCTATTGCGATGGAGTCTGCTCGTCCAAGTATTGGCGGCTCTACCGGTATTTGTTGGAAAGCCACATTTATGTTCGAATTTAGTACCGATGGTATCAATCAATTCCGCGGCCATATTATGATGCACGGTAATCGAGCGACTAAAATTCAATGGCCTATTTTCCCAGAACCAGAATGGATGGACGCCCCTATGGCAAGCGGCAAGTTTGGTGGGTGTGGTTCAAGCCAAAGTTGTAACTCTGGTAAGTGCCACTAGCTCAGCATTGAAGCACCGTTTATTACGGCAGTTCAGCATAAAAAAACGCTATTTTTAACAAAGTAGCGTTTTTTTTGCTTTGATTATTGGATTAGGTTTGTGGCTTATCCAATATTTTATACTCGCTGTACGTCACTTTATGTATGCTGTCTAATGATTTAAAAATTGCTGCGGTACCATTAATGGTGGTTGAAGTGTGCGCAGGCATCACCAATCCTTCAAACACATCAAAACCCAACTCCAATTCAAATTTGGTTAGGGTGACTGAAAAAGCAGGGTTTAATTCATCGGTATTGCTGATTAAAATTTTGCGTAACTGCTTCGAGCGCTTATCTAGGAAAATAGTCCCAGTTAATGCATTATTATCTAACTTGTCGATATTAGGTGTAAATGTAAATGCGACACTATCGCCTTCCTCATCCACTATTGCTAATGTCGATAAATTAATCAGATCAGAAAACGCTAATTCATGGGTATTTTCATCTTTATCTTGCAGGAGTTCTTGCTGATGTTCACGGTATTCTTTTAAGCGCTTTTTATCGGGCGTTTCACCATTTTCTGTCACTAAGCTCCAGCGTTCAGTGTCGGGTAAAGAGGCATTAAATTGTTCAACTCGGGTCATGTCTGGCATCACAGTGTGTTGTGAGTACTGCCAACGCACTTTAGTATCGTCAGTATTGCTACTGATATCGCTTAACGCTTGCTCGACCCATTGTTGCTGCTCTTCACTCACTTGTGCAGTAGCGTTATAGCAAACTAATGAAAACCCCATCAATAGTGCAATTTGAAACCCTTTCATGCTATCTCCTTATACAATGGCGACTTAGATGTTGCTTACTCAAATGAGGTGTTAGCTCATAGATACTTTACAATTGGACAACATATCACTACAAAGTTCCATCACTCAGCAAAAATGCAAAAAGAAAGGCCGCGACAGTAACTGTCGCGGCCTTTTTATCTCTTGTTAAGCTTTCCCGCTATTTAAGTGCTCCCTGCACCATCCATGCGTCTAACTTGCGTCCTGCTCAATCCTTGGTCATTCCGTGAAGATCCGTGTACTTGCGTACTTTCCTTCTTACTCGATTATCCATTGACCGAGCCTGCTCTGTCCTAAGCGTGTCCTTGTATCATCCATGAAATCTTTACATATCCTGTCGCAAATCATTTGCTGAGTATTGTGCGTCCTGCAACATTATCATCCTAATAATGTTTAAAACCCGTTGTTCACTTTAAGCGTATAACGTGTTTTGCGTTTCATCCTGAAACAGTAATCCGTCCATAACATCCATTTGCTTGTGGTCATCTATGACCTATTTACTTCCTTGTGATTGTTCCGTCCTAGGAACAAGATAAATAATAGTTCATTTACCTCCACGTAAACAGGCCCTATCAAGTGAATAATTTAGCACCATAATCGCATAAAAAATAAAAGCACATAAAATTAATAACTTAGGATTTTTATAGATTATTTACTCAAAAATAAAGTGATTAATCTCACATTGCTTGTGAGATATATCTCACAAGGAGGCAGGCAAAAATGGCAGCGATCACGCTGCTTATTAACAAAAAACAACAAACAATACGGTGTGAGTATAATATTTGTACTTTAGGTTGTTGCGCTTGAACAAATAATCACTCCACTTGTTGAACAGGGTTTTGTTAAATAAACGTGAATAACCGATGGATAGCCATAACAGGTGATGAAGAGGGCGATGGGATTAATGAGTAAGACATTAGCGTTAAGCATAACCTACTCAAAAGCAAGCACCTAAATGGTTAAGCACTTGCTTTATGTAAAAGCTATTCAGAGTTAATTATTTACAACAGTGAACAAACTTAAATATAGTCTTTGGTGTCTAACGCAGCACCTGACACGTTTGTTTCAATGGCGACACGGTAAGCTTTTGCTGTGTCAGCAGCAGAAACCCCATCTGTACTGTCCATACCCATTAATTCCATGGTTTCTTTAACAAAATGCGGGCTCACGGTATTGGTTCGTAATGCATTCCCGAACTCCAAAGCGGCGGCTTTGGCAAATGAGTCTAATCCGGCATTCACCACACTGATTACTGATGAGCCGACCATTGGATGCTGGGCTAAATAACCAGAAGTCATGGTAAAGCTACCACCTTTACAAATGTACTTTTGCGCAACTTGAAATAATGCGATGTGGCCAATTAATTTATTATTTACTGTCATGACAATTTGCGCCTGGCTAAGCTCGGTGATTGGCGCAAAAGCAATGAGTCCGGTCGTTGAGATCACCGCGTCAACCTGGCCAATACTGGCAAATAACGCTTCTATTGAGGCGATGTCTTCAATATCAACCTGATAGTCACCGTTGTTATATCCCACCGAGATAACGTCATGGTCGTGTAATTCCTGTGCGACTGCTTTACCAATCATGCCTGTTGCGCCAATTAATACTATTTTCATCATAAATCCCACAAGTTTGCTGTTTAAGTAGGTTTATAGTACTGGTAACATATTTATCAATAAATATTACAACAAGAACAAGACTTGTGACTTTTTCTGAATAATAGTGAATAAGTAATCGTTTCAGAAGGATCGGTTCTAGGAAACAGTTCTTGTGAATAATGTCGAGTAATTGTAAAGGCAGTTAATGGATCTTCTAAAATCAATTCAGGTTTTTCAACAGGTAGCCAAACATCAAAGCTTTAGTCGTGCTGCTGATGAGTTAAACCTTGTGCCTTCGGCGGTCAGTCGACAAATTAGCGAACTTGAAAAATGGCTCGATATTCGTCTTATTAATCGTACGACTCGCACATTAAATCTAACCGATGACGGCCACGCCTATTTGGCCAAAATGGCGAGCATAATGACGCAAGTGGAAGATTTAAAATCCACAGCTCAACAAAGCCAGCATTTAACTGGTAGCATTAAACTCACCGCACCAATGATGATGGGGCAATATGTTTTGCCCAATGCGTTAGCCGAGTTTAAACGCCAGCATCCCCATATTCAGCTATCGTTGTCATTAGTTAATCGTAAAGTAGATTTAATAGAAGAAGGCTTTGATTTAGCGCTGCGGGTTGGACACCTCGCAGACTCAAGCATGATTGCACGCAGCATTGGCCAAATGCAGTTTAAAACCGTCGCAAGTTCAGGTTATCTAGCGTTGCGAGGTATACCTAATCATCCTAAATAATTATCTGAACATAACTGTTTAATCCACAGCGCCATTACAACCCCAAGAAAGTGGACATATCAAATAGAAGGAAAGCCGCAAACGGTAAAAGTGAATGGCGACACGGAGTCCAACGATTCATTATGCTTAAAAGCGTTTTCGGTGGCAGATCAGGGCATTACTCAATTACCCAGTTTTTATGTCGATAAGGATATTGCTAATCATAATTTGGTCGACATTTTATCGAATTTTGCTCCCGCACCGTTGCCGATAAATTTACTTTATCCATCGCAACGCCTAATCAGCCCTGCAATCAAAGCATTAATTGAATTTTTAGTCGACTTTTTGCGGCTGCATGCCGCCAGTCATTAAGATAATTACGAAGTAAGTTGATTTAAAACGATTGATTTTAAAGAATTTTAGGCTATAAAAGCAAAAAGGCACAACCTTAATAATAAGGTTGTGCCCGTAACGCTTTTTGTCAGCAATCCAGCTGAAATTGTGCTCCCTGCATCATCCATGTATACATGCATCCTGCATCCGTTTCCTTATGCCCATTTCCTTGATTCTTTGTAAACAAAGTATCTTATGAGTGTCATTCCATTGAACAGCCTATCCATCGACTGAGCATTCAATCCGTTGAGTCATCCTTGCTGCGTCCTGCAGTCCTATCCCTTTTTCCTTGTGTCGCTTGCGCTTCACCCTTCCTTGATTCGGTTATCCATTTACCGAGCTTATGCCTAGTTCCGTGGGCGTGTCCTGTGCATCATCCTTGAAATTCTGTACTAACAATCTACTTTAGCAATTGGTTTCAGCTCTCAAGCAAACTCACCTTTATTTCTCATCCTAAGAAAACCAGTTCGTTATTTGCTTTCGATGGGTACATTTTATCTAAAAAGCATTGCATGGAAAGTCACTAAAACTGACTGACATAAAAAATTCACATATCAAAAAACGTACTAAAACACGCAAACCACTGTTTAATATTAAATTTTAATCATAATCCATGCTAAATGCTGGCAACTAAAGATAAAATAACCTACATCAATGTAGGATAATGCTTACAAGAGTGTGAGCAAGGCTCTACTTTGCCCCAATAACGTTGCGCCACTGCCGTTTTAACATTTGTCCAAACATCACCCAATCTCCCCATAAACTGTACAGTGGATAGGTAAATGTTGCTGGGCGATTTTTTTCAAATATAAAGTGGCCTAACCAGGCAAAACCATAGCCAACAACCGGCAATAAAAGCAGTTGCCACCAATGTTGGTTAATAAGTGTATTGACAATAATAACTAAAATAATGGTGCTGCCAACATAGTGTAACCTTCGGCATACAGGGTCTTGATGTTGCGACAGGTAAAACGGATAAAACTCGGCAAAAGAGGTATAACGTTTGGGCTGCATAACTCACTCCATAATGTATCTAACTAACAACGGATAACAACAAGCCACCGTTGAGAATATTAGGTATTGACGGTCATCGGATTAAATCTGGCCTTGATTGGCTGCTTCTTGTTTGTTGTAAAATAAAATTTCACCATCAACCTGACCAATATTTACTTCTGCTAGGCTGATAAATCCTTGTTGGACAAACACAGCATGATGATAGGGGTGAGTCACAAATACACCAATACCATCTAGCCGTGGTTGTTCGTCGCACCAACTCAGTACCGCCTCGACTAATCGCGAACCGTAACCCTTTTTTTGCTCATTTGGGGCCAGGGCAATAAACTGTAAAATGCCGCATTTATCCGACGGAAGATGTTCTAATATACAGTTCTCTTTTTCCATTAATCCCTGGGTTGACTTCCAACCTGTGCCCATCACCATTTTTAAACGCCAGTGCCAATAGCGTGCCTCGCCTAAGGGGATTTGTTGTGTTATCACACAGGCCACACCGATGAGACGTTCTTGATCAAATAAGCCAATTAGCGCCTGTTCTTGTTGCCACAGTTCATTTAACTCTTCGCGGATCGCCGCGCGGAGTTTTTGTTCATATTGTTGAACATCTTGCTTACCCAACACCTCAATAAAATAAGGATCATCGTGGTAAGCGTTATATAGGATTGAGGCCGCCACACGTAAATCTTCAGCAGTTAAATACACTGCTCGTAAGGTTTCCAAGGTGTTATTGTCCATTATTGTTATTCCTTGTGTTATGACTCTTGTTAACTTAGCAAGTTAACAAGTTTGAAACAATCAACAAATTTTGTTTACCTTGTATAGCTGATAACTCGCTTTCTCGGCGAGTTCTTTGCAATTTTTGCGCTTAAGATTAATACTGAAATAATTACAATGAGTCACCTAGGGAGTCGTGAAAATGGATACAACAGAAAATGATTTAAGCCATTTATTTCAACAATTAGGGCTAGGCCATAAATCAGAAGACATTAATGAATTTGTTAGCCAGAATAAATTAGCTAAACACACCTTGTTAATTGATGCCCCGTGTTGGAGCTCTAGTCAGCGCGCATTTTTAAAAGAGGCATTAATGGAAGACGCCCAATGGTCGGAAGTCATCGACCAATTGGACGTCATGATGAGAGAATAGTACCAATAATTACATTAGCTTAAATTTGCTGATATGCCGTGTCACCCCAGCCCACTAAAAGGTTATCTCTAAACACCACTGGGGTGCACTCATCTTTAGTTGTTTTACCGTCACCTTTTGCCCACTGAGTACGATAAAATAAGACTTTTATTGCCTGGTCTGTATTATCTGAATTTGTTTTTGAATACGCTTCACTGAAATCGGCTGTGCCCATTAATGTCAACACTTGCTCGCTGGTCATGCCGAGTGCAAGGTTAGCCAATAAAGCACGGTTTTTATCTTGTTGTTCTTGCCAATACTCATGGCTTTTACCTGATTCATGATCGCCTACGCTGATCACACAGCCACTTAATCCCACTGACATTAGCGCCACGACACTTGCCGCAATAAGTTTTGATTTCATGTTGCATCCTTTTTGTTAAAATATAACCCGCATTGTGTTGTGATCCTTAAAGCTAGAATCATGCCAAAAAATAAAACATTGAATTAATTAGTTTTTACCTTTTAGTTCTGCAACAGTAGTGATTCTGATTACCAAAAATTAAGGAATTTAACTAACAATGAGTCCAATTGAACAAGTGTTAGCCGCAGCCAAGTCCATTGCCATAAATGGCCATACACCGAGCTTAGCGTTAATAAAAGGACGTTTAGGCAGTCGTTTGCCGATGCCAGTGCTGATCCAGGGGCTACAACAATTTAAAGCTTTGCCAAAATCGGAATGGCAAAACTTACCTGAATTAGCCGATATTCCAGCACCTGAAACCCCAAGTGATGAGCTAGCCAATCCGATTTTGCAATTGCAGCAACAAGTCGACACCATGCAGCAACTGATTAACCAACTCAACAGCCGTGTGAATGAACTTGAGCAACAAGTTAACCAACATTTGCCAACCATTTCCCCTAAGGCCGAATAATCCATGTTTGTTTTTGAACTTCGCTTTGAATGCTTTGCCGACACCACCATTGATGCCGCCGAAAAAGCCATTAACGGCTTACTCGAGGCGCTGCGCGCTAATGGACAAATACTGGGGCGTGAGTTCGCGGTCGCGTTTAATGATGGTGAGTTTAAAGTTCGCTTGTTATTGCCAGAAAAAACCAGCCTAGCCAATCGTTATAACAGCCCGTGGGTAAAAGTGGCATTAACAGAGCTGACACAAGCCAAGCTACTAGCGCCAAGAGAGAAGTTTATTGGGCAGGACATTAACTCTGAAGTAAGTAATACCGACACGCCGTCTTGGCAATTGTTATATACTAGCTACGTGCACATGTGCTCGCCACTGCGCAGTGGTGACAATTTATTACCTATTCCGCTGTATCAACTACCAGCCACCTTCAATGGCGACCATAAACGTATCATTAAATGGCAAACCGAATGGCAAGCCTGTGATGAACTGCAAATGGCAGCAGCCACTAAAGCAGAATTTGCCGCATTAGATGAAATTACTCGGGCAGACAGTGACTTATTTAGACGTGGATGGGACTTACGTGGGCGGATTGAGTACCTAACGAAGATACCCACTTACTATTATTTATATCGCGTGGGCGGAGAGTCATTACAAACAGAGCTCGCCCGCCCTTGCCCGCGCTGCGGCTCACATGATTGGAAGCTCGAACAACCGTTATTAGACATGTTTCACTTTAGGTGTGAGCCTTGCCGCATTGTGTCTAACTTATCTTGGGATCATCAATAAATCGAATGAACATGAAAACGCATCACACTTTAATATGCATATGATTATACAGCGTGATGCAGATATTCAATTGCAATGAACATTAACTAATGATGTTTACCACGTAACATATTCCACATCATTTTCATCCGCTGCCAAATACCAGGGTGCTCAACAATTGGCGCACTCTCTTCAACGGGCTTTTGTGGAGGTTTGATCATTGGCGAAATAATCTGTAAAAAATCGGTTAATGACTCGGCTAATTTTGTGCGTTGTTTTTCACCCGGAATTTCAATCCACACACTGCCATCGTCATTATTAACGGTGAGCATTTCATCGCCCTCACCTAGCACGCCAATAAACCAAGTTGCCGGTTGTTTGAGCTTTTTCTTCATGATCAAATGACCAATTACATTTTGTTGCAAAATTTCAAAGTCATCTTGGTTCCACACTTGCAATAACTCACCATCACCAAATGGTGCGGTAAACTGCAATGGCGCAGAAAAATACTCACCATAAAATGCATGAATATCTTGGTGTAGTTGAATATTTAATGCATGCTCTACATTATTAAAGTCAGCCACATCGTCACGTTTAACCGGCTGCCAAAACACAGTATCATCACAGCCAGGTTTAAAGGCCCCTTGAATACATATTGAGTCTTCGCCCAAAGGATAATAGCGCGGAAATTCAGACAAGGTATCTTGGTAAGATTTAAGATAGCTATTTATAAAGTTTTCTAATGCAGATGAACAAGACACTTAAGCCACTCGTAGTTTATAATAAAACCATATTTTGACACGGAAACCGATTAGATGACACACAATCACGACCCTTATAGTGATGCTGATGCACTTAAAGGCCTAACCTTAGGTCATGCAACTGTATATCAAGCTGAGTATGACGCGTCACTGCTGCAAGGGGTTCCACGCAAACTTAATCGAGATGCAATTGCATTAAGTGGTGATTTACCTTTCCATGGTACTGACATTTGGACAGGCTATGAGTTGTCGTGGCTAAACGCCAAAGGCAAGCCAGTTGTGGCGTTATTAGAAGTGCAACTGGATATCAATAGCGCCAACCTGATTGAATCAAAATCGTTTAAATTGTACTTAAATAGCTTTAACCAAACTAAGTTTGATAACGTTGAAGACGTGCAAGACACCTTAAGCCGCGATTTAGCACTGTGCGCCGACGGCGATGTTAGCGTTAAAGTCATTGAGCCTAAGCATTTTAACCTTGAACGTATTGTCGACCTACCCGGCACCTGTATTGACGATTTAGACATCGAAGTCACCGAGTACGAGTTTAATCCAGACCATTTAGTTGGCAGTACAGATCCTGACAAAAATGTCGCCGAAACTCTTAACTCAAACTTATTAAAGTCTAACTGCTTAATTACCTCACAACCTGACTGGGGCAGTGTGATGATACGCTATCAGGGCCCTAAGATTGATCGTGAAAAACTGCTGCGCTATTTGATTTCTTTCCGTCAGCATAATGAGTTTCACGAGCAGTGCGTTGAGCGTATTTTTGTCGACCTAAAAAAATACTGCCAATGCACTAAGTTAACCGTGTATGCACGTTACACTCGTCGTGGCGGCTTAGACATTAACCCCTACCGCAGTGATTTTGAAAACCCGCCAGAGTCAAACAGGTTAGCCAGACAGTAATTTGATAGTAAACTATCTCAATATACACCAAGCCTTTATCAATCGATAAAGGCTTTTTATTAATCATTGATTTAAAATAATTAATACACTCAAATATGGCCACACCATTTTCGCTTTTATCAGGCGATGATAGAACAATAAAGGTAGCAATTTGTGCTCGTAACCATTTTGTCACTCTCATTTTAATTGTAATTCAATAAAGCACAATTGTTTACAATATAGGCTCATTTACCAGCCCCTTTTGCATAATCCTTATGATAATCTGCTAAGTATTCAGTAATAACCCTATACCTAATAAGACCTCTTATGCTCCATTATTTATTCAAAACAAGTGTCATTGTGCTTTGCCTGCAAAGTTTTTGTATTTCATCAACGACTTTTGCCGACGAAATGAGACAATCCCTTATCGATGAAAAAGTGATCACCGAACATCGAACACAAATCAACGAAAAAACGATACCTTATCGTGCGACCACAGGGACTCAACCAGTATGGGATGACGAAGGTCACCCCACCGCAACCTTATTTTATACTTACTACCAGCGCACTGATGTTAAAGACAATAGCAAAAGACCATTAATTATTTCATTTAATGGTGGCCCAGGTTCTGCTTCGGTATGGATGCACATTGCTTACACGGGACCTAAAGTATTAAATATCGACGACGAAGGTTACCCACTGCAACCGTATGGTGTTAAAAGTAACAACTATTCAATATTAGATATCGCAGACATCGTATATGTAAACCCAGTCAATACTGGCTACTCAAGAGTATTACCGAATGTTGAAGGGAAAATGCCATCAAAAGACGAACAACAGAAAATGTTCTTTGGCGTAAACGCCGATATTAAATATCTAGCGGAATGGGTGACAACATTTGTGACTCGCAATGAACGCTGGCGCTCGCCTAAATATTTAATCGGCGAAAGTTACGGCACTGCCCGCGTTTCCGGTTTAGCTTTAGAGCTGCAAAAAAACCAGTGGATGTACCCTAACGGGGTTATTTTAGTTTCACCAACAGATCTCGGCATTGAACGAAACGGACCAGTTAAAGCCGCCAACCGCTTACCCTATTTTGCCGCTGCAGCTTGGTACCACAAGGCACTTGGGGAAGATTTACAACAACAAGATTTAAGCCCACTATTGGCCGAAGTGGAACAATTTACTTTAAATCAATATTTACCTGCGCTCGCTAAAGGTAGCTTTATTGAAGCAGAAGAAAAACAACGTGTTGCGGAGCAAGTCGCCCAATATTCAGGACTGAGTGTCACTGAAGTGCTGCAAAGTAATTTAGATATTGATACCAAGTATTTCTGGAAAACACTTCTGCGTGACCGCCAACAAACCATTGGCCGTTTAGACTCGCGTTATATTGGTATCGACGAAAAAAGTGTGGGTGGAAAACCTGATTACAATCCAGAGCTGGCATCTTGGTTACACAGCTTTACCCCGGCAATTAATGATTACCTTCGCACTGAACTAAACTATAAAACAGACCTAAAATATAATATGTTCGGCCCTGTTCATCCATGGGATAGAAGTAAAAACAATACTGGTGCAAACTTACGTTTAGCGATGGCGCAAAATCCATACCTTAATGTGATGATTCAATCTGGTTATTATGATGGAGCCACCAATTACTTTGATGCAAAGTACACCATGTGGCAACTTGACCGGAGTGGGTTAATAAAAGATAGGTTGTCATTCAAAGGTTATCGCAGTGGTCATATGATGTATCTACGACATGATGACTTAAAGCAATCAAACCATGACTTACGTGAATTTATTCAGTCAACACTACCGAAAACAGACCAACCTGCAAAATACTAACCTGTTGTAGCGTTAATAAATTGCGCCAACGATATTATCATCGTTGGCGTTTTTATTGGTTCTGTCGACTGAGATTGGATTGGAGTGCACCACAACATAAACTGAATTGTAGGCTCGATTTAAACGTCCAAAGCAAACTTCCATTGTTGCAAGTCATCATCTGTAACGGTAAATTTCGAATCGTTATTAGAAACTAAAGCCCTAAGTTAAATTTAGGCTGTTTTTTATCAAGCAACATATGCTTCTTTCATTAATGTTTCAATGGTTTGTCTGAGCCAAATACACGACTTATCTTGCGCATGTTTGCTGGGCCAAATGCTGAATAGCTCAATCGGGCGGGTATCAAATGGCAATTCAATGATGTTGAGTTTAAATAACTCAGCATAATTTTTGGTAAATGCATAAGGTGCAATAGCAATCGCATTAGACTTACTGATCAGCGACAACATACTCAGTAACGATGACTGTTCACAGTATAGTGTTCTATCTGGTAATGGGTCATTAGAAATGATATCTGCAACACGCATATTGTCACGATGAAAGCGATACATTACATGTTCTGCAGCAAAGTAATCTTCACGACTAATGCAATCATGTATCTGCGGATGCTGTTGACGGACAACACAAATAATCCGCTCTTGTGCGACCTTTTGAAAACTAAACGTTTTAAGTTTTGGCGGTACAATATCTATCACCAAATCCACCTTTTGCATTTGCAAGTCTTGATATTGAGCTTCTTCAAGCACGGGAGAATCTCGAAATACCACCCTCACCGAAAAGTGAGCTAACGCCTTATCCAAATGAGGCTGAAGTAAATCTATCACCGCTTCATTTGCATAAATGCTAAATACTCGTTTAGAAGTATAAGGATCAAACTCACTGACTCCCATCAATGTCTGCTCTATAGCATCGAGCATAGGTTGAACCGAATTGAAGATATGTAACCCTACTGCTGTCGGCTCAATACCACGACCAATTCGAATAAATAACTCACAATCTAATGCCATTTTAAGTCTATTTATCGCATTACTCACCGATGATTGCGTTAATGCTAATTGTTCGGCCGCACGAGTAATAGATGATTGCTGACATACGACACAAAATACCCGCAATAAATTTAAGTCTAAAGTCGCTAATTTATGGTTCACTTCATCATTCATATACTTATTCCACCACGGCAAATACATTTATAATATGAATGTATTATAACAATTTAGCCATAGTTATCTTTCGGTATTTATTGTCTAAGATAGGTTCATCAAATTTAAAACCTACATTTTTATTTTAACGAGGAATACCATCATGAAAAAATCAACCATTGCCCTATCAATGATAACAATATTGTCGCTAAATGCATTTGCCGCCCAACACGAGCACGACCATCTAACGGTCGACTATCACGGTAAAGCAGCAACACCGGCTACTGTTGCCCATAATGCAGCCTTAACAAAAAGCCTTAAGTTTGACGACAAGGTTGCTTTTGAGCGCTTTAGTAAAAACCAAATTGCAGAATTTGATCAAGCGACAGCAGATATTTTGCGTGCAGAATTTAGCTTTATCAGTGAACAGTTTCCAGACTCAGTTAACCCATCACTTTACCGCCAAGCACAACTCAATATGGTGCCAAACGGTTTATATAAAGTGACTGATGGTATCTACCAAGTTCGTGGCACTGACTTATCTAATATGACCTTGATCCGTGGAGAAACAGGTTGGATTGTTTATGATGTACTGCTCACAAAAGAAGCCGCAGAGCAATCAATAAAATTTGCTTTTGAACACTTACCTGAAGGTAAAAATTTACCCATTGTTGCAATGATTTACTCTCACAGTCATGCAGATCACTTTGGTGGCGCGCGCGGTGTTCAAAACTTATATCCTGACGTGAAAGTTTATGGTTCACATAATATTACCACCGAAATTGTCGATGAAAATGTCCTTGCCGGTAATGCAATGAGTCGCCGAGCGGGTTATCAATATGGCGCCACATTGGGTAAACACGATCACGGTATTGTCGATGCGGCCTTGGCAAAAGGCTTATCAAAAGGTGAAATTACCTATGTAAAACCAGATTACGAACTCAACCAACAAGGTAAATGGGAAACGTTAACGATCGACGGGCTAGAAATGGTATTTATGGATGCCTCTGGTACTGAAGCAGCCAGCGAAATGGTGACTTATATACCGTCAATGAAAGCATTATGGACGGGAGAGCTAACCTATGACGGTATGCATAACATTTATACATTACGTGGTGCCAAAGTGCGTGATGCCTTAAAGTGGTCAAAAGACATTAACCAAATGGTCAATGCATTTGGTCAAGATGTTGAAGTATTATTTGCATCACATTCTGCACCAGTTTGGGGTAATAGTGAAATTAATCAATACCTTAAAATGCAGCGCGACAACTATGGTTTAGTGCATAACCAATCATTACGTTTAGCCAACCAAGGTGTGGTGATACAAGATATTGGTGATGCCATCATGGACACGATTCCGCAACAGGTCAAAGACACCTGGTATACCAATGGCTATCACGGCACCTACAGTCACAACGCCAAAGCGGTTTACAATATGTATTTGGGTTACTTTGACATGAATCCAGCCAACTTAAACCCTCTGCCAACTCAGCAAGAAGCGACTAAATTTGTCGAATACATGGGTGGAGCCAATAATATTGTTAAAAAGGCTAAAGCTGACTTCAATCAAGGTGAGTATCGCTTTGTCGCAACGGCGCTCAATAAAGTGGTGATGGCAGACCCAAGTAATGAACATGCTCGCGATTTATTAGCAGACACCTATGAACAACTGGGTTATCAAGCTGAAGGCGCTGGTTGGAGAAACATTTACCTTACTGGTGCCCAAGAGTTGCGCATTGGTATTCAACCTGGCGCACCTAAATCGGCCTCTGCTGATGTATTAAGCGAAATGGATATGACCACATTGTTTGACTTTTTAGCCGTCAAAGTCGACAGTATTGCAGCAGACAAGTTAGGCAATATCAGTTTAAATGTGGTCACTCAAGCGACAAAAACAACACCTGAAACTACCGTGTTTGTTGAACTAAGTCATGGCAACCTCAATAACATTGTGGTCGAAAAAGCTAAAACGGCAGACGCTACATTAACCGTCGACAAAGACGATATTGTTAATGTGTTATTAGGTAAAACATCACTTAAACAACTACTTGAGAAAGGCAAAGCCAGTATGACAGGTGACCAACAAGCCTTTGGCAAAATAGCCTCCACCTTAGTGCAATTTGATGAAAGCTTTGCCATCGTCCCTTTAAAGTAAACGTTAGCAGTAAAACAGTTGCGAATTACAACTCACATGTTTCGTCACTTAATTCAGCCGAAGCGATGCTTCGGCTGAATGGCTTCTCGCATATTATGCCTGATGCTTTATAGATGATTCTTTATAGAGAACTTACGATCAGCGACCTAAGCATTCGCATCGGCCAATAATTGTGCCAGTGACAATTGATAAACCATTAATGCACTATCGTCATCGTCAGCTCTCGTCAACTCTAGTCCAATATCTTGTTTATTTACGCCTAAAGTGATGGCAAAACGATATTGTTGATCAAGCCGGCCCAATTGCGTTTGCCATGCCACCGTATTGGCAATATCTGAAACATCGGTAAAGTTAAGCTTAACCCCTTGATGTAACACAATTGATTGCTCAACCTTGCCTTTCAACTGCACGTGCCCTTCATTAAATTCACTAAAATCAACGGCAAAAGATTTAAGTGACAAGGCTAAACCTAGCCCACGCGCTTTAATGTAAGACTCTTTTACCGCCCATAAATCAAAGAAACGTTGCCGCTGCTGCTCAATGGGTAACTGCAACAATGTGTCGGTTTCAGCCTGGGTAAAATAGTGATTTAAAATCGGCACAATATCGGTACTGCTGCGCTCACGCTCAATATCGACACCAAAAAACAGAGAGGGAAGAAGCTCAGATTGAGTGCTTTGGGTTAACTCAACACTACGCTCAGACGTAAGGTTAACGTTATGCTGACTGCTCGCCACTTCAATCACGCCAATCATTAACCACTGACCACTGTGACTTAAATTGAAATGTAATCCGGTTTGCGCACACAAATCATGGCTTAATGCCGGTTTGCCTTTAGCGCCATAAATAAACTGCCACTGTGTAGGCTCAATATCGCTATGGCGCGATAATATCGCTCTTAATGCCAGTCTAACTTGCAGGGCATTATTACGCGCCGACAGGCTTTTATAACGGGCAACTTTTGCCTCTTCGTCTTCGCTTAACCAACCCAGGGCTAATCCAGCATCAAAGTCTGCAGGGGCAAGTTCATCATCAAGTGGCACAAAGTAAATATGCGGTTTTATGGATGGATAACATTGATTTACATCAGCAATAATGGGCATTAAAACAACAAAACTCGAGTAGACGATAATAAGGCTAAATTACCGTAATATGTGCTGTTCAGCGAGTAATTTGTCTGTGTAGACGGTTATTTTCACCTAAGCGGTTGCCGAACGATGTCATTTAATCAACAATCAGCACTATCGTATTAGAGAAAACAGAAGATCCATGGGTAAATTCAGCGCCGTTATTGTCATTATGTTGTTTGCATTTAATTCGCACTCGGCCTTTGCCCAGTGGCACCAAAAGAGCTTCCATGTCATGGGAACCTTAGCTCATGTTGAATTTTGGTTAGACGATGACGCTACAAAAGCAACAGCAGATAAGCTCATTGTGGCGGTTGAACAAGAGATGCAGCGCATTGATCAAACCATGAGCCCTTATATCGCCACCAGCGAACTGAGTGTTATAAACCGAGATGCGGCCACCCGCCCTGTTATTGTTAGCCAGGAATTATTTGATTTACTCACCGATGCGCACGACATTGCAGTATTAACCCATGGCATGTTTGACATCACTTATGCCTCTATCGGTTATCAATACAATTACCGCAAGCATCAAAAACCCAATCAAGCTGCAATCAAACAAGCGTTAACCGCCATTAATTATCAAACGGTTATCTTAGATAAACCGAGCTTATCCGTTAAATTTACCGATGCTGATGTTAAAATCGATTTGGGCGGTATAGCCAAAGGCCATGCGGTTAAAAACTGTATCGCCATTCTTAAGAAAGCCGGCATTGAACATGCACTCATTAGCGCTGGCGGCGACACCACGTTACTTGGCGATCGTATCGGTCGCCCGTGGTTTGTTGGCATTAAACACCCTCGCGCCGAAGAGAAAACCGCAGTGCAATTACCTCTGAGTAACGAATCGATATCCACAT
This sequence comes from Shewanella algicola, assembly GCF_014648035.1. GTDB lineage: Bacteria > Pseudomonadota > Gammaproteobacteria > Enterobacterales > Shewanellaceae > Shewanella > Shewanella algicola. The sequence continues at coordinate 5,121 of NZ_BMQI01000029.1, read as the reverse complement.
CTGGCGATTATGAGCGTTATTTCATCGAAGACGGCGTGCGTTATCATCACATCATTAACCCCAAAACCGGCGACTCGGCCCGCAATGTGGTGAGTGTATCGATTATTGGTAAAAACCCAACTTACGTAGACGCCCTCTCCACCGCCATTTTTGTGATGGGATTACAACAAGGCATGGCGCTAATCAATGAGTTACCTGAATACGAAGCCATCATTATCGATAACCAACAAACCCTGCATGTATCAACGGGATTACAACAAGATTGATGCTATAGCTCTGCCTTGTGCGTGAGAGTTTCTGGATGGCGCTGTACTAATTTCAAAAGAGTAATTGCTTGCCCTGCTCCCTTGCTCCCAGTTCCTTCCTAAAAGAGCCACCCATTTTCCTAAAAAAACCATATATGGCCATGCTCTATCTTTAGCCCATTCAACACAGTGTTATATTCTAATAATTCTCGCTAAGTTGATTCAGATCACATTGCCTTTTTTTCTAATCATTACACTGATTAATATAATCCCAAGAAAGCCTTGGGCTATTTATTAAAGAAAAGGTCACCAGCCTTAATAGAGATAATGCAACCCAATCGAGGTGTGCTATATGGTATCTACACCGCAAAAATCTAGCACAAATCAAAAAAATGATATTCGTAAAACGTTAGGTCTAGATGAGTCGACTAAACACCATAACACTTTCCGTAAATATTTTTGGTTCGCTGGAATAATAGTGGTTATCGCTATTTTGTCATGGCAATTTTTAGCCAATGGTCAGTCTCAAACCACACAATACAAAACGACTAACGTAAGTAAAGGTTCATTAAATATTACGGTTACGGCTACGGGGACATTACAACCGGTCAATCAAGTTGAAGTAGGATCTGAAATTTCTGGAACCATTAAAACGGTATTAGTTGATTTCAATGATTATGTAGAAAAAGGCCAGATACTTGCTCGCATGAACACCGATCAATTAGAAGCTAAAGTTAGCCAAGCAAGGGCATCGCTAGATTCTGCAAAAGCTCAAGTTAAGCAAATAGAAGCCACCATTGTAGAAACTCAAAAAGCCTTAACTCGTTATCGTCAATTAGTTAAAAAAGACTTGTATTCAGTGCAAGAATTAGACGTATCACAAGCATCATACGACCGAGCGATCGCTAACCTTGCCAGTGCTAAAGCATTAGTCGCTCAATCGCAAGCCGCACTGGATGCTGAATTAACCACTTTGGCAAAAGCGACCATACATTCTCCCATTGATGGCATAGTATTAATTCGTGATGTTGAGCCAGGGCAAACTATGGCCGCGTCGTTCCAAACCCCGGTGATGTTTACTCTCGCCGAAAACCTCACTCAAATGGAATTACATGTAGATGTAGATGAAGCTGATGTAGGGCAAATTAACGTAGGGCAAAAAGCATTATTTACAGTAGATGCATATGCAAACAGAAACTTTCCCGCGACAATAACTGATGTGCATTTTGCCTCGCAAACAATAGATGGCGTGGTGACATATGAAACCGTTTTACGCGTTGATAATTCTGATTTATTACTGCGTCCAGGAATGACGGCAACCGCAGATATTCTCGTAAAACAAATTAAAGATTCATTATTGGTGCCTAATGCCGCACTGCGCTTTAAACCATCAAATGAGGAAACACAATCCAGTAACAACGGCGGCTTTATGAAAAGTATCATGCCTCGACCACCCAGTATCTCCAAAACTAAAGTCGAAAGTAATGATACAGATAACCTTCAACAGCACGTGTGGACACTTCGTGATAATCAACCAATCGCGATTAATGTTACAACTGGATCAACCAATGGTATCAATACCGAAATAATCAGCGGTGACCTTAAAGCCGATATGCCATTGATCATCGATACAATCAGTACTAAAAGTGAGTAATGCTATCGTCAGTCATCAATCCCCTCTCATTGAGTTAAGAGAAGTATATAAGGTATACGGAACTGGCCAAGCAAAAATGCAAGCTTTAGCAGGAGTCAATTTAACCATTAACCGTGGTGATTTTGTTGCCGTGATGGGTCCAAGTGGCTCAGGTAAATCGACCTGTATGAATGTATTAGGTTGCCTAGATACTCCCACATCAGGTCAATATCTGTTTGATGGAATAGATGTCGGCACATTAAGTCGCGATCAATTAGCACTTTTAAGACGCAATTACCTTGGGTTTATCTTTCAGGGATTCAACTTACTCAATAGAACATCCGCATTAGAAAATGTCGAATTACCATTAATCTATCGAGGTTTGCCTGCAGGCGAGCGCCGTGAGCGAGCATTAAATGCATTAAATGTCGTGGGTTTGAGTGGTTGGGCTCATCACACGCCAGGTGAATTGTCTGGTGGTCAACAGCAACGCGTGGCGATTGCACGAGCAATTGTGACTCAACCAGCGGTGTTATTAGCAGACGAACCAACCGGTAACCTAGATTCTTCCCGTAGCCGAGAAATCATGGAGTTATTAAGTTCATTTAATAGTGAGTTGGATATTACGGTTGTTATGGTCACTCACGAGCCTGACATGGCGGCCTTTGCCAAACGACAGATCCACTTCCTCGATGGGCAGGTTGTCAGAGATGATGACAACGGAGGAGCTCACTAATGTTATGGAATGCTGTGTTACTGGCTATGCGAGAAATACGCCGTAATCTTATGCGCTCATTCCTTACTGTGTTAGGTATTGTTATCGGTGTTGCTGCGGTGATTATTATGGTCACCATTGGTGGCGGCGCAACCTTACAGGTGACAGAACAAGTCGCTAGCCTTGGCAGTAATCTGTTATTAGTCTCACCGGGACAGAGAATGGGGATGGGACAACGCTCATCGGCCTCTGCATTTCGTTTGGCTGATGCAGAGGCAATTGCTCGAGAGATTAACAATATCAATGCAGTCGCTCCCTCTTCATCGCAAGGTGCTACCGTGGTGTACGGTAATGAAAACTGGAGCACCAGTATTATGGGCTCCACCAACCAGTTTTTTGTGGCTGGTAACTGGATTTTTGAAGCTGGGCGCGCATTTACCCAAAGTGAATTACGCGCGGGTAAAGCCATATGCGTTATCGGCGAAAGCGTTCGTAAAGAATTGTTTGGTAGTCAAAATCCTTTAGGTCAAAAAATTCGATTAGAAAAATTTTCCTGTGAAATTATCGGGCTATTGAATGCCAAAGGACAGTCTACCATGGGGACGGATCAAGACGATTTAGTGGTGATACCCCTGCGGACTTTTCAGCGACGTTTATCCGGTAATCAAGATATTAAACTGATTCAAATTTCAGTTAACGATGGCGAGTCAACACAAAAAGTAAAACAAGCTATCGGCGAATTATTGCGTGAACGGCGCCACATTGCGACTAATGAAGAAGACGACTTTACCGTCATGGATATGAAAGAAATATCTAATATGTTAAGCGGTATAACTAAAGTATTAACCACGTTATTGGGTGCTGTAGCAGCAGTGAGTTTACTGGTAGGCGGCATTGGTATTATGAATATCATGTTGGTATCCGTCACCGAACGCACGCGGGAAATTGGTATTCGTCTTGCTATTGGCGCCATGGAACGGGAAGTACTGTTACAGTTTTTGGTCGAAGCTGTAATGTTGTCATCATTAGGCGGCATTATTGGGATTATACTGGCATTAATTGGATCGGTTACGCTGGCAAACTTAATGGGCGTTCCTTTTGTATTTAATCTAAGCATTGTCGCCATATCTTTTTTATTTTCAGCCGCTGTAGGCGTTATTTTTGGCTACTTCCCTGCTCGTAAGGCCGCACAACTCGATCCTATAGAAGCCTTACGCCATGAATAGACTTTTTAAAATATAGCCTATACAAAAACTGTGTTGGTACAGTTGGGGTGGGTAGCCATGTTATAATAATGTTCTACTACGCGGCCTATCCTTATTAGTTATATGCGTTTTCAACGGATTATTTAAGCACTTCTGATATCGATATGTCTAATTATCCCATCACGAATTACGACATACTCTATACCTGAAAACTGAATTAATTCATTTACCTTATTCAAACCAGAAAAATCAAACTCAAAACGTATTACACCCGACTTTACTTCTTCAACAGTTGTAACTTCCCAGTGGAGTTTTTGATAAGAGCCATGATGCGCCTTTTGCATCGACATGATATTTTTAACGCCAATAAAGTAATCTAAGTTGCGTGTACAAAAAGTTGATTTCTCGTCAAATAATGTTGCAATCGCTGTAAAATCACTCGTATTAGACAAGTCAAAATAATACTTTGCCAATTCTAATTCTTTAGACATATTAATTTATTCCTACAATATTAAGACCCAAAAACAGCAATAATAGTACTAAAAAAGGGGGAGATAGTGCTTTATTACCTTGATAGTATATAACGCTTTTGTTGTGGGGTGGTGAAACGCAGCGAGGAACGAGCGAGGTTTCACCGCACCAGCACCGCAAGTAAGCACACCAACTGTTTGTTAAGTGCTTTTAACGAATACCAACACCAATTATCGTGGATGGTATAGTTAATTATCGTGGGTGGCATAGTTAATTGTTACCTTAAACGGCAAAAACTTTCTGGTGCTTGGATATAAGCTGCTGATGACTTAATTGAGTCATTAACAGTGTTAACAAGTTTCCTTAATATTTTTGGCGTTGGTTCGTTGAAATTTGAACAATTGCATGGCCAAGACACTTTATGACTTTTATTGCCAATTTTTAAATACAAAGCCGTTGTTGAACAAGGTGCGCAAATATCAATTCTTTCGATGTCCTCTTGTATAAAAGGCATCGGTGCTAATGGGTGAGTGATAGTGCTAGGAAGTTCAAAAAAGTTAATTGTTTGAGCTTCATTAACAATTCTTTCAATTTGAGCTCTAGAGAATTTGATATCCCCTGAGTAATCTAGGTTGCCATTGCACAATTGTTTGTTATAAATTTTTGTAGTTGAAACATACGATTCAAAAACGCTATATGATCCTAACTCAAAGCTTTTTGTTTGCTGTTTCGACGAACACCCAAGTAATATGAGTATTAGCAGAATGTAAATAAACTTCATTGGTAACCATCGTGGTAGAGCGGGCCATTACTGACCCGACCCCACACAGATCCGGACGTGCGGAACTACCG
>NZ_BMQI01000028.1 GCF_014648035.1 Shewanella algicola | reverse complement strand
ATCAAGGAACGAGCATTTAGTTCCTTTGGGGAGCTAATTTCTTATCCGAAGCTCAGGTTAACTATTAATCACGGTTGACGACTTTATCTTTTAAATGGTTTAACAAAGCGGTTAGATATTGATGCAAAAGCGATAGGTGAGGTGCAGAACTTTGGGGGCGATTACCGTGTTGATTATATCAGTATAACCTCTTTTGCGTTGGAGCACTGTAAAATGATAATGGGTATACATCTGCTAACGATGTATTAGCATTTGTCGTTGAAGGGTTAAGCAATAAATAACAGACACAAAAAAGCCGCATGTTTGCGGCTTTTTTATTAATGTTTGTTACTCGTCTTCAGCAGGAGGAACATAACCTTCGATTTCAACATCTTTACCTTCAAATAAGAAGCTCAGCATTTGAGTTTCTAAAAATTTGCGGTCATCAACATTCATCATGTTGAGTTTTTTCTCATTAATCAGCATCGTTTGCTTTTGTTGCCATAAGCCCCACGCTTCTTTACTGATATTGTCATAAATACGTTTACCTAACTCGCCTGGATAAAGCTGAAAATCCAAACCGTCGGCAGATTTATTAAGGTGTTGACACTGAACTGTGCGAGCCATGGTGATCCCTTACTAACTTAATTACGATTAAAACTAATGTGTCGCGAAAAGTACGGCTAAATTAGACAAAATACGCTCTGTGGCCGCAGCTAATCCCACTTTTGCTGGTTGATCTATGTTATACCAGAGAGTCGCGTTTTGTTCCATGATCCCCGTAGCTGACTGCGATGTTAATTCTACTAAAACGGGCTGAATGTCTAAATGAAAGTGACTAAATGTATGCCTAAAGCCTGCAAGGCCTTGTTCTGAGGCTTTAAGGTTATGCAGCGCTAAATAATCAGTCAACTCCACCTCTGTATCAAATTGTGGAAAACACCACAAACCACCCCATATACCCGCTGGTGGACGCTGCATTAACTGAACCGTAGTATCAGAACCACGATTGTTAACCATAACCAACATAAAAGCGGACTTTGCAGGGGTGACTTTTTTTGGCTTTTTACCGGGGTAACGAGTTTGTTCACCTTGTAATTGCGCCTTACAGTCAATTGCGACAGGACATTGCGCACAAAGTGGTTTACTACGAGTACATACACTAGAGCCAATATCCATCATGGCTTGGTTAAATTTCTCTACACCTACTTTGGGTGTGAGTTGTTCAGTTAATTGCCATAACTGCTGCTCAACCGTTTTCACCCCAGGCCAACCCTCAATCGCACCGTGTCTTGCTAATACGCGTTTTACATTGCCGTCTAAAATAGGGTGATGTTGTCCAAGTGAGAGTGACAACACCGCTCCAGCGGTAGACTTACCAATGCCAGATAAAGCAACTACATCATCAAAGTCTGTAGGAAACACGCCATTAAATGCATCACGCACATGCTGGGCGGCCTTATGCAAATTACGCGCTCTGGCGTAATAGCCTAATCCTGTCCATAAATGTAATACCTCATCTTGCTCAGCATTAGCAAGCTCGACAACCGTCGGAAATCTTGCCATAAATCGCTCATAATAAGGGATAACCGTTGCGACTTGGGTTTGTTGCAGCATAATTTCCGACACCCAAACGCGGTAAGGTGTTTTATTGATCTGCCAGGGCAGTGTTTTACGACCATTAAGGTCGTACCAAGCAATAATACGCTCGGCAAAGGTAGTCACTTTTTCCATGGGCGCAGTGTATCTATAGCCATTTTATTACACAAGTAGGCAAATCATTTTTACCTTTTATACTCACTTGAGCAGAATCACTTGTTGATGACTAATTTAGCGTAAACATGTGCGACGACTTTAGGTATAATGCCTAACTTAATTTTTTAAATTGATCCACCACAAATAGCAAAAGCGTAATGTGAATGTAAATAGTGGCGTTAGTACGCTAACGGTAAATACTTACATTGGGTAAATTACGTAAGCAATGAGGCAGAAATGAGCGACGTTACCACAGCTGAGTTTAACGAAGACGGTAAGTATATTCGTAAAATCAGAAGTTTTGTTTTGCGTGAAGGGCGACTAACCAAAGGCCAATCACAAGCGATTGAGGCTCACTGGCCTGCTATGGGGTTGGACTACACACCACAACCACTTGATTTAACAGAAGTGTTTGGGCGTGATGCCGATACCGTTCTTGAAATCGGGTTTGGTATGGGTGCCTCACTAGTGCAAATGGCAAGTGCATCTCCTGAGCAAAACTTTATTGGTATTGAAGTGCACAAACCAGGTGTTGGCGCGTGTTTAGCTGACGCGGGTGAAGCCAAAGTCACTAATTTACGTGTATACCATCATGATGCGATGGAAGTATTAGAGCACAGCATTGCTGACGGCTCATTAGCGCGTTTGCAATTATTTTTCCCAGACCCATGGCACAAAAAACGTCACCACAAACGTCGTATTGTGCAAGCTGACTTTGTTGAGTTAGTCCGTCGTAAGTTAAAAATCGGCGGCGTGCTGCATATGGCAACAGATTGGGAAAACTACAGCGAACATATGTTAGAAGTAATGAATGCTGCAGAAGGTTATAAAAATCAATCTACTACGGGTACCGTGGTTGAACGTCCAGACCACCGTCCGTTAACTAAGTTCGAAGCGCGTGGCCATCGTCTTGGTCACGGTGTTTGGGATATCATGTTTGAGCGTATCGCTTAATTTTAGCAACTGGAGAACACATTATGGCGCAAAATCGCAGCCGTCGTTTACGTAAAAAGTTACGAGTGGATGAGTTTCAAGAGTTCGGGTTCGATGTCAATTGGACCTTTGACGAGTCAGTCTCTGAACAAGATATTGATGCATTAGTTGATCAGTTTATTGATGAAGTGATCGAACCTCGCCAGTTAGGCTTTCATGGTGGTGGTCATAAAGAATGGGAAGGTATCATTGCAACCCAGGCCATTGGCAAGTGTACCGAAGATGATATTGCAGCAGTACAGACATTTTGGCAGAGCAAACCAGTATCAGGCATAGAAATTAGTGCCTTATATGACATCTGGTGGGGTTAAGCTAAATTGCCAGAGCAATTATTACTACAAGAAGCGGTAGACAAAGTCAGGCCGCTATTGGGTAAAGGCAAGGTGGCGGGGTATATTCCTGCCCTTGCCAATGTTGATCCTAATAAAATAGGTATTGCCATCACGACTGTTGACGGCACTACCATTGGCGCTGGCGATTTCCTTGACCCTTTTTCTATTCAAAGTATTTCCAAAGTGTTTAGTCTAACGCTTGCGTTAAACTTATACACAGAAGAAGAAATCTGGAGTCGAGTAGGAAAAGAGCCTTCAGGTCATTCGTTTAACTCCTTAGTTCAAGTTGAGTTAGAGCGTGGCAAACCACGAAACCCCTTTATTAATGCGGGCGCACTAATTATTGCCGACTTGCTGCAAGCCCGTCTAGGCGCGCCTAAGCATCGTATGTTAGAAGTGGTGAGACAGTTAAGCCAAGAGCCAAGTGTCACGTACGACAAAACAGTAGCAGATTCTGAGTTTCAATTTAGTGCGCGTAATGCGTCAATTGCCTATTTAATGAAATCTTTCGGTAATTTCGACGGTGATGTCGATACTGTGCTGAAAAGCTATTTTCATTACTGCTCATTAAAAATGAATTGCGCCGATTTATCTCGAGCCATGTTTTATTTAGCTAATCGCGGCAAAACCCTTGAGGGTGATGAGATAGTCACGCCCGTACAAACAAGGCAATTAAATGCCTTATTGGCCACATCTGGATTGTATGATGGCGCAGGTGAATTTGCCTACCGTGTAGGTATGCCAGGTAAAAGTGGTGTGGGTGGCGGTATTATTGCTGTTATACCCGGTGATATGTCTATTTGTGTGTGGTCACCAGAACTTGATATTAATGGTAACTCACTTGCCGGTACCGCAATGTTAGAACATATTAGCCAACAACTTAGCCGCTCAATTTTTTAGGCTAATCATGCTGAAAATTAATTATTATTGAGATTCGTAAAATAGACTACTTTTTGGTTTATTTTACGAATACACTGCTGTTATTCATCGTTTCCTTTCCTCATCTCGAATCAGATTGACAATAAAACCAATATTAATCATAGCCTTGAATATTTGGCACGGCTTGTGCTTTGTAAGTTTTATATTCGACTTAATTATTCGCACTCGAACTGCAAAAAGGATCTTTATCATGACCAAGCAAAAATTGATCTGTGGCTTAGCATTAACCAGCGTATTGTTTACCGCAGGTGCATGGACTCCAGCTATGGCAAAAATGTCTCTCAACGATGATAAATGTAATGTGACGCTGAATTATGATGTCACGGTTGAACCCACTAATTTACAGATAAGTGATAACGGCGCAGAAAAATATCGAGTTGAGTTGGGTCAACTGTATGTCGATGGTAAAAAAGTTACCCTTAACAACGAACAACAACAAATACTCACTCAGTATTCAGAAGCGCTTTCGAGCCAAGTGCCAGATGTGATTGACCTAGTAGGCGATGTGGTTTCGATTGCTACGCAAGCGGTTAACATGGCACTGACGCCAATTTTAGGCGAAGCCGCTGGCACTCATATTGATAAATTAATGTCTGGTATTCAACAACGTGTCGATACTATGGCGTATCAGCAAGGCGATAAGTTTTATTTAGGTTCTACCGAAGCATCAATTGAAAAAACCTTTAATGAAGAGTTTGAACAAGAAATAGAACAGATGGTGACCAGTTCTATGGGCTCATTAATGATGACGCTAGGCAGCCAAATTATGTCATCAGAAGGTGGCTCGTTTGAAGAGAAGATGAATGCATTCTCACAAAAAATGGATAATGTAGGCAACGACATTGAGCAACAACTTGAGTCGCAATCTCAAGAGCTTGAAGCTCGTGCAACCAAAGTTTGTGACAATTTTGAAGGGTTGTTAGTGCTCGAAAATCAAGCGCGTCAGGCCATACCCGAACTAGCCCCATTTACCCTAGCTAAACTAGGTGACTCCACTCAATAAGCTTTTTAGTCAACCCGTCTCCCTGAAAGACACCTGACCTTCCCCTGTTTTCTATTTCAAAAAAACAGGGGCTTTTTTATTGGTTAAAACGACTCATTAGCCGCTATAGCGCCATTTCTTTGTTCTGATAAAAAAATTGTCAATTATAAATATAGAGCCACAGGTGTTTTTTTTGTTATACTCATAAAAATTATAATAAAAAAGCACTCTACTTTAGATGTGGTTATATTTAGGACAAGAGACTTGCACATGACAGTATTGACTTTTTGTCTTATTGTTTGCTGTGAGCTGGTCGTGAATATCACTGAGTTGACGTGAATGTTTAATTTGGAATAGTCCCTTAAAGTGGCTTTTATTCCTGACTCAACAAACACCTAATTTTTTTAATGTCGTAACCAGCTTAAGGCGACTTTCATGTTAGAACTGTTAGAACCTATCGCAATTTTTACTCATGTTGCACGTGCAGGAAGTTTTAGTGCAGCTGCCAGACGTCTTGGCATTTCTAAATCCAAAGTGAGTACGCAAGTTGCAGATCTTGAACATAAACTTGGTGTTCAACTCATTCAGCGTACAACCCGCAGCTTAAGTCTTACCGAAGCAGGTAACTTGTTGTACCTTCAAGGTGAAGAATTACTGCGCGATGCTGAACAAGCTGTTTCCAGTGTCCATAACTTAAATGACGCAACCCGTGGCGTATTGAAAGTAGGGATCTCACAATCATTTGGTACCATGCATATCATACCGGCATTACCAGACTTTATGGCTCGCCACCCTGAGCTTGAATTGCAAGTCAGCTTGCTTGACCATAAAGTTGATGTGGTTAGTGAAGGTTTAGACTTGTTGTTAACTATGTCTGAACAATTACCGCTTGGCATGGTGGCTAGACCACTAATGAAATGTCAATTTTTGTTAGTTGCGTCACCAGGTTATATTGCTCAACATGGTAATATCAGTCGTCCAGAACAATTAGTTGAACACAATTGCTTGGTGTATCAAGGCGAATGGCATGAGCACAGCATGTGGCAATTTAAAAAGGGCGAAGATTATTGTGAGATTGGGGTTTCTGGTAATTTCCGAGTTGATAATGCACCTGCACTTAAGTCGGCTGCCGTCAGCGGTTTAGGGATTGTGTATCTTGCCAGTTACCTAATGGAAGATGAAATTGCCCAAGGCACATTAGTGCCATTATTACCTGATTGGCAATTAACCCATAACCTACCTTTACAAGCGGTTTACCCTCGTCGTAAACACTTGGCTCCAAAGGTCAGTGCATTTATTGATTTCATTAAAACCCATATTGCTAACCCGCCATATTGGGATGCTAAATTCGATCATTTATACAAGCTCCGCAAGTAAAATGTGGAAACATTGTTCTTAAAATAAAACAAAGCCGCAAGTCACCTTGCGGCTTTGTTTTTATCTGTTTTATATCAACATCTTATCTAGTTCATTGATTCGTTTTTTAGTGAGCCGTTAATCAATAGCTTACTGATATAAAGTAGGTTAGTTGTTGCAGTCTGTTCTTATATCAATACAATAGGTGTCAGTTGATTCGAAATGATTTGAATATGTATTTTTCTGAGAAATGACCCCTTTTCAGTTGAATGCCCAAATCGGCAACCATGCAAATTTTGGATCAGTGCTGACACTTGTTTTTTTCAAACTAAAACCATGTCGGCTTTGAAACCATCATCCTAGTTATTTGGTTACCCCAGGCATTGATCTGGGGTTATTTTTTTGTGCTTTGGTATTCAAACTTTTTCAACGTAATAAAAAAATGCAGCAACCTTAGGGTGCTGCATTTTTATTGTTTTATTCAACTTAAATAACTTGCTGCTTAATCCATTTATCCACTTGCTCTTCTAGTACATCTAAAGGCAATGGGCCATTTTTTAATACTAATGTGTGAAAATCACGGATATCAAACTTATCGCCAAGTTGTTTTTTAGCTTTTTCACGTAACGATAAAATTTTAATCATCCCAACCTTGTATGCAGTCGCTTGCGATGGCATAACAATATGGCGCTCAACCATTTTTATCGCGTCAGATTCGGCGTTAGGCGTGTTATCGACGTAATAAGTAATGGCTTGCTCACGAGTCCACTTTTTATCATGAATACCTGTATCGACGACTAGGCGACACGCGCGCCATAGTTCCATTGATAAGCGGCCAAAATCTGAATAAGGGTCGGCATAAAGGCCCATTTCTTTCGGAAAGTACTCAGAATATAAACCCCAACCTTCAATATAAGCAGTGTAACCACCAAATTTACGAAATTCTGGAACGCCTTGCAGTTCTTGGGCAATGGCAATCTGCATATGATGCCCTGGTATACCCTCATGGTAGGCTAACGCCTCCATTTGATATTTTGGCATTGCTTCCATTTTATATAAGTTAGCGTAGTAAGTGCCGGGTCGAGAGCCATCAGGAGCGGGTTGATCGTAAAATGCTTTACCTGCAGATTTCTCACGAAAAGCTTCAACTTGTTTTACTAATAATGCCGCCTTGGGCTTTATTTTAAAGACTTCGTCGAGGCGAGTTTCCATATTGTCGATTAGCGCTTTGGCTTCGGTTAAATAAGCTTGTTTACCGGCGGCAGTTTCTGGGTAATAGAACTGCTTATCATCACGCATAAAGGTAAAAAACTCTTGCAGGTTACCGGTATAGTTAACCTTTTTCATAATGAGGCGCATTTCATTATGGATGCGTTTTACTTCTGCTAAACCTAAGTCATGAATTTGGTTTGCGCTCATGTCTGTGGTGGTGGTGCGGGATAGGGCATTATTAAAAAAGGCTTCTCCGTCTGGGAGTTTCCATGCACCATCACGCGTATCAGCTCGGGCTTCTAAGGTTTTGGCATAAGCAATAAACTGCTGGTAAGCGGGCTTTACTTTAGTGATTAAAGCTTGTTTAACTTCGGCCAATAGGGCGTGTTTTTTGTCTTCACTAATGTCGAGCTTATTGATTTTACGGTTGGCATCAGCCCACAACGCATTGTCTTTATCGGTAGCGTTAAAGGGGGCGCCAGAGATAATGTTTTGACTGTCTGCAATCACATATGCAAACACAAACTTAGGGGCAATAATCTTTTTGTTGGCACGGATTTCAAGCGCTGTTTGTAATTGCGCCAATAATGTTTCGGTGGCATTAAGGCGGCTGATATAAGCCTTAGCATCACTTTCGTCGGTTATTTGATGTTGGTTAATTAATATCGATGCCACCATAGAATGCACGCCGTACATTTGGTTTACCGGATAGGTGTGATAACGCCACTTATCATCGGCAATCGTTTGCTCTATGCGTGCTTTGAGTAATTCAAAGCTTAAGGTGGTTTGCTCGTCGAGTTGAGCAATATCTATGGCATTTATGCGGGCAAGTTGATCTTTAGCACGGGCAAGCTCGGCATCTGCAGTCGCTTCTGATAAGTCATTCCACTTATCGTAATCTTGCTTAATGCCTAAGTAAGTTTGGTTAACGGGACTGGCCATCACGTTTTCTATAAAGATGGCTTCAAATAGCGCGTTTGCCTTAGCAGACTCAGTATTGGCGGTCTCTGCTTTGCTCTGCTGTGGGCTTAACTCAACTGCAGTATGTGAGTGCGCAACAGCGTATGTACTTAATAAGCTTGATAATGCCACGGCAATTAAGGTTGTTTTAGTTTTAAGGGACATCAATATCTTCCTAAACGACACAATTTATAGGCTGACATCCTAATCAAGCTTTTACTTAATGTGTTAAATTAAATGTTATAAAGTGTGTATCTTGTTACATCGAGCGTAGAGAAAGAGCACAGATAAACAGCGCAAAGAGTCAAAGGCGAGAATAGCGGCCCACAGCTAACGCAAATGGGCTCTTTACAGGAGTAAAGTCGGGTTAAATAAATTGCGACAGTAAGTCGTTAACAAACATGTGGCCTTTGGGCGTAAGCTGCCAATGCGTGTCGGTTTCTGTTAATAAACCTCTTTCTATCGACTTTTGCATGCCAACCTTGACGACGTCGGCAGATTGGCCGGTACGTTGTTCAAATTCTGTTTTAGCAATCGGGGTCATTAATCGTAAGCGGTTCATTAAGTATTCTAATGGACGATCTTCTTCAATCACATCAGAGGTTTCAAAGGTGTAGTTTTGTGCCGCTAAATAGCCTTTAGGGTGCTTAATTTTAACCGTGCGGATAATACGGTTGTCAGACGGCAGAGTTATTTTACCGTGCGCGCCGCAGCCAATCCCTAAATAATCACCAAATTGCCAATAATTTAAGTTATGACGACATTGAAAGCCGGGTTTAGCATAGGCGGATATTTCATATTGCTCGTAACCCAACTCTGCCAGCTTCTTTTGCCCTTGTTCATATATCTGCCATAGGTTTTCATCATCGGGCAGTTGTGGCGGTTTTGAGTGGAACAAGGTATTGGGCTCAATGGTTAATTGATACCAAGATAAATGCGGCGGTGCCAATGCTGTTGCCGTGTCGATGTCGTGCATGGCTTCGTCAAAGCTTTGGTTTGGCAAACCATGCATTAAGTCGAGATTGAAACTTAAGTAGTCTGCTTGTTTGGCTTTTTGCGCCGCAATTTTGGCTTCATCTTCGTTATGAATACGTCCGAGCAAATTGAGCTTATCTTTAGAAAAACTTTGCACACCAATCGATAACCGGGTGACTCCTGCCGCGCGGTAGGCGCTAAAATCATCATGTTCAAGTGTGCCCGGGTTAGCCTCCATTGTGATTTCAATGTCATCTTCAAAGGGGATTAATGCGCGAGCACCGTCGAGTAAACGCTGTATTTGACTGGCATCAAATAAAGAAGGCGTGCCACCACCAATAAAAATCGTGTGAATTTTACGGTTTTGTACATACGCCAAGTCAGCCTGAAGATCGGCCAGCAATGCATCAATATATTGCTGCTGCGGCAACTCGCCGTTTTGCCCATGAGAGTTAAAGTCGCAATAAGGACACTTTTGCACACACCAAGGAATATGCACATAGAGGCTCAATGGTGGCAGCTGTAAGGTCATTATTGGCCGCCTGTTGATGGTGCACTAATGACACCCTGGGCTTTCATTGCGTTAATTAATAACTCAAGCGCTTTGCCACGATGGCTATGGGCATTTTTTTGCTCGGCGGTTAACTCTGCAGCACTGCAGTCAAACCCTTGTGGAATAAATACCGGGTCGTATCCATGGCCGTGCTCACCTTGTGGGGCGAGGTTAATACTGCCTTCCCAAGAAGCTTGGCAAATAATCGGTGTAGGATCTTTGGCATGGCGCATATACACCAATACACACTGAAAACGGGCAGCGCGTTGGGTTTCACCTTGCAGTGCATCTAATAGCTTGAGGTAATTGCTGCTTTCACTCGCTCCAATACCAGAGTAGCGAGCTGAGTAAATTCCGGGTTGCCCTTGCAGAGCATCGACTTCAATGCCTGAATCATCTGCAATTGCTGGTTTACCGGTAATTTCTGCCGCGTGACGTGCTTTTATAATGGCATTTTCAACAAAGGTCGTGCCGGTTTCTGCAACATCTGGCACGTTAAACTGATTTTGTGGCAGAACTTCAATGCCATATGTTGTAAACATTTGCGCAAATTCGGCAAGTTTACCCTTGTTGCCACTGGCAAGAACGATGTATTGAGTTGGAGATTGCATGAGAGCTCGACCTGAGGTAAAAATTTGCGACATTATACGCGAACAAAGCAGAGATGCACTATGGTTGTTCGGCTATGCTTCTAGCTTCTAGGAACTAGCAGGCTCGCTAGAGGACGTGACTTCGTCACTGCTATCAGCGCAGCGTTCTCGAGACCGCAGGTCGTTCTAGCTATTCAACGTAGAATTTTTGTTTGAATTTAATGGTGGTATTGAGTTGGTTGGTGTATTTGATTGCAACAGTAAAATTCACTTCTTGATCGTCACGAAAAGGCACTTCGGCAATGTAGTAAATGGCATTGCCTTCACGGATTTCTTTAAAATCTAGGTTCATGCGTGCATCAATTAAATTATTCGCTATACCGGATATTTCAACTTCAACAGCCGGGTTGTCTGGCAGCTGAGTATTAAGCACGGTGATATTGACTAAACCGTTGTAACCACTGCGTTCAATGCCATAGGTTTTAGCGACTTGAGGGGTAATAAAGGTGCTGTTAAGTGCCATGTAATGGATATCAAAATTACCCACTTGCTGTTTTTGTTCAGCATGTGCAACGCCTATTACACTCAGTAATGACATTAATAATACCGTGAATATATATCGTGTAGCTGAGATTGCTTTTAACATAGGGCCTTCCTGTAAATTGTTTGAGGCTTAGGTTCATACCAAGTCGCCTCAAATACAAAAAGAGCAGCTCATCATACCTTGGGTATAGGCTGCTCTTTTTTATGCGTTATGCTCAGTGATGTTGCTTAAATCATTGCCCAAAATGGGATGTATTGTGCAAATAACATGTTTAAAAAGTTCATCGCAATAAATACCACTAATACCGACAAATCTAAGCCACCCATCGACGGTAATATTCTACGCACTGGCGCCAAAATAGGTTCAGTGAGTTGAGTCATGATCATCACCACAGGGTTATAACCTTGGTTAAACCAGCTCAAAATTGCGCGGATAAGCAACATCCAAAACAATAATACACCGGCATTTTTAAACACTGACACAACGGCAAACAATAAAATGGTGAGCAAGTCAAAACTGGCCCCAGCGATGAAAGTAAGTACTGACATTTTGAGTACCACAACAATCAGTGCTAACAAAATTGATGAGGTATCAATGCTACCTATTGACGGTAACACTCGGCGCATAGGCGCAATAATCGGCTGAGTGGCTTTTACCACAAATTGGCTAAACGGGTTATAAAAGTCGGCTTTAGCCAATTGTAACCAAAAACGAAGAATGACGACCATGAGGTACAAGTCAAACAGCGTGTTGATCAAAAAAACCATTGCATTCATGAATATTGCCTTACATTTGTTTTATTGATGTGAATAGGGCTCAACGCCCAATTACGTACCACAATGTTATCACTAAGCATTATAAACTGAGATAAATAATCGTTCATCTCAGTTTAGTGCTTAATTAAAAGGTTTCTGCCATTTCTTGAGCGCGGGCAACACAATTGGTCATGGCTTTATCAACCAAACCACCTAGGTCACCTTGTTGTAATGTTTCTACGGCTCTTGCTGTTGTGCCGCCTTTTGACATCACATTTTGGCGTAATTCGGCTACCGATAACTGCTGGTTTTGAATGACCATTTGTGCCGCGCCTAACGCAGCTTGTTCAGCGAGCAGTCTGGCTTTGTCTTCTGCCATACCCATCTTAACGCCAGAGGCTATCATCGATTCAATAAACAAAAAGAAGTAAGCCGGTGAACTACCTGCTAATGCAATAACCTGGTTTAAGCCGTCTTCACTATCGACCCACACCACTTTGCCGCCGGTTTTCATTAATGTTTCGCAAATGGCTTTATCTTGATCAGAAATACCTTCGTCAGCAAAAATTCCTGTCATACCATAACCAATTTGAGTCGGTGTATTTGGCATGGTGCGAATGAGCTTAATGGGTTGTTTAAAGTATTGTTGATAACGCGCCGCTGGAATGCCTGCAGCGATAGTGATGATTAACTTACTTGATAAATCTAAATGACTAAGAGCATCACACACGGTTTCCATTAATTGCGGTTTTACGCTCAATACGATCACATCTGCGGCTTGTGCTGCTGCAGCATTGTCGTGTGAAACTTCAATCGAAAAATCTTCTACCAGCGCATCTAATTTGCCTTTACTCGGATTAGTCGCATGGATAAGGGCGCTTGGATAACCATGTTTGACCAAGCCACTGATAATACTGCGAGTCATGTTGCCCGCACCGATAAAACATACTTTTGCTTGAGTCATTTCAATTACATCCAATTAAAAGAGTGAATTTAAATCTTGTTGTATATGTTACCTAAAAGGTCGCTTCGCGGCTAGGTTCTAGGGCGGGACTTCGTCACAGCTAGGTTCTAGGACGCTACGCTGCTAGCTAGGACGCACGCTGCTAAGCCTAGAAACTAGAAGAACGAAGTCCGCCCTCAGGCGAGCTTGCGAGCTCCTAGAACCTAGACCCTAGAATCTATCTTTCACCAAATATCGCGCTGCCGATGCGCACCATGGTAGAGCCATTTGCAATGGCAATATCTAAGTCGCCGCTCATACCCATTGATAGTGTGTCGATACCCGGGTGTTGTTGCTGTAATTGATCGTACAAGCTTTTTAAGCTGGCTAACTCTTGTTGTTGAATGCGGGTATCGTCTGTGGCGGTTGGAATAGCCATTAAGCCCCGCAACTTAAGATTAGGCAGTTGACTAATGACTCTTGCTAACGTGGCAGCATCGTTAACGTTAACCCCAGACTTGCTATCTTCTTGGCTAATATTGACCTGAATGCAGACATTCAGTGGTGGTTTGTTACTTGGGCGTTGATCGTTTAAGCGCTGGGCAATTTTATCGCGGCTAACGGTGTGCATCCAATCAAAATGTTCGGCAACAATTTTGGTTTTATTTGATTGTAATGGTCCAATAAAGTGCCATTCAATATCTGGATAATCGTCTGCTAATGCAGTGATTTTTGTTTCGCCTTCTTGCACATAATTTTCCCCAAAGCGTCGTTGGCCTGCTTGATAAGCGGCAATGATGTCACTAATGGGTTTGGTTTTACTTACCGCAAGTAGGCTGATTTCACTTGGCGATCGCGAACAATTTTGCGCCGCTTGTGACATTCTGCTCTGGGCGATTGATATTCTGTCTGCTATTGTTGTCATAATGTTGGTTAAATGGATGTCTCTACAATGGAAATCACTGAATTACTCGCTTTTAGTGTAAAACACAAAGCATCAGATCTACACCTTTCTGCTGGTGTTTCTCCAATGATCCGTGTCGACGGTGAAGTGAGAAAAATTAACTTACCAGCGCTAGATCATCAAGGTGTTCATAGTCTTGTTTATGACATCATGAACGATAAACAACGAAAAGACTACGAAGAACACCTCGAAATTGACTTTTCATTTGAAGTGCCAAACCTAGCGCGTTTTCGTGTTAACGCTTTTAACCAGGCTCGTGGCGCTGGCGCAGTATTTCGTACCATCCCATCTGAAATTTTGTCATTAGAACAGCTTGGCGCGCCAGAGATTTTTAAGAAGATATCCAGTTATCCACGTGGTTTAGTGTTAGTGACAGGACCAACCGGTTCGGGTAAATCAACCACATTGGCAGCAATGGTCGACTACATTAATGAAAACCGCCATGACCATATCTTAACCATTGAAGACCCAATAGAATTTGTACACCAAAACAAGCAATGTTTGGTCAACCAACGTGAAGTACACAAACATACCCATAGTTTTAATGCCGCACTTCGAAGCGCACTGCGTGAAGATCCGGATGTTATCTTGGTGGGTGAAATGCGTGACCTTGAAACCATTCGCTTAGCCATGACAGCCGCAGAAACGGGCCACTTAGTGTTTGGTACTTTGCATACCACCTCAGCCGCTAAAACCATTGACCGTGTGGTTGATGTTTTCCCCGAAGGTGAAAAGGGCATGGTCCGTACTATGTTGTCAGAATCGTTGCAGGCGGTAATTTCACAAACCTTGATTAAAAAAATTGGTGGCGGCCGAGTTGCTGCACACGAAATTATGATGGGAACGCCGGCTATCCGTAACCTTATTCGTGAAGATAAAGTGGCACAAATGTATTCTGCAATTCAAACGGGTATGGCACATGGCATGCAAACGCTTGATCAATGCCTACAAAACCTGGTCAATCGCGGTATCATTACTCGTGAAGATGCCATGCAGAAAAGCTCGAATAAACAAGCTAATTTTTAAGGATTAGGATCATGGATGTTCGTCCGTTTTTAAATATTATGGTCGAGAAAAAGGCCTCGGATTTATTTATTACCGCCGGTTTTCCGCCGAGCGCTAAAATTGACGGTGAATTGCGTCAATTATCTGAGACTAAATTAACGCCGCAGCAGTCGTTAGAGTTTGTCGAATCGTTAATGACAGACGTTCAAAAGAAAGAATTTCATGAAAGTAGCGAATGTAACTTTGCATTCGCCGCTAAAGAATTAGGCCGTTTTCGTGTTAGCGCCTTTTGGCAACGAGAATCAGCCGGTTGTGTTATGCGCCGAATTGAAACGCAAATCCCAGAGGTCGATGACTTAAAGCTGCCAGCCATTTTAAAAGATTTGGTCATGAGTAAGCGTGGCTTAATTATTATGGTGGGCGGTACAGGTACTGGTAAATCAACGTCACTTGCCGCATTAGTTGGTTATCGTAATGCCCATGCGCGTGGGCATATTTTAACGATTGAAGACCCTGTCGAATTTGTACATAACCACCGCAAAAGTATTATCACCCAACGTGAAGTCGGAATTGATACTGACTCATTTGATGCAGCACTTAAAAGTTCATTACGTCAGGCGCCAGACGTTATCTTGATTGGTGAAATTCGAACTCAAGAAACAATGGAGTTTGCGCTCTCGTTTGCAGAAACGGGTCATTTATGTATGGCGACATTGCACGCCAACAACGCTAACCAAGCACTTGACCGTATTATGCATTTAGTACCTGAAAGTAAGCACAATCAATTGTTGTTCGACTTATCATTAAACTTACGCGGCATTGTTGCGCAGCAGCTTATTCCTAAGTCAGACGGTACCGGACGTCGCGCTGCGATTGAGGTATTAATTAATACTCCACGTGTCGCCAGTTTGATTGCCAAAAATGAACTGCATAAACTCAAAGAAACCATGTCTAAATCGCGCGAGCAGGGCATGCAAACCTTTGACCAAGCCTTACTCGACTTGTATATAGAAGGCGAAATTAGCTACGCCGATGCGTTACATCATGCCGATTCACCCAATGATTTACGCTTAATGATTAAATTACAAGGCAATGAAACCTCTTCTGCGGGGTCTATGGAAGGCATTACTTTAGACATGGATTAGTTTTTTAGCATTTACTTAACGTTTTACAAGGTTATAAGCAGCAATTTATGGCCTTTATTGCTATCATCCATTACTAAGTTACAACATGTTTATTTTAAACTTATCAAGGATGTCACATGTATTTATGGCAAAAAGCCGCTCTGGCTTCATCGTTAGTATTGTTTTCTGTTTCTGCTTCCGCGGCAAAAGTCACTGATGAATTAGACATCGGTGGTGCAGTTCGAATTAACTACGGTTGGAAAGATTACGATAGCAAATCAAAACTTGAATTTGAATTATTCCGTGCAGACGTAAATTACAAAACAAAAGATGGCCTATTCGCCTCAGCCCAGTATCGTTGGTATCAAGACATGGATGTAATACATCATGCTTACATGGGATATCAATTTGACGAAGCGCAATCTGTTCAAGTGGGGGTCACTCAAGTGCCATTTGGCTTACTGCCTTATGCCGCTCATTCATTTTGGTTTGGTGCGACGTATTATCTTGGTTTTGAAGATGATTACGATGCCGGTATTCATTATAAAAATGAACAAAATGGCTGGCGTTACGATTTAGCTTATTTTGTCAATGACGAATATGCAAACGGCGCGCGCGTTGACCGTTATTCATTTGACGTTGCCACAACAGGTGCATCGCCATATGAAGAAGCGGGTCAATTTAACGCACGTATTGAGCGAGAATTTACCACAGGTGATGCGACCCACAAATTAGGTGGTTCGTTACAATACAGCCAATTAGATTTTATGGCTGATGCCGCTACCGTAGAGGGTGAAGACACCAATGGGATTGCCGCTGCTGCACATTGGCAACTAGACTGGAAAAAGTGGCAATTACAATTACAATATATTCATTACGATTATGATATTGATAATAGTGAACGTATTGCGCTAAGTGCTTTCCAATATCCATTTGAAATTGCTGCAGAAGCTGATGTTGCTACTGTTAACATTGCTAAATCGTTTGATGTAGATTGGGGACCAATCACCAATATTAATTTTTACAACGACTACAGCCAAGTAATGGCTTCAGGTCAAGGGCTTGATGACTCTATCCAAAATGTGACAGGTTTTGCCGTCACAGCGGGTAAGTTCTATTCTTATGTCGATTGGATTGCCGGTAAAAATATGTGGTTTGTGAATGGCTCTGGCGTGGGTATCGATAATGGCGATACGTCATGGCACTCTAGATTAAACATTAATGTTGGCTTTTATTTCTAAGCTAAATTGATCTTAATTTTGCTCTAAAGCGTAATGTTAGACGTGATCTGCGAAGGTATTGATATGTTGATTATCAATACCTTTTTTATTGACTAAATAAAAGGATATTTCAAGATGATAAAGTCTCTCGCCGCTGTAGCGCTTATTACGAGTAGTTTTGGAATATCGGCGGCTAGCTGCCCTGATTATCTTAATGTTGAAGCGCGAAAGTTACATTCAAAAGAAAACGTCAACTTGTGCGAACTTACTCAAGGCAAGCCTGTGTTAATTGTTAATACCGCATCAAATTGCGGTTTTACGCCACAATTTGAAGCCCTCGAGGCGGTGCACAAACAATATGCCGATAAAGGATTAGTGGTGATTGGTTTCCCTTCAGATGATTTTTTTCAAGAAGAAAAAGACGAAGCTAAAACCGCCGATGTGTGTTTTATCAATTACGGCGTTAACTTCACTATGGTAGCAACTTCGCCCGTAAAAGGTGATGCAGCAAACTCGGTATTTAAATTTTTAGCAGATAAAAGTGCAGCACCTAAATGGAACTTCTATAAATACCTGGTTTCAGGTGATGGCCAAACGGTTCAACAATTTAATTCAAGAGTGAAACCTGACAGCGAACAATTGAAAAAAGCCATCGAGTCGGTTTTGTAACTGCTCAAAGGTAAAAAATCGCTACCTAGCACTCTTTTTGTTTATAAATAATAAGATACAATACTCACCCTAGTAATTACCTAACCTTTGCTAGGGTTACCGATAAGATAGGTCAAGTTAGCTAACAACAGCGCCTATTTTACAAAGCAAAGGCACCTTGACTGATAACGGAGAAGACATTTTGGCTAGATTTTCAGGGCTAGATAAAGACACTGGTCATAAAGCGCGTGGTAAAACTGGCGTATTACTTTTAAATCTAGGGACTCCAGATGCCCCAACTGCATCAGCGGTAAGGACCTACCTCGCTGAGTTTTTATCCGATCCTCGCGTAGTTGAAATACCAAAACTACTGTGGATGATTATTCTACATGGCATTATTTTACGTATCCGCCCTGCAAAATCAGCTGCGCTATACAAGCAAGTATGGACCGATGCAGGCTCACCATTGCTCGATATTAGTGAACGCCAACAAGCTAAGCTTGCACAAAGCCTACAAGCCCAAGGTCATGATGCTAGTGTGCATTTAGCCATGCGTTATGGTTCACCGTCGGTGGCCAGCACACTACAAACAATGCATAAGCAAGGCGTCGATAACCTAGTGGTATTGCCGCTTTATCCACAATATGCAGCACCTACCACAGGGTCTGCGTTTGATGCGCTCGCTAAAGAAATGATGAAATGGCGCTATTTACCGGCACTACATTTTATTAACACCTATCATGACAACCCCGATTTTATTGATGCCATTGCTGCGTCGATTCAAAAAGACTTTGACCTTAATGGCAAACCGCAAAAGTTAGTGATGTCATATCACGGAATGCCTGAGCGTAATTTACACCTTGGCGATCCGTATTATTGTTTTTGCATGAAAACCACCCGTTTAGTGGTTGAGAAACTCGGATTAAGTGAAGACGATTATGTCGCCACATTCCAGTCTCGCTTTGGTAAAGCCAAATGGTTACAACCTTATACCGACGCCACTATTGGCAGTTTGCCGGAAAAAGGCATTACGGATATCGCCGTTATTTGCCCAGCGTTCAGTGCTGACTGTTTAGAAACCTTAGAAGAAATCAAAGGTGAAAACCGCCATGTATTTGAAGATGCTGGTGGCAAAGACTTCCGTTACATTGAGTGCTTAAATGATAACGACGACCACATTAATATGATGGCAAACTTGGTCAAACCTTACTTATAAATCTGTTTAAACAATATTTTAAGAGGTTACTGATGATATCACCAGTAACCTCTTTTTCTTTTGACTCATCTCTCGTGATTTAATATCGTCACTTTATCTCCTCGCCTCAGCTTTTACGATTTGTTAAACTCAAACTACGGTTATCAAAAACAACGATTATGAGAATAGATCCAAATATTTCGCTGGTATATAGCACAGACAAAGGACGAATTGACGAGCCAAAAGCACAAGCCGAAGTGCCAACGGGTGACGGCATAGTACGAATTCATAAAGACACTAAAGGTCGAAAAGGTAAAGGTGTCAGTGTTATTAAAGGCCTAGGGCTCGACGAAAAAGCGTTAAAAGAATTGGCGCAAAAGCTTAAGAAACAATGTGGTTGTGGTGGTACAGTAAAAGACTTCAATATTGAGGTTCAAACTGATAATCGCGAGCAGATAAAATCCATATTAGAGAAAATGAATTTCACCGTGAAATTAGCGGGCGGATAAACGCTAACAGCACGATAGGGGAGAGCATATGGATAGCTTAAAAGATCATTTGTTAATTGCAATGCCATCATTAGATGACACGTTTTTTGAACGTTCAGTGATTTATGTTTGCGAGCATGACGAAAAAGGCGCAATGGGAATAATGGTTAATCGCCCAATTGGTGTTGATGTTGAAGAGTTACTCGACCAAATGGAACTCAACCCTTCTCCTGAGCACATGTTTACAATCAATGAACAAGTATTGATTGGCGGTCCAGTAGCTCCCGACCGCGGCTTTGTTATTCATACCCCTCAAAAAAACTGGATAAATAGTGTTGAGATAAGTGATTACTCGATGCTCACCACTTCACGCGATATCCTTAGCTCAATTGGCACCGGAAAATCCCCCGATAACTTTATTGTTGCCTTGGGTTACGCTGGTTGGGGAAAAGATCAACTTGAGCAAGAATTAGCTGAAAATACCTGGCTTACCATTAAAGCCTCACCTGAGCTTTTGTTTAATGGTGATCCAGAGCAATTATGGCAAAGTGCAACTCAAGCATTAGGGTTCGACTTTTGGCAAATGTCGACACAAATCGGGCACGCTTAACAGCAGTATCACTGCGGTTTTAGGACGCTTCGTAACTAGGTTCTAGGGCGTGACTTCGTCGCTGCTAGGACGCGTCGCTGCTAGAACCTAGAAGGGTGTATTCCGCCCTCAGGCGAGCTTGCGAGTTCCTAGCCCCTAGTATTTAACACCCAAATCTAAAGATTAAATAAAGAGAAATACATGCAACCTCAAACGGTTTTAGGCTTTGATTATGGCACCAAAAGTATTGGTGTTGCGATAGGCCAAGCCATAACGGCAAGTGCCACACCCTTGTTATCAATCAAAGCGGTTGATGGTATTCCAAACTGGGGTGATATTGAAAAGCTACTTAAAGAATGGCAACCCGATTTGGTGGTTGTCGGCTTACCATTAAATATGGATGGTACAGAGCAAGAAATGACCCAGCGCGCCCGTAAATTTGCTAACCGTATCAATGGACGTTTTGGAGTGAAAATTGCCACCCAAGATGAGCGCCTTACCACCGCAGATGCTAAAGCACGTTTGTTTGAGTTAGGTGGGTTTAAAGCATTAACCAAGGGGCAGGTCGATGCCGTATCTGCCGTATTGATTATCGAAAGCTATTTTGAAAACCAGTTTTAAAGCTTGTAATTGTACCTACATTAGCCGTCATCCCCGAGATCTTAGATCCTAAACTTATAAGAAATACCGGGACGATCCAGGTGTTTCTCTAATCTGTCATCCCTGAGATCTTAGATCCCGGATTTATAAGAGTTACCGGGACGATCCAGGTGTTTCTTGTCTCTCGTGTCTTGTGACGTTGACTGTTGCCTTACAGCATAAAAGCCAACACCTGGATTCCGGCTCAAAAGCATTGCCGGAACGACGTAGTAGTTGGCGTCATCTGAGTACGAATGAGCTAATGATGGAATAATAGGCGTGATTGGAGGCTGCGCTATGCCGTCATCCCTTAGATCTTAGATCCTGGATTTATAAGAGTTACCGGGACGATCCTGGTGTTTCTTGTGTCTTGTGACTTTGACTGTCGCCTTACAGCATAAAAGCCAACACCTGGATTCCGGCTCAAAAGCATTGCCGGAACGACGTAGTAGTTGGCGTCATTTGAGTACGAATCTCGTGACGTTGACTGTCGCCTTACTGTATAAAAGCCAACACCTGGATTCCGGCTTAAAAGCATTGCCGGAACGACGTAGTAGTTGGCATCATCCGAGTACGAATGAGCTAATGATGGAATAATAGGCGTGATTGGAGGCGGCTCTATGCCGTCATCCCTGAGATCTTAGAGCTTGGACTTATAAAAAATATCGGGACGATCCAGGTGTTTCTCTAATCTGTCATCCCTGAGATCTTAGATCCCGGATTTATAAGAGTTACCGGGACGATCCAGGTGTTTCTTGTGTCTTGTGACTTTGACTGTCGCCTTACAGCATAAAAGCCAACACCTGGATTCCGGCTCAAAAGCATTGCCGGAACGACGTAGTAGTTGGCGTCATCTGAGTACGAATCTCGTGACGTTGACTGTCGCCTTACTGTATAAAAGCCAACACCTGGATTCCGGCTCAAAAGCATTGCCGGAACGACGTAGTAGTTGGCATCATCCGAGTACGAATCTCGTGACGTTGACTGTCGCCTTACAGCATAAAAGCCAACACCTGGATTCCGGCTTAAAAGCATTGCCGGAACGACGTAGGAGTTGGCGTCATCTGAGTACGAATGAGCTAATGATGGAGTAGTTGGCGTCACTGACTGCGAATGAACTAATGACGGAGTAGTTGGCATTATCCGAGTACGAATGAGCTAACGACGTAGTAGTTGCCGTCATCCTCAAGTGCTTTTATTGGGGATCCATTCTTGGCATTTGATCTTGATTGTGCACCGACTTACCAAGATTGGCCATCTCAACCTTATAGTCTCTTTTTATCCATTTATTGCACCAAAATGGTGCGAAGCGCTTTGTTTGTTGCACATATGTAACTCGTTTAATCTCTAAAATACTATTCTTCATGTTCGGTTTAACAAAATAAAAAACTATAAATTACAGTGGCTAAAAAGTAGTTTGTTCCATTTCGGGGCAACACTTTTTTGCACTGGCACATATTCTGAATCTATTAATTTAGTAATATCGCAAAGTAACAACTAAGATTTTTCTTACCGCGCTATCCAGTATTAAGTTAAAGGGACAAGATATGACCAGTAGACCACTGATTTTCACTGATATTGACGGAACGTTACTCGACCACTTTGACTATAGTTTCAACCATGCCATTGATGTCATTGAAGCGCTCAATGAACGTCATATTCCCATTATTGCTAATACCAGTAAAACCTTTGCTGAAATGGAAAAGCTGCAGCAAACCATCGGCATTAACTCACCGTTTATTTCAGAAAATGGTGCCGTTATCTATATTCCAATCGGATACTTTGATCAACAACCACAAGACACCGTTACCCAAGGGTATTACTGGGTTAAAGAGTTTTGCCCACCACGTCAACATTGGCTTGATTTATTAGCTCAACAAGCCGTTGAGTTTGAAGATGAGTATGTTGGTTTTTCATCATTTAGCGTTGAAGAGTTGTGTGAGGTCACCGACCTAGCCCCCGACAAAGCAAGGCTTGCCCTAGTGAGACATTATTCTGAACCATTATTATGGAAAGGTGATGAGGCACGTAAGCAAGAATTTATTGCACATATGACATCACATGGCGCCCATATGTTACAAGGCGGTCGCTTTTTGCACATCGGTGGTGAAAGTGACAAAGGTAAAGCGATGAACTGGTTAGCTCAAGTGTATGCAAAACAATACCAAACACCGGTGACGACAATCGCATTAGGTGACAGCGGTAACGACAGTGCCATGTTAGAAGCAGCTGATATTGCCATTCAAATAAAATCTCCAACCCATGATTTTCCGGTATTACGTAAAAAACAAACCATTAAAAGCCAAGAGTATGGCCCAAAAGGCTGGGCAGAATGCATTACGGCAACACTATTAACGTCAACATTGGCAACACCTTCGGCATCTGCGTCATTAACAGGAGCATAATATGGCTGATTTTTATCAAAATGGCATTGTCACTACAATGCACAACCTAACTCGTCGTACCCATGATGAGCTTGAACAAGATCTGCTTAAATTTGCTAAAACTCGACCATTAGGGTTGATATTACCTTCGCTATTTTCTGAGTTAGAAGGCGATGCGTTAAAAGGTATCGTGACAAAACTTAAAGACGTGCCTTACTTATCTGAAATCGTCATTGGCTTAGATAGGGCAGACGAAGCGCAATACAAACATGCGCTGAGTTTTTTTGGTGAATTACCGCAACATCACCGTATATTATGGAACGACGGTCCGCGACTTCAAGCACTTGATGCTAAATTACAAAAGTTAGGCTTAGCACCCACTGAGTTGGGTAAAGGCCGCAATGTATGGTACTGCATGGGTTACATGTTGGCCTCAAAAAAATCAGAGTCTGTCGCATTACATGATTGCGACATCGTGACATACGAGAAGTCCTTATTGGCGAGATTGCTATACCCAGTCGCCAACCCGCAATTTAATTATGCATTTAGCAAAGGTTATTACGCCAGATTGTCTGATGGCAAAATTAATGGCCGAGTATCACGTTTGTTAGTCACTCCACTGATTAAAGCACTAAAAAAAGTAGTGGGTTATAACGAATATTTAGAATACATGGACAGCTTTCGTTACCCATTAGCAGGTGAGTTCTCATTCAGACGTGATGTGTTAACTGATTTACGTATCCCAAGTGACTGGGGCCTAGAAATTGGCGTACTGTCTGAAATGCAACGTAATTATGCCCCTAACCGTATTTGTCAGGTTGATATCGCCGATAATTACGATCACAAACATCAAGACTTGTCGCTAAACAATGAAGATGCCGGTTTATCAAAAATGTCGATTGATATTACTAAAGCGTTTTTCCGTAAACTAGCCACTCAAGGCAACACCTTCAGCACCGAATCATTTCGTACATTAAAAGCCACTTATTACCGTGTTGCACTCGATTATGTCGAAACCTATCATAATGATGCATTAATGAATGGCCTAACTACCGACATCCATTTAGAAGAAAAGGCCGTTGAAATGTTTGCCCAAAATATTGTGACAGCAGGGCAACGTTTTCTAGATAACCCAATGGAAACACCATTTATGCCAACATGGAGCCGAGTAGTGAGCGCAATGCCTGATGTACTTGAACAACTTAAAGAAGCGGTCGAGGCCGACAACGCTGAATTCAGTTAAGGATTAATATAAGGTTTTTTATGTCAGTAATGGATGGATTGCAACAAAAGCTACAGCATCAACTGGAGTGTATATATAAAGACATCGATATCGATCAATCGATAAACCAATTGGTGAGTCGGCTGATTGAAATCATGCGCATTAGCGAATTTAGTCAGGTACCTGAGCCTTTTGTAAACCATTGGTCAGAAAAAGACACCATAATGATTACCTATGGTGACAGTATATTGCAGCAAGGTGAGCGCCCACTCACCACCTTAGCGCAATTTATTGACAGCTACGTTGGCTGCATTAATAGTGTGCATATTTTACCATTTTTCCCCTACAGTTCAGACGATGGCTTTGCGGTTATAGACTACTCCAGTGTCAATGAAAGCCTCGGTGATTGGGCTGACATTAGTGCCATTGCCAGTAAACGTAGGTTAATGTCAGATTTAGTGATTAATCATTGTTCTAGCCGCAGCTTATGGTTCGAGAACTTTTGTAAAGGTGAGGGGCCTGGTCACGATTACTTTTTTACCGCGCAACCCAAAGATGATTTATCTGAAGTTGTAAGACCACGAACGTCAACGTTATTAAGACCGACTGAAACCCCAACCGGCACCCAACATGTGTGGTGTACGTTTAGCCATGATCAGGTGGATTTTGATTTTAGAAACCCACAAGTTCTCATCGAGTTTGTCACTATTATTCGCCAATACTTAGATGCCGGCGTCAGTATATTTAGGTTCGATGCAGTCGCATTTTTATGGAAAATAGTCGGAAGCAAATCGATCAACCTGGTGCAAACGCATGAAATTATTCGGTTACTGCGCACGCTAATTGAGCATGCACAAAACGATGCGATGATTATTACCGAAACCAATATACCCAATACCCAAAATTTAACCTACTTCGGTAATGCTAACGAAGCGCATTGTATTTATAACTTTTCCTTACCGCCCTTGCTCATCAATACTCTGATTACCAGTAACTGCTTGTACTTAAAGCGTTGGTTAATGAGCATGCCGCCAGCGCAAGATGGCACAACCTACTTTAACTTTATCGCCTCACACGACGGTATTGGGTTACGTCCGGCAGAAGGGTTACTCGACGATGATGAAATACAAACCCTTGTCGACACCATGAAAGATTTTGGTGGGAAAATATCAGCACGTACCACTGAAACTGGTGAGCAAAAACCTTACGAAATTAATATTGCCCTTTACGATGCCCTGCAAGGCACCACAAAAGGTAAAGATTTATGGGGCATGCAACGCTTTATGTGTGCTCATTCCATCATGTTGGCACTGGAGGGCATACCCGGAATATACATTCACAGTTTGCTGGGTACCCGTAATGACTATGAAAAATTGGCAAATACATCACACAACCGGGCTATTAACCGACATCGCTGGGAACTTGATGAATTAAAGCAACAACTGGGCGATGCGCAAAGCACTCACAGCCAAGTATTGTCGGCAATGACAAAGCTCATCAATATACGCACACAACAAGCTGCATTTCATCCAAGCGCGACACAATTTACCTTACATTTAGGTCTACAGCTTTTTGGTTTTTGGCGTCAAAGTCGAAACCGCAAGCAAAGTATTTTTTGTATCAGTAATGTCTCAGACCAAGTCACCGACTTACCAATCAATGAGTTAAATCTGGTGATTTCAGAACATTGGGTCGATTTACTCAGTGAGACCAAAATAGAAGACATTACCCAAACAATACAATTGCAACCATATCAAACTGTGTGGATCAGCAATAAGGGTTAGGTGAAGAATAGAGTCCGAGTAACAAGGGGCTAGGTAAAAGTGACAAGTGCCAAGGTCAAAAGTGTACTTCTTTAGGCCGTCATCCTTGACTGTTTTTATCGGGGAACCAGGTGTTTGCTCTTAAAAGCTAACAGCTGGATCCCGGCTTAACAGCATTGCCGGGACGACAAGTAAACTAAGTTCTTATCTTACTATAGGTTTATAAACCCTAGTTAACTTGACAACATTATTGCGCTCTATAAGCTTATGCTTATTACTCAATGCTATCTTGGAGTCTGTAATGAAAAAAGTTTTTATCGCCTTAGCGGTGTTAGCGTTAAGCGCATGCAGTACCTTAAAATCAAGTTCAGACTTCGATCCTTCAGTCGCATTTGAACAATACAAATCATACGCATGGATAGAAAAGAAAAATGATGATGCGGTATATCAATTAGACGGATTAATGGACCAGCGTGTCCGCTCTGCCATTGAAACCCAGTTAAGCCAAAAAGGTATCAGTAAAGTCGACAAACAAAATGCAGACTTACTGGTTAATTACATCACCAAAGTAGATAAAAAAATCAACATTGACACCTTTAACAGCCACTTCGGATATAACCCATATTATGGCCCTCGTTGGGGGCTAGCTGGTTCAATGCAAACTGAAACCGTGGTACGCGAATACGAAGTCGGCACCATGATTGTTGATTTAGTGGATAACAAAACGGGCAAGTTAGTATGGCGCGGTACAGTAGCCGACACAATAAGAGAGCAAAATACCCCGCAAGAGCGAACTGAATCAATCAATAATGCGATTGGTGAGTTGATGATCAATTACCCGCCAAAACTTGGGCAATAATCTAACGAATAAACCTCGCTTTATGTAGGTTTTTGCACATCAAACCTCGAGTTTATGTCGAGGTTTTTTTCTGCATAAAGCATTTGCGGTGACGTTATTTCCCATTACGCTCTTGCAATAACTGACCTTTATTGACCATGACACTTTAGCTCTAGTAGCGATAAATCAAAGCGTTAGATAGATTAGATTTTTAATATCATTCAGATGCAGTAATAAATTGACTATAAGTGACGTATTTATAAGCGTTCAGCATAGAAAATCATTCAAAATAATGGGGAAGTTTGCTAAAATTCAGTTGTGAATGGGATGTCACCTGCTCAGACCAATGAGCAAATTTAAACAAGCGAGTAATAATGAAATCTTGGTATCTACTGTATTGCAAACCACGTGATGAAGTACGTGCACAGCAAAATTTGGCTTTACAAGAAGTCGAAAGTTATTTACCGATGATCGCCCAGCAAAAAACGGTCCGTAATAAGAGCAAAATGGTCACGGTGCCGCTTTTCCCAAGTTATCTATTTATCTACTTTGACCCACAAGTCACTAGCGTGAGCAAAATCCACAATACTCGTGGTGCTAACCGCATAGTAGGCTGTCGAGAAGATATGACTCCCATTGACGACAGAATTATTTCCGCGCTTAAGAGGCGTGTTCAAGGTCATGTGCCTGAAGTTGAAAAAGCATTAGCTAAAGGCGATAAAGTGAAGTTTGTCGATGGTCCATTTAAAGACCTTGAGGCCATTTTCGATGAAAATAACCCAGACAAACGTTGCCATGTACTGTTTACCATTATGGGGCAGCAAAAACGCATTTTAGTTGAGTTGACTAACTTAGAGTCTGTTTGATTTGAGTCAATTGTTGCAAGTAACTCATGGTTACAT
Organism: Shewanella algicola; assembly: GCF_014648035.1. Classification (GTDB taxonomy): domain Bacteria; phylum Pseudomonadota; class Gammaproteobacteria; order Enterobacterales; family Shewanellaceae; genus Shewanella; species Shewanella algicola. The sequence continues at coordinate 36,830 of NZ_BMQI01000028.1, read as the reverse complement.
TCAGTGTTTCGCCTACACCCTTGTGAGACATTGACCATAGCTCTGCACCAAAAAAACATAGAATAAGAGTTAAACAAGGTAAATTTGTTCGATATGTAAGCGTTTTGGGTGTTTTTATACGTTTATGTAACATGTTTAATGCGTATCGGAATTATAACTAAAGCATATCTGTGCTTTTTTAAGTATAATTCTGCGCTTAATTGCGGGTAATCTGCAAAAATGCCTCAATATAGGGCATAAAAAATTAGAGATTTCGCTAAGCGAAGGGCAAATTGGAAGCCGCAATCCATGGGCGGTAGCGTGCCTGAAAGGCAAAAGACAGAATAGTTTCTGTCTTTTAGTGAACGCCGAAGGGCGTCTCGCCCGCCACGCGGGTCGGTAGCGTGCCTGAAAATAATTGTCAGGAACAATTATTAACAGCTTCAGCTGGCCCGTAGGGTAAAATACAGGACGTATTTTATAAAGGCAAAAGACAGAATAGTTTCTGTCTTTTAGTGAACGCCGAAGGGCGTCTCGCCCGCCACGCGGGTCGGTAGCGTGTCTGAAATAGAATGCTACGCTGCTAGGACGTTACGCAGCTAGAACCTAGAAGGACGTAGTCCGCCCTCTGGCGAGCTTGCGAGTTCCTAAAATCAAACCTTTTTCAAAATAATATTGGAGATACCTGGTGTTGCATAAAACCAAAAACATGTTAATTGCTGGCTTGTCAGCCATTATTATTTTCAGTACACAAGTGCAGGCAGTTACGCCATCACCGCAAATGATTGAGCAATTTAAACAGCTGCCAAAATCAGAACAAGAGCGTATAGCAAAGCAATATGGCGTTGACCCATCAATGCTGTCAGCATCAAGTGCAACGACAACAGTATCAAATCCCCAAGTTGTAAAGCCTCGAAGCAAAGTAAACAATGTACTAGATCAATCTGAAGACGAAGCATTAACACAACAAACAAAAACGGCCGCCAAAGTAGACGCTATAGATAACAAAAAAGAGCAGCAATTAAAGCCTTTTGGTTATGATTTATTTGCCGGTTCGCCAACCACTTTCGCACCAGTATCTGATGTTCCAGTACCATCTGAATACATGGTAGGCCCCGGCGATACCATTAATGTTCAACTTTATGGTAAAGAAAACAATAACTACCAATTAATGGTAGGTCGCGATGGCGCAGTACAGTTTCCTGATTTAGGCCCAATATCATTAGTAGGATTATCTTTTGCTGAGGCAAGAAGCTTACTGCAAGATAAAATCGCACAAAGTATGATTGGTATAAATGCCAACATCACTATGGGTGAACTTCGTTCAATCCGTATTTTTGTTGCGGGCGACGCATACCAACCAGGTTCATATACCGTTTCAAGTTTATCAACCATCACTCAAGCGTTGTTCATCTCGGGTGGTATAAACCAAATTGGCTCACTTCGTAATATTCAATTAAAGCGTCAAGGTAAAACGGTTGGCTCTTTAGACCTTTACGACTTATTAATGCGTGGTGATGCGTCAGGTGACATTCGCTTACAATCAGGTGATGTAGTGTTTATCCCATCTACTGGTGGCACAGTGAGTGTCATGGGGGAAGTTCGACGCCCGGCAATCTATGAGTTAAAAAATAACGAAACCATGGCAGATATCATTAAAATGGCTAGCGGTTTAAATCCTGGTGCATTTCCAAAAGCCAGTGTAGTAGAACGTTTTAGCGATAAAGCGGTAAAAACAGTAATTAATGTCGATTTAACCGCACAAAATGGCTTAAACCAAGCGGTAAAAAACGGCGATGTGTTAAATGTAAAATCAGCCTCAAACCGTATCGATAATGCAATAACCATTGCAGGTGCAGTTATTCGCCCTGGCAAGTACCAATGGACTAAGCAAATTAAAGTCGCGGATTTACTTCCTTCAATTTGGGGTAACTTAACCATCTCCGCTGACCTTGATTACGCACTTCTAGTACGTGAAATAAATCAACGTGGTGATATAGAGGTCCATCGTATTGCCTTAGGTAAAGCTATCACAGAGCCTTTTTCAGAGTTTAACCTTACATTAAAACCACGCGATACCGTCTTAGTGTTTGACTATGACGACCGTAAGCAGCTACTCAATCCGATCATCAAACAGCTTAAAAAACAAAGTCGTTTTGGTGAAGCTGCCAAATTAGTCAGCATCAACGGTAATGTACGATTTCCTGGTCAGTACCCACTCACGGCCAATGGTAATGTTAAAGAGTTACTAATTGCAGCAGGCGGCCTTGAAGAAGGTTCATACACCATGTCTGCTGAATTAACCCGCCAGATTGTTTCACAAACAGACGGTGTGAGTATCGAGCATAAACAACTTAATCTTAATGAAATAATGACCAATCCATCTGCGGATGCAAGATTACAAAGCAAAGATATATTAACGGTGAGAATGCTTCCTGATTGGCAAGACACTCGTTGGGTTAAGATTAAAGGAGAAGTGAAATTTCCTGGCACTTACTCAATTCAACGTGGTGAAACTTTAAAAGATGTAATTGCTCGTGCTGGTGGCTATACCGAAGATGCAGCATTAAAAAGTGCGGTATTTTTACGTCAATCGGTTAAAGATAAAGAAAGGTTAGAACTCGCAAAACTATCAGATGAATTACGTCGCGATATCGCAGCAAAAGCATTAACAAACGATTCACCAACAGTTGGTTATGCTGATGCACAGCTTATGTTAAAAGAGCTCGAAAATATTCAAGTAGCTGGTCGTTTGGTAGTAGATTTAAACGCCTTGTCGCTTGGCATTGACGAAGCTAACCTTGATTTAGAAAGTGAGGATGCTTTATATATCCCACCTAAAAATCAAACCGTTTCAGTCATGGGCCAAGTCCAACATCCTAGTACTCACCGCTATAAAGAAGGTGTGACGTTCGACCAATATTTAGAATTATCTGGTGGTTCTCGTAAACGTGCCGATGATGACCGCATTTACATCATTAAAGCAGATGGTTCTGTCGCAATGCCTAACGAGTCAACCTGGTTTACCAGCAGCAGCCTAATGGAACCAGGCGACACCATCATCGTCCCACTAGACACCGAGTATAAAGACAGCCTAACGCTTTGGCAGCAAGTCACCAGCATTATCTATAACAGCGCCATCGCAGCTGCAGCAGTAGCAACCTTGTAAGAAGGCCCTAGGAACTAGGTTCTAGGGGGCAGAGCGAGAAACTTGCGAAACCAAGGATGGTTATATGAAAGGATTTAGCTTTAAAAAATTAGAAGTATGGAAAAAAGAGGCTAGAGAAATTTCAGCAATGCTTGGTGCGTTAATCAAAATAAGAAAAGGTTGCGTTAAAGAAGACGCTGCAAATTATGATGTTGACCTAGAACCTAGAACCTAGAACCTAGAACCTAGAACCTAGAACCTAGAACCCAAACAAAGAGACAAACGTTAAATGTCCAATGAATTAAACAAATACCAACAAGACTCTGAATTCGCCAATCGTCAGGACGACGAAATCGATCTCCGTGAGTTGTTTTCAGTTATCTGGCAAGGCAAGTGGCTTATCATCGCCATTACCTTTGTATTTGCAGTAGCATCTGTTGCTTTTGCTATCAGCCAACCTAACATTTATAAGTCAGAAGCTCTGCTTTCTCCTGCAGATGCTGAACAAGGTAGCGGTGGACTAGCAGCATTAGCTGGTCAATTCGGTGGTCTGGCATCAATGGCAGGTATTAACCTTGGTGGCGGAGGTGGCGTTGATAAAACTCAAATGGCCATCGAGGTCATGAAGTCACGCCAATTCACCAGTGAATTTATACAAAAACACAATATTTTGGCTGACTTAATGGCTGCCGAAAAGTGGAATATGACAGATAATACATTAGTTTATGATGCTGATATGTATGACGCAGCTCAAAGTAAATGGGTGCGTGAGGTTGAGCCCCCATTTAAACCAGAGCCTTCTATGCAAGAAGCATTTAAAGAGTTCTCTAAAATCATTGCTGTCAATGCTGCAAAAGAAACTGGCATGGTAACCGTTTCGGTAGAACATCTATCACCATCAGTGGCTCAACAGTGGGTTAACTGGCTAGTACAAGACATCAACAACGTAATGAAAGAGCGTGATGTCACAGAGGCTAGTAAAAGTATTAAGTTCTTAGAGTCTAAGATTCAACAAACAAATGTAGCCGACATTCGTTCTATTTTATTTAAGTTGGTCGAAGAGCAAGCTAAAACAATCATGTTTGCTGAAGTACGTGATGAATATGTATTTAAAACAATCGACCCAGCATTAGTACCAGAAGAAAAAGCCAAACCGAAGAGGGCGCTCATCTGTGTCCTAGGCACGATGTTGGGTGGTATGTTAGCAGTAATGTTTGTATTAATTCGTTATTTTCTAAAAAAAGAAGATTAAAAAAAAGGGCCTATTGGGACTGTTTTCAGAAAAAACATAAAACCTAGGCTCTATAAGGGATAGCGGAGATTCGACTGTCTCAAAATGGATTAAAAGTGTCTCAGCTTGGTTTTAAGGGCTGAGGTGAAAAGTTGAGTTAATTAATTTAACTTCAATCAAACCTAGTCAGAATTTTGTGATGTTACCTTCAAAACGATAATAGAAAATACCCCATTAGTCTCCATTGATTTTGTTGTATATAACCAAAAAGGTGAAGTCCTTTTGGGGAAACGCAACAACAGACCTGCGCAAGGGGGTTGGTTTGTACCTGGTGGAAGGATTAAGAAAGACGAATTAATGTCTGCAGCGTTTAAGAGGTTGGCAAAAAATGAACTCGGAGTCTGACGGATCCCCACGAATTTAATAGCATGCTTGTGGTTCCCGAACTAAGCCTTGTAGTGTCTTGATGGCTGTTAGCCAATGCGATTTCAACAACTTCAAATTCCTATCTTTGTATGCCCTCAAGCCAATGAACTGGTTTGAAAGAACGTTGCGGTGCTTTATTGAGTTCGCTTGATATTGCCAGTGCTTATCAGCAGCTTTGACGGCTAAGCCTAGCAGGTAAAGCACAAATTGAGATAGGCAGGCAATGAGTAACAATACACCGAGCTTGCTCCCTATTCGAGTACCACTATCATTCATTTTTAGGCCTGTTTTAACATCCCTAAAGCTTTCTTCTATCTGCATCCTAGTCGCATAAATCTTAATGATTCTTTTAGCGGTAGCACTTGAGTTACAAAGAGATGTCGCGAGTAACCAAGGCTCTTTTTCTCGCTCAGCACTTGCACGAGACCGCTTGCTCAGCCTAGCTTTATCACCTGTTGCAGTTCTATCTTTTCGTCCTTTAGGGTCACGTTTGAAGATAACTAAACGAGAATTGAAAGAGACCTGTTCACCTAAAAAGTATTCGCCGAGATTCTTCGCTCTAGAGCTTGCTTGAGCGTAAAGTTTTTTGACTGGATACCAATGATTAATCGCGATTTTTCTACAGTGCGTTCTATTTCTAAAGCGGCCTACATAATCCCACTCAAGAGACAAAATCTGTTTGAACCAAGGGATGCGAAAGCCAGCGTCAGTTACGATGATAGGCTTGCAGTTATTGGGCAGCATAGCCTTTAGTTTTGTCAAAAATAATAGGTGAGTTCTTGGCTTCTCTTTCTTATTCTGTGGGTGTATCTCTTCGTAAAGTGTTAAAGAGCGTCCTTGAGAAGCGAGTGATGCTCGGATAAGAAAATGTTGCTTTCGGTCATCAAGATCTGACCAATCGATATGAATGATTGGCTGTTTCACTGTCCCGACTAACAGGTAGGTCATACGGGTATAGATGAACTCAATATCGCGATGTAAGTTGGCGTTACTACAAAGTCTATCTACACGTTTAATCTTATGCTTTTCCATGACTTTACTATCAATATCGCGACCAAGGCCAGTGATTGATAAGGAGGCACCGTTCATTGAGCTTTCGATTGCTGAAAACAAACTTTGTCGGCGTGTTTTGTGCATTAACGGGGTGACAAGCGATAGGCATTTTGATAAAACTTGTTTCGCATTCATGGCATTTACTCGTGGTAATTTTTGTTTGGCGATAAATTTGATCACCAAATGCCATGAATGTTCCTCATACTTTCGCCTATCTCATTATTTCCGTTTGTCTTTTTGTGGGGATTCGTCAGACTCGGAGTGGAGTTCAATATTTCTCAAGCTGAGCTCATCGGACCCTTTGAACACCCTTATGTAGATAATGTGAGTGGTGAAGGTTTCAGTACTCACTACATAGCACTTGGTTATCGTTTGATCATCAATGATTCTTTGTTATCACTGCCGACAGAACAGCATAATCAATATATCTGGCTTCCAGAAATTGAATTACTTAAATACCCAAATATTCACAAACACACTCTTTGGTATTTCAATTTATAACCTAAATACACATTAGCTTTTATTTAGCTTAAACTGAAAAATTAAAACAGGACTTTTTATGATTTTACCCGTCATTATGGCTGGAGGTACTGGCAGCAGATTGTGGCCGCTTTCTCGTGAACTTTACCCGAAGCAGTTTCTAACGGTGACAGGTGAGCTGTCGATGCTTCAGCAAACTGTTACACGTTTATCAGGTATTGAACATACTCCTCCTGTTTTAATCTGTAATGAAGAACATCGTTTTATAGCAGCTGAGCAGATGCGATTAGGTGGTTTTAAGCATGGCGGTATTATTTTAGAACCTGTAGGTAGAAATACTGCTCCTGCAATAGCGCTTGCAGCACTGCAAGCTGTTAACAATGCTGCTAATGATGAAGATCCTATTTTATTAGTACTTGCAGCGGATCATGTGATTGAAAATATAAAAGCTTTTGAAGAATCGGTGGAAAAAGCTTTGTCGTTTGCAGCTGATGGAAAATTGGTTACCTTTGGTATCGTACCTAGTGCACCGGAAACCGGTTATGGTTATATTAAATCGGGCAGAAAAGAAGGGAATGCTTTTGCTGTTAGTGAGTTTGTTGAAAAACCTGATTTGAAAACTGCAAAAACCTATTTAGCAAGCGGTGATTATTACTGGAACTCAGGTATGTTCCTATTCAAGGCTAGTCGTTATCTTGAAGAGTTAGCTAAGTTTGCTCCAGATATGTTAGATGTTTGCAAACGTGCCATAGCTGCTCCATCACAAGACTTAGAGTTTGTTCGTGTAGACAAATCTATTTTTGAAACCTGTCCTGATGACTCAATTGATTATGTTGTAATGGAGCAAACAGATGGCGCTATGGTTGTCCCAATGGATGCTGGTTGGAGCGACGTTGGATCATTTTCTGCTTTATGGGACGTTTCTGTTAAAGATAAAAATGATAATGTCATCAAAGGGGATGCCATTACCGTTGATTCAAAGAATAACTATCTGTATGCAGAAGATAAGTTAATAGCCACTGTAGGTGTTAATAATTTCGTTGTTATTCAAACCAAAGATGCAATTTTAGTGGCTGATAAAGATAAAGTCCAAGATGTAAAAGCTATTGTCAATCACTTGAAAGAATCAGGTCGAACTGAACATAAACTACATCGTGAAGTTTATCGTCCATGGGGTAAATACGACTCTATAGATTTTGGGAAAAGAGATCAGGTTAAGCGCATAACAGTTAAACCTGGCGAGAAACTCTCAATTCAGAAACATCATCACCGCTCAGAGCATTGGATTATTGTATCGGGTACCGCGAGTGTACTTAATGGCGATAAAACGATATTACTTACTGAGAATGAATCTACCTATATTCCTGTTGGAGTTATCCATGCTTTGGAAAACCCTGGGAAAATACCACTTGAGATGATTGAAGTGCAAACGGGAAGTTACCTTGGTGAAGATGATATCGTTCGATTTGAAGATCGTTACGGTCGTCTATAAGGATCTGGCATGACTGTTAATTCGAAACTAATAAGCTCTACAGTAATTGCAGAAAGTGGTGTTGCTTTTGGTACCAGTGGCGCGCGTGGTTTAGTCTCACAATTTTCCCCTGATGTATGTGCGGCTTTTGTGGTTGCATTTATAGTAGGCATGAAGCGTCATTTTAGTTTTAAAATGGTAGCCCTAGCCATAGACAATCGTCCTAGTAGTTACGCGATGGCAAAAGCCTGTGCATCAGCATTACAACAACTAAATATAGATGTTGTTTATTACGGTGTTGTACCAACCCCTGCGTTAGCTTACGTTGCTCAGGAAGATAATATTCCCGCCATTATGGTTACCGGAAGTCATATACCTTTTGATCGTAATGGGCTTAAGTTTTACCGCCCAGATGGTGAAATTAGTAAAGCTGATGAGCAAGTGATCATCAACGAACAAGTTGAATTTTCTGAACTTGCTGACTTACCAGGGTTAACGGTGAGTGACCGTGCCGCAGAAAAATATATAACTCGTTATACTTCACTGTTTGATACAGCATGGTTAACCGGAAAACGTATAGGTATTTATGAGCATTCAAGCGCAGGCCGTGATCTTTACTACCGTATTTTTGAAAAATTGGGCGCTGAAGTTATTTCACTAGAACGAAGTGATGAGTTTGTGCCTATTGATACTGAAGCGGTATCAACTGAAGATGTCGCGAAAGCAAAAGTATGGTCAAAGCAATATGGTTTTGATGCTATTTTTTCAACTGATGGAGATGGCGATAGGCCATTAGTCTCTGATGAGAATGGAAACTGGTTACGTGGAGATATTCTTGGTTTATTAACTGCCGTTGAATTAAATATTCAAGCTTTAGCTGTGCCTGTCAGTTGTAATACAGCAATTGAAAATTGTAAAAAATTTAAATATGTAGAAAGAACCAAAATTGGCTCGCCCTATGTAATAGCTGAATTTGCTAATCTAGCAAAAAAATTTAGCACAGTTGCGGGTTTTGAAGCCAATGGTGGCTTTTTACTGGGCAGCGATGTGCACTTTAACGGTCAGCAGTTAAAAGCGTTACCAACACGTGATGCGCTACTACCCGTAATAATTGTTTTAGCTGCAGCAGGTGATAATGTAATTTCAGCATTGGTTAGTGCACTGCCGCAACGTTTTACACACAGTGATCGTATTCAAAATTTTGCTACTGAAAATAGTCAGACAATTATTGCGAAAGGCCAGCAAAATCCTGCAAAACTAATGGAGCAGCTGGGCTTTGCAAATGTAGACATTAAAAATGTTGATAAGACCGATGGGCTAAGAATAACACTAGCAGATGGTCTAATTGTTCACCTACGCCCATCGGGGAATGCACCTGAATTACGATGTTATGCCGAAGCTGATAGTTACACTCAGGCAAGTGATAGTGTTATAAAAAGTTTGAGTAATATTCATACGTTATAGACTAATTCACCAATGATAGTACAGAGATGCTTAGCACCACATTGAGAAAACAAAAGTATTTATTGGTTTCCTTAATGTATTAGGTGTTCTCTATGATTCATTTTTAGATTTAAATAAATAATTGTAATAGGAAAGACCATGACAAAAAATAAAGTAGCATTAATCACAGGTATTACAGGTCAAGATGGCTCTTATCTTGCAGAGTTATTATTAGAAAAAGGGTATGAAGTACATGGTATAAAACGTCGTTCATCAATGTTTAATACCCATCGTGTGGATCATCTGTACCAAGATATTCATGAGGACAATCCAAAGTTTTTTTTGCATTATGGTGACTTAACTGATTCGTCTAATCTGACGCGTATCATTAATGATGTGCAACCAGATGAGGTCTATAACCTCGGGGCGCAATCACATGTAGCAGTTTCTTTTGAATGTCCTGAATATACTGCTGATGTTGATGCCATGGGTACTCTACGATTATTAGAAGCTATAAGATTTTTAGGATTAGAAAAGAAAACAAAATTTTATCAAGCATCAACTTCTGAGTTATATGGTGAAGTACAAGAGATCCCGCAAAAAGAAACAACACCATTCCACCCTCGCTCTCCTTATGCGGTAGCGAAAATGTACGCGTATTGGATTGTTGTAAACTACCGCGAATCCTACGGTATGTATGCATGTAACGGTATTTTGTTCAATCATGAATCCCCCCGTCGCGGTGAAACGTTCGTTACACGTAAGATAACCCGTGCAGTTGCAAATATTGCTCAAGGTTTAGAGTCATGCTTATATTTAGGTAATATGGGTGCATTACGTGATTGGGGTCATGCAAAAGATTATGTTCGTATGCAATGGATGATGTTGCAGCAAGATGTAGCAGATGACTTTGTTATTGCAACAGGAAAGCAAATTAGTGTACGAGAATTTGTTACTCTTTCAGCTAAAGAAGCTGGTATTGAATTAGAGTTTTCTGGTGAAGGTGTTGATGAAATTGCGAAAGTAAAAGCAATTACTGGTGATAATGCACCAGCTTTAAAAGTGGGCGATGTGATTGTTAAAGTTGATCCTCGTTACTTTCGTCCTGCTGAAGTGGAAACGTTACTGGGTGATCCATCAAAAGCCAAAGCACAATTAGGTTGGGTTCCAGAAATTACAGTTGAAGAAATGTGTGCAGAAATGGTTGCTAACGATTTACAAAAGGCTAAACAGCACGCAATTTTAAAAGCACACGGTTTTGCAACCTCTGTATCAGTTGAGTAGTTAATAATATGAAAGTTTTATTAACAGGTGCCAATGGCATGTTGGGTAAAAATATTCTTGCAGTTTCAGCGAGCCATAATCATGAGTTTTTATCACCCACGAGCACAGAACTTAACTTGTTGGACGGCAATGCCGTCCGTCAGTATATATTAAAACATAAACCGGACATGGTTATACACGCAGCAGGTATTGTTGGTGGTATTCATGCTAATCTGGCTCATCCTGTTAAATTTTTAGTAGAAAATATGCAGATGGGAATTAATATATTAACAGCTTCAAATGCCTTAGGCGTAAGCCGTTTTTTAAACATAAGTAGTTCATGCATGTATCCACGTGATGGGATTAACCCCTTGTCAGAAGATATGATTTTTAAAGGTGAGCTTGATTCTGCCAATGAAGGGTATGCCCTTTCAAAAATCACTAGTACTCGCTTGTGTGAATACATTTGTAAAGAAAATTCGCGTCGAATGTATAAAACGATCATTCCATGTAATTTATATGGGAAATTTGATAAATTTGAACCAAAAAATTCGCATATGATACCAGCTGTGATTAGAAGGGTTGATGAAGCAAAAAGAAATAATCAATCAATAATCGAGATATGGGGAGATGGGGAAGCTCGTCGTGAATTTCTTTATGCCGAGGATTTAGCTGAATTTATTTTCTTTGCTTTAGAAAAGTTTGAAAGTATGCCTCAAAACCTAAATGTTGGTTTGGGGTTGGACTATAGCATAAACGAATATTATGAAGCAGTGGCTCGTGTAGTCGGTTACTCAGGGGCATTTAGCCATGACCTAAGTAAACCTGTAGGTGTTAGGCAAAGATTGATTGATGACACAAAACTAAAGTCGTTTGGCTGGAACTACAAGACGAGTTTAGAAGCTGGTATTAAAAAAACGTATGACTTTTATTTAGGAGAATATTGTAATGATTAATTATTCGTTAGCGAGTAGCACTTGGGATGAAAAAGAATATTCGGCGATTCAACGAGTAATTGATTCAGATATGTTTTCTATGGGTAAAGAAGTTGCCCAGTATGAGAAGGACTTTGCTCAGTTTTTTGGTTCTAAATATGCACTAATGGTGAGTTCAGGTTCAACCGCAAACTTATTAATGATTGCTTCCTTGTTTTTTACAAAAAATGAATCACTGAGATTAAAGCGTGGCGATGAAATAATCGTCCCGGCAGTTTCTTGGTCTACGACCTACTTTCCGCTTCAACAGTATGGCTTAAAAGTTAAGTTTGTTGATATTGACCGTTGTACGCTGAATATGGATTTAGATAAGTTAGAAGCAGCAATTACAGATAAAACCAAAGCTATCTTATCGGTTAATCTACTGGGTAATCCTAATGATTATGTTCGTATGAATGAAATCATTGGCGATAGAGATATTTTTATTCTTGAAGATAACTGTGAATCAATGGGCGCTACTCTTAATGGAAAACAGGCTGGCACCTTCGGTGTGATGGGAACTTATAGTTCATTTTTCTCTCATCATATAGCAACAATGGAAGGTGGTTGCGTCGTTACTGATGATGAAGAGTTGTACCATATTTTGCTTTGTATACGAGCTCATGGTTGGACTCGTAACTTACCTAAATTTAATAGGGTGACAGGTGAAAAAAGTGATGACCTTTTTGAAGAATCATTCAAATTTGTATTGCCTGGTTACAACGTTCGTCCCTTAGAAATGAGTGGGGCTTTAGGTATAGAGCAACTTAAGAAGTTACCTGGTTTTATTGAGATGCGACGTAAAAATGCAAAGTTGTTTCAAAGTCTATTTGAAAGTCATCCATATTTTCAAATTCAGCAAGAGACTGGTCAAAGCAGTTGGTTTGGTTTCTCTTTAATAATTAAGGAAAATGCTCCTTTCAATAGAGCAGAGGTTGTAAAGCTATTGACAGAAAATGGTATTGAGTGTCGTCCGATTGTAACCGGTAATTTTCTCAAGAATAAGGAAGTACTTGAACATTTTGATTATGAGACTAGTGGTACATTTGAAGCGGCTGAATATCTTGATGAGTATGGATTATTTGTGGGTAATCATCAAAATAATATAGAGAGTGAAATAAATTTATTAGCTTCTCTTCTAATTAAGTAACGTGACTATATATGAAAAAAATTGCACTTATTGAACCAGGTGTTAAAAACCATACTCCTATAATTCTTAATTGGGCTAGAATATGTGAATTAAAAGGTTGGGAATTCACTGTTTATACTACAAAAGACTGTTACGATCTAGTTGAAAATGATTTAGTTAAAATTAATTCATTTGTTGGTGTGGTTGTTTTGGGTGATTTATCTATATCTTCTATACCTAAGTATATAAAGGAGTTTAAAAAATTTGACGATGTACTTGTTGCCTCTTTATATAGTCAATATTTAGAATATTTTATATTATCTTTGTTTAGTCAAAACTTTTCTTTAACTGTACATAATATAAACAAATGGTTTAACTTTAGAAGTGATGCTGATGGGCTATATAAAAAAACTCGTGAAAATATTCATTATATTTGGCGAAAAGGAATAATAAAAAACCTTAATAAAGTTGTAGTTAATAGTAATAATCAAAAAGATTATTTGGTTTCGAAATATGAATATGTGAACGTTGATGTAATTCCTTTCAAAATGAGTTTTACTGATACTGATACTGATACTGATACTGATACTGATAGTATAAGAAAAAAAGTAGTTTATCCAGGGATTGTATGTTCTCAAAGGAGGAATTATAAAAACTTTTTGTTCCTTGTAGAAAGTTATCCCAATGTGGATTTTATTTTACTTGGTCAGCTTAAAAACAATGCAGATGGTAAATATATAAAATCAAATATTCTTGATAAAAAATTAAATAATATTACATGTTATGAAAGCTATGTTACGAATGAGTGTTTTGAGCTGCAAATGAGGAGGGCTGATGTTATTTTTTCAGATGTTAAAGTCGACTCTAATGGTGAAACTTATGGACAGTCAAAAGATTCAGGTGCTAGTTACTTAATGGCAGAGTATGCATTACCTTTTATTGTAAATGATGATTTTAATAATTTGTCTTGCTTGAATGTTGCGACTAGCTATTTTTCAGATAGAGAATCGTTGGTTAAAGTTTTTGAGGAATTAATTTTCAACGATATCAATATTAAAAGAAAAGTAAATTCCATATTAGAAAATAGAAAAACGATTTCTTTGAAATATATAGCTAACAGGTTTAATGGTTTGTCATAGTATGCAATTATATAGAGCTATAGCTAAAAGTGTTACCGGTCGTTTATCAATTTATATTGTACAATTTGCTTCTTTAGCAATTTATGCTCGTTTATTCACACCTGAACAATTCGGGATTATTGCATCAATTCAAGTGTTTGTGATTTTCTTTCAGATGTTGGCTGATGTAGGAATTGGTCCGGCTATTATCAATGAGGAGAACTTTTCTAGTGAAAAGCGTGACGGTATTTTTTCGGTTACAGCAGTAATAGGGTGTATTCTTTCCATTGTTTTTTTCTTTTTTTCATATGCTTTAAACTATTTTTATGGGGGCTATGAATATCAGGATATTGCTTTTTTTGTATGTATTGCAATTTTTTTTAATTCGCTAAATATTGTTCCTATTACAGCGATGAATAAAGATGCAAAGTTCATACATATCGCAATTGTTGATATTTTAGTAGAATGTATATCACTAGCATTAGTGTATGCACTTTTTACTAATGGCTATGGCTTATTATCTTTAGCCGCAAGACCTGCTGTTCAAGGTTTTACAAGATTTACATTTATTTGGATCATATCTATAAATACACAAATAGGTAGACCTTATTTTGGAATAGAATTACATCATATTAAATCTATTCTTAGCTTTTCATTATATCAATTCGGTTTTAACTTCATAAATTATTTTTCTAGAAATTTGGATAATATTTTAGTAGCTAAATATTTTGGTATGGTATCCGTAGGTATGTATGATAAGGCTTATCAATTAATGCGTTATCCTTTGATGGTCACTACCTTTGCGATGACCCCAGCTATCCAGCCTGTACTTACTAAATATCGAAATGATAAATCAAAAGTTATTAAAGAGCATAACCTATTAACTAGCAGACTATTAGCCTTATCATTACCAATAAGCGTATTTATATATATAAACTGCAATAGTGTTATTTTATTCCTATTCGGTTCGCAGTGGCTAGCAATAGAACCATTAGTAAAAATATTTACCTTTATTATACCTGTTCAGGCTGTGTTATCGACGACGGGTTCTTTTTTTCAAGTTATGAATAAGCCCAGACTCCTATTTATTTCAGGTTTTGTTTCAGCTATTTTAAATATTGCAGCCATCGTTGTAGGAGTTTACATTGGAGAAGTTGAATATTTAGCTTTGGGCTTGGTTTTTGCTTATTGTGTTAACTTTTTTCAAGCATACTTTATCCTTTTCAAGTTTTGTTTTAAGAATAGTCCTATTAATTTCTATTTATATCTGTTCAAAGGTATACTTGTAGTTTTACCACCTATTGGTTTTTATATATTATTTAATAGTTTTCTAGTTGACTTAGATTTATCTAGTTTTTTAGATTTATTTATTAATTTTATTGTTGGTAGTTTTTTAATGCTTGCTTTTTTTAATCCAATGAGAAAGGTTTTAAGTTAGATTTTATGAGTGTTAATTAAATAAGTTTACAGTTTATTGGTTTGTTTTAAAGTCAACTATTTTTACATGGAGAGTTAATTGAAAGTCTCTTATGAGTTAAAGAATTTGATGGTTTTGTTTGTTGTATTGATAGACCTATTATTTCTACCTAGGTTAACAGTTCCTTTTTCTATTCCAATTTCACTATTATTCCTAATTGTATGGTTTTTTTTAGAAAAAGGCATTAAATTATCAATTGTTAAATATATATTATTAGCAATGTTATCTTCTATAGTTCTTTCAAGTGTTTTATATGGTGAAGATATTAACAGAATTGATAATCTAAAGAGAGGTTTGCAATTAATCTCTTTATGGTTTTTTTATGTCTTTGCTATAAATTTAAAACAATTTAGTACGGAGCGTGTTTTAGTTATTTTGCTTAGGCTAACGTTTCTTCATCTTATTTTAATGAGTATTATCTTCTACCTTGATCCAACTTTTTATGGACGAATTATTAATTCAATTTATCCTGAAACTAGAGGAAATGTTGAAGATTTATTGATGCATCTGCGTTTTCCATATATATTTAAAGATCCAAACTCTGCATCTTATTTTGTTACGATATTGTTGTGTGGGATATTAGTAGTTGATAAATCTAAGTTGTTTCGTTTTTTAATTTCTATTGCAGCAGTTTGGCTTATATTATTAACTCAAAGTCGTGGAGGACTTCTATCACTACTTTGTATCTTTGTAACATATATTCTATTTATCAGTGAATTAAAATTAGTTTCTAAGTTGTTACTTTCTGTTTTTATCAGTCTATCTATTTTTATCGTAGTCATTCAAACTCAAGACTTATACTATATATACGAAAGTATTCTAGAACGGTTTAATCAAGAAGATAGTTTAGGTGGCGGCCGAGGTGAAAAATATAAATACTTTTTATCAAACTTCAATGTTTTACCATGGGGTAATGGTTATAATTTAGTTCAAGATGGTCATATATTTAGACCTCATTCAGATTTAATCAGATTTAATCTATCCTATGGCTTATTACTATTACCGTTGCTATTACTACCATTGTTACCAAAGAATACAAAAGAATTAATATTCTTTTATCCGTTAATTACTGCTTTTCTTATTAACACTATTTTTGATGATTATCGGTTGATCGCGGTGTACCTTGTTGTCTTTTTTGTAGCTAGAGACATTATAAAGAAAAAGGAAATATGCATTGAAAAATAAATGCGCAATTATAATACCTGCTTTTAGTAGGGCTAAATCATTAGAACGTCTTCTAAAATCTTTAAGTAGCTTAGACTTTACCGATGATTATTTTGAAATTATTATTTCATTAGATGGGGGAGCATCTGATGACGTATTATTAGTAGCTGATAATTTCAAGAGAAATTTCGAAATAATTGATGTAAGTGTTATAAAACGAACGAAGAATTTGGGTCTAAGAAACCATATTCTTTGGTGTGGAGATTTGACTGAAAAGTATAACTCAGTAGTTATTTTAGAAGATGATTTAGTTATTTCCAAAAATTTCATACTTTATATTAAAAATGCAATTAGTAAGTATAAGGGGGTCACTGACATTGCAGGTATTTCATTATATTCCCCTAAATACAATGAATATGCAAATTTGCCATTCGAAGCCTGCGAAAATGGCTATTCTAATTATTTCATGAAAGTTGCCTCTTCTTGGGGGCAAATATGGACATTTGAGCAATGGTCAGAATTCAAGAAATGGTATACAAGCAATTCAATGTTTAATTTGCAAGACAGGCATGATATACCTGTGCAACTCGCAAATTGGCCGAGTTCATCATGGAAAAAATATTATTCAACATATTTGGTGGATACTAATAAATATTTTGTCTATCCATACTCTTCTATTTCAAGTAACTGTGCTGACAGCGGTGGAACACATAATACGACAGGTACTTCAATTTTACAGGTTCCTATACCTGAGCAATTTAATTCCTTACCTGATTTTCAAGATTTTAATGAAAATGCTACTTGCTATGATCAGTTTATGGAAAGGGAGCAGTGTAGCCTTGAAGTAAATGGTAAAATAACACCAGTAGAGTTAGATATTTATGGACTCAAACCTATTAATTATTTGCAGTTATTTGATTACACCGTTACATCTAAATATTCATCGGATCCACTAAGTAAAATAAAACTAATGTTTAAGCCTATTGAAAATAATATATCTTTTTTAACTGAATATTCTCAAGACAATAATGAGGTTTTATCGTTGTCTAATTCCAAACACATTTATGAACCAACATGGTTTTCTTTAAGAGTATCAAGGTTTAAGTTAGCTCGTTTTCTTAATTACGTCGTTATAACAAATAAATCATACTATGTGTTTTTAATGCTGCACATACTTAAGGTTTTTAAGTAATGAATAATAAAGTCATTTTTGTAGGGCATTTCTCTAATGTTGGTGCTTTAAAAAATTCTGCAGCTTCACCTGCTGGAGATATTGTACAACAAAAAATAATTGATGATTCCAAAGACGTCTTCGGTGTAGAAAATTTTTATTACTTATCTATGGAACCCAGAGCTTGTTGGCCTAAAGGTTCTTTGTTTGAAAATGGTACATCTGATAGCTCTGGATGTTTTATTTCTTTTTTTAACCTGCCTATAATTAAAAATCTTATTTTTTCTTTACTTATATTCTATAAAATAGTCAAGGAAAGACCTCATAAAGTAATCGTTTTTAATAACTATCCTTTCGAATCTTTTTTTATCTTATTTAGTAGTTTTATAGTTTCCACAAAAACTGTTTTAATATTACAAGACCTAAAAGTCGGAGGTGAATTCAGTTTTTTATCTAAAGTGCAAGACTATTTGGCAAGTAAGTTGGCTAGGTTTTATAAAGTTTTTATACCGGTTAGCTCTACACTAACAAATTATTTGAAAGTGGATGTTAATAAAGAAATTGTATTTAAGGGAGGGGTAACTGATTTCGGATTTCAAGCTTCTAAATATCCGAAGTATGTAGATAGTATTGCAACTTTCGCTGGAGCGTTAGAAAAACACAATGGAATAGATAAATTAATAAAAGCTTGGAGTATGAATAAACAGCGAATGGATTTACATATATTCGGTAGAGGAAGTTTACAATCTGAAGTACTAAGATTCTCAAATCAGTTTGATAATATTATATATCATGGATTAGTAGAGCAAGATGTTGTGTTATCATTTCAAATGCGTTCTAAATTCAATTTTTGTCTTAGATATAGCGAAGGAATAAATGAAAAGTTTTTTTTCCCCTCTAAGTTCTTCAATGTCTCAATGTGTCCAGGTGCTATGGTTTGTAATGATTTTTATGGATTGCCCAATTATAGAGGTGGAGAAAAATTTGTTCTTAATCAAAACTTATCTAATTTAAATGATATTTTATCTTTGTCGGATGAAGAAATATCTGATGCTAGTTTAATTAGAAAGGATTATATTTTATTGAATCATACATGGAAATCATTACTAACAAGGTTAGTCTGAAATGAATAATATTTTAATTGTTTGCCCTAACTACTTACCATCCTTCAAATCAGGTGGTCCAGTAAGAAGTATTGCCAATTTGACAAATAATTTTGCAGGAAAACACGATTTCAAGATCCTTACCTCAGATCGAGACTTAGGCGATATATGCAAGTTTCCTAGTATTAATCAAGACTCTTGGGATAATGTGGTTAATTCTAGTTCAGTTTATTATTCTTCACCTTCTTTGGTTGGTTTATTTAAACTGATTTTTTCTATTTATAAAAAGAAATATGACTTAGTTTATCTAAACTCATTTTTTAATTTTAAATATTCAATATTTATAATGCTTCTTTTAGTATTAAAAGTTTTTAATTCCAAAAAGATTTTACTTGCGCCCAGAGGGGAGTTAACAAACGGAGCACTAAAGTTTAAAGGTTTTAAAAAGAGGGTTTATATATTTTTTTTTGAAAAAGTCATTGCTAAGTTGGTAGATGTAGATTTTCACTTTACAAGTGATGAGGAATATAGTGAATGTCCTAATAGCTTAATAAATAAAGGCTATATAATAGCACCTAATATGCATGAGCCATTTCCAAGTTTCTCTCGAAAAATAAAATATAATGGTATGTTAAATATTCTGTTTTTATCTAGAATATCTCCAAAAAAGAATTTGGTTACTATTTTAAAATCGTTGAAAAAGATCTGTTCTGGAACTGTAAAATTGACAATAGCAGGCACTGTTGACGATGATGGGTACTGGGGAAAATGTAAAAAATTAATTGAGCAGTTACCTGATAATATTACTGTAATTTTCTTAGGACCAGTTTCAAGAACTAAGGTGAAAGAACTTTTTAAAAGTAATCATTTATTTTTTTTACCTACATATAATGAAAATTATGGTCATGCAATAGTAGAAGCAATGATTCACTCCAACATTGTTTTACTATCAGACCAAACTCCATGGTCTAGTGTTAAGAATAATGGTGGTTATATTGGCGATGCTGATGATGAAAGTTTTTATGTGAATTCTTTAGAAGAAATTTTATTATTTGATGACGAAAGCTTTAATAAACGATCTGAATCAATATATAATTTTTGTCTACAAATCCTAAAGAAAAATGAATTGGCAATTAACAAAATGTTTAAATAGGTGGAATAATGTTTCAAGGTAAAGTTTTATTAATCACTGGTGGTACAGGTTCTTTTGGCAATGCTGTTCTAAATAGATTTTTAGAAACTGATATCAAAGAAATTCGTATATTCTCACGTGATGAGAAAAAACAAGATGACATGAGAAAGAAGTACAGCAACGATAAATTGAAGTTTTACATTGGTGATGTGCGTGACCCTCAAAGTATCTCAACTGCGATGCGTGGTGTTGACTATGTTTTCCATGCAGCAGCTTTAAAACAAGTACCTTCTTGTGAGTTCTACCCATTGGAAGCTGTCAAAACAAACGTCATAGGTACTGAAAATGTCTTAGAATCAGGTATTTCACATGGTGTAAATCGAATAGTATGTTTAAGTACAGATAAAGCTGTTTATCCAATAAATGCTATGGGTATATCTAAAGCAATGATGGAAAAAGTAATTGTAGCTAAAAGTCGTAACTTGGAAGGTACTAATACTGTTATCTCCGGTACTCGTTACGGTAATGTCATGGCCTCTCGTGGTTCAGTAATTCCTTTATTTATTCGTCAGATTATAGAAGATACACCACTGACTTTAACAGACCCTTCTATGACTCGCTTTATGATGACTTTAGATGATGCCGTTGACCTTGTTTTGCACGCTTTTGAACATGGTGAAAATGGTGATATTTTTGTACAAAAAGCACCTGCTGCTACAATTGAAGTGATGACACAAGCCATCCTCGAAATGATTGGCAAACCTGACCATAAGGTGAATGTTATCGGAACACGTCATGGCGAAAAATTATTTGAAGCACTATGTAGTCGTGAAGAGATGTTTGTAGCTCAGGATCAAGGGGATTACTACCGCATTCCTGCTGATAATCGTGATTTAAATTATGCTCAGTACACTGAAGAAGGTGAAAAAGATTTATCAGTAATCGAAGATTATAATTCACACAATACCGAACGTTTAGATGTTGAAGGTATGAAAAAGCTATTGCGTAAGCTTGATTTTATGCGTGAGATTGAGGCTGGTAACCTAGTTGTACCAGAAGGTGTGTAGATGAATATTTTAGTGACAGGCGCTGCAGGTTTTATAGGTCGAAACTTATGCGTTTTTTTACAAGAGGCTGGTTTTGATAACGTTGACAAAATCACACTTGATGATAGTGAAGACAGTGTAGTCGAAAAGGTTAAATCTGCCGACTTTATCTATCATCTTGCAGGTATTAATCGCCCCAAAAACGATGATGAATTTAGAAAAGGCAACACTGATTTAACACAGAAAATTATTGATACACTTATAGAATCGGGGCGTAAGACACCAATCCTATTAACATCATCTATTCAAGCTGAGTTAGATAACCCTTACGGTGTAAGTAAGGCGGGTGCTGAGGAGGCTGTCGCGACATACAAGCAGCAAACAGGTGCTCCCACCCATATTTATAGATTACCTAATGTATTTGGTAAATGGTGCCTTCCAAATTATAACTCTGCTGTTGCGACGTTCTGCTATAACACGATAAATGATTTGCCAATCACTATTCATAATCCAGATGCAGCACTTAACCTCGTATACATTGATGATGTTTGTCAATCATTTGTTGAGTTACTAACTAACGTACCTCAATCAACCGAGATGTATAGTATTGTTGAGCCGGTTTATAAAACCACCGTCGGTGAAGTTGTTTCGTTACTTACAGAGTTTAAAGACAGTCGAAAAAGTTTGATTACGGCTAAAGTAGGAGAAGGCCTTGTTAGAGCGCTTTACTCTACTTACGTCAGCTATCTAGTGCCTGACCAATTTGCTTACTCAGTTTCTCGTCATAGTGATGAGCGTGGTACTTTTGTGGAGATGCTTAAAACTAAAGACTCTGGTCAGTTCTCATTTTTTACTGCTCACCCAGGTATAACTCGTGGTGGACATTATCATCATACTAAAACAGAGAAGTTTTTGGTTATTAATGGAAAGGCCTTGTATAAGTTTAGGCATATTGTAACGGGTGAATCATACGAACTTACTGTCGAAGGTGAAGATTCTCGTATCGTAGAAACAGCTCCAGGCTGGACGCATGATATAACCAATATTGGAGAAAATGAGTTAGTCGTTATGCTATGGGCTAATGAAATTTTTGATAGAGATGCGCCTGATACAATCGCCAATCCACTGTAAGCAAGAGTAAATAAAATGAAAAAACTAAAAGTAATGTCAGTGGTCGGTACTCGCCCTGAAATCATTCGTCTTTCTAGAGTTTTAGCTAAATTAGATGAACACTGTGAACATATCTTGGTTCATACCGGTCAGAATTATGATTTTGAATTAAATGAAGTTTTTTTCAATGACTTAGGGGTTCGCAAACCAGATTATTTCTTGAACGCAGCAGGTAAAAATGCGGCAGAAACGATAGGTCAAGTCATAATTAAAGTGGATCAAGCATTAGAGGAAATTCAGCCGGATTCTATGCTCGTTCTTGGTGATACCAATTCTTGTCTTTCAGCTATCCCTGCTAAACGTCGCAAAGTTCCAATCTTCCATATGGAAGCAGGCAATCGCTGTTTTGATCAACGAGTTCCAGAAGAAACCAATCGCCGTATTGTCGATCACACAGCAGATATCAATCTAACCTACAGTTCAATAGCAAGAGATTACCTATTAGCAGAAGGTTTACCTGCTGATCGTGTAATTAAAACGGGAAGCCCAATGTTTGAGGTATTAAATCATTATATGCCTCAAATTGACGCTTCGGATGTATTGTCACGTCTTGGGTTGGAAAAAGGCCAGTTCTTTGTGGTGAGTGCCCACCGTGAAGAAAATGTTGATTCACCGAAGCAACTGGCAAAGTTAGCGGAGACCTTAAATACAGTTGCTGAACACTACAATATGCCTGTAATCGTTTCTACGCACCCAAGAACACGTAACCGAATAGAAGCGCAGGGCATTAAGTTCCACTCAAATATCCAGTTGCTAAAGCCGCTTGGTTTCCATGATTACAACCATTTACAAAAGCATGCTAAAGCATGTTTGTCTGACAGTGGTACGATCAACGAAGAATCTTCCATTATGAACTTTCCAGCATTGAATCTACGTGAAGCGCACGAGCGTCCAGAAGGTATGGAAGAAGCGTCTGTCATGATGGTTGGTCTTGAAGTTGAGCGTGTAATGCAAGCGTTACAAGTGCTTGAGTCACAACCTTGCGGGGAAGAACGTCTTCTTCGGTCTGTATATGATTATAGTATGCCGAACGTATCCGATAAAATGGTGAGAATTATTCACTCTTATACCGACTATGTTAAACGTGTAGTCTGGAAAGAGTATTAAGTCTTGCGTATTGCATTATTCCCCGATGACTATCTACCTTCAAGTACGTTAGTTCATGCGAAAATGTTCCATGATCTAGCTTTAGAGCTTAAGTTATGTGGACATGACCCTATTATCATAACTCCTAGCCATGGACCTCAAAAAGAACGACTCGAAATTGAGTTTATTGATGGGATCGAGGTGTGGAGATTTAGAAATCCACCAATGCGCGGAGTTGGTAAGCTAAAGCGAGCTTTGAGTGAGACTCTTATTTCTTTCAATGCTTACTTGGCCATTAAGAAAAAAATTATGGATAAGCCAGTTGATGCTTGCATCAATTATTCTCCAACAATTTTTTTCGGACCTTTATTACTATGGTTCAAAAAGAAACATTGCACATACAATTACCTGATTCTAAGGGATATGTTTCCGCAGTGGATAATTGATGAGGGTCTCATTAAAGGTGGGTCTCTCATTGCTAAATATTTTCAACTATTTGAAACACTTAATTATCGTAGTTCAGATAAGATTGGCTTAATGTCGGACGCTAATGTTAAGTACTTTTCTAAAGTTCAACCTCGATACAGTAATACTGAGGTTCTTAGAAATTGGGCTGATATAAAACCCTACTCAACATCTGAGCTAGTGAAAGGTATAAGGTGTGAATATCAACTAGAGGATAAGTGCATTTTTTTCTATGGAGGAAATATAGGCCACGCTCAAGATATGAACAACCTTTTGCGATTAGTTGAATCCATGAAATGTTATCAGCAAGCTCATTTTTTATTTGTAGGGCAGGGGGATGAAGTGGAATTGGTCAAGACTATGAAGACAGAGCGAGGACTGGACAATTTGACTTTCCTATCTTCAGTTAGTCAGGATGAATTTAAGCAACTACTAACTCAAGTTGATGTTGGGTTGTTTTCTTTAGCTGCTAGTCATAAAGCACACAACTTTCCTGGGAAATTATTAGGCTATATGGTTCAGTCTTTACCAATTCTTGGTAGTGTAAATCCTGGTAACGATTTGATTGATTTAATTAATGAGAAAGAAGCTGGAATTGCTTTTGTGAACGGTGAAGATGATGAACTTTTGAAATCGGCTGTTAAGTTATTGAATAATGAAACTGAACGGAGGAGGTTAGGTTCTAATGCTTACAAAGTATTAACCAATCATTTTTCGGTGCAGTCTGTTGCGAAACAATTGATCAGACACATAGCTTTAGGAAAAAACTGATGAAAATTATGGTAACAGGAGGCAGCGGTTTTTTAGGAAGCCACTTAATAGGAAGATTAGATTCACATAATGTTTCGGTTTTAGGTAGAAACCAGCCTAAATTAGCGAAACTTGCCGCATTTTTTTCTGGTGTTATTGATAGTCATTCAAGTTATGGACTGGCACTACTAAACAACACTGTAATAATTCACTGCGCTGCTCGTGTACATATTATGGATGATGAATCCGAAGACCCTCTAGATGATTATCGTGAAGTCAATACAGCAGGAACTTTAAACCTTGCCCGTCAGGCTGTAGTCGCAGGTGTTCAACGTTTTATCTTCATAAGCAGTATCAAAGTCAACGGTGAAGCAACAGAGTTGGGGCACCCGTTTAAATCTACTGATAAACGTTCACCTGAAGACTTTTATGGGCAATCAAAATCAGAAGCTGAAGAGCAACTACTGCAGCTTGCACAAGAAACCGGTTTAGAGGTTGTCATTATTCGTCCTACATTGGTTTACGGACCGGGTGTTAAGGCTAACTTCGCTTCGTTATTAAACCTGGTATCTAAGGGGCTACCATTACCGTTTGGATGCATCAAGCATAACAAGCGCAGCTTAGTTTCCGTGCAAAACTTGGTAGACTTAATTGTTACTTGCATTGATCACCCCAAAGCTCCTAATCAGGTATTTTTGGTTTCTGATGATCACGACGTATCTACTGCGTCAATGGTAAATCATATGTCTCAAGCGCTTGGAAAATCGAGCAGATTACTGCCGGTACCTTTATGGTGCTATCGCTTAGTTGGTAAGTTAACAGGTAAGACCGATGTAGTAGATAGGCTCATAGGATCTTTACAGGTCGATATATCACATACCAAAGATACGTTAGGCTGGGTTCCTCCACAAACGCTTGAACAAGGTTTTAAAGAAACCGCAGAAGCATTTATTCTTAATAAAAATAAATAGAGTATTTACATGATTCGTTTTATCGATTTTTTAGCTGCTTTCTTTGGCTTGTTGTTGCTTTGGCCTTTGTTACTTATGGTGACAATTATTGGCATGTTTGATACTGGCTCACCGATTTTTGTTCAAAGCCGTGTAGGTCGAAATAAAAAGCCGTTTAAACTGATTAAGTTTCGCACTATGACTGTTGAAACCAAATCAGTGGCTAGTCACTTAGCGAGTAATGCTTCAATTACAAAGTTAGGTAATTTTCTGCGTAAAACTAAGATTGATGAGTTGCCGCAACTGATTAATGTGGTTAAAGGTGAAATGAGTTTGGTTGGTCCGCGTCCAAATTTATTTAACCAAGAAGAATTAATCAAAGAGCGTGATGCTTTAGGTGTTTATGATGTTCTACCTGGTGTAACGGGTTTAGCTCAAGTTCAGAACATTGATATGTCTACACCTGCATTGTTAGCCAAAACTGATAAGCAGATGATTGATAGTCTAACTGTTAAAGATTACTTCAAGTATATTATAATGACTGTTACAGGCAGTGGTTCAGGTGACGCTGTAAAGCGTAAATAGTTTCTAGTTGGAATATAAATAATTATGAAAGTTGCAGTTGCTGGTACAGGTTACGTCGGTTTATCAAACGCAATGCTTTTAGCACAAAATCATCAAGTTGTTGCGGTTGATATCGTTCCTGAAAAAGTTAAGATGCTGAATGAAAAAAAAGCTCCGATTGTTGATATAGAAATTGAAGACTTCTTAGCCAATAAATCTCTCAATTTTAAAGCTACTCTTGATAAAGAAATCGCATATAAAGATGCCGAGTATGTCATTATTGCCACACCGACAGATTACGATGCTGATACTAATTATTTCAACACATCATCTGTAGAGGCGGTAATAAAAGATGTCATGGAAATTAATCCTAATGCGATAATGGTTATTAAATCCACAGTCCCAGTGGGTTATACAGCGCGTATTAAAGAAAAGTTGGGTTGTGATAACTTAATATTTTCACCAGAATTTTTGCGTGAAGGCCGAGCTTTATATGACAACTTGCACCCATCCCGTATTATTGTAGGTGAGCGTTCAGAACGTGCTCAAGTGTTTGCGAACCTATTGGTGCAAGGTGCAGTAAAAGAAAACATAGAAGTATTGTTTACTGATTCAACAGAAGCTGAAGCAGTTAAGCTTTTCTCTAACACTTATCTTGCACTACGTGTCGCTTACTTTAACGAATTGGATTCTTACGCTGAATCACACGGTTTGGATTCACGCCAAATTATCGAAGGGGTGGGTTTAGATCCTCGTATTGGTAACCACTACAACAATCCTTCATTTGGTTATGGTGGTTATTGTTTACCTAAAGACACGAAACAATTACGTGCTAACTATGCCGATGTACCTAACAACATCATTAGTGCCATTGTTGAATCTAATACGACTCGTAAAGATTTTGTAGCGGAGTCAATTTTAAAGCGTAACCCTAACCGAGTAGGTATTTATCGCCTAATAATGAAGTCAGGTTCTGACAATTTTAGAGCATCGAGTATTCAGGGGATCATGAAGCGCTTAAAGGCAAAAGGCATTGAAGTGGTTGTTTATGAACCTGTTTTAGAAGAAGATGAGTTCTTCCACTCTAAAGTCATTAAATCTCTTGAAGAGTTTAAAGCGACTTGTGATGTGATTGTATCAAACCGTATGGTTGATGAAATTCGTGATGTTGCAGATAAAGTATATACTCGCGATTTATTCGGTTCTGATTAATATTACTTATGTTTATGCTGGCCTAATATAGCTATCTATCTATTATGCTCACTCACTAAGTGATTAACTTGATTAGGGTTGTTTGCATTCACGATGTCTCAATATCTCCGATACAGTGAATAATTTGTTTCAGCCCTTTTTATTTTACACAAGATGAGTGAGCATTCACTGTGTATGATATTTTTCGTCAGCAGCACGTTTGCATCGTGTTAATAGTGCATCGAAAAAAGTAACTTGTGCTACACTATCCCACCTCAGTTTTGCCAATCATCTAGCCTTGATTAAGCTGTAATCGATTATGAATTTATTAAATTTGGAGCGGAAAATGGATTTTTTGCAGCATGTGTTTTCTTTACCTCGTTCACAAAAAAGAATATTGAGTGTCTTCATTGACTCTGTGTTTCTGTTACTTGCTTTTTGGTGTGCCTTATTGGTGCGTTTAGATGATACCAGTGTGTTAGGTAATAGTGCTTATTGGAGCGTGATCCTACCCGTTTTACCGCTTAGTTTATTTGTGTTTGCTAAGTTGGGCTTATACCGTGCGGTGTTGCGCTACATGGGATTACAAGCCCTTGTAGCCATCATTATTGGTGTCGTTGTTTCTACAATAGCCCTGATTTCTGTTGCATTTTACGCTGAAGCGAATTTACCTAGAACGGTACCGGTTATTTTCGCTGCTTTTGCGCTTGTTTTTGTGGGTGGAACTCGTGCTATTGTGCGCTCTTTTGTTGGCACGGGTATGAAGCGTGTTGGTGAGCCGGTCATTATTTATGGTGCGGGTGTGAGCGGTAGGCAATTATTGACGTCTTTAATGCAAAGCCATGAATATCATCCTTTTGCGTTTGTCGATGATGACATTTCATTACAAGGTAATGTTATACAAGGTGTGCATGTTCATTCGCCTTCTATTATTAAAAAACTGATTAAGCAAAAGCCTGTTAATAAAGTCTTGCTTGCTATACCAAGTGCCACTAGAGCTAAACGACAAGAGATATTAGCCCGGTTAGAGCCTTTATCTGTGCAGGTACTCACCATTCCTGCAATGTCTGATTTAGTTAATGGCACAAAGTTGTATAGTGACATTAAAGAAGTTGAAATTGACGATCTGTTAGGTCGTGATTCAGTTGAACCAAGACAAGACTTACTTGCCGCTAACATAAAAGCTAAAGTAGTTATGGTAACAGGCGCTGGCGGTTCAATCGGTTCTGAGTTGTGCCGTCAGATTTTAAAACAACAACCATCCAAATTAGTATTGTTTGAGCTTTCTGAGTTTGCTTTGTATGCCATTGACCGTGAACTAAACGCGACTGCAAACGAACTTGGGTTGTCAGTTGAAATTATTCCTATGATGGGGTCTGTGCAGCGGGAGAATCGTGTACAGGCGGTTATGGAATCGTTTGGTGTGCAAACGGTTTACCATGCTGCTGCATATAAGCATGTACCGCTAGTTGAGCACAATGTAGTTGAGGGCGTCCGTAATAACGTTTTTGGTACGCTTTATACAGTCCAAGCTGCTATTGCTGCTAAAGTGGAGACATTTGTATTAGTCTCAACAGATAAAGCGGTTCGACCCACAAATGTGATGGGTACCACCAAGCGTATGGCCGAATTAGTGTTGCAAGCATTTGCAAGAGAAAACAACCAAACCCGTTTTTGTATGGTCCGCTTTGGTAATGTACTTGGCTCATCTGGCTCTGTAGTCCCGTTATTTAGAAATCAAATTGCTAACGGTGGCCCTGTGACTGTAACTCATCCTGAAATTACTCGTTTTTTTATGACAATACCTGAAGCATCACAGTTAGTTATTCAAGCTGGGGCGATGGGCAAAGGCGGCGATGTATTTGTGCTTGATATGGGTAAATCTGTAAAGATTGTTGATTTAGCCAAAAAAATGATCCGATTAAGTGGTTATGAAGTGCGTAGTGATAAAAATCCTGAGGGTGATATCGCGATAGAGTTTAGTGGTTTACGCCCAGGTGAGAAGCTATATGAAGAGCTACTTATTGGCGATGATGTAACCGGCACTGAACATGAGCGTATTATGACTGCTAACGAGTTATATTTACCTTGGTCTGAATATTCAAACATTTTGAATCGTCTAGATGTTGCTTGCCATGAGTTTGATCATGAGGCCATTCGTGATATTTTGCTTTCAACACCGACTGGTTTTGCACCTACTGATGGCATTTGTGATTTGGTTTATCAGCAAAAAGCTAAAAATTCCACAGCTGCAAAAAAGGTTATTAATTTAGTATCGTAGGCTATTTTTAAGCCGCGCTGAACATTAAAATTTAAAGGATTATTGATGAAAGTTGTTATTCCTGTGGCGGGCCTTGGGACTCGCATGTTACCTGCAACCAAAGCGATACCTAAAGAGATGTTGCCTTTGGTTGATAAGCCGTTAATTCAGTACATTGTTGATGAGTGTGTAGCTGCTGGGGTTAAAGAGATTATATTGGTGACGCATGCCAGTAAAAACGCTATTGAAAACCACTTTGATAAGTCTTTTGAGCTTGAGTCAACGCTAGAGAAACGTGTTAAACGTCAGTTACTTGAAGAAGTTCAGGCCATTTGCCCTAAAGATGTGACCATTATGCATGTGCGTCAAGGTGAGGCGAAAGGCCTTGGTCATGCGGTATTATGTGCGCAACCTTGTATTGGTAATAATCCGTTCGCTGTAGTGCTGCCTGACGTGATTTTAGATGCCTACACAGCTGACCAAAAACATGAAAACCTAGCGGCGATGATTGCCCGTTACAAAACCAGCTTTGCAAGCCAGATTATGGTGGCTCCTGTTCCTGACGATGAAGTGAACAAGTATGGTATTGCCGATTGTAATGGTGTTGAGATTGCCCCTGGAGATTCGGCAAAAATTTCTGCCATGGTAGAAAAACCAGCCGTTGGCGAAGCACCATCTAATTTAGCGGTAGTTGGCCGTTATGTATTGTCAGAAAAAATCTGGCGATTATTGGCTAAAACCCCAGCGGGCGCAGGTGATGAAATTCAGCTAACTGATGCCATTGATATGCTGATTGAACAGGACACAGTTGAAGCCTTTAACATGACCGGCAAGTCACACGATTGTGGTGACAAGCTAGGTTACATGGCCGCATTTGTTGAATATGGTTTACGTGACGCCAAGCTAGGCGCAGAGTTTAAAAACCGTATCGCTAAAATGCTCTAATTGGGAGGCCTAGGGTGCTTCGCTTATAGGTTCTAGGTCCTAGGACGTGACTGCGTCACTTCGAGGGCGCTATGCTTCTAAGACGCTTCGATGCTAGAAGGACGAAGTCCGCCCTCAGACGAGCCTGCGAGTTTCTAGCTCTTAGACCCGTAAGCGAAGCGTTCTGTAATCCGTAATCCGTCAACGCATTTAGAACCTAGAACCTACTACCCGACTTTGTCACTGCTAGAGGCTTCGCTTATAAACGGCATAAATAGAATGGGTATGATAGACTTTATCGTTAACATAGCAAAGCTTAATGAAGACATTGAGCTTATTTGGTTATATGGCTCTCAAGCTCAGGGAACAGCGCACTCAGAAAGTGATGTTGATATAGCCATTGCGTTTAAGAATCATACTCTCCCAGCTTTATCACTTCAATCTCGCCCCGAGTGTTTAGCAATAGAGTGGGCAGAAGAGTTAAACATGCCTCTCGATAAATTGAGTATCGTTGATATTAATCGTATACCTATTGCGCTTGCTTTTAATGTGATTGAATATGGCCAATTGGTATATAACAATAACCCATTGCGCGTTTATCAAGAAGAAAACCGCATTCGTTCTATGTTTGAGTATCAATTGATGCAAAGCAAACGCGAGGCTGAATGATGAACAAAGGTATTGAGCTATACCTCAATGAAGTCAAAATGCACAAAGCAATGTATCTCAAAGAACTCGATGAACTTCGCTTTGATTTAATACATTCAGAGCTTAAAAAGCGTGACTTCATAGCGACTGAACGGTTACTGCAAGTTTTCACTGAAATGTGCATAGGGCTAGCCAAGCATATGGTGAAAAAGATACAGGGTCACAGTGTGACCGAAGCTTATCAATCATTCTCTGTTTTAAAGGCGCATAATCTGATATCCAGTGATGAATTACGCACTTGGAAACAGATCATTGGCATGCGTAATGGTTTGGTGGACGATTATTTGAATATCGATTTATTGATTATTGAAGATATTTTGCGCCAAAAGCATTATCAATCCTTGGCTGAATTTACGGATAAGGCTATTCCTTTTTTGCTTTCCGAGTAACCCTCTCAGGCGAGCCTGCGAGTTCCTAGAGCCCGTAAGCGAAGCGTTCTGTAATCCGTCAACGCATTTAGAAGCTAGAACCTAGAAGGACGCAGTCCGCTCTCAGGCGAGCCTGCGAGTTCCTAGCACTTAAACCCGTAAGCGAAGCATTCTGTAATCCGTAATCCGTCAACGCATTTAGAACCTAGAAGGACGAAGTCCGCTCTCTCGCGAGCTTGCGAGTTCCTAGAGCCCGTAAGCGAAGCGTTCTGTATTCCGTAATCCGTCAACGCATTTAGAACCTAGAACCTTTTTACATTGGAGTTTTTATGAGTCGTAAATATTTTGGTACCGACGGTGTGCGTGGAAAAGTGGGGACGTTTCCTATTACACCTGATTTTGCAATGAAATTGGGTTGGGCGGCGGGTACTGTACTTGCCTCAACGGGTACCAAGGAAGTATTGATTGGTAAAGATACCCGCAGCAGTGGTTATATGTTTGAGTCGGCCATTGAGGCGGGGCTTTCTGCTGCCGGTGTTAACGTGGCGTTAATTGGCCCTATGCCAACGCCTGCGGTGGCGTATTTAGCCTCAACGTTTAGGGCTGATGCGGGGGTGGTAATTAGCGCATCGCACAACCCTCATTACGATAACGGCATTAAGTTTTTCTCTAACTCTGGCACTAAGCTCAATGACCAACAAGAGCTTGAAATCGAGGCGCTACTCGACCAGGCGTTAAACCATAATGCGATGCAGTGTGTGTCTTCTGAGTTACTCGGTAAAGTGCGTCGTATTACCGACGCCGCTGGCCGTTACATTGAGTTTTGCAAAGGCGTATTTGCCAAAGACTTAACCTTAGCGGGATTAAAAATTGTGGTCGACAGCGCCAATGGTGCGGCTTACCACATTGCCCCAAATGTGTACCGCGAGTTAGGTGCTGAAGTTATAAGCATTAACGATAAACCTAATGGTGTGAATATTAATGACCATTGCGGTGCGACTCACCTAGACAGCCTACAAACGGCGGTGATGGTGCACGAGGCTGATTTAGGTATTGCGCTTGACGGTGATGCCGACCGCATCATGTTTGTAGATCACAACGGCCATGTGGTCGATGGCGACCAAATTTTATACATATTAGCCCGTGCTGCTAAACATAAAGGGACATTACAAGGCGGGGTGGTTGGCACGTTAATGTCTAACCTTGGCCTTGAATTGGCGTTAAAAGAGATGGATATTCCATTTAAACGTGCCAAAGTAGGCGATCGCTATGTGGTTGAGCAATTAAAAGAAACCGGTTGGAAGTTAGGCGGCGAAGGCTCTGGCCATATTTTACACCTTGACCATGCTTCAACGGGTGATGGTGTTGTGGCATCTTTGTTAGTGCTTCAAGCGGTACTTGAGTCTAAACAGTCATTAGCTGAACTTGTTTCTGGCATGCAAAAGCTACCACAGGTATTGCTTAACGTTCGTTTAACTGCAAACAATGCAGATGAGATTTTAGCCTCTGCCGCGGTTAAGCAAGCTGTAAAAGAAGCGGAAACCGTTTTAGGTAACAATGGTCGAGTGTTACTGCGTAAATCTGGCACTGAGCCATTAATTCGCGTAATGGTTGAGTCTACCGACCCAGAAATGTCGCAAACACAGGCTGAGCACATCGCCAACGCGGTTCGCAGCTAGGTGCTAGGGCGCTGCGCTGCTAGGTTCTAGGACGCTACGCTGCTAGGGCGTGACTTCGTCACTGCTAGGACGCTTCACATAAAACATAAAAACAGGTGATTGCTTAGCAGTCACCTGTTTTTGTATGTGTGCTTTTTTAACAAACAATCTATTTCGATTGTATCCGCACATTCAGTTGCCAATAGTGAAACGATAGTGCAATTTTTCGGGCAATTAAGAGGTAAGTACCCATTCAATTACAAGTATCACACTTCGTCATCTTTACATGAGCGAATCGAAACTTAGCGCAGATCTGATCATGCCCTTAACTTCAGAACAGTGCAAAATTAACAGTGTTAGCCGGTTATAAATATGTACTTCTCTTGCAAGGTTTACAAATGAAAGATCTTCACTATTGCGACAACATGAAATTAGTCGATGCTTGGTATGAATATGTCGAAGGTTGCTTCATTTTAAATTTAAATAGGGTGGCAACAGAAATTGATCTTCAGGAAAATCACTACTTAGAAGAAGTTGGCCAAATTATCGAAACAATAGCAATAAAAGTACGCTATTGTCCCTATTGTGGAAAAAAGTTTGATGGAGCCAACACTTCATTGTCACCTTCATTCGTGCACTATGACTTTTCTAAGTGGTAACATTAAATAATGTGTGTAATCCGCAGCTATGTTTGTTGGCTACGCCGTTGGTCATCCCCTCTAAAAAAAACGATTTCACTAAGTTGACGTCTCTATACTTCAATATTAGGGATTTCAACTGCTTGAGCTTTTAAATACTCGGTTCTTGTCAGTATGTTGTCACTCAGTTGCTGAAAATACTTAATATCATTATCAGAAAAATGAGATTGAGTTTGTAAACTTTTAATCAACGACCCAGTCGATAGTTGTTTTATCAATTTATTTGCTAATTCAATCAATAGCCTAGATAACAGTTTCTTATCGATATCACATGTTTCTGCGAAATAAGCCAGTTGATACGCATGAATATGGTCGGGGTAAAACTCATCACCTATAGCCATCGCTAACCTGTGTTTAAATTGAGGGAACAAAGCGATATTGACGAGATCATAAGCTGGAGTGAATCGTGCATTATTTCTATCAAAGAATAATGAAACGTTCTTGCCATGACTGTCGTAGTTGCTGATCATTAAATTAAGCAGTTGCCAGTTTATAAGCCATTGCTTACTTTCAATTGGCGAAGACATATGTCCAGTGAAATCAAATAGCTTTACTAAGCTAGCGCCATCTCGAATATGTTGAACATCTCTTCCATCACCCAAGTTTCGCTCATATTTGTAGTCTCTTGGTAAATTTAATGCCTGGCAGCCATCGATAACATGGCGCCTCATTACTTTGTTGGCGTCGGCAACATATTTGCGATCGAATCGTTTTACGATGAGCGAAGGGTGCGGTCCAAAATGTCTATACTCAACATCAGCAGTTGGCAATCCAACTGCACTAGAGAGCTTCATACAAAAAAATTCGTTTAGGACGAGATTTGGACAGTTTCTCTTTTCAAATTTTATAATATGGGTAGAGCAGAGTGACCCATCTCCAAAGCCAATATTGCCTTTCTCATCAATAAAAACATTTAGTTTATCTTGAACTCCGGCCACGCTGAGACGTGGCTTATCGTCCCATGTGAGTAGGCCCAATTCTTCTTTATTGTCGAGTCTTGTAATGAGCTCTTCTTCAAGTATTCTAAAAGACGGCTGGTTGTGTCGGTGTTCTTCTAATGACGGTAAAAATGTCACTGCGCCTGCTAAGTCATTTCCAATGGCACTGACTTGTGAATAAACATTTTTCTCTGAAACACCCAGATTTTCAGCCAAAAGTTTTCTTGCTTCACCTTCAGGCAAGGCATTATCTAGAAAGCTGTACGCGACTTCTGGTGAGTGTTGATTATCCAGTGATAAATGGGGGGAGATAGCAAAACCTTCGGTTTGCCACAGTGGTGAATAACTCAGTTTCAATAAGTTGGTCTTGTTATCTAAAGATAAATTTCCAATCACTTGATCAGCGTATTTGATGTCTAGCCTGTATGCGTCAGCTTTTGTCATATCTAAACCCACTCATCAAAAGGTGATGATATCTTTTCTAAAGGGGTTAATTCTTTGGAGGTTAGCTTAATACCTAATCCGTTTAAAACAGAAAAAACCGCTGATAAAGTACAGTTTGAATTTCCGTTTTCAATACGTGATAAAGTATTAATACCAATTCCGCATAGCGCGGCGCAGTCTGCTAACTTTAGGCCGAGTTCAGTTCTTTTTGCTTTGATGAGTTGGCCTAGAACGGCTGCATTATCTATGAATGCAGCGCTAGGCATTTTTGAAGAAGTTACTTTCTTAGCCATCAATCGAACCTTACTAAAATAATCACCGATATCAGTGATTATAGACCGATTTCAGTAACTTTAAAATATATTCACCGATAAGGGTGATTATATTGCGCTCGTGAAATGCACTACCAATAAATAACCGATAGTGGTGATTATTTGGCTGTTCAACAAATAATCACTCCAGCGGCAATCTATTTCAATGTAGATTTTTGTTGAGTTGCTTCAATATGTGAGAGGGAAGAGGCGGCAACGCCTCACCCTACTCGATGAGCGCTTTTAATAGCAATCAGCACAAAAATGTGATCATGCTTACTGGTTAACATTGCTTATAACTTCGTTAGAAATTTTGAAGCTAGAACAGCTACCTCGCTGTAATTTCTGCCTTGTTCTAAGCGATTTTTCCTACGCAATCTCTGATCACTTATTTATCCTGATGGTATAAACACAAGAATCAATTAAGAGGTTATCTGCTTGTATTGTTACTTTGGAACGGGATACTCCTCACCTCTCGCGTTTTCAAGATCGATAAAGCCGATTGATTGAGCATGTTCCATTGTATTAACGTAGTTTTTGATAAATGGAATAACAAACAGTCTTCTATGCCAGTCGTTGCACATGATCTCAGTGGGATTGCTGCTGAGCATGCTATTTTCAGGCACATTGTCATTACGCATTAATAAGGGATTTTTGTTTGGATCTTTTAGCCCATTTTCTAATCGACCTAACGCGCTATTAGCCCAACCGTCATCAAAAGGCATTGGGGTTGAAATCAACTCCACTTTTGCCTCATTCGCCATAATTTGATGTGAACGGCAATAGTCCAATTGGCGGCTCATCACGGATTGCGTTAATTCTTCAATGTTGTACTTTTCTGTATCAGACCAGTCAAAGCGGCATACCCCAAATTTATAAATCACTTCTCTTGTATGCGCGGTTTCAATAATGCCACTCCAGACATAAAAAATAATATGGGTATGGGTGAACTTATGGTAAATACGGCTGATTTTTTCTTCAGAAGGCAACAATAATGTGGGTTGCTCGACGCAGGGGGTATTTGAAAAGTTTCTAAGGTAGCACTGCTGACCATTGTTGTAGGTAATTTTTACATGGATCCGCTGTTTACCTGTGCTTTCTCTTTCACCGCGTTCAACCGTTGCCCACTTTATCGGGAAAGGTTTTAGCTTATTCGGTATTTTGTAAAGATCATTAATGATAAGGATATCGTTGCACATCATGTCTGTCACTTTTCGGCCTGGGTTTCTTTTTTGGAGTGAAGACAGGCATGTTCTGGCAATA
Organism: Shewanella algicola; assembly: GCF_014648035.1. GTDB lineage: Bacteria > Pseudomonadota > Gammaproteobacteria > Enterobacterales > Shewanellaceae > Shewanella > Shewanella algicola. The sequence continues at coordinate 274 of NZ_BMQI01000028.1, read as the reverse complement.
AATCGATCTGCGATGACGATATCGATAGGGTATTTGTCTTTTTGCTTATAATCACGCCGAAAATTATTGCGCTGTGACTCGGGGAAATATTCAGACGTATACACTTTAATGTCTGTAACAAATTCGCTGTCTCTGAACTTTTGCAGTTCATGGTAAACCTGTGCTTTAAAGTCGGTAATTTTTTCTTCGGTATCCATGTCTTGTAGATCATACGGCGTTTTTCAAGGTAGTTGTCGCCTAAGCTGTTAAGCTGCTTCTTTTTTGTTCTCTGGGT
>NZ_BMQI01000027.1 GCF_014648035.1 Shewanella algicola | reverse complement strand
GCAGTATATGCTTGAAAGTCGATTTACGCTGAGAAGCAACCTTCCAGAGCTGATATACCAGGAGTTATGGGGGTTATTATTAGCTTATAATTTAATACGTTATAAAATGATTTTAATGGCCAAGTCGCTTAAAAGCGTCTTTCCAAATCAACTGAGCTTTCGAGATGCCTCATCTCATATTATCAATCAACTCACCAATATGTCGTTATATGCCCCTGGAAATGTCCCAAGATTTATTTTAGACATAGAGAGAAATGCTAAACAGTTTAAGCTAGAAGGTAGACGAGAAAGAAGTTATCCGAGGTGCCTAAAAGTCAGTAAAAATGGCTACCCGGTGGCAAAAAGAAAAAATGCCGCTCACCTTAAGTGAACGGCATTATGCAATTTGCAGCCCTTTTTGTTGTGTTAAACTCGTTGTTTTTAACCTATTGATTTTAAAAATTAAGGTTAATGTCCGATACGGTCGAGCTTTTGGATAAGCTCCATTTTGATGTTGTCAGGCGTTTGGCTGTGCCAGTATCCACCCACGTAAGCAAACAGTGGCACCATAAACATGACAGTAAGTAAGATAATCAATAATCCTCTGGTAGACAGGTTGATACCATTACGAGTACTAAGTTGTAATGCCTCTTTTTTAGGGCAAGCTGATACGCAGCGCATGCAAGCCTGGCATTCATCTGAACGAATATCTTTTTGAGTATGCACCGAAATATTAGCTGGACATGCTCGAGTGCATTTGTCGCATTTCATGCCTTTTGTTTCAATTAAACAATGTTGGCTGTCACGACGAATTTTAAACGGGCTTAAAAAGCTCACTAGGCCAAGTAGTGCACCGTATGGGCAAATATAGCGACAAAACCCCTGACGACGCCATGCGGCTAAGGCAAATATAACCCCAAAGCAGATTAACGCCACCATTGATGGCATGAGGAAAAAGGCAGCCATTTTAAGGTCGGCGACTTTGTGGTAATTACCTGACAAATAATGTGGAATACTGTTTGACGGCATTGAAATAACCAAAGCAAACAACGCGATTAATAGCAGGTATTTAAGCATTCTTAATGGCCAATCTAACCATGCTGGTGGTAATAGCTCTGCCTTAATAACGCGTTTTCTGAGTTTGTAAAGATACTCTCCTGCTAATCCTAATGGGCATGCCCAACCGCAAAATGCGCGCTTACACAGCACACCAGTAAGCAATACCACACACAACATCACCACGGCAGCAGGGTGGTTTTGGTCCCACAATCCTAAGGTTAAAATGGCTTTTAACTCAATGCCGCCTGCAATCGGTAAAAAGGCATCACCCACATCGGGTCGCATTAACCAGGGCGTTTCACCGGCGTACAATAGCCCTGCATTAATGGCGTACTGTACACCCACTAACAGCATTGAAAGCGCAAAAAAATGTTGGCTGAACTCTCTAATGGTATTGGGTCTAGCTTCGGCTGTTGCAAAGGCGGGTCGGTATTGCCCCACCGCGGTGACAACCAATACAGAGACTAATAAGATTAACAATAAAGGCCAAAAAAAACTCGCCAGGGTGGCGCCAACTAATAATGTTCCGCTGACCAGAGCGCCCCATTTTTTGCCACTCCAATACAATAGGCTAGTGCTATAAACTAGCGCCAGCATTAAGGTGATCGATTCTATTGTGCTCATGTAAACAATCCTGTAGATGATTGGAACTTGATATATGATAAATAGTGAGTGTTATGAGTGATGTGAACTAGATCGATAAAGACCTGCTGTTTTGTAATTCTTTGATCTATATTGTTTTGTTTTATTTTTGTAAATGATGTAACTCAGTTGTTTAGCTGGAACAAAACAAGCTTATGCTAATGTCATTAAGCTGTCTTATAGGTGAGTTAACCTATCACGATTATGTCGCCAATGAATGAGAGTGAATGGGTCAGTTTTCATTTGAACATTGTTTCTAAATCGATACTTTAAAGCGTTTAATTGCCCAACATCAGCATTTATTTCGGCATCAATCTTTGGCGGATTTGTATTATCGGGGTGAAATACTCTCGGTAACCGCAATTGAACTTGGTCAGCAGCAATCATCGTGCCCTACCGTATTGTTTGTCGGCGGAGTTCACTGCGTTGAGCGAATTGGTGCTCAAGTGGTATTGGCATTTTTAAGCAACTTATTAAATCGTCTTCCCTGGGACACGCATTTGCAGCAATTATTGAAACATGAGCGCTTAGCCTTTGTGCCAGTGGCCAATCCGGTGGGCTTTTTACGCAGCAGCCGTGGTAACGGTAATAACGTCGATTTAATGCGTAATGCGCCGATTGACTCTGACGAAGACATGACATTTTTAGTCTGGGCAACGAATATCCCCCAAACAGCCCTGGTATCGAGGCAAAGAGGGGATGGAAGTTGAGACTGAAGCACTCGTTAACTACGTCAAGTTACTACAGCATCAAAGCTGCAGCGTGATTGCGCTTGATGCTCATTCAGGTTTTGGCTTGCTAGACCATGTGTGATTCTCCCATGCACATACTCGCCAACCGTTTGAGGGCATATATCAATTAATGCAGTTGTTTGGGCCTGGCTACCCGCATCATGGTCATTATCGTTTAGCGCCGCAAGCGCCGTTTTATCAGGCTCAATTACACCGGCTAGACGATTGTGGTCATGATGCAAGTCTTGACCAGCCGCAGCAATTACTGCAGATATTAATGGAATTGGTATAAAGCGTTAGCGTTGCCATTTATCAATATCGTCTTGCCAGGCATTGGCCGTAAAGTCGATAAAGGCGCGAACCACATTTTGTTGATAACTACGCGACAAATACACTGCCCATAAGGTTTTACCCGGCGTCGTCGTGCGGGGTAATACATCAATTAACTCACCTTGTTCAAGGTAGGTGTTGGCTAAATCGGTTGGCAAACACACAATGCCATTTCCGCGCAATGCCGCTTTAATTAATACGCCCATTTCATTGGCTTGCAAGTGACCCTTTACCTCAAGTATGTGCGAGCGAGTCTCGTCAATCACTTCCCAGTGTTGTTGGCTCGAATGACGTAAGCAATTGTGCTGTAACAGGTCATGAGGTGCCAAAATGGCGTCATGTTGGGCTAAGTAGTCGGGTGAGGCGCATATTACGTTGTCGATGTGCATTAAGCGTCTGGCGATTAAACTCTCATCGGGCTGATGGGTATAACGCAATGCAATATCGACTCTGTCGCTAACCAATTGCGAAATATTATCAGACAGTAATAACTGAATATTCACTTTTGGGTGTTGTTGGCAAAACGCTTCAACCACATCAAAGAGTTTATGCTGCCCAAGTCCGATTGGAGAGGCAATACGAATGCTGCCAACCAATTCATTATTGTGGCTGTTGGCGCGGCTTTCCATGGCGGCCACTTCACTTAAAATACGTTGGCAATAGTTGAGCGCTTCTTCACCTTGTAGGGTTAAACTCACGCGGCGAGTGGTGCGGTGCAACAAACGTAGCGCAAGCCACTGCTCAACGTCTTTAATGTGCCGAGACACCTGTAAGCGGCTTAACCCAAGTTGTTCAGCCGCCTGTGTAAAGCTGCCACAGTTGGCGACTTCAACAAAGCTGCGTATGGCTGATATCTTGTCCATGACTCTCCTGGTGTTTGGTTTGCGTAAGCTTATAAGTTGTCGAGGTCGGCTAACAGCACTTCGGCTTTATGGATAATAGCTTGTTGGGTGTCAGCGTTCATCTTTTGCCAGTTTTTATACACCATTGTCATGCGCGGATTACGGCCAAAGTGTTGTTGATGGCGCTGAATAAAGTGCCAATATAAACTATTGAAAGGGCAGGCGTTAGCTTCTGTTTTAAGTTTGACATTGTAATGACAGCTTTTGCAATAGTCGCCCATTTTATTGAGGTAGTTACCACTGGCGGCATAAGGTTTAGTGGCAACAATACCGCCGTCGGCAAATTGAGTCATACCACGGGTGTTAGGCATTTCTACCCACTCAATGGCATCAATGTAAATGCCTAAATACCATTGGTCGACTTCGTCTGGATTAATGCCAGCGAGTAAACTAAAACAGCCCGTCACCATTAACCGTTGAATATGATGGGCATAGGCAAAGTCGAGAGACTGCTTAATCGCGTGGTGCATGCAGTTCATCTTAGTGTTAGCCGTCCAAAAATACCCAGGTAATGGTCTTTGCGCTTGTAAGGCATTTTGGGTTGCGTAGCCTGGCATATTGATCCAATAAATCCCGCGGACATATTCACGCCAGCCTAAAATTTGCCGCACAAATCCTTCTACTTGTGTCAGTGATATCTCGGTTTGATTGGCTTGCCAATGGCTAATGACTTTATTGATGACTTCGCCTGGTGAAAGGATTTTAGCGTTAATGGCAAACGATAAACGCGAATGGTACAGACTCCAATCTGCCTGGCTGTTTTCGGTCATGGCATCTTGAAAACGGCCAAAGCGAATTAATAAATGATGGCAAAAAAAATCAAGTAACTGCCGAGATTGACGGCGATTAACTGGCCACAATAGTTGGTTTTCAGCTTTGCCTATTGTTGCGACGTGATGCCGCTCAAGCCGGCTAATAATGTTGCTCACATCATTGGCAAATAACAAAGGCGACGGAATATCATTAAGGTCGGCTTTTTTTAAATTTTCACGATTTTGTTGGTCAAAATTCCATTGGCCGCCTAAGGGCTCATCGTCTTGCATTAGCACATTAAAGCGCTTGCGCATGCGGCGATAAAAGAACTCCATTTTAACGTGCTTATTGGCGGTAAATTCACGTTTAATATCGTCAAAAGGCAACAAAAAATGCTCGCTGTCATGGCAGGTACTTTTAATGCCTGGCAATGATAATTCGCTGAGTTGTTTTGCTAAACGGTATTCATCAGGCTGTTGATATTCAATGGTATTGAGCTGGTGCTGAGTACAGATATGCTCAAGCAGTGTTGGCAAATCTGAAAATGGTTGAGTTTCATCTAACGTTAAATACATCACCTGATGGCCGCAGTGAGCTAAAGCGTCGGCAAACTGCGCCATGGCAGCAAAAAAAGCACACACTTTTTGCACATGATGCTTAACGTAAGCGGTTTCTTGTTTGAGCTCGGCAATCACATACACCACAGTCGGGTCGACGTGTTTAAACCAGCTGTGAGAGGCATTGAGTTGGTCGCCTAAAATGAGCCGCAATGTGTGAGTTTGTGGTGACAGTGAGGCCGAAATCGTGTTGTAAACAGTTGTCATTTTATTCCTTTAAATCAGCTTTGTGGCGGCGGCAACGTTCGGAGCAATATTTAACATGCTCCCAATCTTTAACCCATTTTTTGCGCCATGCAAATGGGCGCAGACATACTAGACAGGTTTTATGCTCAAGATGTGGTTTTTTATGTGCCATGCTGTTGCCTTGTGCGTTTAGGCTTTGGACGTACGTGGCGTGTTAACACCGCAGCAATGTGTTGTTGTACTTGCGGTTTATCGCGATAAGACCATAAACGATCGCGAGCGGCTTGCGAGGCTAAGGAGATGTCTATCATCGGCTCTGGGTAATCTCGACCTAATATCACGTCATTAAAAATTGCTTCCATTGGCGGCTGTAACCAGGGCTGGTGGATATATTCATTGGGTAAATTGTTAAGCTCTGGACACCATTGGCGAATAAAATCGCCTCGTGGATCCTGATCTTGAGACTGCTTTATCGGGTTGTACAATCTAATGGTATTAATGCCAGTAACCGAGGCTTGCATTTGCAGCTGTGGATAATGAATACCCGGCTCGAAATCGAGAAAGTAATTGGCTAATGGCAAGCTGGCTAACTGCCAGTGAATGTTTAAATGGTGGGTTACAAAGCTAACGAGCATGGCACGCATTCTAAAATTAATATAACCGGTTTGACGTAAACAGCGCATGCACGCATCGATAATTGGAATGCCGGTTTGCCCTTCTGCCCAGCGCTGAATATCTCGCTCGACATCGTCATCATTACGATAAGGGAAATCCTCATAACCTGGATTAACAGGCGTAAACTCCATGCTGCATTGGCTTTCAAACTTTTGCATAAAATGACAGTGCCAATGCAATCTAGACATCATTGCGAGCAGAGGTTTTTTCCAGGCTCTATTGCTGGTTTGTACCACTTGATAACGAGTCATTGTCGCCTGATAAACCTGCCTTAAACTGATATTTCCCCACGCTAAATACGGAGATAAACGCGAGCAATGGGTTCGGCTCAGACTTGGGCTTGAAATACTGCGTTGATAATCTTTACCGCGATGAGTTAAAAAACTGCTCAGTATGGCTCTTGCTTGTTTAGGGCCGCCGGATTGAAAGTTATCGTTTGGCTCGGTTATTTCGCCCTTGAGCTCAATGACCTGGCTATCTGTAAATGGCTGAAATTGGCACTGCTGCCAATTAGGTACTGCAATAGGGCTGGCCATGACTTGTTGCCAATGCTGATCCCACGCCAGGCGATGTCGACGCCCACGAATAACCGCGCCTGTCGGAGATTGTTGCCATTGAATGGCATGCTGCTGGCACCAATTGGCAACGGCTTTGTCGCGCTCAAAAGTGTTGTTTAGGCCGATTTCCTGGTGGCTAAATAGCGTGTTAATAGTAAATACTTCAGCCAGCTTTTCGAGTAAATTAAGCATTGGCATGGCAAACACATGCACCCGGCCATGATAGCGGCTAAGTTGTTGATTCATATCTTGCAGTGACTGCCACACAAAGCGCCAATGGCGATCATTATAATGGGAGTCTTCCAGCATTAATGGCTCAAAGTTATATATCAGCAAACAAGGCAAATGATGATTAAAGGCTTCAACTAGCGGCGGGTGATCAGACAAGCGCAAGTCGCGTTTAAACCAGACAACATTGATTGCTTGTTTGTGGCTACTGAGCATGGTCCTAAAGCCTCGTGATCGATAAATAACCCTTATTTAAAATCAAATACGTTACTTCTAGCCGTTTAGATTGCTTTATTTGATCTTTCTTTTATCTTGATTAGTATCCTTAATTGAAACAATTAAGCGTATTAATGACTATTTATCTCAAAGTTTGTCATCTATAAACTGGCTTCATTGTTAATGACCAGAGTGAGACAGAAAAATGAAACTAGCAGTATTAGGCGCAACAGGTTGGATTGGTGGAACTATCATGCAACAGGTGATTAGTCGCGGTCATGAGGTTATTGCCGTGGTGCGTGACGCCAGCAAAGTGGCGCAAGATGTGCCTGTTCGTACCCTTGATATTACCCAAATGTCAGCACAAGATGTTGCTACCGCGTTTGCAGATGTTGATGTGGTTATCGCCTCTATCGGTGGCCGCGCCGCACAAAATCATCAAATCGTTGCGCAAACCGCACTGCAGTTATTGCAACATTTACCGCAAGCTGGCTCAACTCGTTTGTTGTGGGTTGGTGGTGCTGGTAGCCTAGAAGTTGCCCCTGGGGTGACTTTAGTCTCAACCCCTGAGTTTCCTGAAGAGTACAAAGCCGAAGCCATTGCGCAAGGTGAAGCACTCGCTGTATTTCGCAGTACAGATTCTGCTGTAAAGTGGACTTATGTGAGCCCTGCAGCGATTATTTTTCCGGGTGAGTCTGAAGCGCCATACCGTCTAGGCGGCGATGAGTTCTTTACCGATGCACAAGGTCAAAGCCGTGTATCAGTAGTCGATTATGCTAAAGCCATGGTTGATGAAGCCGAAAATGCTAAGCATATTAACCAGCGTATTAGTGTTGCTTACTAGGGGGCGTGAGTGAGATTGACGTGATTTGACAGAACAGGCTCAAGTAGCCTGTTTTGTTTTTTTATATGATTTTCTAGATAGCGCTTTCGCTATTGTATCTTGCGGTATAATGAGCGAGTGCTAATACCGGCTAATGCAGCGGCTTTATCTTTATCGCCATCGACACTGTCAATGAGGTGCTTTAGGTAGTTAAGCTCATTCTTTTTCAAATCTGTTGTTGTACCTGAATCCCCACTAATTTTACGATCGATCTCAAGACAGGTTTTAATCACATGACGATCAATTATCGGCGTGTTTGATAAAACTAATGCGCGAGACAAAATATTACGTAGCTCTCTAATATTGCCCATAAAATCATGTTTTTTGAGCAAGCTGATGGCGCAATCTGTCACGCTATATTGACCACTTTGGTCAATTCGTTGAAGAATGGTTTTTGTTAACAATGGGATATCTTGTTTGCGTTCATTTAAAGAGGGGATATGAATCGGAAAAACATTGATACGATAGTATAAGTCTCGCCTAAATTCGCCCCGTTCTACCATGGCTAAAATATCTTGGTGTGTTGCGCAAATCAGTCTGAAATCTGAACGCCTGGTTTCTTTTCCACCAACGGGACGATAAGTGCCGGTTTCAATAAGTCGTAACAGTTTGATTTGTAATTCATAAGGCACGTCGCCAATTTCATCTAAAAACAATGTCCCGCCGTGGGCCACTTCAACCAGACCTTGTTTATTGTACAGCGCGCCAGTAAACGCGCCTTTTATATGGCCAAATAACTCACTTTCAAACAAGGTTTCGGTCAAACCAGAGCATTCTAAAATCACCATAGGGTGTTCTTTTCGATTACTGGCGAGATGCACTGCCGCCGCCGCGATTTCTTTACCGCTTCCGGTTTCGCCCACTAATAACACCGATGCTTCAGTCGGTGCAACGCGGGTAATATTTTCGACTAGTTGATTAAATGCAGGGCTGGCGCCAACCATTTCATTCTTGCCAATTTTGGGGTTGGCTTGGGTGACCGACTTTAACAACTCAATAAAGAATTTGACCTTACCCTTGTCGTTTAAAATGGGCAAAATTTCAATGTCGATATGCTCTTTACCATGTGGCGAATGATGAATATGCAGTACTCGCTCTTTTTTGCCAGAAGCAGATGCGAGCGATAATGGACATGTTTCTCCAGCCTGATCACAAGGGACATCATTAGCATGAGACACCTTGTAGCAATAAGCCTTTTGGCTCTGATCGATTGCCCCGTAACTTTCAAGATAGTGTTTATTCGTTGCCAATATTTGGTATTGCGGGGTGACCAACATTGCTGGGCAATCATAAGCATTTAGCATAATGGCAAAATCTTTATTGCCTTGTTTTTGGCTAATACGCATAACTGACTCCATTTTTGTCAACAAAATTGTCACTTATGACAATTATGTTAACAAAAACAAAAACTATGTATACCAATCAAACACATAAACTTGATATTTATCAGTGTTTATCGAAAATTTTTTGTGCGGGTATCATTATGGCGCGGTCATTGCTGTATATAAATTATCCAATTAATTTTGGGGTTAAGTGATAGAAAACTAACAATAATATTTTTCATTTAATAATGACAATAAGGAAATTTTATTATGAAATTTAAAAAGCTACTCTATTGTATGGCCGCTGCTTACCTGTCCACAACTGGATTTTCAGTTGCTTTAGCTAGTGATGTTCTCGCGTTGTCGCCCCATGATGAAGGTGGAGTACTCACTGAAGATTTAGCTGCAAAAGGTAAAATAAAAAGATTGCCTAATGGTGATTTAATTAGTGCCTATGCTTATGGCGATAGTCAGAGTAAAACGGTTTATGACCTGAAAGCGCAAAGGGAGCGCCCAGCGCAGGATATCTTTATTCGCGTATCAAAGGATGAGGGGGCAACTTGGAGTGAGCCTGTTAATATTTCTGACACGGCACGTAAAACATCAAAACAAAGTTATTGGGAAGCGGATATAAATGGAGATATTTCTCTCGCTGATTTTTATGGTGATTCCGGAAAGCCAAACATCTTTGCTGCTGGTGGTCATGTAGCTGTGACTTGGGCAGATAAATACTGTCCCGCAGTCGGTGTCGATGAGACTAGTCTTGATGATGATATCCCTGATTATAATTACCACCAGGGGGCTGCTACTTATCTTGACCGTGAAGGAAGACAGCTGCCTTTTAGTTGTACTTACATTGCCTATACTAAAAATCCTAGCGCAGTAGATGCTGATGGTGAGCCTACAGGCGGTACTTGGAAGCGGGAGCAATTAAGCTTTGGTGAACGTGATGCCAAACAAAATGTACCGCGTGCAACTGGTTACAGTAACAGCACAAAAGTCGCGTGGAATGTAGTCTGGCAAGAAGACCCGGCAGGGTTAAAAACCGGCTCAGCAGATGGCCCCGGAGATGGTGCCAGTGGTGCTAATGTTAATAAAGGTACCGATATTTGGTATACCTACATTGAAGATATGAAGGCACCGGCTCTTGCTGATATTAATTTTGCCGCCAATGTTTCTCGTGTCACCAATAATTTTAAGAAGTTCAAAAAACGTGAGGGCGATGATGTTGTTACAGAGCTAACAGGTAAGCTGGATCCGATTTGTGCAGCCAACCCTGATTGTGTAGATGCTCAACCATTATTGGTAGAAACAGGTAAAGAAGGCGCATCACGTCCCAATTTAGGGATGATGCAAGTGCCTGGACAGAAACCGGTTACTATTATTGCCTATGAAGAAACCAAGGGCGGCGGTGAAGGTGTCGATTTTGGTAAGGTAGTGCGTTATCACCGCTTCACGTTTGACCAGCCACCCGCAAGTTATATTAATGTCGCTTTTAGCTCCGGTTTGCAAAAAGGTGGCAGCTCAACGGGTAATTCTAAAAACCAGAACCAGCCCGGTTCTAAGGGCAATTTTACTGCTAATGAAAAGCAAGATACTGGCCCTGATCCACAAAGTGAATATCCTGACACCGAAGGTGCTGTTAGTGACGTTTACCAGTCACCTGATTGGGAAGACCCAGCACGTATTGGTTGTGTGATTAGTAATCCTGCAGAAAATGCTCGACGTGTACGTTTCTTCGGGAATCAGGTTGCTGGTATGGATGAAAGTATTAATCAGAACGGGACCAAGTGGATGATCTTTTGGAAAGAAGGTGCATACGACAAAGGTGGCCCTTCAGATATTGTCGGTCGTATAGGTAAAGTTGGTACAGAGGCTGTAAATACAGGTTTAACCCCAGTTGATTTAATACCTGCAGTAGATACCAGTTTTACAACATTTACCCGTTATGTACTCACCTCAACCGGCACCGTCGTTTATCCTGATGGCGCTGGAGGCTATGTTGATGGTGTTGGTAATGTGGTTGACGTTGCCGAAGGTGATGCTGTACTAGATGTTACTTATGAGGAAGCAGGTGGTTGTAATTACTATTTGACTGATGATGATCGAAACCACGTTCCGCCCATCAAACTCTCAGATCGAATTAACAATCCAGGCGCAATGAACCTAAGTACTAATTCTTTAGCTGAAGTAACAAGTGACGATACAACCAAGACTATTGAAGCCTTAACTATCACCACCGAGAATAATAATCTCGAAGATGCACGTGCACATCGTGGTGCTATCCGCGGTGATACTATCTTGTTTGGTTACAGTTATACATCAGATTGGGCACTAGCTAAGTACACAACCGAAGATAACTATAACTTCTTTACTCGTCGTAGTTATGACGGTGGCCATACTTGGACAGGCACCCAAAACTTGACTAACTATTTACCAGAGTTTGAAGTTGACATTAAAGAGCCACGGATTGTGGGTGCACCTAGTAGTACCTCTGCTTGCGACCCTGTTAATGCTCCTGATGGTGAAAATTGCCAAGATCCTAATACCTTTATCGTTGCTTGGGGGTCTATCAAAAATACCTTAGCGCATATTGGTATGGGTACAGAGCTTGATGTGTTTGTCACCAAAACCAGAGATGGCGGCCGTACTTACGAACCTCTTAAATTGTTATCTGCCAATATTACCGTGCCATTAGATCCAGAAGGCGAACCGGACTTTGAATCACAACTTACAATGAAACCTAACGGTGACAATTTGTATGCGGTATGGATGGAAACCTCAACTGATGCAGCAGGGTATGAAGATACCGTGGTGAGGTATCGTGCTGAAGCTGATCTTGAAGATGCAGGCGCGCCTATGACGTTACTTGATGATGGCACCTACATTTACAACTATACCCAGCCTATTACCGTAGACCAGGGAAGTGTAACCGGCCTTGTAGTGTCTAAAACCACTGCAACCGGAGATGAGTATACTTATCCTATGCCACAATTTAGCTACAACGTTACAGGCCTTGTTGAGGGTAGTACGATAGCCGTAACCATTAATTTTGGCAGTGCATTACCCAAAGATATTGTGTTGCTTAAAGTTAAGACTGATGGCACTACGGTTGAGGTTGATGAAGCTGATTGGCAGCTTATTGGCGATAACTTGATACAAGTGAGTATCACTGATGGCGGAGCCCTTGATGAAGATGGTGAAGCCAATGGTACTATTGTCGACCCCGTCACAGTGGGAGTACTGAGTTCAACAGCAACTACCACATCTGGCAGTAGCAGTGGTGGTAGCTTAGGGTTACTTGAATTGCTACTAGGTGTCTTTGGACTTGGGCTATTGACCCGCAGAAGCAAAAACTAACGAATCATTAGTTTGATTTAATCGTGTTAGCGAAAGCCTCCTTCAACAAAGGGGGCTTTTTTTGCGCAGAGTCACGCCCGATATGTGCTGGGTTATTTTGCGCTCAATATATTTGAAAATAGTTATCAATGGCCTGCATACAAGTATTTAGTGCAAATAGGCTTAAATGATATGATATCTGTCATATTTTGACTAAGCTCAAACTCACCCAAAATTTCGTCCTATATTAGGGCGCACAACTTTATCGTTTTTCTGCATTACTGGAGACAAATTTCATGACCAATGCGAATGTGGATGCCGCACAATTATCTACAAAGCCATCACAAGATGGTTTTCACATGCCAGCCGAATGGGCGGCTCAGCAAGCTGTGTGGATGCTTTGGCCATATCGCCCAGACAACTGGCGCGCAGCAGGGGCTTATGCTCAAGCAACATTTGCAAACGTTGCCGATGCCATAGGTGCTGTAACGCCTGTATACATGGGCGTTCCCAAGGCATTTTTAGCACAGGCCAAAACGGTTATGCCTGCTCATGTGACCTTGGTTGAAATCGATAGCGACGATTGCTGGGCACGTGATACTGGCCCGACAGTTGTGGTAAATGCCAAGGGCGATCGCCGTGGTATTGACTGGGGCTTTAATGCCTGGGGTGGTCATAACGGTGGTTTGTACTCTCCATGGGACAAAGACGAGCAAGTTGCACAGCAAATGAGTGTACAACATGGGTTTGCTGCTTATCGTGCACCGCTTATTCTTGAAGGTGGCTCGATTCATGTCGACGGTGAAGGCACCTGTATGACCAGTGCTGAGTGTTTACTTAACAGCAACCGCAACCCCGATTTGACTCGTGAGCAGATAGAAGCTTATTTGTCTGAGTATTTAAATGTGCAGCAGTTTATCTGGTTGGAAGATGGCGTGTACATGGATGAGACCGACGGACATATCGATAATATATGTTGTTTTGCTCGACCAGGCGAAGTGATTTTACATTGGACTGATGATCAAAACGATCCACAGTATCCTCGCTCAAAAGCGGCTTTAGATGTGTTACAAAATGCGGTAGATGCACAAGGGCGTAAATTAAAAATTCATTTAATGCCACAACCAGGTCCCTTGTATTGCACCGAAGAAGAAGCCCAAGGCGTAGAAGAGGGCACGGGTGTACCACGCACGGCGGGTGAGCGCTTAGCGGGTTCTTACGTGAACTTTTTAATTACCAATCAGCGCATTGTGTTCCCACTGCTTGACCCTGCAACAGATGATATTGCTGCGCAAAAATTACAAGATATTTTCCCAGAGTATGAGATTGTGGGTGTACCAGCGCGTGAGATTTTATTAGGCGGCGGTAATATTCATTGTATTACCCAGCAAATTCCTTTTGGACAATAAATAAAAACCTAGACCAAAAACCAAAGGATGACAGTTGACATTAAGTCACTGTCTTTCATTATATTTATCTTTAAGAGCAATTAACCTTTTACACAATTGCCTTTCAAGAAGAGGTTTTAATATGTTCGAAGTTACTGAGATTTCTATTTCGGAGTTACGTGCCGCGCTCGGTTCGGGCCGCACTACATCAGTTGAACTGGTTAAGTCATATTTAGCGCGAGTGGATGCTTACGACGGCCCAGCCACAGAGACTAAGCTAAATGCTTTAGTCGTGCGCAATCAAGATGCGCTAAAAGAAGCCGAGGCTTCGGATGCGCGAAGGGCTCGAGGTGAAACACTAAGCCCACTAGACGGCATTCCTTATACTGTAAAAGACAGCTATTTGGTTAAGGGGTTAACGGCCGCGTCTGGCAGCCCTGCATTTAAAGATTTAGTGGCCCAATACGATGCTTTTGCCGTTGAACGTCTGCGTGCAGCAGGGGCAATATGCCTCGGTAAAACTAACATGCCACCTATGGCAAATGGAGGCATGCAGCGTGGTCACTATGGCCGTGCCGAAAGTCCATACAATGCTAATTACCTTACCGCACCTTTCGCTTCTGGCTCTTCCAATGGTGCAGGTACTGGTACCGCCGCAAGTTATTCTGCTTTTGGCTTAGCCGAAGAGACATGGTCAAGCGGCCGCGGCCCTGCATCAAATAACGGTTTGTGTGCCTACACGCCCTCGCGCGGGGTGATTTCTGTGCGCGGTAACTGGCCACTGACCCCGACTATGGATGTCGTTGTGCCTTACACTCGCACCATGGCAGACATGCTAGAAGTGCTTGACGTGATTGTTGCCGACGACCCAATAACTCGCGGTGACTTATGGCGCCTGCAACCCTGGGTTGAAATCCCCAAAGCCTCTACAGTGCGTCCACAATCTTATCTGGATCTTGCCGCTCAAGCTGGCACGCTTCAAGGTAAACGTTTCGGATTGCCACGCATGTTTATCAATAAAGATGAATTGGCTGGTACCAGCGAAAACCCAGGTATTGGCGGCCCAACGGGTCAGCGCATCAATACCCGTGCATCGGTAATCGACCTTTGTGAAGCGGCTCGTAAAGCATTGGTAGCCGCTGGTGCTGAAGTTGTTGAAGTTGATTTCCCGCTGGTATCAAATTGTGAAGGTGACCGCCCAGGTGCGCCAACCGTGTACAACCGCGGCATAGTGACGCCTGAGTTTTTGGAAGATGAGCTGTGGGAGCTTTCTGGCTGGGCTTTAGATGAATTCTTGCGCGCCAATAATGACCCTAAATTAAATAAACTATCTGACGTGAACGGCCATTTGATTTTCCCCCATGACTTAGGCACTTTGCCAAATCGTGAAGGGGATTTAGCTGCAGGCATGGATGAATACGTCAACATGGCCAAAAGAGGGCTTAAGTCGTATAACCAAATCGACAGTGTACCCGATGGTTTGCGCGGCCTAGAAAAAACCCGCAAGTTGGATTTAGAAGACTGGATGGATGAGCTAAAACTCGATGCCGTGTTGTTCCCAACGGTTGCTGATGTTGGCCCTGCTGATGCACATGTAAACCCAGCGTCGGCAGATATTGCCTGGAGTAACGGTGTTTGGGTTGCTAACGGCAACCTGGCGATTCGTCACTTAGGTGTGCCGACAGTGACCGTACCGATGGGCGTGATGGCAGATATTGGCATGCCAGTTGGGTTAACGTTTGCAGGCCGAGCTTATGATGACAACAAGCTTTTAAGTTTTGCGAGTGCATTTGAATCGACAGGCAACAAGCGCGTTATTCCTCCACGCACGCCAGCGCTGGCTAAATAAATACTAAAGCTAATTACTCTACATAAGCGCTGAATACGCATATGCGACAACGGGATTGGTTTGTAAAAGCCAATCCCGTTTTTATCGCTCAGGTTTTGCAAATGTATTACTTAACATGCATTTAGTTGTTTAAACTTTAATCCACAAAAAGCGTTTAAGCGCACACA
Organism: Shewanella algicola; assembly: GCF_014648035.1. Classification (GTDB taxonomy): domain Bacteria; phylum Pseudomonadota; class Gammaproteobacteria; order Enterobacterales; family Shewanellaceae; genus Shewanella; species Shewanella algicola. Next base: position 49,286 of record NZ_BMQI01000027.1, on the reverse strand, counting down.
TCGTAGATCTATTTAGCTGTGTAATCGTCGTCCCGGCAATGCTTTTTAGCCGGGATCCTGGTGTTAGCTTTTGTTGTTTTGTACTTATGGCCTGCGGCCACTAACGTCGTGGCGCTTCGCCCACACCAGATTAAGAGGAAACCAACAGCTGTTCCCTCTTTACTCTTCATAAAAGAATTGGCCCAGCCGCCACATCAAAATTTTCCCATATGATAAAAAATAGATGCGATAATTTCGCGACGTGGTTAAATCCAGCTTTTAACCGCATGTAGATGTTCTTCGGCCACCTCTTTATGGTAAGGAGTGAAAATGCTAACGCTTCAGGTGGGAGTCTGATGTGAATGGATTCACAAATGTCGTGGTGGCATGGTCAATGATGTTCCCGACATCATAATGACATTTCCCATATCCATATGGGTCAGATGCCAAGGAACGACCCTTCCCCTCTAAAGCTAGCTCTTATAGGCAGGATGCCTGAATGCCTTGAAGCACATGGTCAATGATGTTCCCGACATCATAATGACATTTCCCATATCCATATGGGTCGGATGTGCGTGAAAGACCATGGCTAGCTCACGTATTCTTTTGTAAAAAGTCTTCAACGGCCTCAAGTTAAGAGTTGAATTTTGGCTTTTACATTGAAACCTATTTACGAAAATTCTTGGTTTACCTAAAGGATAATAATGGGTGGCATGGTTTTACAGCAGCATGGTTTTACAGCATGGTTTTACAGCATGGTTTTACAAAGCCCTTTTTATCTCAAAAACTCACCAAACCCGCTTTATACTCTCTCTAAAAACAACAATACATCTGCATGTTAAACAATAACCCAAGTACCACTAAATAATTGAATCAAAATAGAAACTCAGATATTGTTTGTTAATCAATCAAAATAAATTTTAAAACGAGTATTTCTACAGGCTCGTTATGAGAGCTAATATGGACAGAGTCATTGGCGGTGATGTAATCAACATCGAAGCTCCACAAGATAGGCAATATTTGAAATTCGTTGTTCGTGTTTCTTCTTGCGATTTTGACTCAATTAATGTTCGATTTTACAACTCGGACGGTTCAGCCATTAAGATCGACTTTTCTGAATTAAGGGTTGGATTGGTTTGGAACTCTGAAACTGATGTGACGACTTTGGGTGAGTTAGAAGAAGTGAATAAATTTGAAGAAGGTTTTGTAATATTGGGCGATTTTGGCACTATCTATGTGTACTGTGATCAATGCTCGCCCAGTTTGAAAACTCTCATAACAAGCAGCTGAATTCAGATTCACCAAGGCTGTCATGCCATTTGCTGAGTAAATCGCCTGCCAGTACATGGTTCACTTATTAGCAGGGCGTGATATGCGTAGGTGTCTATGAAGTTCGTAATTAAGGTTCTAGTTGCGCTATCGGTCACTCTGTTTGGTTTGTACCATTTGGCATTTTTCATCATGCCAAGCGTCACGATCCAGAATAATTCAGATGCGATGGTTGAATCAGCAAGAGTTGTTCTTCCAAATAGCTCACTTGATTTGGGATCGATCCAAGCAGGTGGTAGCAACAGGATTTACTACGAACTTGAGCAAGCTGATGGCGAGTATGAGTTTGACATTATCTTGAGTGATGAAACCAGGCTAGATGGTTCATGCGGCTACATCACCAACAGTGAAATCAATAAGCGTGTTGTCATCGAGCTGAGTGCCGAGATGCAGGTTGTTTGTAGAGCGGATTAACATGGCTAACCAGCCCACCCAGCCCTAGAATGTTCAAATAATGGGTGGCATGGTTTTAGTTTTTTTCTTTAAATAATAATCTAAAAACCACTAAATAATTGAATCAAAAAATAAACTCAGATATTGTTTATTCATTAATTAAAATAAATTTTAAAATGAGTCATTCTAGGCTCGTTATGTTCTATTACTGAATCGGTTTGCTTTTTAATCATGTCAAGGAAGGGAAAATGAATGTTATTCCATTGTTGGGAGGGATTTTTTTCAGCGCATTAGGTATATACATATGCTACGACTATCGACGTTTTAATAAGAAAGCTCTTAAAATAAAAGGTAGGGTACTGGGTTATGAAGAGTACATTTCCAAAGATAGTAATAATATTAAAAGAAAGGTGTATCGTCCTCATTTCGAGTTAACAGTAAATGGTACCACTTATGACGTTAAGTCTAAGACATCATTTCACTCTAAAATTATACCTGTAGGCCATCATACTGATGTTTTATATCAAGAAGGTGATGAAGAAAATGCTCGACTAGCAAAAGGGAATGGAGTTGGGTTAGGTATTTTATTTTTAGGTCTCTCTTTACCAGCTTATTATTTTGGCTTATTCCACTAATTTATTTAAAGTTAATTTCTAGGCAAAAAGAAACACAAAAATTACATGCCCAGCCAGGATAAGTAGGACATGATCACCCAGCCCTAGAGTGTTCAAATAATGGGCTGCATGGTTTTAGTTTTTTCATTGTTGAAGAAACAAAGCGTGAAGTGAAAAAATGATAAAAGCAGAGACGAGTCACATTCTAAAAAATTAGCTACGGCTAACTCCCTAGTACAGTCGTTAATCCATTGAATTCAATCTATTACTTTTATACTAATCAAGTAAATTAATTTACAATAGTGATGTTTAAACAACAACATTAATGATGATTATAATGACAAATGATAAACCGTGGTTAGCGCAATACCCTGAGGATGTGCCTACAACAATAGATTCAAGCATGTATAACAATATCAATGATTTGTTTAAAGAGTCTTTTAGTGCACATGCTAAAAAAGCTGCATATATTAATATGGGACATAGTTTGTCCTACCAAGATCTTGAAAGTAAAAGTAACGCTTTTGCTGCTTATCTACAATCTGAACTAAAAATGAAAAAAGGCGAACGAATCGCCTTGATGATGCCTAACTTATTGCAATATCCCATCACTATTTTAGGAGCATTAAAAGCAGGACTCATTATTGTCAATGTTAATCCGCTGTATACCCCGCGAGAGTTAAAACATCAATTACGAGACTCAGGGGCCAGTGCTATTGTTGCCGTAACAAATTTTGGTAATAACCTTCAGCAAATACTGGGTGAGACTAACATTAAGCATGTTATGTTAACCAAAATTGGCGATGAGTTAGCAATTCATAAGCGTACTTTGGTTAACTTTATTATTAAACATGTTAAAAAAATAGTGCCTAAATATCATATTCCCGGTGCTATTTCGTTGCGTAGAGTGTTAACTGAAGGCAAGAAACTTCCCTTTACTGCCCCCCAAATAACAGGAGATGATTTAGCTTACCTCCAATATACAGGCGGAACGACGGGTCTTGCGAAAGGGGCAATGCTTACTCATAACAATATTATTGCTAACGTTCTGCAGGTTCATGCTCATTTTGGCCCAAGAACTTTATATGATAAGGAATATGCTGTAACCCCACTTCCGCTTTATCATATTTTTGCCAACTCAGTGAGTATGATGTTTATGCTTTTTCTCGGAGCAACGAATTTACTCATTACTAACCCAAGAGATATAGATGGTTTTGTAGCCGATTTAAGTAAATATCCATTCACAATGGTTTTTGGTTTAAATACACTTTTTAATGGTTTAAACAATCATGCTGGTTTTCAAGCATTAGATTTTAGTCACGCACGTTTTACTATTGCTGGTGGAATGCCGACTCAGAAACATATTGCAGATCGTTGGCAAGAGCTCACTGGAATGCCTGTCATAGAAGGTTATGGCTTAACTGAATGCTCCCCAGTAGTCGCTGCTGGTACTCATCAACAACAATCATTCATTTCTTCAATTGGTGTCCCTTTACCCAGCACTGAACTGCGTATTGTTAATGATAAAAATGAACCTCTAGATCCCAATCAAATAGGTGAAATTCAAATTAGGGGACCACAAGTGATGAAAGGCTATTGGCAACAAGAAGCCGAAACCAATACTGTAATGCATGCTGGTGGTTGGTTAAGCTCTGGCGATATAGGAAGAATGGATGACGATGGTATTTTTTATATTGAAGACCGTAAAAAAGATATGATTCTAGTGTCGGGATTTAATGTTTTCCCTACTGAAATTGAAGCCGTTGCAACACTTCACCCTCACATCATAGAAGCTGCGGCGATTGGTATTCCTGATGACGTCACAGGAGAAAAAGTTAAATTATTTATTGTACGCAAAGGTGATGTGACTGTTGATGAAATAAAAAAACATTGTAGAAAATATCTTACTGGTTATAAAAATCCAAGAATAATCGAATTTAGAGATGAATTGCCAAAATCAAATGTTGGCAAAATCTTACGTCGAGAATTACGAGACTCATAAGATCTATTCTAAGGATATCCAAGCTATTTGGCCAACCTTGCGATGTTAGTCTGGTGTGGGCGCAGCGCCACGACGTTAGTGGCAGCAGGCCATAAATAATAGAACAAGTACTCAGCCAACAACCGCTTTATGTATTATCCCATTGATGGCAAAACGCGATAAAGCTTTTCAGCAAAGGGCTGTGGTACTTGTCTTTGTGCACCACTAGCCAAAAGGGGCGTTGCATATTGAGCGTATTATTATTGTGAGGTAATTGCAGTTGAGTGACTCGGCCATCGTTAATGGCGTACTGTGCTGCTAACGTCGATAAACACCCTAAACCGAGTCCTGCCGCAACGCTGTTGATTAACGCTTCAGTGGTATTGAGCTCAAATACCTCATGCCATGCCTTAATTTGCGGTGCAATAGTGCGTAAAAAAAACTCTCTCGAGCCTGAGCCTGCCTCACGTAATACCCATTCAGTGTGTTCTAAATTGGTAAATGTACAGGGTGTTTGTTGGCTTATGGCTATATGAGGCGCGGCAATAATGCACATTTGGTCGTGGCTAAACTGATGGGCAACTAATTCAGGGTGATGGCTTTTACCTTCAATAAGGCCAATGTCTAACTCGTAGTCGAGCAGCTTTTGGCAAATTAACCGTGAATTCGAAATCACCACGCTTTGCGAATAATGCTGTGATTGTTGCCTAAATTGACTCAGCAACCCCGGAACCACATGATTGCCAACAGTATCACTGGCACCTATTTTCAATTGACCTGAAAAAGCGTGGTCTGCATCAAACAATTGGCTGATGTTATTTGCTCTACTAAGCAGCTCATCTGCAAGTGGTAATAGCTTGTGACCTTCTTGATTGAGAATTAATCGGTTATTGACCCGGTCAAATAGCGGATGGCCTAGCTGCTTTTCTAATTCAGCGAGCGCCATGCTCACTGCCGCCTTAGACAAATACAAGGCTTCGGCTGCGGCCGTTAAGGTGTTGTGCTGGGTAATGCTGCTAAACACATTAAGTTGTTTGAGTGAGATATTCATAATAGTGATTTGGGTAAATGATAGTGGATTAATTGTTTAGTTTTTCTGAACATATGTTTTGTATAATTGGATATATATAAACAAAGTGCAAGCGTAATATAGCGGTATGTCTCGTACAGAGCCGTTGAGGTTGTTATGGTAAACAGAGTAAAACGAAAAATAGTGGGCGTACCTACACCCATGGCCGGGCTAGCGTTAGGCATCGCCAGTTTAGGCTGGAGCTGGGAAAATGCCGTTGATTTACAGCACTATGGCCAGTGGATTAGTGCCGCGATTGCCAGTGTACTGTTACTGATATTAGCCAGTAAGTTTGTCTTACATCATGATCTATTGCGCCAGGATGTTGCTCATCCGGTGGTGGGCAGTGTGGTGCCGACTTTTGCGATGGCATTAATGGTAGTATCTAACTCGCTGGGTTATGCCTCAGCCATGGCCGGTGATTTATTGTGGTGCTTTGCGGTCATACTGCACATCAGCTTTTTAGTCGGGTTTATTTATCATCGCAGCCAGCACTTTAGCTTACCTCAAATGGTGCCAAGTTGGTTTATTCCGCCAATTGGGATTGTGGTCGCAGACGTGTCTTTTTCTGGTAATGCGCATTTATTATGGATAGCCGATAGCGCGTTGATTTTTGGCATGCTGAGTTATGCCGTAATGTTACCGATGATGATTTATCGACTTATTTTTACTGAGCAAATCCCCGATGCCGCTAAGCCGACATTAGCCGTTTTAGCCGCACCAGCAAGTTTATCGTTAGCAGGGTACTTAACCATTAGCTCGCAGCCGTCGCCAGTGATTATTGGTTTGTTATTTGGCATTGGCGTGTTGATGACCAGCATTATTTATTTATCATTTTTCAAACTGATGCGTTTACCATTTAGCCCAGGTTATGCTGCATTTACCTTCCCTATGGTGATTGGGGCCACAGCATTATTTAAAGTAGCGGCTTGGATGCAAAGCATGGATGTTGGCGCTGAATATATTGCCCAGGTGCGAGGTTTAGCTGAGTTTGAATTAGTTGTTGCGACTGCGGTTGTCAGTTATGTTTGTGTGCGTTATTTACATTTTTATCAGCCTATTAGTTTCAGCATAAGTGAGCGTTTATGACTCCAGCAATTGATATGGCCAAAAAGCACAAGATTGATTTTAAGGTGCACGAGTATCAACATGATGCCAGTAATGAATCCTATGGCTTAGAGGCTGCACAGAAATTAGCGTTGCCAGCCGAACAAGTATTTAAAACCCTGGTGGTGAGCCTAGATAATCAAACATTGGCTGTGGCAGTTGTGCCAGTGTCTTCGATGTTGAGCATGAAGTTAATGGCCAAGGCGGCGGGCGCGAAAAAAGCCCATATGGCTGAGGCGGCAGCGGTTGAGCGTTCAAGTGGTTATGTGCTGGGGGGCGTAAGTCCGCTAGGGCAAAAAAGACGCTTGCCCACCGTCATCGATGCATCTGCGCAGCAGTTTGAAAGCATGTACGTCAGCGCCGGTAAAAGAGGGGTAGATATTTCACTTAACCCCGAGGATTTACAGCGCCTACTCAATGCGACATTTGCCGATATTTGCGCCTAATAAAAAAGCGATATACCCAGTGGATATATCGCTTGATTCTTTTACACCTTCAATAAAAAGCGCATTACTGATTTATTCTGGCCTTAAACTCTGCTTGAGTTTGTGGGGTTGCTTTTTGGTACCAGTAATCGAGCATGTTAGACACTTCAGCCTGGCTTGGCTGTTCAGCGCTGTTGTTCACAACTGGAGCGACACCTTCAGGTTGAGCATCGGTTATGGCTAACGCGACTGGCGCTGTAGTGACCACTGAATTGGCCGGTTCGTTTAACATTTTGGGCGCAACTGCTGGCGCAGTGACTTTAGCTGCACTCCATGAAGCTGGGTTGGCGGCGGCGTTGTATTTAGCGATTTCTTGTTCAAAATCACGACCGAGCTGCAAGCCTTTTTTCATTAACCTGTCTTGAGTGAATTCAACCGCATTATCTGCCTGGTCGGTTAATGTCAGTGTGGGTGAGTCATTAAACTGTGCAGCACTGCTTTTGCTGCGGATGCTGGGCAGTGTTAATTGATAGTCTTGATCGCTGGCGCTAAAACGCAAAATAATCACATCTGAGCTAAAGCTATGCTGACTGCCTTGATCTCTAAAGCGGGCATGATAGCGAAAGGCGATTTGCTGTAATCCCTGTGGGGTATTGATGTCTAGCTTGACCTGTTGCTGCTCGGTCGCGACACCATTGACTAATACTGTATTGGCATTGTTAGGTAGCAGTAAGCTGGCAGCCACACTGCTGTGACAAAACATGTATGTGGCTAAGCACAGTGCAGTACAAATGATTAAACGCATAAACGTTTCCTATGATAATAATTAGCAGATGCAGTGTTCAGCAGCGCTATAACGGCTGCTCGTCTGAAAATTTGGGGCGGTATTGTTCAGGTAATTCAAAGGTTTTTTGTTTGCCGCTTAATGGGCAAACAAAGTTGAAATAGCACGAGGTTAATTTAAGATCGGGCGCAGTGTTATCGGCATCACCGTGTAATCGGTCGCCCACCACCGGATGGCCTAAACTGGCCATATGAATGCGAATTTGATGCTTACGCCCCGTGTCGATTTTGACTTGCACTTTAGATTGATTAAGCCCTGAATGATAGGTGATTAATGTTGCATGAGACAGCGCAGGCTTGTTATCAACAGGGGGGTCAATTTGTACTGTTTCACTGGAAAACTTGCCGTGAACAATCACTTCGTAGTGTTTTTCTAATGCGCGCGTTTCAAATAATTTAGCGATAGCCGCGGTGGCTTTTTTACTGTGTCCGAGAATTAATAATCCAGTGGCTGCACGGTCGAGGCGATGAATAATAGAGGCATTGCGTTGAGGCTGCATGTTTAGCTCAGCAAAGCGATTCATGGTGGTGTGGTCGCTCCACTTTGATCCTTGGCAGCGCATACCGTAAGGCTTGTACCACACACTGTAGTCAGTCTCGTCAAACAACAACTCTGCCGGTGCTACCAGTTCATTGAGAATATGCTGATTGTAATAAAGGTGCAGCTTATCGCTAGGTTGCAAGGGCTTTTTAGCCCGCCTAATTCGATTGGTTTGTTTGCCGTGAGTATGCCAAACCGCGCCTTTTTGCATGGCATCTTTTAATACTTGCTTACCTAAACCACTTGCTTGTGCCAGCAGATTAATTGCATCAGTACTGTGCTCAAGCACATCAATATGGTATTCGGTTTTATCGGTCATTAATTGGGTTAACTCTTACAATCAGGATATTTAGCATCAATTACACTAAATGTTACCTTATTTACTGCTTCATTGTTAATTTACCTCACTCAGATTGATGAAACTTTCTCTACAGTTACGTATCATCTGTCGTAAAGTTGTTTTAGCATAATGCGATAAAACAACATTGCAATCGGAGTAGGCAATTTGGAACACATCGTCTGGGATTTTGACCCTATATTAGTTTCGTTTATGGGCTTAACTGTACATTGGTATGGTGCACTTTTTGCGTTAGCGATTGCCACTGGTTTTCAGGTGATGAAACGGATTTATACAAAAGAGGGGCTTGATGTTGAGTCGTTAGATAATCTTTTGGTGTATTGCGTTGTGGGCATTATTGTTGGTGCTCGTTTAGCCCACTGTGTTTTTTATGACCCTGGATATTATTTTGCGAATCCGCTTAAAATTCTGGCCATTTGGGAAGGTGGTTTAGCCAGTCATGGCGGTGGTTTAGGTGCCATATTGGCCTTGTATTACTACCAACGTAAAGTGAAGTTGCCGTTTTTGTTTTTGCTTGATCGTCTAGCCATTGCAACAGCAATATTTGGCTTTTTTGTGCGCATGGCCAACTTTGCTAACTCTGAAATTTTAGGTGAGCCAACTACTCAACCTTGGGGCATTATTTTTAAACGAATTGATATGCTGCCACGTCACCCGGCCCAGCTGTACGAGTCGATTGCGTATTTATTGATTTTTATTGGCCTTTACGCCATTTACAAATACACCAATATGAAGCAAAAACACGGTGCCATTTTTGGGGTGTTTTTAGTGTCTGTGTTTAGTGCGCGTATTGCGATAGAAAGCGTTAAAGTCAGCCAGGCGGCTTACCATGAGTCGATGTTAAGTGCTGGCCAATGGTTAAGTTTGCCATTTTTACTGACAGGTGTGGTGTTGTTAGTGATGGCTTATCGTAAACAGAGCTAACCATTATTTACCGTTAATCAATAGCGCTGTCACTACAGCCAATAAAAACGTCCTAGTGCAGTAGCAATAGGACGTTTTTTTATGGGCAAGTGTGGCTGTTTTAAGGTGGGAGTGTTACATCCCAGCAGGTAAATACTTAAAGCGCTTCATTTGCTCATAATGGGTATCGACAATGCTTTTTACCTGTTCTGGTGTGAGCTTTGATTGCCATTGATGCTTACCGCCTTTCCTAAAGAAAGCATTAGCGTTTTCATGTTTTTCAACAAATCCACGTTTGGCTTCCTGAGCTTTTAATTGTGCAAATGATGAATGCTTAATGGCATTTTTGAGCCTTGTAGGATCTTTCTTTAAGCCTAAAAATGACTCAACTTTGCGGAAGACTTTTTTAGGGTCATCTAACATGTCTTCATAACGTAAAATGAGCTTTGAGGTATCATCGCTTGTCCAGCTCGATACATGCATCGACCACGAGGTAATAATTTGTGGAACATGCGGCGCCTCGTTTGGGGTACCTGTCATTTCTTCTGCCATGTAGGCGATGGCTTGATCGATGGTGTAATCAAAGTAATTGGCCATTGAAATAACCACATCAAGCGGGTTACGAACCACATAAATCGCTCCAGAGGTAACTGAAGAGTTATGTAATGGTTGGCCGTTGTACTCGCCTAAATAATTATGGGTTTTAACAAAGGTGGTGCCTTGAGCCTGATGGGCTATGTCGGCTTGCACTTGAGGGCGAATCGCACTGACTTCTTCTAAGGTAAGCTCTGTGGTTGCGGCTTTATCTTTAGGTAAATAAGCTTGATAACGATGCGCTGCAGATTCGGCAGTCGATATGGTATGCATGGTATTAATGTCGATAGGCTGATCTTGATTTTGAATGTAATTCTCTAAAAAAGCGCGTACCCAAGTGTTACCCGATTTAGGGTAAGAGGCCACCCAAAGTATGTTTCCCATTCGTAATCCTTTGTTGTTATTTTTGCGTCTTTCAATGCGGTTAAAACTACCGATAATTCAGCAAAATGGCAAGTTTAGTGCGTAACGGGTAAGAGTTAACCGTGCCGATACTATCGCTTATTTAGCGAAAAATAATACTCCACTTTACTATGAGCAATATATGGATGTAACTTTTTTGTTAAATGCGTTTAAATGATGAACGTTATGGCGTTATATCGAACTATTAATTAGGAGAGGGTAAATGGATTTTAATGCAACCTTGGTCGGCCAGTTGATTATTGTTTTTGCATTAGTGATGGGCTGTATTTGTTATTACTTAGGTCGTCGTAAAACACAATCGCCGATTTTAGCCGGTGTGATTGGTGCAGGGTTATCGATAGTGCCTATTTTAGGGTTGGTTTACCTTGTTGTGCTTGTGCTTGTGCTTAAAAAAGATATCGAGCTCACGCCAACAGTGGTTAATGGATAAGCGCTAATCGTTTACATAATGATTAACGGTAACGTGATACAAAATGCCTCGCCTACAGGACGAGGCATTTTTCGTTCATAATTAACACTATGCCACTGTAAGCGTTTGTTGTGATTTTTCCGCTTTAACTGAACACACCTTAAATTCAGGGATTTTTGCAATGGGATCTAATGCATTAATCGTCAGTTTGTTAGCGGCTGATTCGGCAAAGTGGAAGGGTAAAAATAATACCCCGACTTGCGCTCGTTTAGTGACAAAAGCCGCGATTTCAATGGTACCTCGGCGCGTACTGAGGGTTAACATATCACCGTTTTTCACCCCAAGTTGCTCGGCGTCATATACCGAAATCATCACTCTTGGCGCCCCTTTAATATCAAGTTCAGGGGTTTTTCGGGTCATGGTACCGGTATGAAACTGCTCCAATAAACGCCCTGTAGACAAGATTAATGGGTAATCGCTATCGGGCATTTCAGCCGGGAATAGATAACTGATAGGTATCATCCGGCCTTTACCGCGTAAAAAGGTTTCGCTATGTAAAACCGGTGTGCCGGGATGGTTTTCATCAAAACATGGCCACTGTAAACCATCTACTTTATGCTCAAGACGCTCCCAGGTTAAGCCTTGATACTGTGGGGTGACCTGGTTGATTTCTTGCCAAATATCGTTGGCACTTTGATATTGCCAATTTGCATCCAGTTTATTGGCGATCATTTGGATGACTTTCCAGTCGAGCATTGCATCACCGGGTGGGGTTAATGCCACCCGAAGCTGCTGTACTCGGCGTTCGGTGTTAGTGAAGTGCCCTTGTTTTTCTGCAAAGGCGCTGGCAGGCAGTACCACATGCGCCATCTGGGCGGTTTCGGTTAAGAAAATATCTTGCACGACCATAAAGTTAATTTTTTTAAGTGCGGCAATCACATGGGCCTGATCTGGGTCGCTCAGCACTGGGTTTTCACCCAATATATACAAGGCATCGATTTTATTTTTGACGATGGCATGCATAATTTCAGTAGCGGCATAGCCGGGAGTCGCAGGCAATGAGCTGTTACCCCATGCATGGGCAAATTTGGCGTTATTGTCTGGGTTATTGATTTTTTGATAACCCGGATAAAAATCGGGTAACGCGCCCATATCACAAGCGCCTTGCACGTTACTTTGGCCACGCAGTGGGTTTAATCCGCCGCCGACCACGCCGATGTTGCCACAGAGTAATTGTAAATTAGAGGTCGAAACCACGTTGTCATAGCCGGTAGTATGTTGAGTTATCCCCATTGCATAGTACATGGCTGTTTTGGTTGCGGTACCAATCATTTTTGCCATCGAGGCAATGTCTTCAGCACTGACACCGGTAAGTAACGCCGCATTTTTTAGATTGTAAGCAGGTTTGAGTACTTCTTGCTTAAGCAATTCGTAATATTCAACCCGATTATCAATGTAATCTTGGTCTTGCCAATTATTGAGAATAATTTGCTGCATGATAGCGTTGAGCAGCATCACGTCTGTGCCGGGTTTATGGGAGACATAGAGCGTAGCGCTGTCTGCTATGGTAGTTTTTTTAGGGTCAGCGACAATTAAGCGCGCACCATGTTGGCTGACTGCACGTTTAATGTGAGAAGCTATAATTGGGTGAGCGCTGGTGGTATCTGAGCCGATAATAAAAATAACATCAGACTCTTTTATGCTAGGAATATCATTGGTCATTGCGCCGCCGCCAATGGTATCGAATAAGCCTGCAACCGATGACGAATGACACAATCTTGCGCAGTGATCGATGCTGTTAGTACCCATAATGCTGCGGGTAAACTTTTGCATTAAATAGTTTTCTTCGTTGGTGCATTTAGCAGACGATAACGCGGCAAATTTACTTGGCCCTGCAGCCTCTTTAATGGGCTTAAGTTGCTCGGCAATGTAGTTAATTGCTTCGCTCCAGCTTGCCGGTTGTAACTGGCCATTTTTACGGATTAACGGCGTAGTAAGACGCTTAGGACTGTTTAAAAAGTCAAAACCAGAGCGACCTTTTACGCATAGCATCCCTTCATTAACCAGTGAATCGCTGTCGCCAGTGACGCGCATAACGCGGTTTTGGGTTTGATCAACATGTAACTCAACCCGGCAACCGACACCACAATAAGTGCACACCGTTGAGGTTTTGGTTAGTGCTCGGTGTGTGCCTTGGGTTTTATCTCTGGCGTCGACTAATGCACCCGTTGGGCACACTTGCACACAGTTACCACACTGCACACAATCACTGTCGTTCATTGATGCGCTAAAGCCGACACGCGGTGCATTTCGGCGACTGTCTGTTGTGCCTGCAGCATCGGGGAGTGCTTGGTAACTATTGGGCGCAAAACTAATCACATTATGACCACTTTGCTGGTGGCAAGCTTCAACACAGGCGCCGCAACTGATGCAACGATTGGCATCAAAGGTGATAAACGGGGCGCTATTATCGACTTTAAATTTACGGGCTTGGGGCTGTTCAATACTATTGCTATCGACTTTATATTCGGTGGCATAGTCGCGTAATTTACAGTCGGTGTTGGCCTGGCAGGCACATTCTAGGCAGCGCATTGCTTCTTGCATTGCTTTGTCTGGTTTAAAGCCGAGTTCAACTTCTGCAAAGTTAACCGTGCGTGTGAGGTGGTTGAGCTCGGGCATTTTTAATCGCGGACGTCTGGCAGTGTCTGGGTATAATTCGGGGTAAGTATTTGCCGCTAACGAGGCGGTTTTTTTGGCTTTGCGTGAGTTAAATTGTTGTGGTTCTAAATGACAGGTTAAACCTTCTGTTAATAAACCTTCAATGGCTTCAGCGGCTTTGCGACCGTCTGCAACAGCGGCTACAGCGGTGCCCGGACCTGTGCGTGAATCACCAATAACAAACAGTTTTTCAACCCCAGCAGACATGGTTTGCTCACAGCCTAAGAACGTGTGCCAGCGGCTGAGAGCTATGTGGCCAGTGTCTATTTGATTTCCGGGTTGTTCTAAAAAGTCTAAATCGACTTGTTGAGATACCGCAGGGATCACGGTGTCGAAGGCTTCTTCAAAGGTTTCGCCAGTGGCTTTAGGCGAACGTCGACCAGAGGAGTCTGGCTCGCCCAATGCCATTTTGGCAAAGGTGACAGAGCTGACACGGCCTTGGTTGTCGCTATGGTTTTCAATTGGGTTGGTGAGAAAATGAAACTTAACCCCTTCAACTTCAGCTTCATGGATTTCGTAGGGTTCGGCGGGCATGTCTTCGCGGCCGCGGCGATAGATTAAGGTGACATCGGCGCCATCTCTTAGTGCGGTACGGGCACAATCGATAGCGGTATTACCGCCCCCGATGACAGCCACTTTTTTACCCGTGATTAACTTTTTGTCGGTGCAATAATCGCGTAAGTAATCGACACCTAAATAGCAGCCTTGTAAGTCGCTGCCTGGGTAGTTCATTGGCACCGCTTTTTGCGCGCCAATGGCGAGACAAACCGCATCATAATTAGCCACTAACTCGGTTAAGTTAGTATCGCGGCCCAATGCATAACCCGTTTTAATCTTAAGGCCATTACGGGTCAGCAGTTCAATTTCTTTATCTAAAATTGCTTTAGGTAAACGGTACTCGGGAATACCATAACGTAACCAACCACCGGCTTTTGGGGCAGACTCCATGATAGTGACATCGTGGCCATTATTTGACAGGTAATACCCAGCGGTTAAGCCTGCAGGACCGCTGCCAATAATGGCGACGCGTTTGTTAGTCGCGGGGGCTTTTGGTGGTACGTAAGACTCGAGATCATTTAAGTCTAAATCAGCAGCGTGACGCTTTAGCTGCCTAATGGCGACAGGTTCATCAACCAGTCCTCGGCGACACTCTGCTTCACAAAATGCAGGACATACACGGCCAATCGATAAGGGTAAAGGCAAGGTTTGTTTGATAACTTTAACGGCTTCGTGATGGTCACCTTTACCAATGTGGTAAAGATAAGATTGCACATCTACACCTGCTGGACAGGCTGTTTGGCATGGTGCTTCACAGTCGGCAAAGTGGTCGCTTAAGATGTCGTTCAGTGCTTGCTGGCGCACTTTACTTAAATAGCTCGACTGGGTAATCACATCTAAGCCTGTTTCTAGAGCGGTTTCACATGCACGAGCACAGCGTAAACTACCATCATGGTTTTTGATTTGTACCTGGCACAAGTTACATTGCTGTTTGGCTTGATTGTGGGAAAAGTCACACAAGCTAGGGATGTTGATACCGGCATCTGTTGCGGCTTTGAGTAAGCTATCTGCCTGGGGCAGTGATAGGGGGACGCCGTCTATGGTGATGTCAATCATTACAAGGCCTTTTAAGTCTGCATTAAATGGGGCGTACAAGCTGGACGACATGCGGGGATCACTGCAAAAAGCGGAGTTTGTTTAGCGTGGATTATGCTGCTCTGCAGATTGCGTTTGATAACCTTGGTGTTGTTTCTGCACCCACTGTTGATAAGTTCAGTTTAATTGGCTAGGAGATGTTCAGACGTGATTTAGATCATTTTTGTAGTAATTAAAAAGCATGTTTAAATTTATTGCATAGTAAACATTGCGTTACGAACATAAAAATGGAGGAGGTAAGACCTGTTGAAATGCTTTTTTTCGCCATTGTTTATGATTATGGACAGCAAAATGGCCGATTTATGTTGTTTAAACACGCAAAGACAGAACTAACGGGCTCGCCCCGTTAGTTCTGTCTGTTTAAGTTACTTTGGTTTACTTAACCTGAACTCGGGTTACTTAAGCCTGAATATTGCTTCGACTCTGTCGCTAACAGCCACTTGGCCTTGTTGATAAGTTTGCGCCACGTCGGCATTCATTTTCATGCTGGCGCGGTAGATTTCAGGCTGATGAGATTGAGTTGGAAAATATCTCACCTGCCATACACCTGCCACTTGCTCACCAAACCCCTTGGCTAATGACTCTGCTTTTTGTTTGGCATCTTTAATGGCGGCTTGGCGAGCTTGAGCCATCATGTCGGCTTCTTTACTCGATTTAAGCTCAATATTATTGACCTGATTAAGTCCATCAATTAACGCGCTGTCTAGCAGTTCGTTGAGCATATTAAGGTCCATTACTGTCACAGTGATTTGTCGATTAGCACTGTAACCGGTCAATGTTTTTGGCTCATTTTGTACATATCGATATTGTGGATTGAGCTGAAGATTGGCGGTTTGGATGTGCTTTTTATCAATACCAGCTTCAAGTAAACGCTGTCTAAACTGACTCACTGCTTCGTCGGCTTCATCTTTGGCTGACTTTGCATTGGCCGCTTCAATTGACACTGCAACGCTAATAATCGCCATGTCGGCTTTTGCTTCAATAGTACTGGTGCCTACGGTTTCAATGTGGGCGAAATTTAACTCTGCCGCTTGAACTGTCGCTAAACTGCTGGTGGCGGTTAAGGCAAATAATGTGCTTGAAATGAGGCTGTTAAGTAATAGTTTATTCATTAATAACTCCGCTAGTGATTAACTCAATACTGTTTTTACACTGGTAAAGTGGGTCTGAGTGTAAACGGTGCAAAACCTAAAAAGGGTTTTATTTTTTATTTGCTGTGGGTGTATGGAAAATCTGCGCTGAAATATCAAGCAGCTTTTGCCTTATCCATTGGTTTACCGGGTCGTCCTCAGCTTGCTTATGCCAATACATGTGCACAGCTAAATCGGGCACCTCAAAGGGTAAGGGCGATACCACAATAGGCATCGATTGTTGCAACAGCATGGCATAACTGCTTGGCATGGTCATGATCATGTCAGATTGGCTCACTACATTAATCGCGGCAAAGTAGTGCTCGCAGCGCAGAGCTATGTTGCGGGTAATGCCTTGAGTCGCGAGCGCCATGTCGACTGTGTCGATAGTAAAGTCTTTTAGGCTGACTAACGCATGTGATGCGTTGGCGTAGTTATCTAGGGTGAGGTGCTGCAATATGGGGTGATCTTGTCGGCACACCAGTGAAAATGACTCATGGCAAATTAAGCTACTGCAAATGTCTTTGTGGGTGGGCATAAGCACATCAATCACAATGTCTAAGGTTTGCTGGGCCAATGATGGCTCAAGTTCTGTGCGTTTAATTTGACGGCTGTTTAAGGTCAGATTTGGCGTGTTATTGAGTAAATCGGGTACCAAAACGGGAAAAAACATCGACTCTAAAATATCACGTAATCCGAGTTTTATTTCTCGTTTGTGTTGCTGAATATCAAAATTGGCGGGCGTTGATATGGTGTGCTCGAGTAAATCCATTGCTTGTAACACATCGGGAATGATTTTTTGACACAAGGGCGTAGGCACCATTTTGCGACCATGGCGAACAAATAATGGGTCATTAAATTTAGTGCGCAGCCGAGCGATAGCATGGCTTACCGCAGGTTGTGTTAGGTGCAACTTAGCCGCAGCACCGGTAATGCTCCCTTGTTGATAAACCGTAGTCATGATAAGAAATAAGTTAAGGTCTATCTTACTATGCAACATATTAATAGTTATCTATGAGTTAGTATCATTTGAATTAATTTTAGGCTTGGTTAAATTAAAGTCAAACTAAACCAATAAAAGCAGACTCAAGATGACTACATCACAAGAAGCATTACAAATTAAAAAAATGACTATCGGTACCGACAAATACCCAATGCCATTACCGCCTAAATTCGACACTCCTCAACAGCAACAGCAGTATGAAAAACAGCGTTTAGCGGCTGCGTTTAGAGTGTTTGCCCATTATCGATTTGATGAAGGCTTAGCAGGCCACATTACCCTACGAGATTGTATTGACCCAGAAACCTTTTGGGTTAACCCATTGGCGGTACATTTCTCAAAAATCAGAGCATCAGATTTGGTTCGTGTGGACCATAAAGGCAACATTATGGAGGGCAAACACCCCATTAATAATGCCGCGTTTGCGATTCATTCTCGTATTCATCACGCTCGCCCGGATGTGAATGCTGTTGCTCATGCCCATACAACTTACGGCCGAGCTTTTTCTTCGCTTGGCGAGTTACTAAAACCCATATCGCAAGATGCCTGTATGTTTTATGAAAACCACAGCGTATTTGACACCTTTACCGGCGTGGTGGCTGACTTGTCTGAAGGCGATATGATTGCCGAGGCTTTGCAAGGTCATGCTGCGGTTATTCTACAAAATCATGGTTTATTAACCGTGGGTAAATCTGTTGATGCCGCGACGGCAAATTTTGTCATGCTAGACAGTTGCTGCCACAGTCAGTTATTGGCTCAAGCGGCTGGCGAACTTAAACTCATTGGCCATGACATTGCCACCAAAACCCGCCAAATGAATGGCTCAGATCTCGTGACCTGGGGCAACTTCCAACCTATGTATCAAGTGGTTCTAGCACAAGACAACAGCTTCTTAGATTAACCTGAGTCAGGGGTAGGGGGTGAGTTTATGTTATTTAAAATCAACATGTTACCTATCCTCACTTTCAAGCTTGCCATTTGTTCCGCTAACAAGACGAATTTACGCGTCAATAGGTAGCCTATTGTAAGTCGATTCAACGCCGTTAGCAGGGCAAAGGACTGTTTGAAAGGCGTTAATTATCCCGAGTTCAGGTTAGATTAATCTCTAGCTTAATACCACTCTCGCTAAGCCGTTTGGCTTAGCGAGCAAGGATGCATCTATGACAGGTTCGATTATTACCGAAATACTGCTGCCACTTGCGCTCGCCTTTATCATGTTTGGTATGGGGTTAAGCTTAACGCGCTTTGATTTTTTACGCCTTTGGCAAACACCAGCACCCATTGTTACTGGATTTGTGGGGCAAATTATTGCACTGCCTTTTCTCGCGTTGGGTATTTGTTTAGCCATGGAGTTATCGACACCCATGGCGATAGGTTTGATGATTTTGGCGGCATGCCCTGGGGGGACAACCTCTAATGTTGTGAGTCATTTAGCTAAAGCCAATTTAGCCTTGTCGGTGAGTCTGACCGCCATCAGCAGTATCGTATGTGTGTTTACCGCTCCTTTTGTGATTCAATTTGCGGTTGGCTATTTTGCCAATGGTGCTCCCATTGATGTGTC
This sequence comes from Shewanella algicola, assembly GCF_014648035.1. Lineage (GTDB taxonomy): Bacteria > Pseudomonadota > Gammaproteobacteria > Enterobacterales > Shewanellaceae > Shewanella > Shewanella algicola. The sequence continues at coordinate 30,256 of NZ_BMQI01000027.1, read as the reverse complement.
GTTAACCAGCATTTCTTTAGGCTTGTTAGTGATAACGCTGCTGCCCATTGTGTTTGGCATGGTTGTACGCGGTTATTACCGAGAGTGGGCCATTAAGGTTGAAGTGTACTTTAGGCGGTTTGCATTAGTGTTTTTGTTATTGATGATAACTGGGGTCGTCATTCAAGAGCATGCCATTATTGTTGAAGCCTTTAACGAGGTATTTATTGCCTGCTTATTGTTAAATTTTGGTGCCATGTTCATTGGCGTGGTGAGTGCCAAGCTATTAAAACTGACCCATAAAGATGGCTTAACTCTGGCGATTGAAATTGGTTTGCAAAACTCAACCATGGCGATGCTCATTTGCATCAGTTTATTGCAAATGCCCAGCTATGCTGTGGTTGCTGGCGTGTACAGTTTAACCATGTATTTAGGGGCTGGGCTGCTTATTGCGTATGCCAGCTATACTAGTAAACAAAATCTAGCCAATCACAATAGCGCATCAATGTAGCGCATCAATGAACATTAATTTAGTTCTCACATTAACTCAATAAGTTGTCACATGCGATATTGGCTACCATGTTCGCATGTATCAACAGGCCCAAGGATTAAAGTGACTGTTCTAGTTGATGAATTTGCGCCACGATAGCGCTATTCACTGGGGTTTTTACGCCGTACTTTTCACCTAATCGCACTACCGCACCGTTGATGTACTCAATTTCTGTTTTGCGTTTTGCTTGAATATCTTCCCACATTGATGAACGGGCTTGCGGGTCAATGTCGAGCATCTGTTTCGCCAGCAAGGTAAATAACATATTGGGTAACGATAGAATGACCGGCAACCACTTGGGTGTCACTTTAGTGTATTGATGTAATTCTATGTTTGCAGCTTGGCACACGTTGAGCCATTCGGTCATTGCCGCAGCTAATTGACGACGGCAATCTCGTTGGCTCAGTTGTTGTTTGATGGGTAAACCCGTTATGGCGTTTAATGCATTGTTAAGATTTAACAATAGCTTACCGTAAATGATTGGTGCCATGTCTTGATGTAAGCTACAGCCAAACTCTTGTGCAAGCATGGCAATTTGAATCACCTTGGTGTGGTCATTTTTTTGCAAAGTGAACGCGCCCTCGGTGCCTTTATGAAAGCGACCATTGGGTTGTTGCAACACATTAAAAGGCGTAATGCCTTGCAGTAAATTGCAGTGACTCAGTACATCTGTGATGGTATCGAAACTGCCTAAGCCATTTTGCATAAAAATAATGCTGCTGTTGCTATGCGTGATGGTTATTAATGTATTGGCAATACTACTGACTTGATGACACTTTAAGGTGACAAACACCACATCAAAAGCGGCATAAGCTGTTGGCGCTTGTTCAATGTCGGTGATCAGTGTTTGCGGCATAACCGTTTGTAAAAAACCTTGGTAATCACTTAAAGTAATGCCGTTGTTTTCTACTAGGGTTTGTTTTATTGAAGGGCGGCAAATTAGGCTCACATCTAAACCCGAAAGGCACAGTTGTCCGGCAAGATAACACCCGGTTGAACCTGCACCAAAAATGGCAATTCTCATTAAGTCACCTCGTTGCTTTATTATTGATGAGCATATTGTTTTTGTTATCAGTTGTAACATATCAGTCTTTTTGTCAGTGTAGAACTTTAGAATAAGGTAAAAATAAAATGAAAAATCATTACATTACTGCGCTAGCACTGAGTTGCTTTACATTGAGCGCTTCGGTGACAGCCGCAGACATTAAAGTGATCCATGCTGGCACATTATTAACCCTTGCCGGTGAGTCTCCACTCACGGAGCATACGCTGGTGATTACAGATGGTATTATTACCACGATTGAGAAAGGCTATGGCGCAGGACCATTCGCGACATCGCAAGACACAATTGAAATTGTGGATTTAAAAAACAGCTTTGTGATGCCCGGTTTAATGGACATGCATGTGCATTTGCAAGGCGAACTCGGCCCTAAAAATGATAGTGAAGCATTACGAATGTCGGATGCTGATGTGGCTATGCAAAGTGTGTATTTTGCCAAAAAGACCTTGCTTGCAGGGTTTACCACTGTGCGTGATTTAGGCGCTAAGTCAGAACAAATTTATGCACTACGTGATGGCATTAATAAAGGCTGGGTTGATGGGCCGCGCATTATTGCATCGGGTGGCGTGTCAGTGACCGGTGGCCATGGTGATGTTGACGGCATGAGCCCTGATTTACTCGATAAATACACCTCAAAAACGATCTGCGATGGCCCGTATGATTGTCGCCGAGCTACTCGTAGAGCAATTAAGTTTGGTGCCGATGTGATTAAGATTACCTCTACCGGTGGGGTGTTATCAGACACTAACACAGGTACAGGCCAGCAAATGGATGATGATGAATTACGTGAAGTGATTCAAACCGCCCATGCGCTAGGGCGAAAAGTGGCTAGCCATGCTCATGCTGCACAAGGTATTAATGCTGCATTGCGTGCTGGAGTCGACAGTATTGAACATGGCAGTTACGCCGATAAAGAAAGTATTAAACTGATGAAGCAAAGTGGGGCTTATTTAGTGCCGACATTATTAGCCGGTGACACAGTAGTCGCAATGGCTAATGCCGCAGGTGCTGACTTTATGTCGCCTGCGATAAAAGCAAAAGCCATTAAAGTGGGGGGCGATATGATGAAAAATTTCACTGCCGCCTATAAAGCTGGAGTTAACATAGCTTATGGCACCGACAGCGGTGTATCGCACCATGGTGACAACGCCAAAGAAGCGGTGTTAATGAGCCAGGCAGGAATGACTAATAGTGACATTTTAAAAAGCGCAACCATTAACGCCGCTAGGTTAATTGATATGTCGGATTCCTTAGGCTCGTTGGCGGTTGGTAAGCAGGCCGATATTATCGCGCTGCCAACGAGCCCACTTAAGCACATTGATGCACTATTAAATGTGCCTTTTGTGATGAAAGCTGGAGTTATCTACAAACGCTGATGATATTTTGTCGACAGTAAAGGTGGTGGATTAATAAGCTTATTGCGTGAGTTTTACGTTTTGTATCGCAGTATTGATCTAAACATCAAAATAATTATTGAATATTGACCTCTAGCACTATTATTTGTTTGATTTTTACCACTAACTTTTTCATAATTGCAAACACTGTTTATACGGTATCGAACACTATAAAGTCTTTGCAGGATTAAGATGTACATTACAGACTGCACAGTGGAGACACAGGATGTGGATTTTAGCTAAGGATTGCTTATGCCGATTAATAATATCGCACTATTAGTGATGGTGTTATTGTGCTTTGTTACTGTATTGCTGATGCTTAATTTAAAAGAGCATCGGCAGGTAAAAGCAAAAAAACAGCAGTTAAACTCCTACGAACAGATCCTCGATCAAGTTGGCGCATATATCTACGTTAAAGATATTCATTGCCGCTATGTGTATGCCAATCAACTGACCTTAGACTTTTTTGGTGTCACCCAAGAACAACTTAAAGGCACTACTGATGTTAACTACTTCCCAGAAGCCGCTGTTGAATTGTTGCTTAAGAATGACCGTAAAGTATTAGCGCTTCAGCTTAAAATAGCTGACGATATTATGGTTGACGGCAATGAAGACGGTATCAGCCATGTTTTCCATGAAATAAAACAGCCTTTGTTTGATGAAAAAGGTAAGTTAACAGGTTTAATTGGCGTATCTACCGAGATTACCGACGAGTACAATTTACGCTCGGAGCTTGAACTGCTTGCTAATACCGATCCTCTGACAGGTTTGTATAATCGTCGCTCATTTAATGCATTTAGTGAGCACGAATATGTAAGGGCTATGCGCTATTTTGAACCTTTGTCGTTAATGATTATTGATATCGATTTATTTAAAAATGTCAACGATACCTATGGTCATTTAGTCGGCGATGAAGTGATAAGGCGAGTCGCCTTGGTATGCAACCAACACATCCGAGAGTCCGATGTCTTGGCCCGTATTGGCGGCGAAGAGTTTGCGATTTTATTACCCAGAACAGACACTGAGTCTGCTTATAAATTAGCAGAGCGTTTAAGAATATCTCAGCAAACGTATCGCTTTCCTGGCCAACATGAAGCCAATGACTTACCCGAAGTGACCATTAGTATTGGAGTATCAACTTTATCTGTAAAAGATAAATCCTTTGCACAAATGCTTTCCCGAGCAGACAAAGCGCTGTACTCATCAAAAAATATCGGCAGAAACAGCGTACATGTTGCATAACACTCACTAGTTTGTCATGCCGTAAGCTTAAAATTTATTAATTTAAGTTGTGCGCAACTAATTATTGTTGTTACTATAAATACAGAGGCCTAACACAGTAAGTGCTGCAGATTAGAGATCAATGTGATCAACGAGTTTTGCCTTAAATTTATCGAGTAACAATTTGAGTTGATCCATCTCATCAACACTGACACCGCATTGATCAACAATACTGTTATGTATCGATTGTGCTTGTGGTTGTTTATCTCGGCCCAAGTCAGTTAATTGCAAACATAGCATGCGCTCGTCATTAGGTGTGCGGACACGCTTTAATAAGCCGTCAGACTCTAAGCGCTTAATCACTGGGGTGAGCGCTCCCGATTGTTGACCTAATTGCGTAGCGACACTTTTTAAGCTTAAGCCGTCTTGCTCCCATAAAATGAGCATGACTAAATATTGGGTGTAAGTAAGCCCGATAGATTCAAGCAAAGGCTTATAGAGTTGAATAATTGCTAGCGAGGTTGAGTAAACCGCAAAGCAAAACTGATTATTAAGGCGAATAGGTGGGTGTTCATTCATAATTTAGCGCTCAGCGATTAATGTAATGTGATCAACCTAAGTAACGTTTTCGTACAACATGGCTTTCGGTGTTTGATACTTATAGTTTACTTGTATATACCACTAAAGGCCATGCTGTTTTTATATACAACTTGAAACGGGCTTTGTCATCGTTATTGAGTCGATTTATTGCAAGAAAGATGCACGGTTATAGCGACTTTTCGACTGTTTTGCACTCATTTCAATCAATAACCTCATTGAGCAATGACAGTTAATAATAGCAGTAGTTGCTAGCCCAATATTGACTAAAATGAAGGACACAAAATGAAAGTATTAATGGTTTTAACTTCGCACGATGAACTTGGTGACACAGGGCATAAAACCGGTTTTTGGTTAGAAGAACTTGCAGCACCATATTACGCGTTTATTGATAAAGGCGTCGACATTGTCTTAGCTTCACCAAAAGGTGGTTTGCCACCATTAGATCCAACAAGTGACAAAGAAGATTTTCAAACAGATTCTACCCGCCGTTTTACTGCCGATGAGCAAGCTCAGGCGTTGTTAGCCAATACTCACAAGCTCGCGTCAATTAACCTTGCTGAATATGATGCTGTGTTCTATCCAGGCGGCCATGGCCCATTATGGGATTTAACTAACGACAAAGATTCAATTGCACTGATTGAGGCGTGTTACAACACCGACAAGCTATTAGGTTTAGTGTGTCATGCACCTGGTGTACTTAAGTACCCTAAAAAAGCAGATGGTTCACCGTTAGTTGCAGGTAAAAACGTGACAGGCTTTACCAATGGTGAAGAAGACGCTGTGCAGTTAACAAACGTTGTACCGTTTTTAGTTGAAGACATGCTGCAAGAAAATGGCGCTACGTACAGCAAAGCTGACGATTGGCACCCATATGCCGTTGTTGATGGCAAATTGGTTACTGGGCAAAACCCAGCGTCTTCAGAGTTAGTCGCTGAAAAAATGTTAGCGCTGCTTAGCTAATCCCAACTTGCTTGAGTGGCAGGTTAACTTTTACATCAATCAGCCCAGTGATCTGTCATTGGGCTGATTTTATTGCTCAAAGGAAGGATAGCAAATGATTAAATTACACCATTTAAATAAATCACGTTCAAAACGCATTATTTGGTTACTCGAAGAACTCGGCGTGGATTATGAGCTAGTTGCTTACCAGCGCGATGCGACAACATTTTTAGCGCCTGAGTCGCTTAAAAAAATCCACCCATTAGGTAAATCACCAGTGCTTGAAGCTGACGGCTATACCATTGCTGAATCAGGTGCGATTACCGAATACCTTATTCAAACCTATGGCGCGGATAAGTTGATGCCAACCCAAGGCAGCGCAGACTATGTCGATTATCTACAGTGGATGCACTTTGCAGAAAGCTCGGCTGCATTACCATTATTGTTGAAAATATTTGTCAAAATGGAAGGCGCTGAAACGCGTTTTATTGGTCAATATGCTGATACAGAAACCGCAAAAGTTGTCAGCTACGTGAATGACCGATTAGCAGGAAAACGCTATTTAGTGGGAGACAGCTTAAGCGGCGCCGATATTATGATGTCGTTTATTGCTGAGCTTGTCGGCCAAAACGGTGAGTTTGAAAAATACTCAAACATTGCTAAATATTATCAACAATTGCTCACCCATGATGCCTTTAAAAAAGCATTACAAATTGAAGCAGATAATTAACCGATAGTTGCATGCCACAACCGCTAAAAATAAAGGTGAACAGGGTTCACCTTTTTACTGTTCAATATTTAAACAATTCATTTACATGGTAAAAGCAGGTAAATTCGTTGGCTAAAATTTGTTCTATCTAATACTTAGGTGTTAGTATTGTGACAGTTTAGTCATATTTTGGTTTAAGGTGATGTATGTCAACTTTATCTAAAGAAGAATTAGCCTACTTTAGCGATGTTTTTTCGCCAGAGCGCTCTGGTGATTCTGAAGATAATACATTATCAAAACATTCACTTAGCGTAGCGACTGAAATTCCACAAGTGTTATCACATATATTGGGTAACGCTAAACTCACCCTGCTGGCAGAAATAAGCTACTACCGGTTATGGTTTCCACTGCAACTTAAACAAGATGAATTTGGCCAGTTTACGCCAGAGCTTGGTACACCAGAAGTGCTTGATATGCGTGGTGGTGAGCGAAGTTGGCGTATGGATAATGTAAAAGATTTACGAGTGATTGACAGTGAAACATCAAAACTAGTTGAGGTGTTGTCATTATCAAGCTCAGGCATCACCATAAGAGTACCGCAAGAGCTCGACACTCAATCACCAAGGCACACACGACTTATATTACCTAACGGCACCCAGGTTGATATGGAGTTTGAACCTGTTCGAACTGAAAATGGCGTGATGGCGGCCAAAATCAGTGCCGAGGGCGAAAACAGGCAGATGTTAAGGCAGTTTTTGTTCAACCAACACAAAGCTAAATTTTCGCACCTTTACGAAGACATTAACCGTTAACGCTAAAGTCTTTGGCTAACATCACTTTTATCGCACCAATAAAATCGTGGTCATTTTTGGCCTGAATAAGCTGGCACAGCTCATCTCCCACCGTAGTAAAGCGATAATAGGTAAACAATAAATGTTGCCCTTTAGGGGTTAAGCTCATATTGGCATGGAATAGAGTCAATTGAATCTCTTCATTACGGTTTAATAAACCGGTTTCAAACTCACTTTTATGTAAAATCCCCGCATCAACCAGCGTTAAAATATTCGAATAAGGCAAACCAAACTGCGACAAACCAAAATTGGTTTGGTTGTGTTTACGGAAATACTGGGTGATCCCACCATTAACTCGATAACCACTTAACAGCTTAAATCTGGGTTCAGTATTGATTTTGACTGACATCCCGAGGGCTTTTTCAAATATCTGCGCTTCACGCAAAGTCAGTTGCTTTAATACGGCTAATGTTCGCAAACTAAAATGACCCGGATTAACGATTTCGCTGGCTAAAATCCGCGCCCATAAATCTTGCATTTTACGGTTATGGATTTGCTCCGCCATTTGGAAAAACTGATAACGCCAGTCAGGATCAAGTTCTACTCCGGTCACATCAGACGGAGTGTAGTTAAGGGCGAGGGCGAAGATACTTTCAAGATTAGCCTGATGTTGACTGAGCTGTTTACGCTCGCGGTGTTCGGCGCGTTCAGCAATTGAAGCAGTAGAAGGGCGATAGTCATCTTCACTCGCTAACCCGATAACTCGCCCGAGCATTAACGCTTTTTTACGCGCAGACACCTGAGCATTGTCATCGGGCATTTCCATTACATCGATATCGGCCATAGTTATCCTAAAAAATATAGCAATTTGATTTAAAGCAAACTATTTAAAATCTTAGCAGGCATTAGCGTTAATAAATTCCCATTTATGTGAATGGATGATTCAAATAAAGCTGTATTTTAGATTGAATTTCATCGCTGACATATCACGGTGATTTATAGCCTGAAGCTAAGTTTAACTATGCCTTACATTTATCGATTTACCAAACAAAAGCTCGGCTATTCAATCCCAAAAATCCACACTCATCCACCCTCAGTTTTGGCACTCAATTTTCATATGCAACAGGTCATCAAACGAAATAATAAGCAGCAATACTGAGCCCACAACAATCTTTACAAAGTAAATGCAAATGTAAATTGTAATGCGAATTGTTATCAATACGTGTATGTTGCATTCAGATTTTTGAAAATTGTTAACGCACCGTGCGTTTTGTTGGAGAGATAAATGAACCCAAAGTTAACCTTATTGTCGGTCTCTGTCGCTAGTGTACTCAGTCTAATGACTCAAGCGCAGGCAGCAACTGATCCTGAGTCGTTAGCCAAAGCCATTGCAAAACAAGAAGCTGAAATTGTTTTGTTAAAACAGCAATTGGCATCACTTGCGGCAGAACAACAAAAACAACAGCAAAAAAGTATAGCCGTCGCCAAACAAGTTGATCATGTATCAAACAATATTGATAAAGCGGATGCCCGTTTTAGTCAGTTTAGCTTTAAATCATATGGTACTGCTGTGTACACCAGTGATGAATATTTCGATAACGTACAAGACACATCGGCAGAGCGACGTAATCGCACGGATTTAGAGCGCATTGTGACCGAATTTGGTTACCAGTTCTCTGATGATTGGAGCATGGAAGTTGAAATTGAATATGAACATGGCGGCACGGGTTCAGCATTAGAATATGACGGTTTTGATGAATTTGGTGAGTTCGAATCCGAAATGGAAGCTGGTGGTGAAGTGGTCGTTGAAAAAGCCGAAATTCGCTATCGTCCAAGCAAAGCGTTTGGAGTGAAATTCGGTAATATTCATTTGCCGATAGGTTTAACAAGCATTTTGCACAAGCCAAATCAATATTTAACTGTGCAACGCCATAAGAGTGAGGCTGCAATGATGCCAACCGTTTGGAACGAAAATGGTATTGGTATTTATGGTGAGATTTCAGATTTTCATTATCAAGCCCAAATAGTGAGTGGCTTAAATTCGGAGTATTTCCGCACCTATGATTGGGTGGCATCTGGTCATCAAAAACGCTTTGAGGAAGTCAATACAGATGACTTAGCCTTTGCTGGACGTCTTGATTACGGCAACTTTAAAACCGGCAGTGCGGTTGGTGTGGCTTATTACTATGGCAATACCAGTGGTAATCGTCATAAAAGTAATAAATTAGACGTTGATGGTGCGTTAAGCATTGTTTCTGTTGCGGGGGCATTTGTTGAAGGGCCTTGGATACTTCGCGGTCAATATTTATATGGCACGTTAGACAACGCCGATGCGATCACGCTAGCTAATAAAACCACGCCAGGCTTACAACCGGGTAACTTTGCCCAATTGGGTTCAGAGTCACAATCATTTTTTGTAGAGGCTGGTGTAAAGCTTGACGAATGGTTTGATCTTCCGATGACTGTTTTTGCCAATGTTGATTATTCAAATCCACTCATGGCTGTTGAAACGGGCACCGCAACTAAACGTTATGAAAACACTTGGAGCAGTGTAGGTATTAACTATTCCCCTATCCCTGAGATTGTGATTAAAGCCGAAGGTGGTGTTCACCAAGTGGCTGTTGCCAGTATTCCAGATACTCACTTTTTTGCTTTAGGTGTGGGATATCAATTCTCGCTATAAATTTATTTATTTGATTTAATTTTTTTTACATGGAGTTTTATTATGCGCTTTAAACAGACAGCAATAACATTGGCTTTAATTACGACTTTATCAGCATGTGGCGGTTCAGGTTCGGATAGTACAAGTACCGAAACACCAGCGGAGCCAACAACAGGCTTTAGTTTTGCCGCTACAGAAATGATCACTAATTTAACCGATGATGTCATTGTGGCTGGTTATGCCAATTTAGCTGCCGAAGGTGATGCATTATTATTAGCGACACAAGCATTACTAAGTGCGTCGGCTACGCAAGCCGATCTCGTGGCTGCACAGAATGCGTGGAAATCTGCACGTGAGCCTTGGGAGCAAGGAGAGTCGCATATTTTTGGCCCTGTAGATTCTTTAAGTATCGATCCACATTTAGACAGCTGGCCTTTAAACACCACCGATTTACAGACTCAGCTAGATAATAATAGTGGCTTTGATGCCGAAACAATTAAATCTTGGAACGATGATGTTCAAGGCTTTCACACCATGGAATACTTGTTATTTGGTAATGGCGTTGACAGCAATACCAAGCTAATTGCAGATCTTACTACCAGTGAGCGAGAGTATTTAATTGCGTTAGCAGAAGTGTTTAGAGATTACACCACAGTGTTAGATGATGCGTGGCAAGTGAACTATAACGCTGAAAATGCAACAGCTATACCTTATGCCGATTTACTTAAAACGCCTGGTGATGCAACCAACACGATTTACTCATCACAACTGGCGGTGATTGAAGAATTAATCAATGGCATGATCGGTATTGTCGATGAAGTGGGTAACGGTAAAATAGCCGATCCATTTGGTGATTCAATTAGCACTGCTGATACGTCTAAGGTGGAGTCACAATATTCATGGAACTCATTGACTGATTTTGCTAATAACATCATTGGTGTACGTAACGTATATCAAGGTGAGTTTACTGGTGCGTCAGATAATACCGGATTAGTAGACTTTGTTGCCGCAGCAGATGCGACGTTAGCCGCTCGTATTACCAGTGAAATTGACGATTCAATCTTAAAAATTCAAGCTATTTCAGGCAGTACAGATATGCCATTTCGTCAAGCTATTTTGGACGAAGATGGTCGCGTGTTAGTGCAAAGTGCAATTGATGCACTAACAACACTGCAAACTTCATTGGAGTCAGACGTACTGCCTTTGTTATCAGATTGGAACTCATAATTTAGCTAATTTCTCTCCCAATAAGCTCATGGAGAGGCTTGGTTGGGAGGGGAAGTGCGACCCTTTACAATATAATCCTAAGAATAAAGGGTGTGCTATGGCTAATCATCTGATTTAGATTAAAAATGTGTGAGAAAACGATGAATAAATTATTACGACAACCTTACTGGTTTGCGGCATTAATCGGTTTGAGTTTAAGTGCTTGTGGTGGCAGCGGTGATGACGGTACTTCAGAACCTGTTCAACCCGTTGTGACTTATCCTAGCTACACCTCTGTTATTGCATTAGGTGGTGACACTACCACGTTTGATGCCAATAGTTCCGGTCATGGCTTTTCAACGCCATCGGTCAATTTAACTGAAGATGAACTTGAATTGCATTTAGAAGGTGATGCCAATTTTGAGGCGTCATTTACTACCGCACCCAATGACCAACATCCTGAATTGGACGGCTTAGGTCCGGTATTCAATAATGCAGATTGTAATTCTTGCCATCAACGAGATGGTCGAAATTCAACCCCCATTGTGGCGGCTACTGAAACGCGTGTTAAATTAGGCTCTGCCGATGGTATATTTTTGCGCATAAGCAAAGCCGCTGCAGAACCTTGCATAGCAGGTACGGTTGACAATAATTACTGTGCGCCAATTAAAGTACCTGATTTTGGTGATCAATTATTTCACCGTGGGGTATTAAAAGCACGTGCCGATTGGCAAGATAATTCATTTGTAGGCCAAGCTGATGTGTATTTATCTTACGAGCGGCATGATGTCGTTTATTCTGACGGTCAAACAGTGAGCTTAAAAAAGCCTGTTTTTGAAGTCGAAAATCCTTATGATGCGCCAGGCGAAACCAAGCAAAGTGCGAATGTAACCTCTAATTTACTCCAAGATGATGTATTAATGGGTTGGCGTAATGGTATGCCAGTGTTTGGCTTAGGTTTATTAGAAGCCATACCAGAGGCAAGCATTTTGGCTAATGTGGATGCCGATGACAGTAATAATGACAATATTTCTGGTCGTGCAAATTGGGTATTCGATGCCATAAAGGCACAAAATGGAGATGTAACACCAGTATCATTAGGGCGCTTTGGTTGGAAAGCCAATACACCAAGTGTTCGAGTGCAATCATTAGGTGCATTACGTGGTGATATTGGTATTACTAATCCGTTATTTCCCGATGAAAGTGTCCTTGGTACCAGTTTGCATGACTCATATTTAACCCGCACAGGGTTTGTTGATACTGGTGAAGGTGTTGACGGTGCACCTGAAGCCAGTGCAGAGTTTAGTGATGCAGTGGTTTTTTATGCTGAAACATTAGCGGTACCCGCGAGACGCAATGTCGACGATAGCGATGTGCGTGAAGGTGCGCGATTATTTGAACAACTCAATTGTAGTGGTTGTCATACACCATCATTTGTCACCAAAACATCGGGCGATATTGGCGGAATAGCCATGAGTGACAGCTTGAAAGGCCAAACTATTTACCCATTTACTGACATGTTACTGCACGATATGGGTGAGGGGCTTGCTGATGGTCGACCTGACTTTTTAGCCGACGGTAATGAATGGCGTACTCGACCTTTATGGGGAATAGGGCTGACTCAAACGGTTAATCCGCAAGCGGGTTTTTTACATGACGGCCGAGCGGCCACCTTAGAAGAAGCGATTTTGTGGCATGGTGGAGAGGCTCAACAATCAACCGATGACTTTATGGCGTTAAGCCAAGATGAACGTTCGCAACTGGTGGCATTTTTAATGTCGCTATAAGCAAACTGAACTCGTTATTAATATGTTTAATCCCTTAGTCGAGCATGGCTAAGGGATTTTTCGTTAATATGCATCTTCAGGTTGATTGAGTATAACGATACTCATGTCGTGATCTGTTTCATGTAAATTTTTATGCTACTGAGCTAAGATGCTGTATTACTTTATATGATTTCAATTTGAGGTCAGCATGAGCCATATTTTACTGATCCATTCGAGTGTCCATGGTTACACACAAAAAATTTGTGAATACCTTAAAGGCAAGTTAGAAGCTCAGCAGCAACAAGTCACCATAGCCTCGTTGTCTGAAGTGCCCGATCTGGCCGAGTTTGACAAAGTGTTTATTGGTGCCAGTATTCGTCACGGTAAGCATCGTCCGGCGCTGTATCAATTTATCGAATCTCATCAACAACAGCTCGAAGCAAAACCTAGCGGCTTTTTTTCGGTGAGTTTAGTGGCGCGTAAACCGCTTAAAAACACCCCAGAGACAAACATGTATATGCAGCAGTTTTTAAGCCAAAGTTCATGGCAACCTAAGCTATTACAAGTATTTGGTGGCAATTTAGATTATCAAGGTTATGGCACTATGGACCGTAACATTATTCGCTTTATTATGTGGATAACCAAAGGCCCAACGGACCCCAACACCAAAGTAGAATTTACGGACTGGAGTAAAGTCGATCAATTTGCTCAGCAAATGATTGAGGCTAATTGATGAGCATAAAGCGTGTTTGGCAAGGTCTTGAGGCAGTATTACATGCATTGGTGTTAGCCATGTCATTGCTGTTGATCTTTACAAGTCCCTGGATACTCATTGGTAGGCAGTTAACCGAGCGCGCTGGCTTTTGGGATTTATTTCATGTTTATGGTGGTTTGTTGACCGCAATGGTGGCAGTGCTATTTTTACTTAAAGTGTGCAAGGGCGGACAATGGCGATTGTTTTTCCCCTGGTTGGTTCTTGATATCAAACCGCTACTGACTGATGTGCGTGGATTACTACGCGGCCAACTCCCTCATTCTGGTGGTAAGGGGTTAATCAGCGTTATTGAAGGGCTTGGAGTCATTTTACTGCTGCTGGTAGCGTTGACCGGTGTTGCATGGTTTGTGGCTGAACCTGCTAATGCATTAACCTGGCGTCATTATCATATTGTATGTGTTCATGGTTTTATCGGCTTTGTTGTTTTGCACTGCATATTAGGGCTGTTACACATTAGAGAGTTTTTTAGCTAACCTGAGCTCGGGATAAAAGTGTAGGTTAGTCCTGTTTATTATGTTTAAACCACTCAAGGGTAAATTGAATAAAACTACTCAGCCTTGCTGACTGGTTAATCATTTGCGGGTGCACAATATAAGTGGCCGATTGGTTCATGGTTTCATCGGTTAAAATGGCTTGTAGTTGACCTTGCTGTAACTCTCTATCGACAAGATATTGCGGACCTAAAATAATCCCTCTTGCAAGTAAGGCTTGTGTTTTGAGCATGTGATTATCGTTGATGCTCATAAAGCTGTTAATGGCGATGGTTTTATTGCCAAATGACCAATCACTTTGTTCTGCCGATGTTAAGCATCGGTGTAGATGCAAATCATCAATACTCTTAGGTATACCCGCTTTGTTAAGATACTCAGGCGCGGCGCAGCACACTTGTTGATAATCAAATAGTTTTTTAGCAACCATATTTTGTGGCGGATTTTGGGTTGCCCTAATGGCCAAATCAAAATCGTTTTTTGTCAAATCAAATAAGGTATAACTGCAATCAACGCTGAAATTCACTTGTGGATGTAGCACGCTAAACTCATGGCAAATGTCTAATAAATATCGTTGAGTAAATTGGCTCGGGGCGGTGATGCGGATTCTGCCTGCAATATCATCATTGTCGTGACGAATTTGTCGGTCAAGGTCCAGTAGGTCGGCTTTCACTTGCCCCATACTGGCTAATATCATCTGGCCTTGAATCGTCAACTTAACGCTGCGAGTGGTACGAATGAGTAACGGTCTACCGAGTTCTTGTTCAAGTTGTCTAATTTGCTCAGATAAGTAACCGCGTGAAATACCTAATTCGGCTGCCGCACCGGTAAAGCTCAACTGCTTGGCCACCTCACTGAATAAAAATAATCGCTCAAACTTTTTATGTTCTCGGCTCATTACACTTACCTATAATCGTCATCTATAAAGAACTGTAATCTGTTATTGGTAGATATATCAAATAATGATTTTGTTTTTTAACGCTTCTTATTTATCGCGTTTTTCATAAACTAGGCTTAATGAACGCAATGCGAAGAGCACTAAAATGACCCACTTACCTTTACGTGAATTTTTACCAAACGTTAGCTCGCTGGTATATGGCTGCATGGGGCTGGGCGGTGGTTGGAATGCTAATTCAATTAATGATGCCGATATTAAGCAAGCCCATCAGGTGATAGATGCCGCGATAGATAACAAGATTAATTATTTTGATCAAGCCGATATTTATACCTTTGGCAAAGCTGAGCAAGTGTTTGGCAAAGTATTAGCCGAGCGCCCAGCACTGCGACAAGAGATGTATCTGCAAAGTAAATGCGGTATTCGATTTGCCGATGATTTAGGCCCCAAACGCTATGACTTATCTGCGCAGTGGATCCAATCCTCAGTCGATAAAAGCTTAGCGCAGTTACATACCGATTACCTTGATGTATTGGTGCTTCACCGCCCAGATCCTTTAATGCAGCCAACTGAAATCGCGCAGGTGTTTAGCCAGTTAAAAACCGCCGGTAAAGTGCGCTTTTTAGGGGTGTCGAACATGCAGCAACACCAGGTACAGGCATTGCAGCAAGAGCTGGATGCACCGCTGGTACTAAACCAAGTTGAAATGAGTTTACAAAAACATGACTGGCTAGATGAAACCGTTTATGCAGGTAATCAAGCCGGTAAAGACATCAACTTTACCCCAGGTATGATGCAATATTGCCAACAACAGCGTATGCAAATTCAAGCATGGGGCAGTTTATGTCAGGGATTATACAGTGGCATGGATGTCAGCGACCAACCTATAGCGGTGCAACAAACCAGCCAGTTAGTACAGGCTTTAGCTGAGCAATATCACACCACGGCCGAAGCTATTTTGCTCAGTTGGTTAATGCAACACCCGAGTCAAATTCAGCCGGTTATCGGTACCACAAATTTACAGCGAATTAATGCCTGTAGTCAGGCGACTCAAGTATCACTGAGCCGCGAGCATTGGTATGCTCTGTATGTAAGCGCAAAGGGACAAGAATTACCTTAGTTAACCCGAACTCAGGTTAATTATTGCAGTATCGATGGGAGAGTTACCTAAGCGCTAATCAATGTAAATAATAAAGATAGTCATTTAAGAGGCCATATGGACACAAAAATAGGCACAATACTTACTGCGGCAATATTGTTATCGGCTTGTCAGCCAGCAGAGGTCGACAAGGAAAAAAGCCAGGTTATAGCCCCGCAAACGGCCGATGTGCAGTCTGCCGATACACTTGTTAAGGCGCAAGGTGCGTCAGACATTTATCAAGATTACTTACATCGCGATGTTCGCGATGACATTTTTTACTTTGTGTTACCCGACCGTTTTTATAACGGCAACAGCAAAAATGATAATGGTTCATTAACCCATGAAGTTTCGGCTGGCGGTATGGACTTAACTCATCCTCGTGGTTTTCATGGTGGTGACATTAACGGCATTGAGCAAAAACTCGATTACTTGCAAAACCTTGGCATTACAGCCATTTGGATGACACCGTTATTGCGTAATAAAGCCATTCAACCTGACGGTATTGCTCATCACGGCTATTGGATTGTCGACTTTACTGAAATCGACCCACATTTTGGCAGTAATGCCGATTTAAAGCAGCTCATTAACGCAGCACATCAACGTGGTATTAAAGTATTTTTCGACATTATTACTAACCATACGGCTGACGTGATTAAGTATCAGGAGTGTCACCAAGCGTCGGGCGAGTTTATTGCTCCTAATACGCACTGTGAATATAAGTCATTAGATCAAATCGCAAAAGGTGACAGTTACACGCCATTTATTCCCGAGGGCCAGGCTGAGGTCAAAGTGCCGAGTTGGCTGAACGATCCGCGTTACTATCACAATCAAGGCGACAGTACCTTTAAAGGCGAAAGCTCGCTTAATGGTGACTTTACCGGGTTAGATGACCTTAATACCGCCGATCCAGCAGTGTTAACCGGTATGATTGAAATTTACCAAAACTTGATTGAAGAGTTTAAGCCTGATGGTTTTAGGATCGATACCGTTAAACATGTCGATTTATCATTTTGGCAAACCTTTAGCCCCGAAATTGTTAACTTTGCTAAAGCGCAAGGGATCCCGCAGTTTCATGTATTTGGCGAAGTCTATGCGCCAGACCCTAAAGTACTCAGTCTTTATACTACAGAGGGAAAACTGCCCTCGGTACTCGACTTTGCATTTCAGCAAGTTGCGGCAGATATTTTCTACCGTAAAAAAAGCCCTGAATTAGCGCAGCAATTATTTGCCCAAGATAATCTTTATCAAGACAGCGACAGCCAAGCTGATTTGCTCATGACCTTTTTAGGCAATCACGACATGGGTCGTACCGGTCATTTTATTCAGCAGGCCAATCCAGATATGCCTGCTGAAGATAAACTGCTGCGCAGCATTTTATCGCATGCGTTTATGTTTTTATCTCGCGGCATTCCGGTGATTTACTACGGTGATGAACAAGGCTTTACCGGTGATGGAAACGATATTCACGCTCGCGAAGACATGTTTGCCTCACAAGTGGCCAGTTATAATGACAATACCTTGTTAGGCACCCAGGCTACTACCGCAAACGATAACTTTGACAGCAATCACCCACTGTATCAGGCCATTGCTCAATTAAGTGAGTTGCGTAAGCAGCATATATTGCTGCGCCGTGGTGAGTACCAAGACCGCCTTTATCAGGCGGATAAGCCCATATTTGCCTTTGCGCGCGTTGATGCGACAACCGGCGCTGAAATGTTGATGGTGTTTAACAGTGGCGAGCAAGCACACAGCATTGAGCTGGCAAACACTGCACAACCTTATCGGTTATTGCACTCATGGGGCCAACAACAAGCTGTGGTTAAAGGCGAGGCGACAGACACGGGCTTTAGCGTCACCTTACCAAGATTAAGCTACGCCATTTATACTAATCAACCATAAAATGTAAGGATTAGGGCATAAAGCTTAAGACTTAAGGCTTAGCACAAAGTAGGCAAAAAAATGGCTATCCACTGGATAGCCATTTTCTGTTTAAAGCAATTCACACTACTTTTGTAACGCTAAGTAGTTAATCAAACCGATGATGTCATCGAGGGTACGCATTTCATTTAAATTAATCGCGTATTTATCGTTAACAATAAAAGCGGGCACACTTTGTACTGCGTACATTACTTGTTGTTGACGCCATAAGCTGAGTTTTTTATCGGCAACTTCGCTGTCTGCAAGAACATCGTATTGCTTAGCATCAACGCCTAATTCGGCAAACACCTTTTTGATATCGTCACGGCTGTTAATCAATGACTTATGTTCATGACCTGCCGCGCTATGGTCATGACCCGCGGTATTGTCTTTACCTTGAATCGCACCAAACATGGCAATTTTTAACGCTTCTTTGTTATCTAACTCGTGGATAACCGCGAGTGAACGCATCACTTCAGTGCCTAAGTCGCTATTCATAAAGTCGACGTGCTTGCTGTCGAATGCCACCCTTTTGTCTAGGCCTTTTTTGATTTCAGGCAGGTACTGGCTTTCCATGTTAAAGCAGTTATGACAATAAAATGAAAAGAACTCAGTCACTTTAGGTTCGCTAGGGACCATGTTGTTAGAGATTTGGGTATAATGGGTGCCTTCAACAAATTGCGCAGCAAAACTGGTAATAGGAGCAACCGCTAAGGTCACGGCTAAAGCTAAATATTTAAACATGAACACCTCAAAATGGAGATAAATTTAAAGACAATAATGCCGCTAATGATGGCATAAATAGCCATGCACAGTGGCAAAATGTGTGTGATCAAGCTGTGATTTACGCAATTTTGTTTACGCGTTAGTCTGATAAGCGCCGCCTAACGCTCTGTCTCGCAGGGTTTGCCAGGCTTCGCATACTTCACGGAACCTCTCAGCATCACCGTCGTCACGATCGGGGTGCCATTTAAGTGCCAGCTTGCGCCATTGTTTGCGGATTTCTTTGTCGGTTGCGGTTTCATCTAGCTCGAATACTTTTAAAGCATGCCCTTTATGCATTAATTGAGCATTAACGCCAATAAATTGTTGGTAGCTTGACCAGAATGACTCGAGCATTTCACGTACCACATTAACGCTAGCGTCGTAGTTACTCCAATCAAGATAGTATTCACGTAGTGCACCGTCTCGAATATGTGCAATATCTGCATTGGCTGGGATAACTCTAAATATTTGAATTTCCATAGCTTTGACTTGCAACCATTGCCTTGGCATCAGCATATCTTGCAGTTCATACAAGGCATTCATTAGCAAAAAATTACGTTTGAAGAGATCTTTTTCAGGCATTGGATCGAGGTTGTGCATTAAGCCTTTGGTTTGCAGTTCGCTGGCTAAGTGATGCACTTTCCAGCTTTGACGTGAAGATTTGAGTAAAGTTAGCAATGGCCAAATAAGCGGATTGTCACCTTTAGCTCCTTCCATAACGCGTGCATCAGTGGAGTGAGACAGAGCATTTGCTGAATTATTTTGGGTATTTTTGTCTAGCAGCATAACGGTGTATTCATCCTGAATTGGCGATATCAATGAGTTGGGTATATCAACGAATTGGTCAAAAACACTATGCCATAGTCATCGTGAATGACAAGTAGATTTTATCGGCAATGATACCTGTTCAGTCTATTTGGGCACAGGTATCATCCGTCAAGCAAAGATTAATTTATCCATTTGAACCACTAGATGATAAGTTACGACTTAACTGAATAATTTTATGCTGACTTTGATCAATTATTTCTGATTCTTACAGGCAAGATAGATTTATTTGGTATAAAATTCGCCGCACTAAAATAACCAGAGGCCTTAACAATGACTGATAAACACTATATTAGCGCGCAACAACTTCTTGAAGATTCATTTAGACTGGCTGCGCAGGTATATGACAGTGGTTTTAGACCGCAGTTTATTGTCGGTATTTGGCGTGGCGGTGCACCGATTGGTATTGCAGTACAAGAATACTATGACTTCAAAAAAGTGGAAACTGACCACATTGCAGTACGCACGTCATCGTATTATGGCATCGGCACCGACAAGCAAGACAAAAACATTAAAGTTCATGGCTTGCATTATATTATTGAAAACGCCAATGCCAGTGACGGGTTATTAATTGTTGATGACGTATTTGACTCAGGCCGCAGTATTGACGCCTTAATTGGTAAGCTTAAAAAGTTTATGCGCCTTAATGTACCAAGCGATATTCGCATTGCGTGTCCTTACTACAAGCCAAAAAATACCAAAGTTGACCTAAAGCCTGATTACTTTATTCATTCATCTGAAGATTGGTTGGTGTTCCCGCACGAAGTTTCGGGTCTGGATCCAAAAGAAATTGCTGAAGGCAAATCTGATTTTAAAAACATCCAAGAGCTGTTTTTATAAACAACCAAGTTAGTCGCAATTTTACTTAGAACTTTGTTTAAAGTTTGCTAAAATACAAGACTATGCGAGTGCGTCAACATACTTATGTCACCAAGACGATATCAGTATGTTGGCGCACTTTTTTATCAGAATTGAGCGAAATTTAGTTAACATTATGGTTTCTGTAGAATTGTTTACCCCCGAGGCTCCGGTAAAGCGCCAACTTGAACTGCTAGCACCGGCTAAAAATGCAGATTACGGCATTGAAGCTATTCGTCATGGTGCCGACGCGGTTTACATTGGTGGTCCTGCATTTGGTGCGCGTCATAATGCTGGTAACAGCGTTGAAGATATTGCTCGTTTAGCGGAGTTTGCTCATCGTTATCATGCCCAGGTGTTTGTTGCCTTGAATACCATTTTAATGGATAACGAGATAGACAAAGCTCAAAAACTGATATGGGAACTCTACGAAGCTGGTGTTGATGCCTTAATCATTCAAGACATGGGCGTTTTACAACTGGATTTACCGCCAATAGCCTTACACGCCAGTACTCAAACCGATAACCGCAGCCCAGAAAAAACCGTGTTTTTAGAGCAGGTGGGTTTTTCACAGGTAGTATTGGCGCGCGAGCTAAATATTCCGCAAATTCGTGATATTGCCGCCAACACCAAAATGAAGCTAGAGTTTTTCATTCATGGGGCATTATGTGTCAGTTACAGTGGCTTGTGCAACTTAAGCCATGCGTACTCAAACCGCAGCGCTAACCGTGGCGAATGCTCTCAAATGTGTCGCTTACCGTGTAACTTAACCACACGTGACGGTGATGTATTAGCTGAAAATCAGCACTTATTGTCACTTAAAGACAATAACCAAACCGATAATTTAGAAGCCTTGATTGATGCTGGCATTAGCTCGTTTAAAATTGAAGGCCGCTTAAAAGACATTACTTATCTTAAAAACGTGACCGCTCATTATCGTCAGCAATTAGATGCCATTATTGCAAAGCGTAACGATCTTGAATCTATATCCCATGGTCGCTGCGAGTTTAACTTTACCCCTGACCCTGATAAAAGCTTTAATCGTGGTAAAACCGATTACTTTGTTAATGAGCGTACCGAAGCCATTGAGCATTTTAGTTCGCCAAAGTTTATTGGTGAAAAAATTGGCCGTATTACTCAAGTCGGAAAAGACTTTATCAAAATTGATACCAGCGAAAGTGGTAAAGATATTCAGTTTAACAATGGTGATGGCCTGTGTTATTTCGTAGAGCATTACGAAACTCAGCGTCTGTCTGATGACAAGTTATCGGGTGTACGAGTTAACCGCGCCGACGGCAATACCTTGTATTTAACCGAGGTGCCAAAAGACTTAAAAACCGGCGTGATGATGTTCCGTAACTTTGACCATAAGTTTGAATTAACATTAAACAAAGATTCGGCAACCCGTAAAATTAGCGTTGATATGCAGTTTTTTGATACCGATGACGGTGTCGGCTTAACCATTACCGATGCGCATAATATTAGTGCTACAGCCACGCTAACATGCGACAAAACACCGGCAAACGATCAAGCAAAAACCGCTGATAACCTTAAAAAGCAGTTGGGTAAATTAGGCAGTAGCGATTTTGTGTTAAACAAAGTCAACTTACAAACTGCGCAAATGTGGTTTTTACCAGCGTCGATGGTCAATGAGCTGCGCCGTGATGCTGTGAGCGAGTTAATGGCGGCACGAGTTGCTGCGTATCAGCGCCCTGAGCGTTGGGTGCATAATAAAGAAGCGCGTTTCCCACAAAAGGCATTAAGCTTTTTGTCTAACGTTGCCAACGAAAAAGCCAAATCGTTTTATGAACAACATGGGGTGATTCAAATTGAAGACACCTACGAAAAAAACACCGTGTTGCATGATGCCCCATTAATGGTCACCAAACATTGTTTACGCTACAGCTTTAATTTATGCCCTAAAGAAGTTGAGGGCATCAAAGCCGACCCGATGTTTTTAGACGTCGGTAAAGACAAGTTAAAGCTGGTGTTTGACTGCCATAAATGTGAAATGATGATCGTGGGCTCAAACCAGTTAGTGAAGCAGCAATAACGCGATCACAAAAAAGCGTTAAAAATAACCAATAATAGCTGCCCAAACTCGTGAGTATCGAGTACACTGCGCGGCTGAAATTTCATGGGTTTTGCATTGCGATGCCCTAAGTAGGATAGAAAAGATTATGAGCGATAGCAAAAAGTATGGTTTACGTGTTACACAAGTTGAAAACACGTGGAAAACCGAAATCACTCGTCGTATGACAGCGACTAAAACCGTAGTATCAAAAAGCCAAGATGGTTTTGCCACAGAAGCAGAAGCCATTGCATGGGGCGAACAGTCATTACAGGGCTTCCTGTCTAAGCAAGCTGATCGTAACAAGCGTAAAACTGAAAAACACCTAAAAGCAAAAAGTTTAGCGGCGGCTATCGCGGCTGAATCTGCCATTGATGAAGACGAAATCTTAGACGAAGATGACTTCAACTAAGTACTGCTCAAAATAGGTAAATGTTATAGATAAGTTTTAATTTCGGTATGTTCAGGATAGGATATACTTAATTAGAATGATTTTTAAACTAACTAATTCCTTGCAAGGATGTCTTTGGGATGAACAAGTTCGCTGCATTTATCTGCTACGCGGGGTGCGCTGGAATAGCCTGTCTATTGCCTCATGCCGCGTATGCTACTTTACCAGCATTGGTTACATTGGACTCCCAAAGTGACTCATCCGGCGTGCTTGTCATGTCGAGCGACGTACAAAAGCTTATCACTGTCTCCAAAACCTTTGGTTTTTTACCTCCTTTAGCGTGGAAACTTGCCTTTAATGAAAAGCGCGGCGACATGACCATGGCTGAATTTATACCTGCCAACGAAACCCTCAACGATTGGTCTAACTTAGTCTGTATGCAAGGTTTTGAAGGCCTAGCTGAAGATGTCGATCCTGCTGAATTTTTAGACTCAATGGCTGACACTTACAAGGAACACTGCCAGGGCGAAGTGGTTTATCAGCAATTAGGCAGTTTAAAAGTTGAAGGGCTTGAGGCTGTACACGGCTTATTAGGCTGCACTAGCATGCCCAATATTCATAATGCCTCGATTACCGTTTCAGCATCTTACATTACCAGTCCTCGTGGTGAGATGGGGTACTTTACTGTTATCAGCGATGACGATGATATCTACCTCGTGCATAAGTCTATTCGTACCGCAGTGTTTACCGCCGAATCAGCACCTATCAATCAACAAAATTATCGCGACTTTATGGCTGAGTAACTTACTCAAATATTAACGTGAATAATCCGCGAGTTGTTTTTTGCTTTGTTACTATCCGCTAAGCTGAGCTTCCGCTATAATCCTGCTGCTGTTTACACTGCATAAATCTAGGCAAAAGCTTAGGCAGGTAAGCAAAATGTTTAATAATTTAGTCAATCTTTACGGTGCCAATGTTGAGTCATTTCGACCCATTGGAGAATCGGGAAACCAGTGAAAGTCTGGTACTGCCCCCGCAACGGTGATTGGTGAGAGCCTTTGATGCCATGGTATCTCAGCTCGTGCGTACAATTTGAGTACCGTAACCTCAGTCCGGAGACCGGCCATAAAGATGATTTCGATGATTTCGGTGGGCAGATCTCGAGATGTGATGTTATGCCGTTTTTGGTTTACTCAGATGAGTAAGCCAAAAAGTGGTGGTCAATGTTGCGGCGCTTTTGCCCCATTTTTCCTTTCAGGAGTTAAAGGTAAATGGGTACTAAACCAACTACACTCGCACTATTAATCAGTGCAATGCTTTGCGCAACCAGTGTTAATGCTGTTGCAGCACCAACCTCTACAGAATCAATACCAAGTGTGTCAACCGAGTCAGATGTGACAATGGATGAGACGATTGTGGTCATTGGTCGTAATCAAGCTAATCCGTTAAATATTGCTGCCAATGTCGATGTTATTGATGCTGCCGATATTGAAATGAGTGGTGCCACCAACCTTACTGACTTACTGCGCGGCCAATCAGGCATACAGGTATCAGATAACAACTCTGGTGCGGTATTTTCGATGCGCGGTTTTTCTGCTTCGCAAGCCGTTAACAATACGCTTATTTTAGTCGACGGTCGTCGGTTAAATAACATTGATATTTCTGCCCCAAGCGTTGAATCCATTCCGCTTAATTTAATCGAGCGCGTTGAGATTTTATCTGGCAGTGCGGGTGTGCTTTATGGCGATCAGGCTGTGGGTGGCGTGATTAACATTATTACCAAAGCCCCAACCCAAACCGCTGGTGGCCTGCAAGTTAGTGGCGGCAGCTTTGACACCTATGAAGTTAAAGGCGATATCTCTGGTGCAATTAATGACACCTGGCGTTACTTTTTAGCGGGCAGTTATAACCAAAGCGATAACTATCGTGACAATAACGACAATGAAACCGGCTCTATTCTAGGTCGTATTCAGTACCAAACTGATGTTGAAGATTTTTATGTAGAAGTGAATTACTTCGATAATGATCGCCAGGCCCCAGGTGCATTAACCCTTGCACAATACCAAGATAACCCTCGCCAGGTTGCGTCATTTTCTGAGGGTGAATATTCACATGAAATGACCACCGCACTGCGCACTGGTTATCAATATCAATTGACTGACGTGTGGGCACTCGGTGCAGATTTAACCTATTCTGACTCTCTCACAACCAGCTTGTTATATGGCAGTGCAGGGCGAATTGAACGTGATTTATTGAGTTTTTCTCCAAAAGCTACAGCGCACTATCAACTAGAACACGGTGAATTAATATTAGTGACAGGGGTTGATGTGAGCCGCGGCGAAGCTGACTTTGATACTTTGTATATTCAACGTAATAACGAGCAAACGATGCAAAGCGCCTATGTGCAAGCCACTGTGCCGCTAAGCTCAACATTGTCATATGTTGTCGGTGGTCGCTATTCTGAAGTGACCGATGATTTGTCTGATCAACTACTTTATCCTGAAGGTGTTGAGCTCGACAATGATGCACACGCATTTGAGCTAGGGCTTAATTACCGCCCAAGTGCCGAGCATCGTTTTTATGTTCGCGCCAATGATAACTTCCGTTTTGCTAAAGTCGATGAGCAAGCTTACACGCCATTAGATGTGCAAGGGTTAGACCCACAAACAGGGCGCTCATACGAAGCGGGTTGGGATTACATTACGGCTACCCAAACGTTAAAAATCAATGCGTATCAACTCGAGTTAGAAGATGAAATCGTTTACGACGGCAGCCGTACCGATGGACCTTATGGCGGTGGCGCTAACGTTAACGCTGATGAGTCGCGCCGTTTTGGTGTGAGTTCAAGCTACGAGGTGCAGTTATCTAAAGATTGGCTAATGGGCGCATCGTATGACTATATCGATGCCGAATTTACCCAAGGTGATAACGATGGCAAAGCGCTATCCTGGGTGGCTGAGCATTCTGGTAAAGTGTTTATGAGCTACGATTTTGCAGATAATTGGCAAACGTTTGTTGAAGGCATATACACAGGCGAGCGTTACATGGAAGGTGATAACAGCAATGCCGACGACAAACTCGACAGTTATGTGCTGACTAACCTTGCATTAAATTATCGCCGTAATGCATGGACAGCCAGTGTGCGTATCGATAACTTATTAGATGAAGACTATGTAGGCACAGGCTATTATTCGTCTTATGGTAATGGTTATTACTCAGGTACGGGCCGTTCATTTAGAATTACTGCTGGTTACCGCTTTTAAAGGGTAAAACTAAGCGATATGAATACCAAAGCCAGTAACTATTACTGGCTTTCGTTTTAATATATCGTTAAATTAATTTATACCCAGATTTATTCACCAAAGGTAACTGATGCATATGACAAATCTTGAACAACAAGTACTGACTCAAGTTCAAGCTATTATTGGCAACGAAGAACAGGTCATTGGTCGCCGTGGTATTTTGATCCCTTTAAAAAAGGCCTTAATTAACGAAGCCGATATTCGGGTTATTATCGATACCGTTTCAGCCGATCCCGCGCTCGCAGCCCATTTATTACAACGTAGTAATACCGCACAAAATGCCGGTGTAGTGTCAACAAAAAGCCGCAGTGTGAAAGATGCCTTAATCCGTTTAGGGCAGGTGAATATTTACCGTTATGCGTTTTCGTTTTACTTAAAAGAGCGGCTTGATGAGCTTGCCGAACCGTACAAAAAATTAGTACAAGGTTACTGGGCATTAAATGAAGCCATAGCTCATGATTGTATCGAATTATTACGTGTAGAAAGCGAAGCGGGTTCGGCAATAAAAGTCGATGCTGATGAAGTGCAAACTTTAGCCTTGTTCAGTGTGTTTGGCCAAGTGATTGCGCTAACTGCATTTGCGTATTTGAATGCAGAATTACCAAGGCCTGTGTCGTTAAAGGTGCTTAAATCATTGATAGATCAGCAACAACAAAAACTGTCTCTAGAGGCATTTGAATCATTAGGGTTGGATGACGACTTACGCGATGAATTTTTAATAGCACATAACTTACGCCAAACACAAAACCCTGACTCAGCAGGACTTGTGCTTCGGCGCGTGTTATCTAAACGGAAACTATTGATTAACCCGTTGTAATTTCAAGCCTTCACTTGCAACAAGCTCAAGCCACTTTTGAATCAAATTTGCATTAGTGGCGTCACGGCGATAAGCGCCAAACAACGGGCGTTTTAGTCCTTCTGCCCCTAGTTTTACCGCAGCTAAACTCAAGCCTTGGCTCTCGCGAATTGACCATGTAGGTAGCGTCGCGACGCCATCATTACATGCCACTCGTTGCAATAGCATTGAGGTTAAATCGCATTGCTTTTGCTCACCAGGTTCAACCCCAGCAGGCTCTAAAAAGTGTTTGTAAATGTCCAAGCGTGCTAACGGTACTGGGTAACTAATTAAGGTTTCTTTCGTTAAATCAGTAGGGGTCACATACGCTTTTTTCGCCAATGGATGTTCGCTCGAGGTCACTAATTTAACCTCAAAATCAAACAAGTGCTGATACGCAACACTGTGTCCAGGCACAGGATCTGAGGTCAGTACAATGTCTAACCCACCGGTTTGCAGTGCATTGAGTGAATCAAACAAATGGCGGCTTGAAATATCAACCTGCGCATCAGGCGCATGTTGTTTAAATTGCTCATTGACTGGCATCAACCAACGAAAACAGCTATGGCATTCAATGCCTAATTTAAGTTGCTGACTTTCACCCTCAAGACCACGTTTAAGATCTGACTCTGTTGCAATCACCTTAGGTAAGATTTCTTCTGCTAAATTCAGCAGTCGCGCACCTTCATGAGTGAAAGTTAACGGTTTACTTTTTCGAACAAAAATCGCTGAGTTAATACGAGTCTCTAACTCTTTTATTTGATGAGAAAGCGCCGACTGGGTTACAAACCGCTTTTTAGCTGCACCTGCCAAACTGCCACTTTCTTTTAACGCCATCAAGGTGCGAAGGTGTCTAAGCTCTATCATTTTCTCTCCACATGAAACTTGCTCAACTAGCTGATGAAATCAATTCGATTGCTTGACTGCAGATTAACACAATAAACTTCTAGACGTCCAGACGCCTGTATTAGTTATTTTACATATTTAACTATTAATTTTAGTTAATAAAGCGGTGTTTCTGTATACAATATTCGATAACTGAGAATTACAGAGCAAGTTAAACGATTAACCAACACACCATACGAGTGAGAAACGTCGTTGCTGACTACGTAATATGATTGAAACCATAACGCCTCGAACGATAGAAAAAAGCGAACTGATAAGCTTAAGGCTATACTGATAAAGAATTAATTATTTATTAATAGCGCTTTAATGATCTGAAAATAAGGAGTTAAGCATGAGTCATACATATAAGGTTATTGAACTTGTCGGTTCATCGCCAATCAGCAGCGACGATGCAGTAAAAAACGCCATTGCCCAGGCCAATAAATCGCTAAAGCACTTACGTTGGTTTGAAGTAGTAGAAACCCGTGGTCACTTAGAAGAGGGGTTGGTTGCTCATTGGCAAGTCACTATAAAGGTGGGCTTTACCTTAGATACTTAACTTTTGTATTGAATCAGCAAATGCATCTACTTGCATTTGCTGATAAATAGTATTGACCGAATCTTGAAAGCGATTTATAACATGATTAAGGAAACAACAAACACAGTGACGTGAATGGCAAAGGATTTGTCTTACAAACGCTTTCTATTTATAGAAATGCTAGCCTGGTGGCAAGGCTGTATAAGCAACAAACAACTTATGCAGCAGTTTGGTATAAGTCGCCAACAGGCATACAACGACTTTAAACAATACTTACTTCAACACCCGCTTAATCTGCTAAAAACAGACCAAGGGTATTGCCCTGCACAAACGTTTACCCCTCACTACATTTCTGGTGAGCTCGGCCAGTATTTACACTGGTATGAAACCCACACAATTCTCGATAACAGCTATCAATCGCCTCAAGTGGCACACCTATCGATACCTGATCGCATCGTATCTGTACAAATAATACGTTTACTCGTTGCCGCTATGGAGCAACAAAAACGCATTGATGTTCAATATGTGTCGCTATCTCACCCTGAAAACGATGGTCGTATCTTTCATCCCCACACTTTTGTCAATACAGGCTTACGTTGGCATGTAAGAGGTTATTGTGAAAAGTCACAAGCCTACAGAGACCTAGTGATTAGTCGTTTTAAAGGTGAGCCAGAGTTACTAGACAGCTCAACGTACCCAGTGACTCAAGACGATGCATGGCAAACTATTATTCCAATCATATTACAGCCAGATTATCGTTTAACAGACGAGCAAAAATGGGTACTTGGTAATGACTTTTGCCTTACAGATGGCAAATTGATTATTAACACCAGGGCAGCGCTAGCTAACTATGTACTGCGCGAAATGCAAATCAATATCAAAATGTTAGACGGTACACCCGAGGCGCAACAATGGGTGCTTGTAAACCAAGATGACATTAAACAGTGGTTATTTTAATGCCAAGGCCAACAGACGCAGCAAAATCACAGCAGTCACAACGCTAAGTGTAAACTCACTTTACCTGTGTAAAACAACAGTATAGATGAGCAAATATTAAACGGTATACAGTGCAAGGACTTGGCACAAAGAGGTGAGCATGGACATTGCAGAATATTTTAAATATTGGGGTAAGGCGAAAAAAACGCTTGAACAAACTAGCGTCGATTATCATCTATTACCTTATCACTGTTTAGATGTAGCGGCTGTGGTCGACGTTTGGCTTACTGAATCTCGCACCCTACTAAAGCAAATAGCGTTGCAGATTAATTGTTCAGAGTCAGAGGCAAAAGCTATTGTTTTGTTTTATGTGTTATTACATGACTTAGGTAAATTTGACGCTAGGTTTCAAAACTTTGTAAAAGCAATCAGAGTTCAACTACAAGGGGATGAGTTTGAAGTTGAATCTGAAAAATATGATCATGGTTCATATGGTTATCTTCATTTCATCAGGTCTTATGGTCATAACGAGGCGATGAAAGCTGTAGCTGGGCACCATGGTTATTGTGATACCTCGATTGATCGAAATTTGACTGAGCCTGACGCAGATGAAGAGTTAATAGAACTAGATAAAAAAGCTAGAAAAGAGTGGGTTGAGTTTTGCTTAGATTGGGCAGGGCTAATTGCTATTCCTGGAGGGTGTAACAGATTCTGTGTAACTGCAATTTAGTTAATATACTTCACAATTCTGTCTTCG
>NZ_BMQI01000026.1 GCF_014648035.1 Shewanella algicola | reverse complement strand
AACGGAATGGGTTCCCGTATGTGGTTATCGTAATTTTGCAGAAGCAAAGCAGGAAATAAATAGATACATCACTGGCTATTACAGCCAGCTAAGGCCGCATCAATATAATGGCGGGTTAAGCCCAAATGAATCCGAACGATTGTATTGGGAAAACTCTAAGAATGTGGCCAGTTTTTGTTGACCACTACAGTCAGCCGATTCAATCAATTTCTTCAATTCAGCATCATTGAAAATACCACGAACATTAGTCGTAAAGTTTCTCTTGATAGAGCATGGTGAGATTTCAATATAGCCAATAGTGTCACGCTTAGCATAAGCAAACACACCTTGAAGCCACTTATAATATTGGTGCACTGATTTAGATGCTTGCCTGTCTTCTTCAGGCACATCGCAACTCAAGCGCTGTTCCCAAGTCATCTTGTTATACGGTGCAAGGTGCATTTTAGGTAATTCAAAACAGGTATCGATGAATTGACCAATATCTTTAGGCTTGTATTGATCTATCGGTTTATCTTCCACCAGCACTTTCCACACGGCATATCTTCGAGCGTAATCCTGCTGCATCTTAGTGGTTAGTTTTTCTTTATTAATTTTATGCGTGATGAATTCTTCGTATACTTCAGAAAACAGGGGGGAATGAGATTCTTCAGCCACTTCGGTAGTGGTAATTGGAACTTGTATAGCCGTGGGTGACAGTAACTGTTGAAGCTCTCGCTCACTAGTAGCATCACCCTCTGCCACTAGGTTTATTAGCTCATTCTTCAACTTACTTGAGGTAGATAGCTTACTCACTAAAACACGAAAAGCTAAACTAGATTGCTCTACATCAAAACCTTTATGTAATAAAAGCTGTCGTGCTAATTCAGTTACTCCGCCCTCATCTACATCATCAGTCATACTGACCAGCAACTTAGCCAAGGAAGATAATGCTTCCATGAAAGGCCATTTCTGCGCTTCAGATAAACCAGCAATAACCTCTTTCAATCGAATGATTCGAGTTTCATTATCCTCGGCCTGCGAGATATAGGTTAACTCTGTTATGAATTGATTGTTTTTATCGAGGACACCATCTTGGCCTAATACATTAACCGCATGAGCATTATTAGAATAATCTTGCTCAAGTTCAGCTATCAATCCATCTATATCACTCATTGCCAGTTGCTTTAGCATAGCGTCCTTTATCATTAATAGTGAAGGCTTTACTACACTAGAGTCTAACGATTTTGAACTAACAACAAGTTGTTTTAACAGGCTAATTTAAAAGTAAACCGCTGAAGCTTTACCAGTGCATAAGAGAGGTCTTGAGTGTTTAATGAAAACCGAACTTCCCTAACTCCTAACCGTTTCGGTAGTTTCATTCGAAAATAAAACCACTCTTTACGAATATAAAGGTGCTTAGTGCCAGCTATCGCTTTCATTTTATCAGTTGATTTTACGACGGTGTATCAAACCGTGTATCACATTTTCAGCATTAAATTTTGAGTGTCTGATTATAATAACAGGATAAAAAATAGCCTAAAATCATAATCTTACAATTTTTTGAAGTAAATGAAATGATGAGAAATTTTAGAAATGGTGTACCAATTGGTGTACCACTTTTTGAAATATTACTTGATGATTTGAATTAATTTCAGTAAACCGCTTGAAATTTCAAGCGGTTACTAAAATTAACGAGCTAGCCGATAAGCCGGGTCCTGTCGTGGACAGTTATTCATCTAGGCCTGCAATCGCTCACAGGCTCAAGCAACCTACCCGGTTCCTACGCGAGCAGCGCACATACTATTTAAAGTAATGGAACCCTATTTGGTCTTGCTTCGGGTAGAGTTTACCTTGCTACGGACTATTGCTAGCCGCACGGTGCGCTCTTACCGCACCCTTTCACCCTTACCACCTTAGCCAAAGCTAAAATGGCGGTCTTCTCTCTGTTGCACTTGTCGTCGGTTCACACCGCCCAGGCGTTACCTGGTACCCTGCTCTTTGAAGCCCGGACTTTCCTCCCCGTACCTAAGTACGCGGCAACTGTCTGGCCAACTCGGCGCGGATTATAGCGTAAGCACGCCGACAAACCAATGCTAAAAACCATTCGAGGTTATAAATCCAACTCTAGGCCGTATTTATACAGGGCGTTTTTCTTTAGGCCGTGGATTTGCGCTGCGATAGCGGCGGCTTTTTTAAGCGGTAATTCTTCGCTTAACAGTTTTAACGTCGCCACGGCAACCGCAGGAATGCCTTCTTCATCAGATAAAGCAAAACCATGGCACATTAATACGATTTCACCTTTTTGCTGGTTATCATCAGCCTGCACCATGCTAAGCACTTCTGCTGCGGTTCCGGTTAAAAATGTTTCAAAGGTTTTGGTTACTTCGCGTGCCATAACCACTTGCCTATCGTTGCCCAATACTTGTGCGATTGCGCTTAAACTGTATACAATCCGATGTGGTGATTCGTAAAAGATTAAGGTGCGTGGATCTTCTTTAAGCATTTCGAGCTTATCGATACGGGCTTTTTCTTTTGAAGGTAAAAAACCTTCAAAACTAAAACGATCGGATGGCAAGCCTGATGCACTTAATGCGGTAATAGCTGCGCAAGCGCCCGGTAGAGGCACGACTCGATGGCCAGCTTGACGCACATGATTAACGAGGTGATAACCTGGGTCTGAAATCAATGGTGTGCCGGCATCTGAAATCAACGCTATTGATTTGCCTTGATTAAGTTGCTCAACAATCCATTGGGCACGGTCTCGTTCATTATGATCATGCAGAGCCGTTTTACGGGTTTCAATGCCAAAATGACTGAGCAGCTTGCCGCTGTGCCTTGTGTCTTCACAGGCAATCAAATCGACCTGTTGCAACACTGCCAATGCACGAGCGCTGATGTCGCCTAAATTACCAATAGGGGTGGGTACAATATACAGCGCGACCATTTGGTCCATAATTACCTCGATAATGAATCTACCTGATACTTTCGCCCAGCGTAAGAGCAGGTTAAACTAGTGCCAGTATCTTAACAGAGTGAAGCCAAGTGTTAAAAAGACTGAATACGACAAAATTTGTGTGCGCGATAATTTTCTCTGTCTTATTGGTAGGTTGTGCTACCGAGCAACAACGAAAACAAAGAGAATATGTTGAAATAAGCACATCATTGGTTGCCGCCGAACATCCGGCTAAAATCTACTTAACCGAAGCCAAAAATAGCAGTTTACCAGAAAAGCGTGACCGTTTTTTATTACTCGCGGCACATGCCTATATTAATAATGGCAATGTGAATTCGGCGACCAACATTTTAACCTCAATGCAAAAGACGATGGTTAACGTGCCGACGCTTCAGGCTGAACATATTTATTTGCGCGCCCGTATTGTTGAGAAGACTAATGGCAGCGGAGCCGCATTAAACTTATTGCAGTATCCACCGCATTGGCAGTTACCTCGCTGGCAGATGGCAAGCTACCATCAATTTAAAGCAAAATTATTTAAAAATACTCAGCAGCCAATTGAACAAGCTAAGCAGCTTAGCCTATTGAGTAACTACTTGCCTAAGTCTGAAACCACTGCAGTTAACGATGTTATTTGGTCGTTATTGCAACCATTGCAAGAAGAAACCGTACAGTCTTTTATGCGCGATCCGTCAAACCCCATTTTTGCGGGTTGGTTACAACTGACGTTTATTGCTAAACATTATGCGGTAGAGCCAACCCAGCTTGTGCGCTACTTAGGTGAATGGCAACGTAATAATCCTTATCACCCAGCAGCCATTAAATTACCAGGTGATTTAGAAAAAGCCTTAAGCGCTAAACCTTATCACCCGCAAAATATTGCTGTTTTATTACCTCTTACTGGCCCACGCGCAGTGGTGGCAGAGCCTATTCGCCAAGGGATTATTGCCAGCTACTTGTCTGAATACGACAACAATGTGACCATTAATTTTTATGATACACAGCTAGGCGCTACCGAGGCTTACAATAAAGCAGTGACCCAAGGTGCTGAGTTTATTATTGGTCCGTTACTGCCTAATGAAGTTGAAGAGCTTCAAAAAGTGAATGACAAACTGACCAATACGGTGCCGCAATTATACTTAAACCAAACGGAGCATTTCACTCCACAGCTGAATCAATTTTATTTTTCGTTATCGCCAGCACAAGAGGCTAGCGATGCTGCGCATAAATTGTTTAGTGATGGTGTTAAATTACCTTTGCTGCTTGCCAGCAATGATCCCATTGGCAAACGTATGGCCGACAGTTTCAAACAAACTTGGCTTGCATTGACCAACAATAATGCCGAAGTTCATTATTATGATGCTGGCGACCAAATGAAACTTACCGTGCAAGAGGCATTAGGCGTAAAAGACAGTCAGGCACGTATTAGCAGAATGCGTGACTTATTGGGCAGCCGTTTAGAATCTGATTTTCGATCTCGCCAGGATATTGATGCTATTTATATGATTTCTGGCTCGCAAGACCTCGCGTTATTGAAGCCATTTTTAGACGTTAACTTTAGTGTGTTTTCTGAACCTGTGGCGTTATACACTACGAGCCGCAGCCGGTTAGAGAATGAGTCCAAACAAGCGGCGCAAGATCTAAACAAACTCATGATCAGTGATATTCCTTGGTTAATGCGCCCAAGCAATGAAACCCAAATGGTGTCTGAATTATGGAGCTCCTGGAGTAACAGCCAAAAAAGACTTTATGTTATGGGCTTTGATTCATTAGAGCTGGTTAACCGTTTAGCACAAATGCGTGCGTTTCCTGGTTACCAATTTATGGGGCGCAGCGGTGCACTGTCAGTGAAACAAAATGGCGTAATTGACCGCCAATTATCTTGGGGACAGTACATCCAAGGACAATTAAAACCGCTATGAATCGCGGCCAATTAGCTGAGCAACGAGCGCGAACTTATCTTGAACAACAAGGTCTGACGTTTATAGCGGCTAATGTGCGTTACCCGTTTGGTGAAATTGATTTAATCATGCGCCAACAAAAAGAATGGGTATTTGTAGAAGTGAAATACCGAACCTCAAATCAATTTGGGGGCGCACTAAATGCGCTGACGCAAAAGCAAATTACTCGGATCCGCTTAGCGGCTGATCACTATTTACAACGACAGAAATTGAATCCACCTTGTCGCTTTGATGTCATCGCGATGAGTAATGATGAAATAAACTGGCTACAAGGCTGTTTTTAAGCCGTAACTGATTACCATTACTTGGTTTTATGGCATCATATCGGCCAAATCACCGATGCAGCTCGATTAGCCAATAGTCTATTTACCTTCGGCATAAATAGACATAAATTAGCGTAAGGATTGTTACATGTTAGAACGTATTAAAGATAGTTTCACCGAATCGATTCAGACCAAAATTGATGCAGCAGAAGCACTACCTGAGTCAATTGAAAAAGCGGCAGAGATGATGGTGCAATGTCTACTTGGCGGTAATAAAATCCTATCATGTGGTAATGGTGGTAGCGCAGGCGATGCACAGCATTTTTCTGCAGAGCTGCTTAACCGCTATGAAATTGAACGTCCGCCATTACCGGCAATTGCATTAAGTTGTGATACCTCAACGATTACTGCGATTGCAAACGATTACAGCTATGATGAGATTTTCTCTAAACAGATTTTAGCCCTTGGACAACCGGGTGATATTTTACTGGCTATTTCAACTAGCGGTAACTCGGGTAACATCATTAAGGCTATGGAAGCGGCGTTAAGCCGTGATATGACTATCGTGGCTTTAACGGGTAAAGATGGCGGTTCAATGGCTGGTTTAATGAGTGCTGGCGATGTTGAAATCCGTGTGCCTTCTAATGTTACTGCACGTATTCAAGAAGTTCACTTATTAGTGATTCACTGCTTGTGCGACAACATTGACCGCACTTTATTCCCGCAGGATGAGCCGGCATGATCACTAGATTATTAGTCATCTCGGTACTGGCATTGCTTCAAGGTTGTGCTGGTGCGGTTATGGTTGGTGCTGTAAGTGGCGCCAAAATGGCCAATGACGAGCGCAGTATGAGCACGCAAATTAGTGACACTAATGCTGATTTTACGATTGCCAGTGCCTTGTCAAAACACGATGACTTAAATAATCAAACCAATATCGCTGCGGTGGTGATGAACAACAATGTGTTAATGATAGGTCAAGCACCTAACTCGATGCTCCGCGACAAAGCAATAAAAGTAGTACATGAGTTAGATATTGGCGGCAAAATTCACAACCAGATACGTATTGGCACACCAACATCGTTTACCACGCGTAGCAACGACACTTGGGTGACAACTAAAGTTAAAGGGCGCATGTTAAATGAAAAGTTCCTGGATATTACACGTATCAAAGTGGTCACAGAAAATGGCGAAGTGTTCTTGTTGGGGTTAATTGATCGCAAACAAGCTGACTTAGCGGTTGAGATTGCCCGTAATACTGCAGGCGTTCGTAAAGTGGTTAAAGTGTTTGAGTATATCGAACCTGAAACCTAACCCCTGATGCCTTGATAAGATTGAAAAAGCCATCGATAACCGATGGCTTTTTTATGCATAAAAAAGCCAGCAAATGATGGCTGGCTTTAGTAGATAGTCAGACTTACGTTATACAATCAAACCAATTTTTTCGTAGACCTTTTTAATGGTCACTTCAGCACGCGCTTGGGCTTTTTCAGCACCTTCAGCCATGACTTGTCTTAAAAATGCACCATCAGCACGGTACTCTTTAAAGCGAGCTTGTAGCGGTTCAAGCATGCCAACAACAGCCTCACCAGTCGCCACTTTCAAATGACCATACATCTTGCCTTCAAACTCAGCTTCTAACGACGCAATAGATTGCCCAGTACAACCTGACATTAAGCTAAGTAAGTTAGATACACCTGGCTTTTGCTCAATATCAAAACGCACAATTGGCGGCTCTTCGCTGTCGGTCATGGCTTTTTTTATTTTCTTTAAAATCGCTTTAGGATCTTCAAGTAAACCAATCACGTTATTGCGGTTATCATCTGACTTAGACATTTTTTTCATCGGGTCTTGCAGCGACATCACCTTGGCACCGTGTTCAGGAATAAACGGCTCAGGAATGGTAAAGGTATCACCATAAGCATTGTTAAAACGCGTAGCTATATCGCGCGTTAACTCAAGATGTTGCTTTTGATCTTGTCCCACAGGGATTTCATTCGCTTGATAAAGCAAAATGTCAGCCGCCATTAATACTGGGTAACCATACAAGCCAACGTTAATGTTATTGGCATGCTTTTGCGACTTATCTTTAAATTGGGTCATCCGGTTTAGCTCGCCCATTTGGGTGTAGCAATTTAATGCCCAACCTAACTGAGTGTGCTGCGGCACTTGTGATTGAATAAACACCGTGCTTTTTTTAGGGTCAACACCACAAGCAAGGTATAGCGCTAACGTGTCTAAACACGCCTCACGCAGTTTTTGCGGGTCTTGACGCACCGTAATGGCATGCAAATCAACAACGCAATATAAGCAATCATGGCTATCTTGCATGGCAACCCATTGACGTAGTGCGCCCATATAATTACCTATGGTCAATTCGCCTGATGGCTGTGCACCGCTGAGAACTATGGGTTTGGTCATGTGTTTTATTGCTCCAGATTATCTTATAAAATTCAGATTATTGTGACTGTAAGTAGTTGCCGATGTCGGCAAATTGCTCACATACTGCGTCAGGCTCACTAAGGCCAATATCTTCGCCGTAGTTGTAGCCGTAGGTCAAGCCAATCGACATGACATTTGCGGCTTTAGCGGCCAAAATATCATTCTTTGAGTCGCCAACCATCAGCAATTGTGTGTTATCTAATTGCCATTGTTGTAATAAATGTTGTAGCGGCATTGGATCGGGTTTCATTTTAGCCAGTGAGTCGCCGCCTAATACCTCAGAAAATAATCCATCAAGGCCAAATGCAGTTAACAACGGTACGGTAAAACGGTACGGTTTATTGGTCACTATCGCAAGCTTGTAGCCTGCTTGCGTTAGCTGCTGTAATGTCTCTAAAACATGTGGGTACAACAAGCTGTGTTGCTGTAAATGTTCACCATAATGATGCATAAACCGCGGCATAACTTGCTCAAGTTGCGCTTGCAGCGCTGTGCTGTCCTCAGCCATTGAAGACGCATAACTCAAGGCTCTTTGCATCAATATCTGCGCACCATTACCCACCCAACTGCGCACTAATGCGTCCGACACTTCAGGCAAATTACACTCAACCAAAGTGGCGTTGGTCGCTGCCGCTAAATCAGGCACACTGTCAATGAGCGTACCGTCTAAATCAAATGCAATTGCTTTAATATTTGCCCACTGGCTCATCTGATACCTCGTAAAAATTTCAGAATTAAGATTAAACTTTTGCCAATTCAGCACGCATTTGATCAACCACTACTTTATAGTCTGGTTGATTGAATATGGCAGAACCGGCAACAAACATATCGGCACCCGCCGCAGCTATGTCTGCAATATTGTCAACTTTAACGCCGCCGTCCACTTCGAGACGAATATCAAAGCCACTGGCGTCGATGCGTTCACGAACCTGACGTAATTTATCTAAGGTACCCGGAATAAATGATTGACCACCAAAGCCAGGGTTTACTGACATTAATAAAATCACATCTAATTTATCCATAACATGGTCAAGGTAATGCAAAGGGGTTGCAGGGTTAAACACTAAACCCGCTTTACAGCCAGATTCTTTAATTAACTGCAATGTGCGGTCAACATGTTCAGATGCTTCTGGATGAAAGGTAATGATTGAAGCCCCTGCTTTAGCAAAATCAGGGATGATACGATCGACAGGCTTAACCATTAAATGAACGTCAATATCGGCGGTAATCCCATAGTCGCGTAATGCACTACAAACCATAGGGCCAATGGTGAGGTTCGGAACGTAATGGTTGTCCATCACATCAAAGTGAACCACGTCAGAACCAGCGTCTAATACCGCTTGTACATCATCACCTAAACGGGCGAAGTCGGCAGATAAAATTGATGGTGCAATTAAAAATGGGCGCATAATCTTCTCTATAGGCAGATCAAAGTGACGACATTTTACCCTTTGCAGCCCCAAGCCTCTAGGCTCTAATGGCAAAAAAGGCTTTCTATTAAGGATATTTATCAAAAAATAGACCAGAAGTCGGATTTGTTGCTTTTAACCAATAAAGCTGTGTTCAATAACTAAGCTATTTTGCTATAATGTTAGAGTTATAAAATGTAGAGTTACATTTTAACACTTGATTAATACTAACTCTGTTATAACGCTAGGTTGATAACTGCGACAAGATTGGCACTATTACGCTGTCATTGCTATATTAATGCGGTGACACAATATTAGGTATTAGGCATAAACCACGGATAGGGCAAACCTTATGGTTAAGCAATTATTGAGCAAGATTTCTGGTCGTGATGGTAAATTTTTACCAGCACCGGTTTATGCTGTATTTGCAACATCTGCCTGCGCTTTGCTGTTGAGCCAAGCTATGATGGCCCATGAGGTCAAAACCGCTCAAACTAAAACGTGTGTTTGCGACAACAGCAAAAGCTATAACAACAGTTTGCCAAGTAGCCACCCATCTAACCGCTGTGCAGAGCAATCAAATAACGTCAGCTGGGGAAATTGGGTCACAGGTAATAGCCGCTCTAGCCAATTTCATTTTATCGATTTACTCGAATTGATCCACGGTCACAAAGATAAACCCTTGCAAGATATGCCCACCTCCAGTAGCGCTGAAAAGATATAGCCATCATGTCATTTTGGCGCGTATTCAGTAGCACGATTGCAGCCTTCTTTGGGGTACAAACTGAACAAAATCGTCAAAAAGATTTCCAATCTCAATCACCACTCCCTTTTATTATTATGGGCATTATTCTTGCCATTGGCTTAGTCATATCCTTAATATTAATTGTAAACCAAATACTTGGCTAGCCATAAAATCCCATCTCTTTTTTAAGCTTGATAACGTGTGAATGATTAATTGCTGAACGTAGGCGTTAAGGCCGAAGCTTTGGGTATGGTGGTAATCAATACAAAGCAGATAATGCAGTAGAGATGCACATAAACATGCTCGATGTGGCGGTAGAAGCGATAATACGTCTATGGCGGTGTTTATTTAGAATCAATTTTGTGAGCACACCAAGCAGGAAGTCCCTCATCGCTCAACCAATTTAATATCATGAGCAAAATGACGGACTCAGTTCAACGTACCTTAATCCTCATGACGATAGTGATGATCATACAAGGCCATAATCTCATCAACTTTGTTACGTGAACTGCCTTTTTGGCTGATATTACGTTGCACTGAAATTGTTGAAAAAGCAGCACCGCGATACAACTCTCGAGTAAGGGGAATATCGTGGTTACTGATCAATACCGGAATATCACGCTCGTGGGCAATATGTCTTGAATGACGCGCAAGTAGCGCTTGGTCATCGAGACTAAAACCTGGCCCGGCATAAGTGGTAAAACTGGCGGTAGTTGATAAAGGCGCATAAGGCGGATCGCAGTAAATCACATCACCATTTTTGGCTAAGCCAAACGCTTGCTCGTAACTGACACATTTAAACGTGGCTTGTTGCGCCTTGGTTGAAAAGTAACGAATTTCAGCTTCAGGAAAATATGGTTTTTTATACGATCCAAAAGGAACATTAAATCCACCTTTTCGATTGTAACGACATAAGCCATTAAAACCATGACGATTCATATATAAAAAAT
Source organism: Shewanella algicola (assembly GCF_014648035.1). Lineage (GTDB taxonomy): Bacteria > Pseudomonadota > Gammaproteobacteria > Enterobacterales > Shewanellaceae > Shewanella > Shewanella algicola. The sequence goes on along the minus strand of NZ_BMQI01000026.1, from coordinate 56,432 downwards.
ATACTGAACGAGTGAAAGGATCGCGTGATAAATTAAACTCTGCACGCACACGATAATACGCGTCCTTGTTGTTCATCTCATCGACAAACATTGCTTTAGCAGCCTTAATATAGACGTCTGGCTGCTGCTTGACAATTTCATAGAGATTAATCAAATCTTGATTAATATCACACAGTAAATATTGCTTATAGTCAGTATTCAGAAACACGGAACCGGCACCGACAAAAGGTTCAATAAGACGGTTTCCATCTGGGAGGTGCTTTGCTAGCTCATCAACGAGTTTATATTTTCCGCCTGCCCACTTTAGAAAGGCTCTATGCTTTTTTATCATGAATAGGAACTATGCCAGCAAAATTAAAGCTGATGATTGTACTCTGTTTAATGCGATTTATCATCGGCTAAAAAGAAATTATTGTTTTGGATATCGATATTTTTCACCTGAGCCTCACACCGCTAACAGGTTATTCTAGTCGCTTATATTCGGTTAAGTCTGCCCACTTTCTTACCCAGGGCGCAGCTAAACGGTATTCGGTTTGGATCTGCTTTGCTTTAGTAGAAGCTTCTGGTGCAGTATTAAAATCGCCTAGGAAAATCACAAACCGTTGTTGGTGACTCATCACATACACTTGCTTCTCTTGCGCTAGCTTAGTCAAAATAGGCGATAATGATGATTTATCATGGACACTAACAAGCTGTAAGGTAAAGCCCTTTATTTTAGCAGGGGTGTTATCTCTTTCAACAATTTGGCTAGGCTGAGATACCGCTTGAGCCTGCGCTTTTGGCAGCTCTCCTTGAAATGACAACCCATCTAAAGAAGAGTTAACCTCTATATCGGCATGATTATCTTCTGGCATAATTTCAGGTTCAACAGCTTCAACCTCTAAGGTTAACTCTGCTTCAACTTGTTGCTGTATAAGTGCATTAGCTTGTTCGTTTGCAGCTTTTTTTATTTGAGAAAACTGTCGCTGTTCAAAGTATCCGGCTAAATCTTGTTTAGCGTAATCTAACAAATACTGGTTTGCTTTTTGACGTTGTGCGGTTTGCTCTACCGTGAGTTCTTGTGTTGAAGCTGGCACATCAGTCAACGAGGTATATTGGTAAGCAAACCAGATAGTACTTAATACTATGGCAATGAAAAAGAAATATGTCGCGACTCTCACAGCAAAGGGCTTGCTTTGCGTTCCCTCCTCTGGTGCCTCTAACGCCAGGGTTAACAACTCGACAACCTCTTTAGGAGTGCCGTTTTGTTTTTCGAGTTGTTTATGAATGATTTCTCGAGGAATAAAAGGCGTTTTTTGACTACGTAATAGCAAGCTTTGATAAAGGCCATCACGCTCAGCACTCGGCAGCGGCTCAATATTAACCTGTAATAACAGTGCCCGAGTTTCATCAGTCAGATCGGCCATCAATGTTCGCCAGAAACTCGGCTCAACCGTCATGGTCACTGCTACAGATTTTCCTGCACATTGAATTTGACTTAATAAAATGCACTCAGCCCAGATATCTTTAGGCAAGTAATCAGCATCATCAATAATAATATGCAGCGGTTTCTTGAGGCTTGATTGAACTCGAAGGACAGTGTCCATCAAAGGACGTTCATCATCAAAAATCGGGGCAGAGATTAACTGGACTAATATTTTACGACGAATTTCAGCGCTATCTGCATGTTGCGGGCAAATAATCAATGCAGAATTGTAATCATCAAGCTCACTTGCCAGCGCAGCACTAAGCGTTGATTTACCTGCGCCTTTCTCACCACATAACACCAGCAGTTGTTCACTGTAGCTGGTAATATGTTGCAAACGCTGTACTAGCGCTTCTTGAGTGGGAAGTAACAATAGACCTGAAGTTGTCAAAACGTCACCACACTGTATTTACGCGCGACTGATAACCTGGTTAAGTAAGTCTTCACTTACCTCACTAAACACATCAGCATGGCCAATTTGGGTTGGTAACACTAAACGGATTTTACCGCCTAGTACTTTTTTATCTCGGCACATATGCTTTATAAAGCTATCAAAATCCATAGAGTCTGGCGCTGTTACCGGCAGGTCAAATGCTTGCATTAACAAGGTAATACGCTCAACACTAACCTCATCTAACAGCTTCATTTTGTATGCTGTTTGCGCCGCGAGTATGGTTCCAGCGGCAACAGCTTCACCGTGTAGCCAAACGCCATAGCCCATTTCAGCTTCAATAGCATGACCAAAAGTATGACCAAGGTTAAGCAATGCGCGTACACCTTGCTCAGTTTCATCTTGCTCAACTACATCAGCTTTGATTTGGCAGCACTTTGCAATGGCATAGGTTAGTGCATCGGTATCCAGCGCTTTTAACGCTTGTACATTTTGCTCAAGCCACTGAAAAAAATCACCATCCCAAATAACGCCATATTTGATCACTTCAGCCATCCCTGCAGCAAATTCAATTGCAGGTAGTGTCTGTAAACATAAGGTATCGATAATCACTGACTTAGGTTGGTAAAATGCACCAATCATGTTCTTACCCAGAGGATGATTCACTGCGGTTTTACCCCCTACAGATGAGTCAACTTGAGACAGTAAGGTTGTCGGCACTTGAATAAAATCAATACCTCGCTGATAACATGCTGCCGCAAAGCCAGTCATATCACCAACTACACCACCGCCAAGAGCAACCAGCACAGAATCTCGAGCGAAATTATGCTCAAGTAAACCGGTAAAGATCTTATCGAGGTGTTGTAAGTCTTTGTATTTTTCACCGTCAGGCAAAATAACTGTTTCAATAGATGTGCAGGCACTCATCGCCTGCTGTACCTGTTTTAGGTACAACGGAGCAATGGTGTCATTTGAAACAATTAAAGCTTTTTTATGCTGTAGATAGCGAGTAAAAATCTCACTGTCATTCATCAAATTCTGGCCAATGTAAATGGGGTAACTTCTATCACCTAATTGAACCTGAATCTGTTGCATGAATTCTACCTAAAAGCCTAGTTGCTCGATAATTTGGTTTGCGACGATCTTTGCGCTTTGTTCATCCGTCTTAACAATGACATCAGCAATCTCTTCATACAAAGGATTACGGATTTCAGCTAAGCTTTCAAGAACTTCGCGTGGATCGTCTACTTGTAACAACGGACGACGTTTATCACGCTGAGTACGCGCGACTTGTTTGTCGATAGTTGTTTCTAAGTAAACTACTATACCTCGAGCAGAAAGATAGTTGCGGATATCTTTACTCTGAACAGAACCACCACCTGTTGCGAGAACGATACCTTGCCTTTCTGAAAGATCACCGATGACTTGGGCTTCACGACGACGGAAGCCTTCTTCACCTTCGACATCAAACACCCAGGCAATATCTGCACCAGTACGTTGTTCAATCTCGTGATCTGAATCGTGGAAATCTAAATGCAGCATTTGTGCCAGATGGCGACCAATTGTGCTTTTACCTGCGCCCATAGGGCCTACCAGAAAAATATTACGTTTTTCAGCCATTTCGTATACGTCTGAATCTTATATGGAAGAATGCCTTATCGACTTAAACTCAAGCCGACCTATAATTTAACCTTGCTCTAATGAGACTTGACGGAGGATTATCTCAGCTTAGGGCTATCGCTTGCAAGTCATCGCAGCGATTTATACTGATTTAATTAATTCCCAACAGATTATGTCATGTATAAAGGGCTTAGAAAACTGAATAACTCGCAACAAAAAAGCCAGCTTTGCATGCTGGCTTTTTATGGTCAATTTTAACTTATGCCGTTGTCTAGATTACAGTTTTTCAGTTACGATTTTAGGTGTCACAAATATCAATAACTCTTGACGCTCATTGGTGTCAGATGTGTTTCTAAATAAGAAGCCCACTAAGGGAATATCACCCAAAACAGGCACTTTACTCACGTTGCTGATAAGGTTTTGTTGATAAATACCACCCAGCACAATCGTTTCACCATTATTCACTAATACCTGAGTACCAATACGCTGCGTATCAATCGCTACCGCTTCACCCGTGGCTGTTGCAACGGTTTTACCTTGTGAATCTTGAGTAATCTCAAGATCAAGGATAACGCGGTCATCTGGGGTAATTTGTGGTGTAACACGTAAAGATAACACCGCTTTCTTAAAGGTTACCGTTGTTGCACCGCTAGAAGCAGATTCTACATAAGGAATTTCAACACCCTGCTCAATGTATGCCGACTTCTGGTTTGAAGTGGTAATACGTGGGCTGGCAATAATCTCACCTTTGTTTTCTTGCTCTAATGCACTTAATTCAAAATCGAGCACTGTACCATCGGCTAACTTAGCAACATGGAAAGCAATACTGGTAGCAGACGTCGCTGATGCCGGTAAGTTTACATTTAAGCGGTCGTCTAGGCTTGGAATAGTACCACCGGCAATATCACTTGCACCTTCAAGCGTACCTGATGTGCCATCTGAGCCTTGTTGATCAGTAATACCCCAACGTACCCCTAAGTCTTCACTGACATCATCCTTTACTGTCACCATACGAGCTTCGATGAGTACCTGTTTGATTGGAATGTCGAGCACTTCAATTAAGCGATGTACGTTTTCTAAAATGTCAGCTGTATCTTTTACCAATAATGTATTGGTACGTTCATCAACGGCTACACTACCACGGTTTGATAATAACGTTGATTCTGGCGTTTTCAATAACTCGGCAATATCAAGAGCTTTTGCATAGTTTATTTGTAAGTATTCAGAATACAGAGGCGCTAATTCTTTTACTTCTTGTTTATTCTTAAGGTCATTACTTTCACGGATAGCCAGTTCTTCACTTGGCGCAACCATTAAAATATTACCTTCAATGCGCTTATCAAGACCTTTTGTTTGTAATATTAAGTCTAACGCTTGGTCCCAAGGTACATCGTCTAAACGTAAGGTAATATCACCTTCAACTGTGTCGCTAGTGACTAGGTTAAAATTATTATAATCTGCGATAATCTGTAAAACGGTACGCACTGAAATATTCTGGAAGTTTAAAGATAGTGAGCGACCATTATATTTTTTAGCTTCTTTAGCCACTGACACTCGTTCAACTTTATCTACACTGACTTTAAATACATCGCCGTCTTGACGATAGTTGTAATCATAGTTGCCATCGACATCAACCATAATTCTTGCTGTTAAGTCATCTTTGAAGGTTTCAAAACTATTAACTGGGGTCGCAAAGTCTTGTACGTCCATCACGTACAATAAATCATTACCAATGTCAGTATTATATAATTTGATTTCGAGCTTTGAACCAACTTGTTCAACGTTTGCAGCAACAGAGCGGTTATTTAAGTTAAATAATATCTCACCACCGCCGGTTTTATTGCGACGAAAATCGATACTTTTAATCCCATTCACAAACGGATTACTTACCTGGTCAGGGCCTGCTACATCATCGTTAATGGTTAAACGATAACTGTTACCAACAATTTTACCCTGGTATGGCTTAACCTGACTTAAGGCAACAACTATTTGCAAGTCGCCACCTTGTTGTTGAGCCGTTAATTGCTCTACGCCAACTTGATCAACAGGTATCACACCTTTATTTAGGTTTGAAATTGTATCGGCAAAGTTAAGCATAATCTCTGCAGGATCAGCAGACAAATCCACCACAGGTGATATCACTGCTGACTCAAATACAAATTCGACTTCTAGTTGGTGATCAACAATAGAATGATATTTTACATCCATAAGGCGATTAGCGGCGAATGCACTTGGCACAATAGCCACGAACAACACCGCGCTTATAAGCGCTTTACACAATGATGAGTTTGTTATTGCTTTTTTCATCGCGGCAGAAGATTCCATTATTCCCTCATCCTTCGCACTTTATTTTCCTGATAATTCTAAGTTGCTAGATCTTTCTGCCCAGCAACCTGAACCATCAGGGATTAATTCAATAATTTCGATAAATTGCGGCGTAACTTTTGCAATTCGGCCATGATAAAGCCCTAAATATTCACCCACACCTAAACGATATACATTAGCATCAGTTGATTCGACTAACGCCCAAATAGTACCATCTTCACTCAGTGTTCCGCGCATTCTTAAATTGTCGAGCGCATAAGTCTCTAGGCGACCTTTACGACGTTTTAAGTCTGGTTGTAAACAGTCCTTTGACGTATCGATTACTTCTTCTGTTAACTCCCTTGAAGGCGGAACAAAAGGGCTACGCATAAGTTCTGCTTGATATGCAAAATGTTCAAACTTAGGTGTTTCTTTTAAAGGCGGTATACGTGCGACATGTTGCGCCTTAGTAGTAGTAACAAATAGCTCTAAATCACTACGATCGCCAATACAACCTGTTAATAAAAACGACATAATCACAAAAAGAGGAAGTAATTTCATTATTTCTGCCCCTTATTTGTTTGTGGTGGTAACTCAGCACCTTCTTTAAAGCGATAAGTTTTAGCAAGAATATCCATTGATAAACCGCCAGCATCATTTCGCTTAATCACAAAATCGTGCAAGCTTACTATTCGTGGCAACTTGGCAACTCCGCTGACCATATTGCCTATTTTATGGTAATCGCCTTGAACAGCCATTTTTATTGGGAACTCGATATAAAAATCTCGTTCAATTTCATTGTCCCAATCTAGGCTATTAATACGCAGTCCAGCATCAGTTGCTACAAATGTTAAGTCATCTAACAAGCCTGGCATTTCATTTTCTGACGGTAACATTTTTAATAATTCAGCAAACTGTGCTTCCATCACCACCAATTGCTCACGGTAAAGTTTTAAGTTTGCAGCTAAGCGATATTTATTTTCAAAATCTTCACGTAATTGTATCTCTTTTTGCTGCTCAGCTTCCATGACATCAAGGGTATCTGAAATAAACAAATAATAACTTGCACCAATAACACATAAAGACAAAAATGCGGCAAACACAATTTTAACCAGCTTAGGCCAGCCACCGATATTATCAAAATCGATATCATTAAATTGGTCTAGGTCGAGATTCATTTTCTCGCTCCTTGGCTGGTATCGACAGCGGTTGATTGTGAATCATCACGAATTGTCACGCGCAATTTAAAGCTTTGTAATTGTCTTAACTCTTCATTTTGCGTCACAATAGACTGCATATTAGGATCATTTAAATAAGGTGATGTTTTCACTTTTCTCATCATATTGGCGACGTTGTTATTCGATTCGCTGCGCCCTTCAATCCACAAGATACTGCCCTTCTTCTCAATACTAGAAAGGTAAATTCCCGGAGGCACTATACGAACGAGTTCATCTAATACATGAGTAGGTAAATTACGTGATTGCTGTAAATTAAGAATGATTTCTGTGCGACGCTCAATGTCTTTTTTACGTTCAGTGATTTTTCTAATTTCAGCAATTTGCGTGTTTAGCAAAGCAATTTCTGAATCAAGATAAGCGTTACGTTGACGCTGATCGTCTGTCACTAACTCTAAAAAGCTTATGAAAAGATAAACTAATAATGAGGTCACTAAAAAAACAAGCGCAAGTATACCGATGTAGTCGCGTTTTTGTTTTTCTCTCGACTCTTCACGCCATGGTAAAAGGTTTATGTTCGCCATTGAGCGTAACTCCTCAACGCAAGACCACATGCCACCATATACTTACTCATAGTAGGTTGAAGTTGGCTTTTCATGGTGTCATCTGCGTGTAAACAGCCTTGGAAAGGATCGGCGACAATGGTGTGAGCACCTAACTCATTGGTGAGTAACTCTGCCATTCCCTCTAATTTAGCCGTGCCGCCGCAAAGCACGATGTAGTCAACTTTTTCACGACCACTTGCAGTACAGTAAATTTGAAGAGTACGCTTTATTTGTTGTAATAATTGAGTTTGAAACGGGGACAATACCTCAAACATATAATTTCGAGGCAGTTGATTAGTGACTTTAGCGCGTTCAGCTTCGTCATGAGGCATGCCGTAAAATGACAAAATAGACTGAGTAAACAACTCACCACCAAAAGCTTGCTCTCTTATAAAGGTGGTCTCACCTTTTTCGACAACAGAAAACGTAGTCATGTTCGCACCAATATCAACCATGGCAATTGATTTATCTTTAGCGCCTTCTGGTAACTGGCCATAAATCAATTCGGCTGAGCGGCCTAAGGCATACGCTTCAACATCAACGACTTTTACATCCAGTTCGACGGCATCCAACGCATCAACGCGAGAGTCAATGTTTTCACTGCGACATGCGCTGAGTAATACATCAACTTTAGTGGGGTCGGTGATATTTGGGCTGAGTCGCTCAAAATCGATGCTGACTTCATCTATTGAATAAGGAATGAGGTTGTCAGCTTCAATTTCAATCTGAGCCTCCATTTCTTCTTCGTTTAATGCCGCATCCATATAGATGACTTTGGTCATAACAGCCGAGCCGGAAACAGCAACAGCAGCAAACTTCACCGATTTAGGTAAAATACGCTTAACCTGTCGCAATGATTCCATTACAGCTTCAGAATCTCGAATATCATGATCGACTACGGCTCCCTTCTTAACAGGAACAGATGCATGATTTTGAATTTTATATCCATCAGCAGTCTTGCTCAACAGAATGGCTTTTATTTCATGAGACCCAATATCAATCCCAACCATCTGAGGTGCTTGCCGCTTCCACAGTTTAGAAAGCATAGTCCGTCATCACAATTCTATTATTATTTTATAAGAGATTAGCACATAATCAACTCGTTATAAGTATTTGTATAAAATGTTTCTGCATTTTACAAATACTATTTTAACTTAATCATGTTTTACTTCACCAAAAACTCTTCGGCTTATATACTAACGCCACTATTTTTGTTTTTTGGAATTATCGAGTGAAGTGGTTTAAACGTTTATTAATCGCCTTTTTTAGCCTATCACTTTTAGGTGTCGCCGCCATTGCAGCAGCATACTTTTATGTATTGCCAGACTTACCTGATGTTAATTCATTAAAAACGGTTCAATTACAAACCCCGCTTCGCATATACAGCCAAGACGGCAAACTTATCTCACAATTTGGTGAAAAACGTCGTATTCCTGTGGAATACGATGATGTGCCAGTGCAATTGATCAATGCCGTACTCGACACCGAAGATGCCCGCTTCTTTGAACACAGAGGCATAGACCCCATTGGTATTATTCGCGCAGCAACCATTTTGATCACCACAGGTAAAAAAAGCCAGGGGGCGAGTACCATTACTCAACAGGTTGCCCGAGGTTTCTTTTTATCAAATGAAAAGACCTATATTCGTAAAGTAAAAGAAATCTTTTTAGCATTAAAAATTGAAAAGGCACTTTCTAAAAAAGAAATCTTAGCGCTGTATTTAAACCGTTCGTTTCTAGGAAACCGTGCATATGGCGTCGGTGCAGCCGCGCAAGTGTATTACGGCAAAGAGTTAAATCAATTGTCGCTCCCAGAAATGGCAATGATTGCCGGTTTACCACAAGCGCCCTCTGCCGCTAACCCAATCCGCAACCAAGAACGCGCTATCGCCCGCCGTAACTGGGTATTAAGCCGCATGCTTGAAAAGCGTAACATTACACAAGCCGAGTACGAAGAAGCCATCAGCAGCCCTTCTACCGCCAAATATCATGGGGCGGAAATCGATTTGTACGCACCTTATATTTCTGAAATGGCGCGCGACTACATGATCCAAAAATACGGTGAAGAAGCTGCGTACACCAATGGCTTTAACGTTTACACCACCATTTCGTCTGATCTGCAGCTAATGGCTCAAGAATCTTTACGTGACAATGTATTTGCCTACGACCAGCGTCATGGTTATCGTGGCCCCGTGAAGGAGTTATGGACAGAGACGCCATTAACTCGCGATGAAATCATCAGCACGCTCAAACGTACTTCACCTATGCAAGGCATTATCCCTGCTGCGGTAATGAGCGTAAGCGAGCAACAAGCACAGGTGCTCGACGCTGAAGGCAAACTGATTACACTGGAATGGAAAGGCCTGAAGTGGGCTCGCAAATTTATTAGCGACAAACGTCAAGGCTTACCACCAAAACAAGCAAACGACATTCTCACCGCGGGACAACAAATTTGGATCCGCGATAACGGTCAATATTGGCAGTTGTCACAAATACCATTGGTATCAAGTGCAACCGTGTCACTCGAGCCCCATGATGGAGCAATCAGAACCTTAGTCGGTGGCTTTAGCTTTAGTCAAAGCCAGTTTAATCGTGTCACCCAGGCTAAGCGTCAATTAGGCTCTAACATTAAGCCATTCATTTATGCCGCAGCGCTTGAAAAAGACTACACCTTAGCGACATTAATTAACAATGCGCCAATTAATAAACCCGATACACGTCAGGGCACGGCATGGCGTCCTAAAAATTCACCTGATATTTATGGTGGGCCAACTCGTTTACGTGTTGGGTTAGCTCAATCGATTAACGTTATGTCGGTACGCGCTATGCGTCACGCTGGGTTAGATAACACGATTAAAGAACTGGTTAAATTTGGCTTTGACCCTAATGATCTACCACGCAATGAATCACTTGCATTAGGTTCGCCTTCGGTAACACCGTTACAAGTGGCCACGGCATTTAACGTCTTTGCTAATGGCGGTTATTTAGTTGAACCTTACTATATCGATCATGTCACTGACGGTTATGACAATATGATTGAACAAACTATCCCATTGATTGCTTGTGATAAGCCACAAGACACAACGCAGATGTTTAGCGATGTTGATGACCCATTTGCCGCCATGGCAGATGAACTGTCGCAACCCGTAATCGAGCAAAACGATTTTGTTGAGCCAAATGATGATGTTAAGAGCCAAGCAACACAACTTACCGCACAAGAAAATACTTGCAGCAACCCTGATGCGCGATTTGCTAAGCAGATTATTTCTAAGCAAACAGCATTCCTTATTACCGAAGCGCTCAAAAGTGTAATTTGGGGTGGTGGTGATTGGAGTAAAGGTACTGGCTGGAACGGCACAGCTTGGCGTGCAGCTAAACTCATTAAGCGCCATGATATAGCGGGTAAAACGGGTACAACAAACGAGTCTCGAGACACATGGTTTAGCGGCTTTAATCCAACACTCACCTCTACATTTTGGGTCGGCTTTGATGATCATGGTCGTCAATTAGGCCGCTCTAGCTGGATGGCAAACGGCGAACCAGACCAAATATCAGGGGCTGAAGCGGGTGCAAAAACGGCGGGGCCTGGTTGGAACGACTTTATGAATAAGGCGCTTGCTGGCTCGCCTGAACACCCCGTGATTCCACCACAAGGCATTGTATCTGCTCGGATTGATTTAGCGACAGGGAAATTAACCCGTAAGACAGATCATACGACAGCATTTGAATATTTTGTTGAAGGTACTGAACCTAAAGAATACGTCACTGAAACACAGCAAAGTGGTAATATCTTTATCGACAATGTTGCCGAAGACTTATTTCAATAAACTGATGTAAATAAAATAAAAAGCCATTCAGTCGAATGGCTTTTTTGTCCCTGCTGAGTGCGAATATGACGGGTTAGCTTAGCAGGAGTAATTGCTGTAACTCTGTTAAGTTACTGACTTGATAACTTGGTGAAATATCGTCACTCACCGCGGCCCCATGATGATTTAACCAACAGGTATCAATGCCGGCATTAATACCACCTATAATATCAGAATGAAGGTTATCGCCAACCATTAACACCTGGCGCTTTTCTGGCTCCCCCATCAAGCTAAAGGCATGATTAAAGATAGCCACATCAGGCTTTGCTTTACCAAGTTGTTCTGAAATCACGACCGGACTAAATGCATCTTGAAACCCCGTGCGACTTAAACGAATACTTTGCAGCTCAGTAAAGCCATTGGTAATGATCCCCAAGTTAACCTTACCGCTTAAAGAGTCAACGAGTTCACGTGCTCCCGGTAAAGGCTGACAAATATCGCCCATAGCGGCTAAAAACTGACTGTTTAAATGCTGAGGAGTAACAGATAGTTTATTGGCCCAATGGGTAAAACGCGTATGTTGTAAGTGAGCGGCATTGATTAAGCCATTTTGATAATCCACCCAAAGTGGTTTATTAATTTGTTGGTAAGCAGCAAAATCGTCGAGACTAAACTCCACGTTAAAACGCGAGAACATTAACTTTAAGCCAGAAAAAGCATCAAAATGAAATAATGTTTCATCGGCATCAAATAAAATCCATTTATATTTACTGACTAAATTAGACATTCCTAACAACCTTAAATGTTAAAACTAAGCACGGTTTTATATTAATCAAATAATTTGATTAATTGCGGCTCTTGTTTAAGTAAACTTTGATAAATAGTTAACTGATTTTTTGCTCGGTCTAGATTATGTAACGGGTATTTAATTGCAAAATAACCATCACCCTTTAAATAATCAGTTAAAAAACGCACCCCAAGCATTAACGTCATGGCTTTTATACCTAACCATAAACTTTGCTTTTCAAGTGGCGTAATTACTCCCTCAAGGGCATCAACATACGCTATCGTCGCCGTTGAAATGATTTCTGGGCGAGCATACACCTCAGCTAAATGTGTTGAATCTTCGGGCTCTGGCGAACAAAAAGCCCGGACCATATCACCAAAGTCATACATCAAATAACCCGCCATACAGGTATCTAAATCAATAATCGCCATGCTGGACATATCGCGTTTATCAAACAGCATATTGTTAATTTTAGTATCGTTATGACAAATTCGTCGTGGTAATAAGCTTTCAAACTCAGCTAGTTGAGTGAGCAATACGGTTTGCGACAATGCAAACATAGCCCATTCCTGACAAGTGTTAAGCCTTGAATAAGCATCATCATTCACCGCATCTGTTAATTGCTGAATCCGCTCAGGCAGATTTAAAAAGTTGGTAATAACATCATCAATTTTTGTTGAAGGCATATCGCTGAGTGCGGCAGCAAAATGACCAAAGGCATAAGCGGCAACTTCAGCTTGTTCAGTTTGTGTGACTAATTCAATAGTATGGCTATGCTCTAAATAATCGATAGCACGCCAAAAACCTTGCTCTTTAAGATCCACATATAAATCGCCTGCCACAGTAGCCACTGGGCTAACAACTTGTAGCAAATAGTCTTGCTGCTGGTGCTTTGCGGTTAAATGCTGGCTAATACGAGCGGCATTGCTAACCACCAGATGAGGCTGAGTAAATATCTGGGTATTTATTTGTTGTAATACGATTTTTTTAGCGCCATCGGTCACTAAAAATGTCTGGTTAATATGCCCATGACCCAAAGTGCTAATTGACGCATTAGCGCAATGAATACCAAACTGCGGTAACACAGTTTGTTTAATAAATTCAATCAATCACATGCTCCATTTGCACCAATATTATTGGCTTAGCAATGTTTCAAACTGTGGGTTTTTCATTAGCGCTGCCTGGCTGCCTTTTAAGCTAAACTTATAGCCACACAATTTAAAATCGCCCCGCAAAGCAATGTTGTTCACCATCACATATTTATCCAGCGGGGTAAACTTGGCCTCAGTGGCACCATCGGCAAGTAAATCGACAGTCATGGGTCTAAATTGACTACCATCATTAAACTCAAGCTCGGCACAGGTCTTGTCTCCAACTGCACTGGCTAGTTGCCACAGGTTTTGCGCATCACCAGTATCACCTAACCAACGTAAAATAAGCACGTCGCCTTCTAAGGCTAACCAAAAGCCATCAGGTAATTTAACCATGTGTCTGCTCATATTAACGGGTTCAATCACACCTTGGCTCATTTCTGTCTCGACATCTGAGTCTTCTGAGCTTGAAAATGCATTAATTAACGCCATCACCAGATAAATCAGCAATCCAAGCACAAAAACAGCGGCCAAAATTTTGCCAGCTAACAACAATTTTTGCTGATGCAACTTAGCCATATTAACCCAAGATTTGGCAAGTTCAGTTATCGAACCTGACTGTAATGCATCTTGATCAACATATAAGGGTTGGTTATTACGCTCACGCTTAGCGGAAAATGTACTATTGGCAGTGTCATGTTCGTCATCAGCGTCAAACTGCTGAGTGACATAGGGTTCATCATGCTTTGGGCTCTGGGTAGGCTCAACATCATTGTTAACGGCTTGATAAGCAACATTTGCTGTGTCAGCGTCATTTTGTACCGTTTGTGGCTGAGCCTCCTGATTAGCAAATGGATTCTCTGTAATAGACAGGCTAACCGCTTGACCTTGCATCACAGGGTCTTGTCGTCGATGCATCGCGCTTTGTGCGCTATTCATTACTCGATGAGGCCCATAATATCCTAGAGTATACTGAATAGGATTTTTCGCAGGTAAAAAGCTTAAATAGCCGCCACAGGCCAACCCAAATAAAAACACACTAGCTAACGCGCCAAGTGGCGCCTCAAAGTAAGCCGCGACACCAAAAATAAGTACAGGCAATAAACAAACGAGCACAAATGTAATGGTTTTATTCGCATCATGTAAGCGGCGCATTGCCGATAAACCAACAATAGGTAGCGACACAACCGTGGCGATTAAAATAATGATACTTGCAGGAAACACCAAAGCCGCAATGCTCAACAAGGCAAAAGCAGAAAATACGATGGTCATTAACCTTAAACCTGTGTCACGACCTTCGCGGCACAGCAGGGTTTTTACTAACATCAAACATTCCTATAATTGGTTTACGTTTATTTAGCTGGGTTTATTCAATACAATCCAATACTGATGGTTAAACTTAAAATTTGTGACAAATACACTCTAAGGGATGTCAATCTACCCGCAAAATTAATAACAAAAAAACACCATTGAGCACAATAGCGCAAAGCCTACAGAATTTATCTTATAAAGCCAGACCCTATGGGTGTGTTAAGCAATTATTTTATCGAAATAATGCCCTAGTACCCATATCAAATTGAGCCGTAATTAACGAGCTTAACAGCAGTTTATCTGTGAACTTATAGCGCTAGCATAACCTTACTGTTAACGAGTATAATATTAAGCTTTCTTAATAAATAACCAATGAGAAACCCAATTTATGAGCACTCGTGGAAATCTTTTTATTGTGTCAGCCCCTAGCGGCGCAGGTAAATCGTCTCTTATCTCGACACTGTTAAAAGATAAACCCAGCGATAAACAGGTTTCTGTATCGCATACCACTCGCCAACCTCGCCCGGGTGAAGTTGACGGCCAACATTATCATTTTGTTGATGTTGAGCAATTTAAAGCACTAATCGCACAAGATGCATTTATTGAATGGGCTGAAGTATTTGGTAATTATTACGGCACATCAAAAACCGTAATAGAGCAAACGCTAGCAAAAGGTATCGATGTATTTTTAGATATCGACTGGCAAGGTGGTGAGCAAGTAAAAAAACTCATGCCTTATGCTGTTGGAGTATTTATTTTACCGCCATCAAAAGCAGAGCTTGAGCGTCGATTAACTGGTCGAGGTCAAGACAGCCAACAAGTCATTGATTCGCGTATGGCACAAGCTGTATCTGAAATGTCACATTATGCACAATATGAATTTGTGATTGTAAATGATGATTTTGATACGGCTCTGACCGACTTAAATGCAATTATTCGTAGCCAAAGGCTAACCTGTGCTAGTCAGCAGTATACCCACAATGGTATGCTTATTGATCTCTTGGCAGATTAATTGTCATAGTGTACAATTTTGCGTCATTTTTTCCCATAGATAACACTGGAGTTTCAACACATGGCTCGCGTAACTGTAGAAGACGCCGTAAACAAAATCGGCAACCGTTTTGATATGATCCTGGTTGCAGCGCGTCGCGCACGCCAAATCGCCGTGCAAGGTAAAGATCCTATGGTTGAGGAGATGAACGACAAGCCAACGGTTATCGCATTGCGCGAAATCGAGCTTGGTTTAGTCACCTCAAACACATTAGATGCTGACGAACGCCAAACTGTGCGTGAACGTGAAGCAGCTGAAATCGCAGCTGTTGCAGCTATTGCAGAAGGCCGCGTAGTTTAAGGAGTAGCGCCACTTGTATCTGTTTGAAGGTCTAAAAGAGTCAGCGTCCAGCTATTTAGAGCCGGAGCAAGTCGAATTACTCAAGCAGGCCTATTTGGTTGCGCGTGATGCCCACGAAGGGCAAATGCGCACAAGTGGCGAGCCTTACATTACCCACCCCGTTGCGGTAAGCCGCATCTTGGCGGACATGCGACTCGATCACGAGTCCCTTATGGCTGCCCTGCTCCATGACACCATTGAAGACACACCCGTCACCAAAGAAGAGCTCACCGAGCTGTTTGGTATTACGGTTGCGGAATTAGTCGAAGGTGTATCTAAGCTAGACAAAATTAAGTTTCGCGACAAAAAAGAAGCCCAAGCGGAAAACTTCCGCAAAATGATGATGGCAATGACTCAAGATATTCGAGTGATCCTCATTAAATTGGCTGACCGTACTCACAATATGCGTACACTTGGGGCACTTCGCCCAGACAAGCGTCGTCGTATTGCTCGCGAAACCTTAGAAATTTATGCGCCAATTGCCAATCGATTAGGTATTCACAACATTAAAATCGAACTTGAAGACTTAGGTTTTCAAGCTTATTACCCTATGCGACATAGAGTGATACGAGAAGTTGTAAAAGCCGCACGAGGCAATCGCAAAGAGTTAATAAACAGTATTGAATCAGCAATTGAGTCTCGCCTTGAAGAAGCTGGCATTCCAGCGAAAGTTAAAGGCCGTGAAAAAAACCTTTATTCTATTTACTGTAAAATGCGCAGCAAAGAGCTTCAGTTTCAAGAAGTGATGGACATCTACGCGTTTAGAATTATTGTTGACTCCATAGACACCAGTTACCGCGTTCTCGGTGCGATGCATGGCTTATATAAACCTCGCCCGGGTCGCTTTAAAGATTATATCGCCATTCCAAAAGCCAATGGTTATCAATCTTTGCACACCTCTTTATTTGGTCCACATGCTGTGCCTGTTGAAGTGCAAATTCGCACCGAAGAAATGGATCAAATGGCAGACAAAGGGGTTGCTGCGCATTGGATGTACAAAAATAGCACCGATACAGCTAAACAAAATACGACTCAAGTTCGCGCCCACAAGTGGATGCAAAGCTTGCTTGAACTTCAGCAAAGTGCAAGTAGCTCATTTGAGTTTGTTGAAAATGTTAAAACCGAATTATTCCCAGAAGAAATCTACGTATTTACACCAGAAGGCCGCATTCTGGAGCTACCCGTTAACTCTACAGCAGTCGACTTTGCCTATGAAGTTCACACCGATGTGGGTAACTCATGCGTTGGTGCACGCGTTAATCGTCAAGCATATCCATTAAGCCAACCGCTTATTTCTGGGCAAACCGTTGAAATTATTACCGCTAAAGGTGCAAGACCCAACGCTGCATGGCTCAATTTTGTGGTTACAGGTAAGGCACGCGGTAAAATTCGCCAGGTGTTAAAGAGCCTCAAAGGTGATAACGCCATCGCACTCGGTAAGCGCTTATTAAACCATGCCTTAGGTGATACTAAGCTAGAAACCATTCCACCAGAATTGCTCGAAAAAGTGATTAAAGAAACCAAACACACTTCGCTTGACTCGTTGCTGGCCGATATTGGCTTAGGCAACGCCATGAGCATTGTGATTGCCCAACGCTTGGTTGGCGAGCAGTTTGACTCGCAAGATCACACCAAAGAAAAACCACAAATGCCAATTCGTGGTGCTGAAGGCATGTTAGTGACTTACGCTAACTGTTGTCGCCCTATCCCGGGTGATGCGGTCATCGCCCATGTCAGTCCAGGTAAAGGCCTAGTGGTTCACATGGAAAGCTGCGCCAATATTCGTGGTTATCAAGGCGAGCCAGACAAGTACATTTCAGTGCATTGGGATAACGTTGAGGGTGCTGAATACCAAGCTAATTTGCGAGTTGAAATTGTTAACCACCATGGTGCATTAGCTAAAATCACTTCTATCATTGCCTCTGCAGGTTCGAATATTCACAACCTCAGTACAGAAGAACGTGATGGCCGTGTGTATTTGATTAATTTACGTATTTCAGTTAAAGATCGTGTCCATCTAGCCAACGTTATGCGCCGGATCCGTGTGTTACCTGAAGTATTACGCACATCGCGTAACCGTTAATTACTGCTAATTATAAGAGAGTACCCAAATGGCTGAAAAGATCATTATCGCAACCGACAAAGCCCCACAAGCAATTGGCACTTATTCGCAAGCCGTTAAAGTGGGCAGTACCGTTTATCTATCTGGTCAAATTCCATTAGATCCAAAAACAATGACCATGATAAGCGATGATTTTTCAGAGCAAGTTGTGCAAGTGTTCGAAAACTTAACCGCAGTGTGTGACGCGGCTGACGGCACAATGAGTGACATCGTTAAATTAAATATCTTTTTAACTGACTTGTCTCACTTTGCTACTGTAAACGAAATTATGAGTCGTTACTTTCAACAACCTTACCCTGCTCGCGCAGCGATTGGTGTCAAAGAGCTACCTAAAGGCTCACTGGTTGAAATGGACGGCATAATGGAAATTTAACAGCCATTGTTAGAGTTTCTATAAAGGCACCTTGGGTGTCTTTTTTATTATTTGTCACTTCCATTCTATAGAGTATTTGCTCAACTCTTATTGTTTATTCAACAAATTCTGTTAACTTACCCTAGTGTGACCTTGCACGCATAGTGTGCAAATTGTTTGCGCCAATGCACAAAAATGGCCATACTAAGTTGGTGATTTACTCAACTATAAAATCCACAATAACAATAAAGAACATGGAAGCGTCGATGGAAAATTTAATTAAAACTCCCGTTGAGATGTTGTCTCATTGGGTAGAAACTCAAGGTGACAAAGTTTACCTTCGCCAGCCAATTGGCGGCAAATATGTGGATTTCACATGGCGCGAAGTCCAGCAAAAAATGCAGCAAATTGCAGGCTCACTTCGTCACTTAGGCCTAGCACCAGGCGACAAGGTTGCCGTACTGTCTAAAAACTGCGCCGAGTGGTTCATTGTCGATTTAGCCTTAATGTATGGCGGCTACATTAGCGTACCTATTTATCCCACAGCCAATGCTGAAACTATTCGATATGTGGTTGAACACAGCGGTGTTAAAGCTATTTTTAGCGGCAAACTTGATCATTGGGCAGAACAAGAGGCCGCTGTTGGGGGCGACATTCTTCGTTTAGCCATGCCGTACGACACCATGCCAGCACAATATCACTGGGAACAATTGCTAACACTGGGTCAGCCATTAGTTGATGCACCATTCCCAACCACCGACCAGGTGATGACCCTTATTTATACTTCTGGCTCGACGGGCAAACCTAAAGGTGCCATTCAAACCTTCGCCAGTTATGGCTGGGCATGTGAGGCCGTGGTACGCGATTTAAAAACCAACACCGCTGACCGTCTGTTATCTTATTTACCGCTTGCCCACATTACTGAACGTGTTGCCATTGAAGGCTCATCATATTATTCAGGCTCTACCGTTGCCTTTGTTGAAAGCCTAGATTCATTTGTCGACGACATTCAACGCTGTCGCCCGACGGTATTTTTCTCTGTACCGCGCTTATGGACAGTATTCCAGCTTAATATTATTAATAAAATTGGTGAGAAAAAACTTAAAAACTTACTCAAGCTGCCTATTATTAGCAGTATTGTTAAAATCAAAATTAAAAAAGGTTTGGGTTTAGACCAGTCTCGCTTAAACGGATCAGGTTCGGCGCCTATCCCGCCGTCATTAATACAATGGTACAACTCTGTCGGAATTGATATTTGTGAAGCATGGGGTATGACAGAAAACAGTGCATATTCGATTATCAACTATCCATTTAATCCCAATAAAATTGGCACTGTCGGTCGACCTGTTGAAGGTAGCCTTGTACGTAAAAGTGAACAAGGTGAGTTGTTAGTGAAAAGCCCTGGATTAATGCAAGGCTATTACCTACAAGAAGAAGCCACTAAAGCCGCATTTGCAGAAGATGGCTTTTTCTATACCGGTGATTTGTGTGAAATCGACGAAGATGGCTACATTGAAATTACTGGCCGAGTAAAAGACAACTTCAAAACCTCTAAAGGTAAATATGTTGCACCAGTGCCCATTGAACGTCGATTAGCTCAGGACTCACACGTAGAACTGATTTGTGTTATTGGATCCGGTTTACCGCATCCTATCGCACTGGTTCAATTGTCTGAAGGCTCTAAACTACAACCACGCGAAGAGGTCAGATCATCATTAAAAGAAACTCTAGACAGCGTTAACCCGCATTTAGAGTCACACGAACATGTTGATGCTATTGTCGTTGTTAATGAAGATTGGAACATCGAAAATGATGTGCTCACGCCAACACTTAAAATTAAACGCCACGTGCTTGAAAAAGTCTTTAGCGCTAAAGTTGAAGGTGTTCGCGGTGCCCAAATCCGCTGGGAAGATGAGCTGTAATTTGCAACAGATATTTTTAATCTGACCCGAAAAAAATACACGCTATATAGCGTGTATTTTTTTGACATATTCTGTCAATACACGCGCACAATTAGGCAGTATTAATATAGTACAGCCTAACTTTACAAGGCAGAAACAATCATGTTCATTGCGTTATCGATTATTGGCGGTTTTATCATATTAACCTTTGGCGCTGAAGCATTAGTGCGCGGTGCAAGTGCGGTTGCGCTACGTTTAGGTATTGCTCCACTTATTATTGGATTAACCATTGTCGCATTTGGTACCAGCGCCCCTGAACTCGCGGTCAGCGTAAAATCAGCACTTGCAGGTAACCCGGGTATTGCGCTGGGTAACGTGGTGGGCTCTAACATCGTTAACGTTGGGCTTATCTTAGCCATAACCGCACTTATCCGTCCGATTACCGTGCAATCACAAATGGTTAAACGCGATATTCCCATCATGATCGCGGCATCAGTTTTAGTGTGGTTCTTATTACTCGACGGCGATGTCAGTTTTATTGATGGTGCTATTTTATTTAACCTATTGCTTGGTTATTTAGGTTTTAGTTATATCAGCTCAAAAAATAATCCCGAAGCGTTAGACATTGATGCCACACCACAAAAACCACTGTTGTCAGTACTACTCATTGCAGTAGGGATTGCCATGTTAGTTGGCGGCGGAATTTTGTTTGTCGATGGCGCGGTTGATTTAGCGAAACAGTTCGGCATAAGCGAAGTGATTATCGGTTTAACGATTGTGGCTATTGGCACCAGTATGCCTGAACTGGTCACCTCGGTGATGGCCGCATTAAAAGGTCAAAGTGACATCGCGATTGGTAATGTTGTAGGCTCAAACATATTCAATGTGCTGGGCATTTTAGGTGCAACAGCATTAATCCATCCGGTGTCAGCGGCAGGGTTTAATGAGGTCGATTTTATCGCCATGTTGATTTTTGCCATTATGGTGTTGCCATTTGCCTGGAGTGGCTTACGCATTGGTCGCCGTGAAGGCAGCGTGTTACTTGCTGGATACTTGGGCTATACCAGTTATTTGGTCATGCAAGTGGTGTAGTCCACTCACTTATTACGATGACGCAAATTGAATAAATAAAATAAGGCCAACAGCAATGTTGGCCTTATTCATTAGTATTAGCAAAACAAAATGACATTTGTCACCTTATTTTGGTGACCTTTGTGCCTGATAATCAAATTGGTGTTTCTCCATACTAAGGTTATTCCCACACAGGGTGGGCAATAAGGAGATAGCCATGAAAACACTATTATTAATCACTAGCCTTAGTTTAGTCAGCCACCACAGTTTTGCTGATATCAAGGATATTGATGACGCAGCTAACACCATGAACATAAGTCAACTAGCGCAATATAGCCAAAACACCAGTGACTATGAGCAAGCCTACGCATTTTATCGATTAGCCATCACCGCTAACATTAGCGGTCAACGCAAACAGACTGCCGATTCGTTAAACCAGGCCCAAAATACCCTAGAAAACTTACTCAGTGCACAAGCAACTGCAGACTCACAAGCACTGTTAGCAGCAGTATATGGCATGCAAATCGCGTTAGATAACAACAAAGGTGCTGAGTACGGTATGAAAACTGCCACACTATTACAACAAGCCACAGAGCTAGAGCCCAACAACCCAAGAGTCAGTTTAGTCAAAGCAATCAATGCATTTTACACCCCGAGCGTATTTGGCGGCGGACTAGAAAAAGCCCAATCCTTCGCAAGCCAAGCTATTACGCTTTACGACCTACCTTGCGACACCATTTGTTGGGGGCATGCTGAAGCCTATACATGGCGAGGACTTGCCAAACAGGAGCAAGGAGATTTAACCGCTGCAATGGAAGACTGGCAAGCTGCAATAGACATAGACCCACACTACGGCTGGGCTATATTTCTCTTAAACCAACAGGCTGTAAAACAGTAATGCCTTTTGCTTTTTCTTGAGTTAACGCGCAGTTACTCTATGATTAACTGCGCTGGGAGGCACAATGACATCTTGCTTATCACCTAATAATGAAAAAAGTTACGAACAAAAAACCGCATGGGTTTATCTTATAAACTTAGGTTTTTATTTTATCCCACTGTTTTTTATGGATGGTCAATGGTTAAAAATAACCTTAGCCGTAGCCTTGTTAATCCCTTTTGTTATTGGCTACTTTTGGGCATATAACAACTCAACAGAACACGCCTACAAACCCATTTTGTTCATGTTAATCATCGCGATTGCAGCGGGGTGGTTAACCAGTGGCGCAATTTCACTTTTTAGCTTTTGTTGCTTCTTTATCGGCTTTTTCTACTCACTTAGAACCGCGATATTGAGCTTTATTGGTATTAGTGTTCTCCTATTAACCATAAACCTTTGGGTAGGTTACTCTGGCTATTATTTTACTTTTTACGGCATGGGGATCTGTTTGGGTGTTGGGGTATTTGGTGTTATTGAACGAAAGCGCCAACAAATAAAACGCCAGCAGCAGCAATCTAATGACGAAATCACTCAACTTGCCACCTCGCTGGAACGCGAACGTATTGCCCGCGACTTACATGATGTTATGGGCCATCACTTAGCTTCAATTGCATTAAAAGCGGAACTAGCAGATAAGCTTATTAGCGCAGGTAAAACCGAACAAGCACAACTGCAAATTAACCAAGTAAGCCAAATAACTCGTGACTGTTTGAGCCAAATACGTCATACCGTGACCGATTACAAACACCAGGGCATAAGCCAAACTACTCATACGCTAAGCCAAATGTTGCGAGACAAATCCATTGCGGTCACCATTGAAGGTCAATGGCCAAAATTAAATAATCTTGCGGAATCACAATTGTGTCTTATGTTAACCGAGCTGGTGAATAACACCCTTAAACACAGCAAAACTGACCACTGTAAGATGGCAATCCAAACCATAGATAACCAATTACAGCTGCAATATATTGAAAATACTTCAATAAAATCCTTAACTGAGGGTAACGGTTTAAAAGGTATTAGAGAGCGTGCGGCGTTATTGCATGCCGATGTGCAATACCAGTTTAGTCCACAGTTTATTGTCACCATCAACTTGCCACTGACAGAGCCGACATGAATATTTTATTAGCAGAAGATCAAGCAATGGTCCGCGGTGCACTCGCCGCGCTTTTGACCCTCACCGACGATGACATGCAGATTACCGAAGTAGAAGACGGCGACAGCGCCTTAAAAATGCTCAAATCACAGCATTATGATTTATTGTTAACCGACATCGAAATGCCAGGTAAATCAGGTTTAGAATTAAGCCAATGGTTGCAACAACAAGCCAGTTCAACCAAGGTGATAATCCTGACCACCTTTGGCCGAGCCGGTTATATCAAGCGAGCCTTAGAATATGGTGTCAGTGGTTTTTTATTGAAAGACGCTCCATCAGATGAACTTATCAGCACCATAAAACAAGTGATGGCTGGCAAACGGGTTATTGACCCAGAGTTAGCATTTAGTGCCATCGGTGAAATCGACCCGCTTAATGACAAAGAACGCCGAGCATTACGCCTAGCCAGTGAAGGGTTATCTACCGCAGATATTGCCGGCAAATTGTTTATCGCCGAAGGCACGGTGCGCAACTATTTATCTGAAGCCATCAATAAACTCAATGCAAGTAATCGTATTGATGCAGCGAGAATCGCCAAGCAAAAGGGCTGGCTGTAATAGCATATTGCCTTGTGGGTAAACTCTGCTAAGATAACCTAAACATCTGTATATAATTACAGTGATTGATTGGGGCTAATTGAAATCACTGTTGTTTTTACTTTTTAATTATCAATTTTAGGTGCACGCAATTTGCTACGACTGGATCAAGTTCCAATCACAGACCTTAAAGGCGTTGCCAAAAAGGTCGCAGAAAAGCTGGCTAAGCTCGGGATCAAAACAGTACAAGATGTGTTGTTTCATTTACCGCTGCGCTACGAAGACCGCACGCAAATTTATCCCATTGCCGCTCTGCCTCCAGCGAGTTATGGCACCATCGAAGGTGAAATTCAATCGACTCAAATCATGCAAGGTAAGCGCCGCATGTTAGTGTGTAATGTCCGCGACCATAGCGGCATCATGAGCCTGCGCTTTTTTAACTTTTCGATTGCGCAACGAAATGGCATGGAAAACGGTGCCATTATTCGGGCTTATGGCGAAATAAGACGCGGTAATCATCACAAAGAAATCGTTCACCCTGAATACCAAATCATTCACCCAGGTGAAACCGTCAACTTAAGTGACACTCTCACGCCGATTTACCCCACAACAGAAGGCCTAAAACAAGCCAGTTGGATACGCTTAACAGAACAAGCATTGGCCATGCTAGACCAAGGCGGATTACCTGAATTACTCCCCGCAAATTTGCAACCCAATAACATTAGCTTGCGCGATGCGCTGCATACTTTGCACCGTCCTTCGAGTTCAGTATCACCTTATGAGTTAGAGCAAGGACAACACCCAGCACAACAACGGTTGATTCAAGAAGAATTACTCGCACATAACCTTAGCATGTTGCAACTACGCCAAAGGAGTAATCAAGATGCGGCCGTTGCCATGCCAACAACGAGGCAATTATTACAGCCATTTTTGGCTCAATTACCTTTTTCGCCAACGGGTGCGCAACAGCGTGTAGTCGCTGAAATCAACCAAGATTTACAACAACCAACGCCGATGATGCGCCTTGTGCAGGGCGATGTAGGCTCAGGTAAAACCCTAGTGGCAGCACTCGCCGCATTGCAGGCTATAGAAAATGGTTATCAAGTGGCGATGATGGCGCCAACGGAGTTACTAGCAGAACAACACGCGGCTAATTTTGCCACATGGTTTGAACCTTTAGGCCTAAAAGTCGGCTGGTTAGCCGGCAAACTGAAAGGCAAAGCCAGAGCACAATCACTTGAAGACATTGCCAGCGGCGCAGCACAAATGGTGATTGGTACTCATGCCATTTTTCAACAAGCCGTTGTTTTTAACAAACTGGCGTTAATCATCATTGATGAACAACACCGTTTTGGGGTACATCAGCGTCTAGGTTTGCGTGAAAAAGGCATTAGTCAGGGGTTTCATCCACATCAACTGATCATGACCGCCACCCCAATACCGCGGACACTCGCGATGACAGCCTATGCCGATCTCGACACTTCCATCATAGATGAACTCCCACCGGGGCGAACGCCTGTTACCACTGTGGCCATTGCCGATACACGCCGGGAGCAAATCATTGAACGAGTAAGGCATGCCGCCATAAACGATAATCGTCAGGCTTATTGGGTGTGCACCTTAATTGAAGAATCTGAAGTATTAGAGTGCCAGGCTGCAGAAGACACTGCAGCAGAACTGAGTGTCGCACTGCCCGAATTAAAAATCGGTTTGGTCCATGGCCGGATGAAAAGTGCTGAAAAGCAAGCCATCATGGCACAGTTTAAATCAGGTGAATTGAACTTATTGGTGGCCACTACCGTCATAGAAGTCGGCGTTGATGTGCCTAATGCCAGTTTAATGATTATTGAAAATCCAGAGCGACTAGGGCTTGCTCAATTACATCAGCTACGAGGCCGAGTGGGGCGTGGCGCCATAGCCAGCCATTGTGTATTGCTATACAAGGCGCCACTATCGCAAACGGCAACCAAACGCTTGGGAGTGCTAAGAGACAGCAATGACGGTTTTGTTATTGCACAAAAAGACCTTGAAATCAGAGGGCCTGGTGAAGTGCTTGGCACAAAACAAACCGGTTTAGCTGACCTTAAAATTGCCGACTTAATTCGCGATCAGCACCTCATCGCCCCGACTCAAAAATTGGCAGTGCACATCAACCAGCAGGTACCACAAAATATCGACGCTATCATTGAACGATGGCTAGGAGACCGCCAACAGTATGTCCAAGCCTAAAAGCTTGAGCATAAAATGAATTTTTGTAGATGATCATCAGTTATCACTAGACAACGCTGTTGAATATTGCAAAATGGTATAATGACCATGCAGTATTTTTCGACTCCATCTAGATATCTAGCAAACACGCCAAGGAATTGAAATGCAAGTTAATGAAGAAGACAGAATCAGCCCTCAATCTGATGAAAAATCAGGTTCTAACATTGCCTTTATCGCAATCGCGGTGATCGCGCTATTAGCTGCAAGTAGTTATTTCTATTTTACCAGCGATGACAGCGAAGAATTTGACCCCGTTGTGATAACCCCTGTAGAGCTACCAGAAGCACTGCCGGCAGCACCTATTGAACAAGCTCCGATTGAAGAACCACAACAAATCGAATCGAACATCGATGATGTCGTGCCGACTGGCGAACCTGAAACAAACAACGAAACCGTTGTCGTTGAGCCATTACCCGCGCTAACAGAATCAGACGACTTTGTTGAAACCAAAACCCTAGCCATCGCTAACGGAATGAACATTGCGCCAATGATTTTGAAAAAAGACATTGCCCGTCAATTTGTGGTGTTTGTCGACAACCTAGCGCAAGGCGAGTTGGTGCGTAAGGCGAGTCCGTTAAAAGGCCCTGAAACTGCGTTTTCGGTTAGCGAAATCACCAATAAAACCTTCTTAAATCCTGACAGCTACCATCGTTACGATTTGTATGCAGACTTTGTTGCTGGCTTAAATGAGAAAGATTTAGTCACAACCTACACAGAGCTTAAACCTCTATTTGCAGAGGCTTTCGCTGAGCTAGGTTACAGCGATGTCGATTTTGATAAACGCATGCAATCCGTCTTTACTATGGTGGCAAATGCGCCGATTATCGAAGACCCGATTGAACTGTCTTATTTCAGTGTCAATTACCAATTTGCGGATCCTAATTTAGAAGCCTTACCTAACGCGCAAAAATTGCTAATTCGTATGGGACCTGAAAACACCCGCAAAATAAAAGCTGCGGTTAAAAAACTTCAGGCCAACTTTCCAACACATTAATCATTTAACTTATATTCTAAATACCTTAAATAGCGTGGCTAACCAGCCGCGCTTTTTTTATTGATGTTTTGAGTCGATATTGTTGAGTAAATAATCTAAAAAAATCGTTTTTTCTTTTGCGTGACTTCTTAAACAACCCCTGTTAGGTGTACAATTAGCGTCGTTAACGAATAGTCAGCAAATAGATGATTATTTTTTAACACTTAGATAAGGATAGCTAGGCAGTTATAGAGGCAAAGTAGTGCACTTAACATTTCAACTTCTCTCATGGGGCGCATGGTCTCCAGACTTTCAAACCATTGAAAGCTGGCAACATTGGCAACATTGGCAACATTGGCAACAGCCAAACACAAGTGTGTCTGCTAGCCAAGCAACGCCTGCCCTATCGCACATCCCAGCAATGCAACGTCGCCGCTTTAGCCGCCTCACCAAAATGATGTTAACGGCAGCGCACGAATGCCAAGTCGCGCCGCAAACTCGCAGCATTTTTTCATCACGACATGGCGAACTGACCCGTACCCTTGGGCTACTAAAAGATATCACCGAACAACAGCCGCTTTCGCCTATGGCTTTTAGCCAATCAGTACACAACACAGCCAGTGGCATTTTCGGCATCGTGACTCATAATACAGCCGCTTCAACATCCATCGCTGCAGGTGAGCAAACCCTCCCCCAAGCATTAATTGAAGCTTACGCGCAGCTGGCACAAGACCCTAGCCCATTATTGATGGTGTTTGGCGATGATCCTGTCCCCCCTGTTTACAGTGAGTTTACCCACGAAGTGGAGCTGCCCATCGCCTTAGGGTTATACCTAGCACCTGCCAATAGTGATGTGAATGCAAGAGTCACCCTAAGCGTATCCGACCGCCCAATCTCAGGCAAAAATCTAGATAACATCAGCTTTAGCCAATTAATTCACCACATCGCCACAGGTAAAAACATCCAGGGGAGTTTATGTCATTGGTATTGGTCTGTTGAGCATCATGATTAATTCGCAGCCGTCAGCCCCCTTTACCTCTCAACAAAGCTTAGCCCCAAAACTAACTGGGTTTAGGTATATCCCGCGGTGGATAGGTGGCGCAATGTGTTACATGGTGTTTGGTCTTGGCGGTTTGCTCAGTTCATTAACCATACTGCCAGTATTACGTTATTGGCCAGGGTCTAAGCAGGCCCGCACAGCGAGAGTGCAACGAACCGTGAGTTTAATGTTTAAAGGTTTTGTTGCCATGTTAACCGCAGTGGGTGTGATTAATGTCAGCACCAAAAATCTGCATTTATTACAACAAGCTCAAGGCCATATTGTGATTGCCAACCACCCAACCTTGGTGGATGTCGTGGTACTCATTAGCCTAATGCCAAATGCGGGCTGCATTGTAAAACAAAGCTTATGGCGTAATCCGTTTATTCGTGGGGTGTTATCTAGCGTGGGCTATATCCCCAATCGCAGCGCCAACCTACTGCTGCAAGATTGTAAGCAAGTGTTAAATAACGCCACAAACTTAGTGATTTTTCCTGAGGGCACCCGCACACTGGTTGGCAATGTCATCAACCCATTTGCGCGCGGGGCGGCTAATATTGCCATCCGTACTCAAAGTGATATTTTACCAGTGGTACTTCGCACTGATGTAGCAGGCTTAACCAAACAAGAGCCTTGGTACCAAATACCACGGCAAACCATCAACATGTCGGTTGAAATTGCCGATAGCGTACTGCACCATGACGATGAGATTACCCAAGGTAACGAAGCAAAAATGGCTCGGCAACTCACCCGAGATTTACAACAGTTTTATTTAAACAGCCTATCAATCCCTATTGATAGCCATACTGATAAGAAACGAAAATAATGAACTTACACAATCAAATTAAACAGCTGATCATTGACAGCTTAGACCTAGAAGATGTCACCATTGATGATATCGATACAGATGCCGCACTATTTGGTGAAGGCCTAGGTTTAGATTCTATTGATGCGCTAGAACTGGGTCTTGCTATCAAAAAAGAATTCGACGTCAAAATTGAAGCCAATTCAGACGCAACCAAAGCACACTTTTTCAGTGTGGCTAGCCTGGCTAGCTTTATTGAATCACAACGTGTTTAGGAGCCAGCATGCAAAACCGTGATCAAATTCTTGCCATGCTCAGCACCATTTTAGTGGATGAGTTTGAAATAGACCCAGCAGATATTAGCTTAGATGCATCATTGTATGAAGAGTTGGATTTAGACAGCATCGATGCCGTGGATTTAGTGATTAAGTTGCAACAACTCACCGGTAAAAAGATTCAACCAGAAGAATTTAAAACCGTGCGTACCGTTAATGATGTGGTTAACGCTGTAGAAGGATTAATGCAAAGCTAATGAGGTTATTCTTGCAGATCATTACCACGTTAGTGATTGTTGCGTACCCATTAGCAGTGTATTTTGGATTACAGTATTTACCGCCCGGCTACATCGCCTTATTGCTATGCGTGTTACTGCTTACTCGTATGATAGTCACCAAGCAACAAGTGCGTGCAATGGTATTGCCGCTCATTGTTGGGATAGGGTTAACTGGGGCCAGTTTTATTGCTAAGCGTAATGACTGGCTTCTGTATTATCCGGTGGTCATCAACCTCAGCTTATTGAGTTTATTTAGTTATTCGCTGGTGTTTGGGCCCAGTATGATTGAACGCTTAGCTCGGATAAAAGAGCCTGATTTACCAGACTCAGCAATTGAATATTTGCGCACCATAACCAAATTATGGTGTGGACTCTTTGTTGTCAATGGCGCCATAGCAGCCTACACAGCAATAGCCACAACAATTGAAATGTGGACGCTTTACAACGGACTGATAGCTTATGTGCTCATAGGCATGCTACTCAGTGGTGAATGGATTTATCGCAAGTTTTGGCTGAAAAAACATGACTAAACTTTTGCTTAACTGGTTAACCAATGGCCCTGCTGCTCAGCAGCTTATTAGCTTTGATCATCATGACATCATGACGGGTTCGTTATTTTGCGCCCATGTCACTCACTTGCACAACCAGCTCAGTCAAAGCGATGCCAAGCGCTGGTTACTGGCCGCCCAAAACAGTGATTTATTTGCCGCAGGTCTTTGCGCAGCATTACTTGCGGGTAAGCAAGTGGTACTGCCAGCCAACACTCAACGCGGCACATTAAGTCAACTTAACCATGAGTTTGACGCCATTATTGCCGACAAACCGTTATGCGAAGCTGGCGAGTTTGTTAGCCTTAAAAAAGAACTCAGCCTTCCCGCGGCAAACTGGCCGAAAGCCAACACCTTAGGTGAACTGGTTTTATTTACATCTGGCAGCAGTGGTCAGCCCAAAGCCATTACCAAAACCCTTGCGCAACTTGATGCCGAAGTCAGTATTTTAGAGCATACCTTTGCCCAGCACTTACCACATTGCTCTGTGGTATCAACGGTATCGCATCAGCACATTTATGGTTTATTGTTTAAAATTTTATGGCCGTTAGCGGCAAGTCGAGCTTTTTTAAGCGAACAAATAGACTTTCCAGAAACCCTAAGCTATTACCTCGCCATTATGCCAAACCTGTGTTTAATCAGCAGTCCGGCGCAGCTAACCCGTTTACCCGACGCCCTTGATAACCAACCACAACAGCGTACTCCAAGTTTAATTTTCAGCTCAGGTGGACCGTTAAATTTTGAATCAGCACAAGCGGTTAAACAGTGCTTTAAGCAATTACCTATTGAGGTATTTGGCAGTACCGAAACCGGCGGTATCGCTTATCGACGTCAGCACCAGCAACAACAAACCTGGCAGCCGTTTGAACGGGTAAACGTGAATGCCGATCCGCACGATGGGGCATTAATGTTGCAGTCGGTTTACTTAGACAGTCCTGACACCTGGGTAAAATGCGATGACAAAATCGAGTTGCTTGAAAATGGTCAATTTCGTTTACTGCACCGCTTAGATCGCATTGTCAAAATAGAAGAAAAGCGCTTATCACTTGCGCAATTAGAGCACTTGCTACAAAGCCATCCGTTTGTCAGTGACGCGGCAGTCACGGTATTAGAACAACCACGCATCATGCTTGGCGCGGCGGTTTGCTTAAATGAACTTGGCAGACAAACCCTTAAAGATGAAGGTAAGTTAGCGATTAATACCGCCCTAAAAAATCACTTACTGAGCCAGTTTGAGCGCATCACGTTACCTAAGCGCTGGCGCTACCCAAACACCTTGCCGCTTAATAGCCAGGGCAAACGTACTTCAGCCGATATAGCAGCTTTATTTATTCATGATTAAATCAGTATTACCGCAAATTATTCATCAACACGCCGAGGGTGAACAATGCCATTGGCGCTTGTTCATTAGTGGCGAATTGGCTTTTTTTGACGGCCACTTTCCTGAGCAGGCCGTACTGCCAGGCGTAACGCAATTAGATTGGGCCGTTAAGTTAGGCTGTAACGCGTTTGGCTATAATGCCAATGTCGCCACGCTCGAAGTGCTTAAGTTTCAGCAACTCATTTTGCCCAATACCTATGTTGATTTAGTCATCGAACATCAGGCGCACAAATCGAAACTTATTTTCAGTTACCGTGATGGCGACAAACGCTTTGCTTCTGGTCGAATAGCTCTTAATTCCAGCATTAATACAGATATGAACACCGCCATGAATACAGAGAGTGCCTCATGACATTGGCGTTAGTAATTCCCAACTACAACCACCATATCGCGATAGAAAAAACCTTAACCGATTTGGCTCAATACCAATTACCTTGTTATTTGGTCGACGACGGCAGTGACGATCAAACCCGTTATGTGCTGCAAGCGCTAGCCGATAAGTTTAGCTGGGTGACCTTAATTCAACATCCTTATAATCGCGGTAAAGGCGCGGCGGTAATGAGCGGCTTACGCCAGGCTTACCGTGATGGCTATAGCCATGCTTTACAAGTTGATGCTGATGGCCAGCATAATTTAGCCGACATCCCCTTGATGATCGCCACCAGCGAGCAACACCCTACAACCTTGATATCAGGCCAACCGCAATATGATGATTCGGTGCCCAAAGGTCGCTTATATGGCCGTTACATTACCCATTTTTGGGTGTGGGTAGAAACCCTCAGCTTTGATATTCAAGATTCTATGTGTGGTTTTAGAGTCTATCCGCTTGCGGCTACCGAACAGTTATTTAGTCAGCAGGCACTAGGCGAGCGCATGGATTTTGATATTGAAGTCATGGTTAAACTGCACTGGCAAGGTACGCCCGTGGTGCATGTGCCAACCAAAGTCATTTACCCAGAAGATGGCATTAGCCACTTCCAAGGCGTAAAAGATAATGTGCGCATTAGTTGGATGCACACCAAGCTATTTTTTGGCATGTTAACCCGCTTGCCTCGCATGATTGCTAAGCCGCATTTAGCGCCAAATAGCCCAGCGACACAAGATTCAAATCAGCCGAATCAACAACATCAGTCAACTCAAACAACAACTAAACATTGGTCAGCCATGAGCGAGCGCGGCAGCTTTTGGGGTATTCAATTTTTAGCTCAATGCTATCGCCTTGGCGGGCATTGGTTGTGCCGTGCTGTGATGTATCCGGTGATCTGTTATTTCTTCCTTACCGGAAAAACCGCTCGTGATGCGTCATTGGGCTTTTTGTATCGTGTACAACAGCAACAACCCAATCATCCACAGTTAAACCGTCCAGTAGGTTGGCGCGACAGCCTTAGGCATTTTTTTGCTTTTGGTAATGCCGCACTCGACCGAATAGATGCCTGGTGCGACAGAATTAACCTCGCCCAAGTCGACTTTAACGACCGTCATATTCTGGCAAATCAAGTGGCTACGGGACGCGGCGCAGTATTGATTGTGTCGCATTTAGGCAATATGGAACTGTGCCGCGCTATCTCCATCCACCAGCAAAAAGTCAAGGTGAATGTGATGGTGCTGACCCAGCATGCAGAGAACTTTAATAAAGTCCTACAACAACTTAACCCGCAAAGTAGCCTGAATTTAATCCATGTAAATGAACTCGACCCTAGTACTGCGATGTTATTGCAACAAAAGATTGATCAAGGTGAAATTGTGGTGATTGCAGCAGACCGTACCTCATCAAGCAGCCAGGGGCGTGTGACTTATTTACCTTTTTTAGGCCAGGAAGCCGCTTTTCCACAAGGGCCATTTATTTTGGCCAGTTTATTAGATTGCCCGGTGTATACCCTATTTTGCATTCGCCAACATGGTCGTTATCAAGTCCATGTTGAACACTTAAGCGACACGCTAAAAGGCCCTCGAGCCGGCAGAACAGCACGCTTAACCGATGCAATGACTCAATATAGCCAGCGTTTAGCCCATTTTGCGCAACTCGCGCCAATGCAATGGTTTAACTTTTTCGATTTTTGGCGCAAGGACGAGCTGGTTACCCGTAACAACCAGCCTTCACACTCAAGTGCAGCCCCATTACCCAGTCAGGACAGATAATCTCATGAGCCACACATCTTCAGCAGACACGACCGATAACACAGTGCACTTTGGTCAACAGTACCTCAGCCTAGAGCAAGTGGTTGCGGTAGCCAAAGGTGCCCAGGTAAAACTGACTGACACCACTGACTACGTTGAATACATTCAAAAAGGCGCACGCTTCATTGACAGTTTATTGCATGAAGAAGGCGTAGTGTATGGCGTCACCACCGGCTATGGCGACTCTTGCACCGTCAATGTCAGCTTAGATTTAGTCCACGAATTACCGCTGCATTTAACCCGCTTTCATGGTTGTGGCTTAGGCGACATTTTTAGCCCAATGCAATCTCGCGCCATTATGGCGTGCCGCCTCAACTCATTGGCCGTGGGTAAATCTGGCGTGAGCTATCAACTATTGCAACGTATTGAATGGCTATTAAACAACGACATCACGCCTATCATTCCTCAAGAAGGCTCAGTTGGCGCCAGTGGTGATTTAACCCCGCTGTCTTACCTTGCGGCAGTGTTAGTCGGCGAGCGCGAAGTGATGTATCAAGGTAAACGCCAAGCCACTAAAGATGTGTATTTACAACTTGGCATAGTGCCTCTGAGATTGCGCCCAAAAGAAGGCCTTGCATTGATGAACGGCACCGCCGTCATGACAGCGCTTGCGTGTTTAGCCTATGACAGATCGCAATACTTAAGCCGTTTATCGAGCCGTATAACCGCAATGGCGTCCTTAACCCTTAAAGGTAACTCCAACCATTTTGACGACATTTTGTTTGCCGCCAAACCTCACCCAGGGCAAAACCAAATTGCCAGTTGGATCCGTGAAGACTTAAACCACCATACTCATCCGCGTAATTCCGACCGCCTACAAGATCGTTACTCTATTCGCTGTGCGCCGCATATTATTGGGGTATTGCAAGATGCACTGCCGTTTATGCGCCAGTTTATTGAAACCGAACTCAACAGCGCTAACGACAACCCGATTGTGGATGGCGAAGGCGAGCACATACTTCATGGCGGCCACTTTTATGGTGGGCATATTGCCTTTGCCATGGATGCACTGAAAAACGCAGTAGCCAATATTGCCGATTTAATCGATCGCCAGATGGCACTGGTAATGGACCCGAAATTTAATAACGGTTTACCGGCTAATTTATCAGCGGCAACCGGCGAACGCCGCGCCATTAACCACGGCTTTAAAGCAGTACAAATCGGTGTGTCTGCCTGGACTGCAGAAGCGCTAAAAAACACCATGCCTGCCAGTGTGTTTTCACGCTCAACAGAGTGTCATAATCAAGATAAAGTCAGCATGGGCACCATTGCCGCACGAGATTGCATGCGCGTGCTGCAACTTACTGAACAAGTGGCAGCTGCGGCCTTGTTAGCCATGAGTCAGGGGATCCAACTGCGGGTGATACAGCAAGAGTTAGATCCGCAGTCATTAACCCCGTCGCTCGCTAAAACCCTTGAGCAAGTGAGTGAGGCTTGTGAGCTGCTCACTGAAGACCGTCCTTTAGAATCAGCACTGCGCCAAACGGTCGAAAAAATTCAACTCGGTCAATGGGAGGTGTGCTGAATGAAAGGTTTACTGCTTACCGAAATGGAAATGGTGATCCCATTTCACGATGTCGACTCCATGGGTATTACTTGGCATGGTAACTACCTGCGTTACTTTGAAGTAGTGCGTTGCCAGCTGCTCGATAAGCTCGGCTATAACTACCGCACCATGCTTGAGTCAGGCTATGCCTGGCCGATTGTCGACGTACAAATCAAATATGTTAAAAGCAGCACCTTTGATCAAAAAGTCAAAGTGATTGCCGCCATTGTTGAATGGGAAAACCGTTTACGGATTAACTATCAAATTGTCGATGCTCAAACCAATGCGCGTATTACCAAGGGCTATACCATCCAGGCTGCGGTAGAGATTGCCACCCAGGAGTTATGCTTTGTAACGCCAGAGGTGTTTCAGCAAAAAATTCGTCCGTTATTAGATGAGAGCCAAGCCTGATGCCAGTAATTAAGGCGCTGCTGATAACATTAATGTATTTGGTGCTTTGCGCCAGCACACTGGCTGCTAGCGTTAGTGCAGCTCCGACACCTATAAAGGCAGAGAACAAGCTTCAACTGACAGGGGGTCAGCTGACAGAAGCTCAATTGGCACAAATTAACCATTTGTACCAACAGCCGGCTAGCTCGTCAGCTCTTGAGACATTAGCACAGCAACTGAATTTACAAGCCGATACCCGCGGACAATTCCTGCAGCTGCGGCATTTAGCTGTGCTCAAAAAACCGTTACAAAGCCAGGGTCGGTTTATTTTCAGTCCTAGTCAGGGTTTGGTTTGGCAACAACTTAAACCCTTTAACAGCTTGATGGTGCTTAAAGATCAGCAATTAATTCAGCAAAACAGTCAGGGAAAAGTGCAACAGCTCAGCGCAGCAGCCAGCGGCAATCCCATCGCGCAGCAACTGCCGCGTTTATTGCAAGCCATCATGGCCGGCGACATAAACGCGCTCAGCGCTGACTTTAGGTTATTTATGCCCACAGAAACAACAGGCTCAGTGTGGCAACTCGGCTTACAAGCAAAAGATCCGCAAGTGCATGCCGCTATGGGTAACATTACCCTCAGTGGTGAAACTCACATTCGCTCACTCATCATGACCAGCCAACAAACGGACATCAGCGACTACACCTACATACAATTTACTAATACTGAACATGGCCCACTTAGCGACAGTGAATTTGTACTATTTAGCCTAAACAGTGAGTTAGCTCAGTAATGCCTCGCAACCCATTTAATGTATTGATCTCAGCCAAAAGCCGCTTTGCCCTATGGCTATTATTACTGCTTGCCATGTTAATTAGTGGCGCTTGGCAATGGCAGCAAGGCGCGCGGATCCAAACTGATATTTTGGCCATGTTGCCTCATTTACAACAAGACAAACTCACTGAAACAGCATTAGACACCGTCGAGCAACGACTCGCCAATCAAGTATATATTGCCATATTAGCAGAGAGCGACAATCAGGCCGTTAATGCCGCTCAGCAGTTAATGACCTCGTTACAAAGCCAGCCACAACAACCTTTTATCGCCATTAGAAGTGGCGCTGACAATCAGTTAGAAGAGTTAGCCAAAGTGTATTTTGAGCATCGCTTTAGTTTACTCACCCACCAGCAAAAACATGCGCTAGAAACAGATAACTGGCATGAGCTGTTAGCGACCGCGCAAAATCAACTGTATAGCGCCTTTAGTTTTGCTAACAGCCAACTGTTAGCGAGCGACCCGCTGTTATTGTTTCCAGCAAACTTGTTGGCACTCTCGCCTAATAGTAAACTTCGTCGCCAACAGGGTATTTTACTCACCGATACAGATAGCGGAGTTGCCGCTATCGTTATGGCCAAAGGCCGCGACAGTGCGTTTAGTCCTACGGCACAGCAACAGCAAATATTGGCTCTAGAATCTGCATTTAGTCATGTAAACCAACAGCATCCGCAAATCAGTTTTCTCAAAGCGGGCGCACTGTTTCATGCTATCGCCGCAACCGAATCAGCCAAACAAGAGATCAGTAAAATCGGCCTAATCTCACTGCTGGGCATTGTATTACTGGTGTGGTTGGCATTTCGCTCGCTAATGCCGTTAGTGGCAGCAACCCTGACCTTATCCACTGGGGTCGTGTTTGCTTTTGTCGCTACTCTTAGCTTATTTGGTGAATTGCATTTACTGACATTAGTGTTTGGCACCAGCTTAATTGGTGTGGCCATTGATTACAGCTTTCATTTTTATTGTGAAAAACAAGCACACCCTAATGACACTGCCAGTGACACCATCAAACGTATTTTCCCTGCGCTAACACTCGCATTAGCCACCAGCGCCAGTGCATTTATCGCCATTGGTTTTACGCCTTTCCCGGGGATGCAACAAGTCGCGGTATTTTGCGCTGCGGGCTTAATAGGCGCGTATCTCACCTTGTTGTTAGTATTCACGCTTTTGGGAAATCATTCACTAAAGCACACTCAAGGGCTTGGGTTTGCTCAGGCATATTTAAACGGGTTACAGCGCGTATTTACTCCAACAAAAACGTTACAAAAAGCAGTACTCATGTTGCTGCCCGTTGCTATATTAGCCATACTGTTTTTCGGATTATCGCAACTCACTAGCAACGATGATATTCGGCAATTGCAGCAAAGCCCAGAGGCGATAACCACTGAAGAAAACCAGCTGAGGCAATTACTCAGCGGCGGCACAGATAACCAATTTATTTTGGTCAGTAGCGCTAATGAACAAAACTTACTGCAAACACTTGAGCAACTAACCCCAGTATTAGATGCCGCCATCGCAGACAATGAAATCGCTCAAGCAATAAGCCTCAGTCGCTTTATGCCAAGCATGGCGCGTCAGCAGTATCACTACCTACTACAGCAACAGCTTTACCAACAACACCTAGCTGAAATCATTGAGCAAATGGACCTGGATGACAGCATAAAGGCCAGTTTAATGGCCGAGCTTAATCTGGCTGACTCAGCATGGCTCACACCTCAAACTGTGCTTAAGCACGCCAATGATGATTTAAAAGCCTTGTGGTTGGGTGATGTTGCAAGCGCTGACAATACGACACAATTTGGCGCCATTGTATTACTAGGCGGCATTCATTCTCTGCCCTCGTTAACCCTGCGACTCGCGAATCAAGATTGGCCTTTAGGGCAAGTCAGAGTGATTGATAAGGTTGGCGATATATCCAACATTATGGGCCAGTATCGCCAACTGACGTTTCAGTTGTTAATGTGGGTGTTTGCGCTTGCCAGTATTGTTTTTAGCGTTAAATATGGCATTAAACTGGCGCTTGCCATTGTTGCTGTACCGGCACTTGCCGTGTTGCTTACTCTGGCTTGTTTAGGATTAGTTGGCTCAAGCATTAGCTTATTTCATGCCCTAGCCTTTATTTTAGTGCTGGGTATTGGTATTGATTACAGCTTATTTTTTGCCGAAGCCAAACACACCAGTCATGGAGTGATGATGGCAATATTTATGTCGGCCTGCTCAACCTTATTAGCCTTTGGTTTATTGGCGCTGAGCCAAACCCATGCGATTCACTTTTTCGGCCTAACGCTTTTATTTGGCATCAGCTTTGCTTTTTTATTAGCGCCGTTTATTTCATTTTTTACAAGGAAGTCACTGTAAATGCAAAGCAATCAAACAAGCACAGTTAACAACATGGACGTCGACGTTGCCATTATTGGTGCAGGCCCGTCTGGCGCGATTGCAGCCAGTTTATTACGCCAACAAGGCCATAAGGTTGTAGTTGTTGAAAAACAGCAGTTTCCGCGTTTTTCTATCGGCGAGAGTTTACTGCCTTGTTGTATGCAGTTTATTGAACAAGCCGGTATGCTAGATGCGGTTAATCAGGCTGGCTTTCAATTTAAAAACGGCGCCGCATTTCGTCATCAAAGCCGTTACACCACATTCGACTTTACCGATAAGTTCACCCCAGGCCCGGGCACTACGTTTCAAGTTCAGCGCGGCCAATTTGATAAATTATTGGCTGACACGGCCATCAGCCAGGGGGTTGATATTCGCTTTGGTCATCAGGTTGATTCGGTCGATATTAGCAACGAACCCACACTGCAA
Organism: Shewanella algicola; assembly: GCF_014648035.1. Classification (GTDB taxonomy): domain Bacteria; phylum Pseudomonadota; class Gammaproteobacteria; order Enterobacterales; family Shewanellaceae; genus Shewanella; species Shewanella algicola. The sequence continues at coordinate 17,095 of NZ_BMQI01000026.1, read as the reverse complement.
ATCACTGATGAACAAGGTCATCCTTATCAAATCAATGCCAAATTTATTGTCGATGCCAGCGGCTTTGGCCGGGTATTACCTCGGTTATTAGACCTTGAACGACCATCAAACTTGCCATCACGCAGCGCTATTTTTACCCATATAGAAGACAATATTAGCGATAGCGAATTTGACCGCAATAAAATTCTCATCAGCGTTCATCCCGAACATAAAGACATTTGGTATTGGCTCATTCCCTTTAGCAATAACCGCTGCTCTATTGGTGTAGTCGGCGAGCCCCATTTATTAGCACATTTAACTGGCAGCCTGGAGCAACAGTTGCTGGCGATTATTGCGCAGGAGCCTGATTTAAAGCGTTTACTCGCCAATGCCAAAGTAGTGCAACCCTGTGCAACGCTCCAGGGTTACTCGGCCAATGTGACCACGCTTGCCACCAACAAGTTTGCTTTATTGGGTAATGCGGGTGAGTTTCTTGACCCAGTATTTTCATCTGGGGTTACTATTGCTATGCAGTCGGCCGTCATGGCGTGCGCAAATTTGGATAAGCAACTCAAAGGTGAAACCGTCGATTGGCAAGCCGATTACGCTGAGCCGTTAATGCTTGGGGTTAATACCTTTAGAACTTATGTTCAGGCCTGGTATGACGGCCGTTTTCAGGATGTGATTTTTTATCAACAGGCAAACAGTAATGTAAAACAAATGATTTGCTCAATATTGGCAGGTTACGCATGGGACTCTAAAAACCCGTTTGTGAAAGAGTCAGAGCGTCGCCTTAATACCATCGTTGAGTTATGTCGGGAGTTAGACGTTGCTTAAGTGTAGTCGTGCTATCAAAATGATTGGCGCAGTGTTTTTGCTGTGCGCATTGGCAAGTTGCAGCCAACAATTTACCCGGCAAAGCTGTATGGCGATAAGCAGTCAGGCTCAATATTGTCTTGCGCCGACAGTGAACGCATTGAATGCCCAAAGTGATATCAGTCTAAGCCAAATGATCAGCATGAGCCATGGCACGGATAATCATGAGTTACTGACTCAATTAGAGCTCACCTCACAACGTATGACCTTAGTGGGGCTCGCGCCATTAGGCCAGGCATTGTTTACCTTGGTGTACGATGGCCACACCTTACAAAGTGAGCAAAGTCGTTTGTTAGGCGATACATTTAATGCCGAGTATTTAATGGCCATTATGCAGCTTATCTACTGGCCAACGCAGCAAGTCAATCAGCAGCTCACAGATGCTCAGTTGCTGGATACACCTTGCACAAGTGCGTTATGTAAACAGTTAGTCGATGCCGATGGCGAGCAAATCAGTATTAGCTATAGTGAGCTCAACCCGTGGCAAGCCAATATTAGCGTTACCATCAAATCAGCCGACATTTTGTTGCACATTACGCCACTCGAGTAACCAATGACACAGACTGAGCACACAATATGAATAACCGAATCGCAATCACCCATATCGGACTTTGTACGCCGTTAGGCAACTCGCCTGAAACAGTGTTGCAGCGCTTGGTTAATGGCGACACCTGTGCCATGCGATATCGTAATGATGTATTGTTTAGCGGCCCAACGATTGTCGGCTGCGTAAATGATGACAGCCTTATCGATATTCCGGCGCATTTACAGCTGTTTGCTTGTCGAAATAATCAGTTACTCCATACCGCAGCAATGCAAATTGCCGAGGCTGTGAGCGAGACAAAAGCACGATATGGCGCTGGTAGAGTTGGCATAGTTTTAGGTACCAGTACCTCGGGTATTTCCAAAGGTGAAGCCGCATTAGCCTATCAACTCGAACATGGTCACTTTCCACCAAGTTACCATTACTCACAACAAGAGCTGGGCAGCACTAGCGACTACCTCAAGCAGTTATTTGAACTCGAAGGCCCCTGCTACACTGTGTCGACGGCGTGTTCATCAAGTGCCAAAGTGTTTGCCAGCGCACAACGATTACTGCACGCAAACTTGTGTGACATGGTTATCGTGGGCGGCGTAGACAGTTTATGCCAATTAACCGTAAATGGATTTAACTCGCTAGAGTCTATTGCTAAAGCACATTGTAATCCGTTTAGCCTAAACCGCGACGGCATTAATATTGGTGAGGGCGCTGCGCTATTTACCTTAACGCGTGGTCAAAGCGACGTGATGCTAGCGGGTATAGGCGAATCTGCCGACGCCCACCATATTTCAGCGCCGCACCCTGAAGGCCTCGGCGCCATCGCAGCCATGAATAGCGCATTAGCTGCGGCAAACATTCAGCCAGAACAAATCGATTATGTTAATTTGCACGGCACCGCCACACCCAAAAATGATGCCATGGAATCACGCGCCATCACCAAAGTATTTAGCCCCGCCATACCACCGTGTAGCTCAACCAAACCCTTAACGGGCCACACCTTGGGCGCTGCAGGCGCCATTGAAGCGGCATTTTGTTATTTGCTGCTTAGCCAGCATAATCAGTTTGCGCAGTTGCCACCGCATATATGGGATGGCCAGGCTGACAATAACGACCCAAGCATACCCTTAGTGAGCGCCAACACTTTGCAACAAGCCAATTCACGGCTAGCCAATTCACAACCAGCAAAGTCACTCAACTATATTATGAGTAACTCATTTGCCTTTGGTGGCAGCAACGCCAGCGTTATTTTTTGTAAAAAGGATGCCTAGAGCCATGCCGACCCTTATTGCTGACGCCACACTATTAGCCCACGACATTAGCGAGTTTGTGCCGCATCGTGCACCAATGATTTTGATTGATAACCTCCTAGAACATCAACCTGACAGCTTACTTACGGCTATCCATATTAGCGAAGCAAGCGCTTACTTTGATAGTGCAATCAATGGCGTACCCAATTACGTCGGCATTGAATACATGGCACAAAGCATTGCAGCATTAGCAGGCGTTGAAGCCAAGTTAATGGGTGACAAAGTACGCGTCGGTTTTTTACTGGGGAGCCGTAAATTACAAATGCACACAGACCACTTTGCACTTGGGCAAACCTATCACACTAGGGTGAGCCGCCTTTATCAAGAGCCATCTGGTTTAGCGGTATTTGATTGCCAAATATCTCATCAGGGCCATGTGGTCGCCTCGGCAAACGTTAATGTGTTTCAACCACAAGATACCCAGGCATATATCAACGAAAACCAAACAAGCCCTAACTCATAATAATAAAACAGTAGATCATGGAGAGACTTGTGACTAACAGAGTATTAATTACCGGCTCAAGCCGGGGAATTGGCAAAGCCATTGCCATTAAATTAGCTGAAAATGGATTTGATATTGCACTGCATTTTCACAGCAACCATAGCGCAGCGGCAGAGGTGCAACAAACACTCAGCGCCCTTGGCGTTAATGTGAGTTTATTACAATTTGATATCGGCGATCGTCCTGCTGTAAAACAAGCCATTGAAGCCGATATTGCCGAACATGGTGCTTATTACGGGGTGATTTTAAATGCCGGCATAAACCACGATACCGCCTTTCCCGCCATGACCGAAAACGAATGGGACAGTGTTATCCACACCAATTTAGACGGTTTTTACAATGTGATACACCCCACCATCATGCCGATGGTGCAAGCCCGTAAAGGTGGACGCATTATTACCCTCGCATCGGTTTCAGGTATTGCCGGTAATCGCGGCCAAGTCAATTACAGCGCCTCTAAAGCAGGTATTATTGGTGCCACTAAAGCATTATCGCTTGAGCTAGCCAAACGAAAAATTACCGTGAATTGCATTGCTCCAGGATTAATCGAAACCGACATGGTGAGTGATTTTCCAACCGATTTAGTCAACCAAATGGTGCCAATGAAACGCATGGGCAAACCCAATGAAATTGCCGGCCTAGCAAACTTTTTATTGTCTGATGATGCCGCATACATCACCCGCCAAGTTATCTCGGTCAATGGAGGCATGATATGAAGCGCGTAGTCGTCACTGGTATGGGCGGGATTTCAGCTCTAGGCCAGGACTGGCAACAGATTAAAGCCAGTTTATTAGCCAAGCATAATTGTGTTATTCGCATGGACGAGTGGGATCGCTATCCTGACTTAAACACTCGCCTCGCGGCGCCCGTGCGTGATTTTGCATTACCATCACATTACTCGCGTAAAAAAATCCGCTCCATGGGCCGAGTGTCGCTCATGGCAACCCGCGCAAGCGAACTGGCGCTAGAAGATGCAGGGTTGTTAAATGACCCGGTATTGAGCTCAGGCCAGGTTGGAGTAGCCTATGGTTCATCAACCGGCAGTACCGACCCTATTATGGGCTTTGGTGACATGCTTAAAACCGGCGAAATGTCGGGACTGACCGCCACCAGCTATATCAAAATGATGGCCCACACTACGGCGGTAAATATCGGGGTGTTTTTTGGCTTACAAGGCCGTATTCATACAACAAGTAGCGCCTGCACCTCTGCCAGCCAGGGTATAGGTTATGCCTACGAAGCGATTAAATATGGCATGCAAACCATTATGCTCGCCGGTGGCGGTGAAGAGCTGTGCCCAACGGAAGCGGTGGTATTTGATACCTTATTTGCTACCAGCACTCAAAATGATACTCCCGAGCAAACACCACGCCCATTTGACAGTCAGCGCGATGGTTTAGTCATAGGAGAAGGAGCCTGCACGTTAATTCTCGAGGAGTTAGAACACGCTCAAGCTCGCGGGGCAACAATCTATGCAGAACTTGTTGGCTTTGGCACCAACTCTGATGGTCAACACGTGACCCAGCCAAATGCACACACCATGGAAGTCGCTATTCGTTTAGCGTTAAAAGACGCTAAGCTGTCGCCGCAAGACATTGGTTACATCAGTGCGCACGGAACTGCGACAGACCGTGGCGACATTGCCGAAACCGCTGCAACGCATGCAGTTTTTGGTGCAAACACGCCAATATCATCACTTAAAAGCTATACCGGCCACACGCTTGGCGCCTGTGGCTCACTCGAAGCCTGGACCAGTATCCAAATGATGAACGAAGGCTGGTTTGCGCCCACATTAAACCTTGATGATGTCGACTCTGAATGTGGCGAGCTAGATTATATCAAAGGCGATATTCGCCAACTTGATACCCAATACATCATGAGCAACAACTTTGCCTTTGGTGGCATCAATACTTCACTGATTTTTAAACGCTGGAATTAATAAACTACTCACATGATAAAAGGACATAGCATGAAAAAAAATGTAGCAAGTATGGCTATCAGCGGATTACTGATAACCACAGGATTATTGAGCTCGTTATTCTCCCCGCTAGTCAGTGCACAAGAACCGATAGAACAAGAACAGCAATACCAGGTGATATTTCAAGGTGACAATCACGCTCAACAAATACAGGCCATTGAAACCTTAATTATTTCAGGGCCGCAAGATGTCGCCGTATATGATGCGATAGAAGCGTCGCTTAAACAGAGTTTAACCAGCGCGAATGACAAAAAAGCTATCGATTATTCATCCTGGCTGGCAAAGGGTTTAGGCTATTCTGGTAACGAGAAGTATCGCGCTACGTTAACTCAAATCGCTGAGGGTGATTACCATAAAAAACTGCGTAAATATGCCAACGAGGGCATCAGCAACATTAGTCAGTACGCCATTTGGAATCCCATTCTGCACGCGAAAACGCATGTCGATTTATCGCCACGGTTAAATGCATACAGCAATGCCTTAACCAGTGATGACTTGATATTAATCCGCATCGCCGCTAAGCGGATCATGTATGAACGAGAATATAGCGAGGTGATGTTAACCCAGCTCAGCGAACAGCTAACCCAACCACGTCTGCTTGACGATAGCCGCTTAGCCATTGATACCTATGCCTGGTTAGCCAAAGCCTTAGCCAGTTCTGGTAACGATAAGTTTAAACCGGTCATTGAAGCAATGGCTAACAACGCAGCCAATAAAAAACTGCGCAACTATGCCAAAAAGTATTTAAAAACCTATTTTTAAGCGCTTATTACGAAGTGTTTATAAGATAAAACGCCCAAACCTGTTAAGTTTGGGCGTTATACACTAGTGAATATGATTACACTTATAAGGCAATCGCATCGATAGCCAGTTTAGCTTGGCTAATACCCGCCTCGGCTGCATCAGAGCCCATGTTCAGCGCTTCAGCGTATACAGTTTCTACCTGAGTAATACCAATAAAGCCCAGTACCGTGGTTAAATAAGGCACCACATGGTCGGTTGTGCCGCCTTTATGTGCGCCGCCGCGCGTGGTGACAATAATCGCGCGCTTACCTTCAATTAATCCCACGGGTCCTGTGTCGGTATAAGTAAACGTCACACCTGCACGAGCGATAAAATCAATCCAACTTTTTAAAGTGGTCGGAATACTAAAGTTATACATTGGCGCAGCAATCACAATGGTGTCATGGGCTTTAATTTCAGCGATTAATTCATCCGACAATGCTAAAGCAGCTTGTTGGCGCTCTGATAAATTGTCACCACCACGTAAACCAGCAGCAATCTCGCCATCTAACATAGGCACTGGGTTGCTGCCAATATCACGCATGGTCACGACTATACCTTGTTCGCTCCATTGATGATTTGCATAATCAACCAGTGCTGAAGATTGTGAGTATTTGCCTAAAATGCTCGATTTTAACATTAGTACTTTTTTCATCGGTAATTCCACCTGTCTGGTAACATTTATTCAGTGAGGTCACGATTAAGCTTGACCAATGACGCCAGTATATTTAACGATAAAAAAGAAAAATAGCGGAATTATTTAATGATTACATTCGATTTTATAGAAAGGTTTAGTTTGATGACGTTTTAGGAATGGAGACATAGTGGCCAGTAAACGCTGCACACAGTAAATCATTGCAATACAAGCCAACATCTAACATCACTTGTGCACGCTGCCCTTCGGCTAACCCTGAAATATCAGTGTTAGGCCAAATCACTTTTGCGACTGGTTCGCCAGTAATGGGCTTAATGTATTTTACGTTAGCATCTGCGATAACAATGTCACCTTGTAATGTTAACCGTTGTTGCTGTAACCACAGCATCCCCCAGCCAGTTAGGGTCATTAAGGTATAAATACTGCCGGCAAACATGGTGTTATGCAGGTTAATATTAGGGGCTAATGGCGCGGTGACCTGTAGTTCGGTACCACTAAAGCTGAGCGGCTTAACCTGCATAAACTGGCTCAAAGGAATCGTGCTATGCCATGTATTTTGCAATTGAGATAACAGTTCGCTAAAACCACTACCGATTGGCATTACATTGTCTTGTGACATTAAGACTCCTTATCACCTGCGCTTAAACTTGTAAATTAAAGGTCACAGGACCATCATTAATCAGCTCTACCTGCATATCAGCAGCAAACTGACCGGTTTCAGTCTCAATCCCTTGTTGGCGACAAAAAGCCACAAAGTCGAGATACAATTGCCTAGCTTGATCCGGCGTTGCTGCACACGAAAAACTCGGCCTTAAACCTTTTGCGGTATCTGCTGCTAAGGTAAATTGCGACACAACTAATAACTTACCGCCTACTTGCGACAAATTGAGGTTCATCTTGCCGTTGTCATCGCTAAACACCCGGTAGTTCATGACCTTGGTAGCCAGTTTAGCTAATTTTTCGGCATTGTCTTCTCTCTCAACACCTAATAACACCAGTAAACCTTGATCAATTTTACCGACCACTTCGTCATCTACCGTAACAGACGCACGCTTAACGCGTTGAATTAATGCAATCATAACAACCTAATATTATTGAATATAAAAAGGATGTTTATCTTTGTTTATTTTTTATCAATAAAGATAAACACGCCCTAAAAAACCATTAAGACTGTTCTCTTGATGAGTCGCTTACTGCTTTGTCATGTGAATGTGATGATGTAACTACAGGATCATGCACATTCATCTTTGGGGCTTCATTTGCTACGCTTGATGCTTCACCTTCGGTGAAAATTTCGGCTTTCATCTCTTCAGCTATCACCGCCAATTCTTCTAAATATTCTGGCAATGCGGCGGTAATTTCTGCCCCTAACAACACAATCATCCACGACAAATACACCCACACAAATAAAATCGGGATAACCGCTAACGCACCATATATGGCTTCATAACTCGGAAATTGTGTCACATAAAAAGCAAAGCCTTTTTTACCCGCTTCAAACAATACCGCAGCAACAACCGCCCCGAGTAGCGCATGTAAAAAATGGACTTTTTTATTGGGCACCACCATGTATAACAACAATATAGAGGCCACCGAAAACAACAATGGGATCCGCTCTACAATCCACTGCACAATGCCCGATAACTCACTGCCAGTAACCACCTCGAGCGACACCACATAAGATGTAGCAACTAGGCTGGCACCAATTAATACAGGCCCAAGGGTGAGTACCATCCAGTACATTGAAAATGACACCACATACGAGCGCTTTTCGCTAATTCGCCAAATGTTATTCAATGCTTTATCGATTGCTGATATCAGCATGATGGCGACAAAGACTAATGCAATAATACCGACAAACGTGCCTTTAGACGCGTTAGCAACAAACTCGTTGATATACACTTGTACCGTGTCACCTGCTGCAGGAATAAAGTTGTTATAAATAAATCCCTCTATCTTGCCTCTAATCCCCTGGAAGACCGGAAAAGCCGATAACATCGACATAGTCACCGCCACCATCGGCACTAACGACAACAAGGTGACATAGGCCAAATGGCCTGCACGAATATTAATTTGGTCCTCTGCTAGGCGCTGCTTAAGGTGTAGTAAAAACTGGCCAATACCAGTAAAAAACTCGACAAATGGTCTGAAATCAAACTTCTTGGGCATAATAATCCTTATTTCATAGTCCGTTAGTGGAGATAACATTTGTATTAAGCCACTAACTTCGTACAATGTTATAACATATTAGCGCTAAAAGAATGGAGCAAATTGATGTCTCAACAAGGTTCGGCGGGTAATGTCCTCGCAGCAGTAGCAAGTTTATTTTTTCCTGGCCTAGGCCAGCTTTTACAAGGACGAATTTTAGCGGCATTGTTGTTTTTCTGTATCACTGCCACGTGCTACTTCTTTTTCGTCTTAGTGATCCCCGCCATTATTGGTGGCTTGTTCCATTTATGGAGCATTATCGACGCTGCAAAATTTAAGTCAGGCAGTTAAATAATCAGATAGTTAATCTCACATAGATTGCTGTCGCCTCAAACAATAAAGAGACACATTGATGAAAAAATGGATATCACTGGCACTATTAAGTAGCAGTTTACTGTTGAGCGGTTGTCAAAGCGCCTATTACGGTGCCATGGAAAAAGTCGGCTATCACAAGCGCGACATTATGGTAGACCGGGTTCAAAACGCCAAAGAGTCACAAGAAGAAGCTCAAGAGCAATTCAGTTCAGCCCTAGAAGAAATGCAAGCATTACTGGCATTTGATGGCGGCGACTTAGAAGATGCTTATAACAAAGCCAAAGATGAATACGAGTCTGCGCAAACTGCAGCCGATGAAGTCACCAGCCGCATTGATAAAGTCGAAGATGTAGCCGACGCATTATTTAACGAATGGCAAGATGAGATCACCGAAATCAGCAAAGCTAGCTTACGCCGCAATAGCACGAATAAGCTTAACGAAACCAAACGAGCTTACTCATCGTTAGTGAAAAGTATGCGCCGTGCAGAAGCTAAAATGCCACCTATTTTAACCGCCATGAAAGATAACATGCTCTATCTAAAGCATAATCTAAATGCACAAGCGATTGGCGCGATTAAAGGTGAGTTTGCCAGCTTACAAACTGACATTTCAAGCTTGATTAAAGAAATGAATAAATCGATTGAAGAGTCGAACAAGTTTATTGCGTCTATGGAACAAGGTTAGTCGCTTTAGCTGAGTCATCAATATAACGTGATTTGAGTATTGGCCATGTCTGAGCATAGCCAATACCACTTAAGCGCACTACTCTATTGGTGACGAATCCATAGGTAATACGTTATGGCTAAATATTTGCTTTAATACCACTGTGGTTTCAATATTAGATACGTATTTTAAATTACCCAAAGATTTTTTAATAAACTGCTCGTAAGTCACTAAGTCTTTTGCGACGATTTTTAATAAATAATCGTGCGACCCCGTCACCACTGAACACTCCATTACCGCAGGCAATTGCGCCACAGTGCTTTCAAATAATGCGGTAGACTCGTCAGAATGCTCACTCAAGCGCACTGATGCGTACACGACGACACTTAACCCCACTTTTGCAGGATCTACCTGAGCACCGTAACCTACAATCACTTTATCAAGCTCAAGTTTTTTAACTCGACGCAAACAAGGCGTGTCAGACATATTAACTTTGTCGGCTAATTCAGAAACCGTCATTCGGCCTTGACGCTGTAATATTTCTAACAGCTTTAGGTCTTTCTTATCCATTAAACTGATCGCTTTTTACTGAGTGATTATTAGTATAAATATCATATTTTTGAGTGAAATCCTCTACAAATCGCACCGAAGCACAAAAAATCAAGTCAATAGACACAATATCTGTTTTGAATGGCCGCTACCAACAAAAATGCCATGACTTACCGTCATGGCATTGGTATTACCTACAGGCATTAATCGTATTAACAGTCGTCAATATCCACTACTACAAGCGGTTGCTCACCTGCTGCTGAAGGCTCTGAGTAGCGGATTTCACACTTGTTTGCATCGTAGTCGGCATCAGGGCGAATACGTAAGCCAGAACGGCCTGATGAGGTATAAGTGGTTAATTCGAATTCGCCACCAGCAGAGGTATCAGCAATATTAATCATTCTTGCAATACCTGCAGTCGCGGTATGACGAGGATAACCATAAGCGAGCGTAATCGATTGGCCTTGAACGGTAATACTGTTACCCAAACTATTGCCCGTTGTGGCTGGTGCAGTTTCATCGCAACTGGTACTAATCACACATGCTGAATACACCATGGTTTTACCGCTACTAATGGCAGCAGCAACACCTTGCATTGAACTGGCATAAGCATCACTTTTTAAACTAATAAATTTAGGCGCTGCAACCACAGCCAATATACCCAAAATAATGATCACCACCACTAACTCAATTAAGGTAAAACCGTTAGGTTTAGCCTGTGTATGGTGAGATATTTGAGCTAATCGAGTCATTATTGAATCTTAATCCTTAATACGTTTAGTTAACACGCATGCATGACTTGATCTTTGCCTGCATGCTTGGCCTGATACATGGCAACGTCAGCACGATGGATAAGGCTATCGGTATCATTATCAATACCATCATATTGAGCTATGCCAATACAGGCACTCACGTTTAACTGGTGACCATTAATTTTATAAGGCTGCTTAATTAACTCTAATACACGCTTAGCCTTAAGATTAACAATATCACACAGGTTATCGTGCTGTAAAAGTAGTACAAACTCATCGCCACCATAACGGGCAAAAATATCACCACGCTCAAGACTGGACGATACGTTTTGGCCAATATTGACCAGCAAGCTGTCACCAATACCATGCCCATAAGTATCATTAATCTGTTTAAATCCATCTAAATCGATAAATAACAGAGAAAATGGTTGTGTGGTATCAATGCGTTGCTGAATGGTATTTCTAATCGACATGCGATTAGCGAGCCCGGTTACCTGGTCATGATTAGCTAAATGTAATGCTTCTGCTTGCGCTTGAGCTAAATCAGCGGTTTTATCGATGACTCTTTGCGCCAACTCAGCCTGACTATTGATAACCTGCTTAGACATACAATGAAAACGGTCGAATAACGCGGCAAACTCTGTGATTTCAATGCGCTGCTTAGTCCAAGGTGTGAGTTGAGTTTGTTGCTCAGCTAAAGCACTTGCTTGAGCGGTAAGTGCCGCAATGGGTCGAGTAATTAACCCTGCCATCCACCAACTGAGTAATAAACAAGCGAAAAACGACAGAGTAGCAACCCCTAAAATAGTATTAATCTCAGACTCTGCTCTTGCATACAGCTCGTCCAAAGGTTGCGGGATCATCACTCCCCATCCGGTTGTCGGCACCATAGTATAAGCCGCTATCATATCTTGCTTAACCGCAGGCGAGTAGAACTCCATCACACCGGTATTACCTGCCATCATTTGTTGCACTATGCTGACTTTTGATAAGTTTTTGCTGCTGGCTTGCCACTCTTTGTTTGGATGAGCCAATATATTACCTTGGCGATCGACAATGGCTGCATGGCCTTTTTTGCCAAATTTAACTGCTGACTGTAGTAAAGTAATAAATTCTGGGGTCATCACCGCCAGCCAAATTCGTTGCTGTTGGTCTTTACGGATCATATACAAAGTTGGATTAACGCCTCCCACTATATGCACGTCAGTAAACCTAGCCGTTGATAATTGTGAAAGTTCAAAAATATTCTCATCTTGGGTTAACGAGCCGGGTTGTAATTGTGTGGGGCCAAATAACACATTAACCAGGTTACCCTGAGCATCATATTCACCGACCGATTCAACATCAATATCGTTAAATAGTTTGATAAATTCAGCAGGAATATGCTGCTTGATAACAGAATCGGTGGCGCGATTAAAAATTGACAAGGCATCAACACTATAACGGTCTAATGCTTGTGATAGATTTTTCGCCAACAATAAATGCTTGTCTTGAACCGTGCGGTATTCATTGTCTAATGCATTATGGCTGGTCCACAAAGCTAAAACACAAATGGGGATTAATGAAACCACACTCATGGCAATTAACAATAGATACCGAAACGATAATTTCATTTAATTCTCATATGTCGCACTTTGAAACAAACACCTTGGTTGAAATACGGTAACGCTGTGCATAAAAAGACAAGGCGACACATTAGACATATTTAGTTACATTTGCAACAAATACACAACTTTTACACAACAAAAAACCCCGATAATTGCTTATCGAGGTTGGTATTTTTGTCTTACTAAAAGGTCTGCATAGACCTGCTTATTATAAGCTGTAGTACATTTCGAACTCTAATGGGTGAGTTGTGCGTGATACACGCTCAGCTTCAGCTGATTTAAGTACGATGTAAGAATCAATAAAGTCTTTACTGAATACACCACCTTTAAGTAGGAAGTCGTGGTCAGCTTGTAAGTTTTCAAGTGCGTTTTCTAGTGACGTTGCAACTTGTGGGATCTCAGCCGCTTCTTCAGCAGGTAAGTCATACAAGTCTTTGTCCATTGCTTCGCCTGGGTGGATCTTGTTTTGAATACCGTCAAGACCAGCCATTAACAATGCAGCAAAACCTAAGTATGGGTTTGCATGTGGATCAGGGAAACGCGTTTCAATACGACGACCTTTAGGGCTTGGTACCACAGGGATACGAATTGAAGCACTACGGTTACGCGCAGAGTAAGCTAACATAACAGGCGCTTCAAAGTGAGGCACTAAACGCTTGTAAGAGTTAGTGCTTGGGTTAGTAAACGCGTTCAATGCACGAGCGTGCTTGATAATACCACCAATGTAGTAAAGTGCAGTTTCACTTAAACCCGCGTACTTATCACCCGCAAACAAGTTAACACCGTCTTTTGCTAAAGACTGATGAACGTGCATACCGCTACCGTTGTCGCCAACGATTGGTTTTGGCATAAATGTCGCAGTTTTGCCATAAGCATGTGCCATGTTGTGCACAACATACTTAAGAATTTGGATTTCATCCGCTTTCTTAGTAAGCGTGTTAAAACGTGTTGCGATTTCGTTTTGACCCGCTGTAGCCACTTCGTGGTGATGCGCTTCAACAACTTGGCCCATTTCTTCTAACACTAAACACATTGCTGAACGCAAGTCTTGTGAAGAGTCAACAGGTGCGACTGGGAAGTAACCACCTTTAACCATTGGACGGTGACCGGTGTTGCCTTCTTCATAACTCTTAGCAGAGTTCCATGATGCTTCTTTCGCATCAATTTTAACGAAAGTGCCTGACATATCAGTACCAAAACGTACGTCATCAAAAATGAAGAACTCTGGCTCTGGCCCAATTAATACAGTGTCAGCAATACCTGTAGACTTTAAATATTCTTCTGCTTTTTTAGCAATTGAACGTGGGTCACGGTCATAACCTGTCATTGTGCCAGGTTCTAAAATATCACAACGAATTAGTGCCGTCGTTTCTTCGGTGAAAGGATCTAATACGAAAGTAGTTGGATCAGGCATTAGCACCATGTCTGATTCATTAATGCCTTTCCAGCCATTAATTGAAGAACCGTCAAACATTTTGCCGTCTTCAAAAAAATCTTCATCTACTTGGTGAGATGGGATAGAAACGTGCTGCTCTTTACCTTTCGTATCGGTAAAGCGTAAGTCAACAAACTTAACTTCTAACTCTTCAAGTTGCTTTAAAACTGATTCAACTGACATTCTCAAGCCTCCGGTAGGGTAAAGGGTTATCCCTTAAAATAATTTGGTTATTCGCCAGACAATTCATCTGGAAAACGAATTAGCATTTATTCGATTGTCTGCAATATAGCGATAATCATGCCAACTAGCTAACCATTTGATTTTACTAATTTTGAAAATAATGCAGCCTGCACGAAATGTTATTTTGCACCAGTGCAGTGCACCACTATGTTTCAATGTGGTGCAAAAGTCCATTGTGGTGCGTCAGCAATTTAATAAAGTTTTTGCTAGTGTCACATTTCTGCATGACAAGCTTGTTACGCTAAAAAGCAGTAAAGCAAAAATAATGAATGTTACCACTTACTATAAAATGCATTTATCTGCTGAATAAAGTGCAAAAAAGCACAATACATTCTATTTAAATAAACGTTTTCAGGTGTTTTTTGGCCACAAGTGCACGAAAAATGCCATGTGTTCAAAAATAATCCTATCTACAAAAGCCGCTCTGAAGTAGAATGGCACGCTTTTTATGACGTCTATAATTATAAAGTCGTTATAAAGCCCCTTTTTTTTATTGATGGTTTAGAGGTTTATCCGTGCTAGAGAATTTACGTAACATCGCCATTATTGCCCACGTTGACCATGGTAAAACTACCTTGGTAGACAAATTGTTGGCGCAGTCAGGAACCCTTGCATCTCGTGGAGAAGCTACTGAGCGGGTTATGGATTCTAACGATCTTGAAAAAGAACGTGGGATCACCATTCTGGCAAAGAACACTGCCATCAAGTGGAATGACTACCGTATTAACATCGTAGACACCCCTGGTCACGCCGATTTCGGTGGTGAAGTAGAGCGTGTTCTATCTATGGTAGATTCAGTTTTACTATTGGTTGACGCAGTTGATGGCCCAATGCCACAAACTCGCTTCGTAACCAAAAAAGCATTTGCTCAAGGCCTAAAGCCTATTGTTGTAATCAACAAAATTGACCGTCCTGGTGCACGTCCTGATTGGGTTATTGACCAAGTATTCGACCTATTCGATAACTTAGGTGCAACTGACGAACAGTTAGATTTCCCTATCGTTTACGCTTCTGCATTAAATGGTTTCGCCACTTTAGACCCTGAAGAAACTAGCGAAGACATGACACCACTGTTCCAAACCATCGTTGAGAAAGTCTCTTTCCCTGACGCTGATGCGGATGGTGCATTCCAAATGCAAATTTCACAGTTAGATTATAACTCTTATGTGGGTGTAATCGGTGTAGGCCGTATTAAACGTGGTAGCGTTAAAACAGGTCAACAAGTGACTGTAATCGGTGCTGACGGTAAAAAACGTAACGGTAAAATGGGCCAAGTATTAGGTTACATGGGCCTAGAGCGTACTGAAGTTGAAGTCGCTAACGCGGGTGACATCGTCGCGATTACCGGTCTTGGTGAACTTAAGATTTCTGACACTATCTGTGCCGTCAATGAGGTTGAAGCATTACCAGCCTTATCTGTTGATGAGCCAACGTTAACCATGACGTTCCAAGTAAACACCTCACCATTTGCTGGTAAAGAAGGTAAGTTCGTTACTTCACGTAACATCCTTGAGCGTTTACAGCAAGAGTTAGTACACAACGTTGCATTACGTGTTGAAGAAACTGAAAGCCCTGACCGTTTCCGCGTATCAGGCCGTGGTGAATTACACTTATCAATCTTAATTGAAAACATGCGTCGTGAAGGTTACGAGTTAGCGGTATCACGTCCAGAAGTTATTCTTAAGACTATCGATGATGAGCTATGTGAACCATTTGAAACAGTTACTGTTGACGTTGAAGAAGAACATCAAGGTACTGTGATCGAAAGATTAGGTATCCGTAAAGCTGAAATGAAAGACATGCAGCTTGACGGTAAAGGTCGTGTACGTATCGACTTTATCATCCCAAGCCGTGGTTTAATCGGTTTCCAAACTGAGTTCTTAACAGCAACTTCAGGTACGGGTTTGATTTACCACTCATTTGATCATTACGGTCCACATAAAGGCGGTGACATCGGTCAACGCGCTAACGGTGTATTGATTTCAAACGCGACAGGTAAAGCGTTAACATTCGCACTATTTGGTCTACAGGACCGTGGTCGTCTGTTTATTGGCCATGCGGCCGAAGTCTATGAAGGTCAAGTCATTGGTATTCACGCTCGCTCAAACGATTTGACAGTTAACTGTCTTAAAGGTAAGCAGCTAACCAACATGCGTGCATCTGGTACTGATGAAGCGCAAGTACTGACTCCGCCAATCAACATGTCTCTTGAGCAAGCTCTTGAGTTCATCGATGATGACGAATTAGTAGAAGTAACGCCAAAGAACATTCGTGTTCGTAAGAGATTCTTAACTGAAAACGACCGTAAGCGCGCAAGCCGCGGTTAATTATTTCAGTTAAACTGCACAAGCAGTTGGATCAAATTAAGCCCAGACAATGTCTGGGCTTTTTTGTGCCTTTTTCGTTAAAACTAAACGCGTCAATAAGCCTGCTTGTAACAACATGAAAACATTTTACTAGGTGGTTTCATTAAAGGTCTGTAATACTCATCCACAATAGTTAACAATAATTTGGGAGTCGATATGAGTATGTTGCAACATGTTAGTGTGGCCAAACAAGCCAACGTATATTTTAATGGTAAAGTCACCAGCAGAAGCGTTGTCTTTGCCGATGGCACAAGACAAACACTGGGTGTAGTGGTAATCTCCCCATTTTTAACTGAGATCAAAAGTAGATATTTAGGCCACTAGTGCCAGTTTTT
>NZ_BMQI01000025.1 GCF_014648035.1 Shewanella algicola | reverse complement strand
GCTCAAGAACTTGAGCTGTTAGATAGCACTAATATCGTGTTTGCTTAACCAGATCTGAGGTTAAGTTAGTTGAAGTCGGGCACTTTACTCAGACGGCAGAACAACTGTTTATGACCCAACCCGGGGTAAGCCAACACATTAAAAAGTTGGAAGAGCAAGTGGGTGTGGCATTGTTATATCGAGTTGGAAAGCGTTTTGAGCTGACTGAAGCGGGCATTCAACTACACCAACAAGCCTTACTTTGGCAGCAACAGCAACAACAACTGTTATCACAACTGGCTGTTGATGATGTTTATGTTGGCGAGTGCCGAGTGGCATGTTCTGGCTCGCTGGCATTATTACTCTATCCGCATTTAATTGACTACCAACATCCGCACCAGCAATTACAAATCTCACTCGAAGCTGCACCTAATAAGCGCATCATTGACAATGTGTTAGCCAACCAGGTTGAGCTTGGCATTATCACCCAAGCGGTGCATATGGATGAGCTGCAACTCACACCTCTTGGGCAGCAAGCTTTATGTATTGTGATGCCGAAAAAGTATCAAGATACCATCATAAACTTTGAACAGTTAATGGCACTTGGCATGGTAGCGCATCCCGATGGTATGCATTATTGGCAACAAATTGTGAATCATTACTTTAATGACAAGCAAGCCATGGCACAGCAGGTGCCAATAAGAAGTTATGTTAACCAGCTGAATCAAATACTCGTGCCTGTTGCCAAAGGCTTAGCCTTTGCTGTGTTGCCACAATTTGCCGTAGACAGTTTTGCCCAACAAGCCCAAATATGCATTGCCAAGCTCGATGGTATAGATGATCCAAAGCAGGGCGTTAGTGAGCCATTATTTTTAATCAATAAAAAGCACCGCCCATTGGCAAAGCGTTACCAACCCATCATCGATATTATTCATAATTTGGTTTGAGTCTGTTTATGATTTTATTATTTAGGTGTTTTTAAGGCCATTGGGTTGGGAAGGCTCATTGTTGGCTCATTTTTGTCTTATTGGGTATTTAATCTATGGCCTACGACCACTAATATCGTAGTGCAAGTTGCTCTGGCCGCTGTTGCTGCATTACCCGAATGTCTCTTACAAACACAATGTACTTTACCGTTGCCAACAAGCATTTATTTGTACCCAAGCCACCTGTTGCTCATGTGAAAAAATCAAAAGCGTTAACGATACAATCAGCGTGAGTACTTTTATATGGGCCGTGCTGGTTTTATATAGGTGGTGCTGGTTTTATGTACAGTCATAATGTTTTTTCATTGTTTTATGAAAAAAAATGATTAAAAATCGTGCGTTAGTTGTAACAGTTGAGAAATACATAAATCATAATCATCTGATATTGTTCTCTTTAATTTTTGCTACCGTGCCATCGTATCTTACTTTATCTGCAAGCACGGTTTGCTTTTGTTTTTTAGTCACAATTAATTGCTTTACTTCAATAAGATAGCAAATGTAGGATGATATTAATCAATCACTTAAATGGCTGGGTTTAAATTTAATTGGCCGTTCAATAAGCTGTTAAGCCTCAAGAGAAGTCATGATCGGACAACACAGAATATTTGTAGATCACTATCAGTTTTATGTCTTTGACAGTGATACCGACCCTTATGAGGTAGATGAAGAGTGGTCTGATGAAGTGCTTAAAAAAGGATACCTTCAAGGTAAGAGCAGTATCCATGTTGTTACTGTCGGTGACTACAATGATCATGCTGTGACTATCCACAAAGGTTCTCCTAGTGAAGTACTGCCTGAAGGCGGTCATGATGCTATCACTGAAATTACAATTAATTCTGGCAAGGTAAAATTGTCATCACCAGCTTATGGCCATAATGATGAGCCAGAGTTTAATATTGGGTCTGGGGTTTATAAGCTAACCATAAGATCTCTAAATTCAGGTAAAGAAGACCCTGATGCAGTAGAAGATCTTGAAGACCAAGAATTTTTTAAACTGGAGCACTTAGAAAGGTATGAGCTTTATTTCGAGCCAAAGGCTTAACAAGTCAAAGCACTCGGACTTGGCAAAGCTGTCACCTTTTTTGTTCCAAAAAAGCCGCCAACTTCACCAAGCAGGTGTTTTAGGCGTTAGCAGCCAAGTTTAGGGATTTAAGTTAAGTATGATGTTAGAACCTTCAAGCGGTACCTACTTCGTAAGTAATGTGGAGTCCATCAACGCTAGTTTCAATTTAATTGGCTTAATAATCGCTGGCGCGTTGTTGCGATTTTTAAATTCACACCTTTGCTACAGTCACTCTCAGCTCTAACCAAATTAAAATCTAAACATATCGCAGTTATTGTGGTGAGCATATTTATGATTGTTTTTACCACAGGACTTTTTAACGGATTGGATATTTATCACGTCCAAACTACTATTTTGGCTAATAAGGCTCAGGTCATATCGGGCTGTATAACCAACCACAAAATTGTACAAGGTAATAGTAGAGAAGAA
This sequence comes from Shewanella algicola, assembly GCF_014648035.1. Classification (GTDB taxonomy): domain Bacteria; phylum Pseudomonadota; class Gammaproteobacteria; order Enterobacterales; family Shewanellaceae; genus Shewanella; species Shewanella algicola. The sequence goes on along the minus strand of NZ_BMQI01000025.1, from coordinate 70,464 downwards.
ACTTTTATCTTATCAGGGGTAAAATTCACGTATAACGATTACGCTACCGAGAGATACTTTTATGCTAATCGAGAACACGATACGTACATAAAAAACGGACAGTGCGTGACTATTGTTTATCTTTCTAAGCAAGGAAACGGGATTTTAAAAATTGACAAGGTTTGAATGGTATTGGCACTAACAAATAACAATTAGTATGGCCACCCACGATAGTCTTGGTATAACCTGAAACTTGTTTTGATATCAAATTATGATATCATCTTCTTTATGAATTCAAAACAAAAACGCACTTTGATAGCGATATATACAGATCCAGTGTCTGCTTCTTTAGTATGGAAGGATATTGAGTCTCTGTTTGTATGTATAGGTGCTGAGGTGATTGAGGGAAATGGCTCGCGTGTTAGGTTCCATAAAAACGGCGTCATTGCTTCTTTCCATCGACCGCATCCAAAGAAAGAAGCAAAACCATATCAAGTCAAAGATGCGCGATCCTTTCTAAAACAGCTAGGAGTAGAACCATGAGTAATTCAATGGTGTATCAAGGTTATGCTGCTCGTATAGAGTTTAGCTCAGAAGATGAGTGTTTTATTGGACATATAGCAGGTATAAAAGACGTTGTTGGGTTTCATGGTGAAACTGTTTCTGAACTAAAAACAGCATTTGAAGAAGCAGTCAATGACTATTTAGAAGCGTGTAAAAAGATTGGTAAAACACCTCAAAAACCTTATTCAGGAAAATTAATGCTACGTATTCGTCCTGAAATTCACGCCGCTGTTGCAACCGCAGCAGAGCTGAGTGGTCAGAGTATAAATCAGTGGGCGGCAGAGGCTCTCAATAGAGAAGCTAATTTGTTAACTTAATCGGGCTATCGGAGGTTTCTAGCCTCCTTCTGGCTTGTGTGAGCAAAGCACCACAACATTGGTGACTGCAAGCCAAAACGACAAAGCTTAAAGTGACAACTCAAATTACCGCTATACCACCGTCCAGCATTTACTCACTGCACTCCCTATCCCAAACTCAATCCAAAACTCAATCCAAACCCCATTTAACTCGCCAGGCTTTGACTCATCACGCTTTTAACTCACCACATCAATAAGTGCAGCTTCAATATCGGTATAGTTGAACTCATAACCGGCTTTGAGCGCATTGGTGGATTGCATAAATTGGCCTTCGATGAGTAAATGAGTAACTGTGACATTTCATCCATAACCAGTCTCAGTGCTAACTGTGGTGTGGTGATAATCGCCGGGCGATTAAGCACTTTGCCTAATGTTTGTGAAAACACCTTATTGCTTAACGGATTAGGCGTATTCAAATAATGATTGGCTTGGTTTTCTGCTTGGTTTTCTGCTTGGTTTTCGCGCACTGATTCGTTGTATCGGGTTTGCCAGCTTCGCAGGGCAAATAAAACATCACGATGTGTCATATTTTTTCTGAATTCAATGAAGTTCTCAACTGTGCGTTACGTCATAAAAATACGAATTCATATTTATTGCTTTAAAACTGCGTATATACATACGGTTTTCTTTTAAAAAACAAGGCCAAAATCATCTTACCGTTTATTTTCAACTAGTTATTTGTGCCTCAAAAAATTTTGCTGACAGTAAAACAGTGTGAAATGGCTTCTTTTATCGCGCGAATCGTTAATGCAAAGCGATGTAACGAAATTTAATGATGCTCTACTGTCAGCAAGGCGACAGATCGAACTTCCCATCTGAATTAAATTTGGCCCGAATCATATTCGCTCTCGAACAATTACAACGGCTAATGACATGCTTAATCATTCGATTTTAATGTCGGTTGAGGTGCTGTTTTCACTACTTGGCGAGATCTGGACATTAAAGAATGTTCAATGTTTTAAAAACGATTATCTTAAAATTATTACCTATAGAGATGGTTAACCTGAACGCATGAAATGGTACGTACCAAATTATCAAACTTAGGATTGCATAACTCGTGATGATGAGGGGCAAGGTGTCAAGTGTATCTTTGATTGCTAGTAGCATTGTTCGATGTATTTTTGTACAAAAAATAGGATTGTATGTTTAATCGCTAACTTATTGATATCAGGTCTGAATGTTTCAAAATAAGCGCTTAACGCTGAGTAGGTATCAGGTTAACATTCACGATGAGGCACGCGTTACTTAAGGTGTTTAGTCCTGTGAATCAACAGCTTAATAGTTATTGATAAATAACATAAAATCGTTAATTAGACCGTTAACAGCAATTTCTATCGTAAATATTATGGAGAGCGCGACATGCAATCAAAAATGAGAATGTCACGAATAAATATCATTGAGAAACTGAGAGAACCTCAATACGAAGGGTTTCTGGATGAATTCAGATGTAAAAGCTTTCCTAAAGGACAACTCTTTAGCATCCCGAGTATGGGAAACAATGACGTATTTATTGTGCATTCAGGCCGGGTACGCGTTTACCTTTCTTATGAAGGGCGTGAGTTTACCCTTTGTTTTCTTGAGCCTGGCGACATATTCAGCACACATACTCGGGCATTTTTGGAGACATGCAAGGATTCAACCTTGATGCTTGTTGGGGCTGATATTTTTCGCGATAAAATCGCGAAATTTCCTGAATTATCAATCGTGATGACAGGCATTTTAGGTGAAGCATTAGGCAGTACGTTAGATCTCATCGAGGGGCTAATATTTCATGATGCGAGGTATCGATTAATCGAGTTTGTACTGTCATGGGGACAAACATCGGGTGAACAAACGTCAGAAGGACTCCGATTTGAATGCGATTTAAGTATGGAAGATATTTCACTACTGATTGGGACGACACGCCAAACAACCTCTTCACTGATGAATAACCTCATTCGCAATGGGTACTTACATAGAGATGGAAGAAAACATTTTATTATCAGTAGATTAGATGACCTAAAAAAATTATTAGAGAGTAACACGTAACATAAGCCGAACTGAATAAACTGCAACTTATTTTTTATCACCAGCGACTTGACTGCAGACTCATGGCAACAAGACACAAAATGGCAACTATAACAGAGTGTTGTGGTTGACATTGCCTTTAGGCAGAACCTTTATCCATTATTGACAGCAACAAAACAATATAGGGAACCTCTATGAGTACAATTGAATCAATCACTTTAATGCTAGCACTAGTGTATAGCACTAGCTTACTGTACTGGGGTGGCAAAAAATGGGGCGCATTGGTCAGCGGGGCATTATTGCTCGGTGCGACTATCGCCAGTTTTTTCTGGCCGTTATTACTTATTTTGTTGGGCGCTGTAGTTGTTGTCACCATACTCGGTCAATACCAACCCGCCTTTGCTAATGCTGAAGGCAGACCAAATAAAATACGCGAGATTTGCCAACATTTTTTCGCCCTTTCCATGTTACTAGTCGGTGTGCAATATGCCATTAATGCAGCAATGCTATATGCAGGCGAAACCCCATGGTTAATGCGTCCTGATGTGGGTGATGCCTTTTTACCTATTGCTGGTGGTATTGAACTTAAAGCCATCTTAACGTTAGACTTGTGGGATCAAAATCATCCAGCAGCAGTGGTGATGTTGTGTGTGGTGTTATTAACAGGGCTTATTTGCAAACGCGCTTTTTGTGGTTGGGCTTGTCCATTAGGCTTAGCAGGTGAATATCTTTATAAACTCAGAAAGCGTTTTATCTCTGCTGAACTTCTGCCTCCAGCATGGTTAGACTGGCCACTGAGAATGCTTAAATACTTATTATTAGCCGCACTTATGTATTTGGTTATTTCAATGCCAACTGCAACGCTTCCTCATTACTTGACAGGCAATTACCACAAAGTCGCTGACTTAAAAATGGCTGTGTTTTTTATGATGCCATCAATGGTTGCCTTGATCGGGTTCAGCATCATCTTTGCGTTAGCAGCATGGCGTCGTCAAGGGTTCTGTCGCTACATTTGCCCTTACGGTGCGATGTTAGGGATAGTGAGCTTTGCTAGCCCGTTTAAAATTCGCCGGAGTACACAACATTGTTTAATTGAAACTAAAGGCATGAGTTGTGATAAATGTACCCGAGCTTGCCCTGCTAATATATCGGTTCATACTCAAAAAAATATCCACTCAGACGAATGCCAAGCCTGTATGCGTTGTATGTCAGCTTGCCCTAAAAAAGAGGCTCTGCAATTTAGCACCCGTAATGGCATTAAACTTTCTGCAAGAGGATTGATGATCTTACTGTTTACGCTGATGTTTATGGTGCCGTTATTTGCCTATGTAAGTGGTTACTGGCAAAGCCAAACTCCTCAAGATATAAAGATGGAACTGATACAAAAGCTGGATCGTATCGGTCATTAGTTTTAACTTCTGCTTTATCTATCTCTTAACGGTTTGATAAACCAGTTGAAATCTCTAACTGGCTTATTTAATCGTTAAGGGGCTTTGTTAAACATCATTTCGTCTTTTTATTTAACACTGCACTCTCTGTCCAAAACTTAATCCAAAACCCATTTAACTCGCCACGCTTTTAACTCACCACATCAGTAAGTGCAGCTTCTATATCGGTATAGTTGAACTCATAACCAGCTTTGATCGCATTGGTGGGCAGTACAAATTGGCCCTCAATAAGTAACTGTGACATTTCACCCATAGCCAGTCTCAATGCTAATGGTGGCGTGGTGATAATCGCCGGGCGGTTAAGCACTTTGCCTAATGTTTGTGAAAATAATTTATTACTTACCGGATTTGGTGCAGTAGCATTGAACACGCCTTGCAAAGGCGGGTGCTCAAGTAAATAGTTAATTAAGCCCACCAAGTCGCTGATGTGGATCCAGCTCATGCCTTGATCGCCTTTACCGATGGGGCCACCGACTCCGAGCTTAAACGGTGGTAACATTTTGGCTAACGCGCCGCCATTTTTACCCAATACAATCCCTATGCGAGTAATGCACACGCGGGTTTGTTGCGATTGTGCTTGCAGGGCGAGGTCTTCCCATTTTTGGCAAATATCGTGGCCAAATTCGGCGTGAAACCCGCTTTTTTCATCAACAGGCGTTGAACTTTGAGCACCGTAATAGCCTATTGCTGAGCCGCTAATAAAGGTGTGAGGCGGGTTGCTGCTGTTGCGGATAAGTTGGCTAAGAGCGGCGGTAATATCCCAGCGGCTGTTGCAAATAAGCAGCTTTTGTTTAGCAGACCAACGTTTTGCGACTATAGGTTCGCCAGCTAAATTGATCACCGCATCAATGTCGTTGAGGTCGGTTTTGTTAGCCAGGCTTGACCAGTATTGATGTTGATCGCCCAATTTGGCTTTTGCGGCACTAATATTGCGGCTTAATATCACCAATTGATGCTGTGTGAGTGAGCCCACTAACTGTTGGCCTACAAAGCCGGTGGCGCCAGTGATTAATATTTTCATATCACCCCCAATATAGTATGCCGAAAGAACTCAATTATACGGCCGTTAACATCAAAATGATCACCCGCTAATACCGTTACTGGCTTATTGCGGTTTTTGGTAACACAACTCCATTGATACCGAGTCGGCAAAGCGCAGTGCGTGCGGTTTGTCTATTTCGACACTGGCAAACTCAACCCAATCATGTTCGCTGGCAATGACCAATGTTTGGTTGGTAAGATTTTCCAATAACGAAAAACGATTATTTTCAATCAAGGCAATGATTTTTTTAGTAATGGTGCGATAATTCAACGCATCAGCAACATTGTTGCTATTACGGGCCTTATCAGCACAATAATGAATAACCACATTGACGATAATATCTTGTTGATTATTGATTTCGTCTTCTTTAATGCCGATATAAGTACGTAAGCGTAAGTTTTTAATGCGTATAATAGCGGTTTCTGGTTTCATATTATTTGTGTCATTCCCTTAATGTGATTCACTGCTAATATCAACAAACTGATACAGTAGAACAATAAATTTAACTTAATTAGCAACACGTTACTGAGTTTAGCTTAGCATAATCAATCATTTTAAAAAGTAGCAATAAGGATTTTTTACTCTATGAAAGGAATACAGCAATCAACGATGACTGTACGCAGTTTTGTGGTTATGGCGTGTGTAGTGATTATTTTAGCGGGGATTAAAACCGCCAGCCCTATTGTGGTGCCTTTTGTATTGTCGGCTTTTTTAGCGGTAATTTGTAATCCAGCCATTGTGCTTATGTCTAAGTATCGGATCCCTAAATGGTTATCGATTATTTTATTGATGACATTTATCGTGCTAATGGGGTTGTGGTTAGCCAGTTTAGTGGGCAGTTCAATTAATGAATTCTCAAAACAGATGCCTGTGTATCGTCAACAATTAATTGAACAATTTGCATGGATTATTGAAAAGCTACAAAGCTTTAATATTCAAATATCTAAGCAAAAAGTACTCGATTATTTTGACCCTGGTATGGCGTTATCAATGACCACCAACATGCTGTCGGGTGTGGGTAATGTGATGGCGAATTTGTTTCTGATTATTTTGACCATTGTGTTTATGTTATTTGAAGCGCAATCAATGCCTAAAAAGTTCCATTTAGCGTTAGACGACCCAGACATGCGCTTACAGCAAATCGACAAGTTTTTACACTCTGTAAATCAATACATGGTGATTAAAACCTTAGTAAGCTTAGCCACCGCAGGGGTGATTGGAATAGGCTTGAGCATCATCGGTGTCGACTATGCGTTGTTGTGGGCGGTGATTGCTTTCTTATTTAATTATATTCCTAATATTGGTTCTATTATTGCGGCAATACCTGCCGTATTGTTAGCGTTTATTCAAATAGGGCCTGGTGCAGCAGGTATTACCGGGCTGTTATATGTAGGTACCAATATGGTGATGGGCAACGTGGTTGAGCCTCGCTTTATGGGCCGCGGACTTGGTTTGTCTACCTTAGTGGTATTTTTGTCATTGATTTTTTGGGGCTGGCTGTTGGGGTCGGTAGGCATGTTATTGTCGGTGCCATTAACGATGATTGTGAAAATTGCGCTTGAATCAAGCGAGTCGGGCGGATGGTTGTCGATATTGCTCTCAGATGATGTTGAAGATATCGTTAATCAACCTGAAAGTGTAGAGCAAGTTGTTGCCAACTCAGCCGATGAGGCAACACAACACACAAATGAGAGCCTAGTTAATACTGACGATGAACAATCCAAACCATCATAAATTGATGAGTAAATTGAGTAAGTAAGAGAGAGTATGAAGCGTTTTTTACAAGTGTTACCCAGTTTGACTGTTGGCGAAGATGTTTGCCGTTTATTTCATGGCCGTGGCGGTTTGTTCGCTGGCGATGAGCATCTTTGTTTAGACTGGTATAAACCGGTATTACTGCTCACTAGCTTTAAAATGTTAGACGATGAGCAACGTGATGAATTGGTGGGTGCCATTGTGGCTTTTTGGCAATCTACCTACCCAAATCAGCCGCTGAATTTAGTTTACCAATATCGTCATGGTGGCCAAACCTTTAGCGACTTATTATACGGTGAAGTGCCTGAGCAACACGTAGTGACTGAAAACGGTGCTCGCTTTTTGGTGCATTTACTGCGTGGCCAAAATCATGGCCTATTTTTAGACATGGCCAATGGCCGTGCATGGGTTAAACAACATACCAAGCATAAAAAAGTGCTTAATTTGTTTGCTTACACGTGTGGGTTTTCGGTGGCAGCCTTGCAAGGTGGCGCCGATGAAGTGGTCAACATGGACATGAGCAAAGGCGCGTTAAGTATTGGTAAGCAAAACCATTTACTCAATGATTTACCTGTTGGAGCCCGTTATTTAGGCCATGATATTTTTAAGTCCTGGGGCAAGCTAACAAAGTTAAGGCCTTATGATTTAATTGTGGCAGATCCACCGAGCAACCAACGTGGCAGTTTTGTGGCCACCAAAGATTATGAGCGTTTGTTAAAACGTTTGCCAGACTTGTTAGCGCCGCAAGGGGAAGTATTATTATGTCTTAATGCGCCGGAGCTTGGATGTGATTTTTTAATGAAGCAAGTGGCCAATACCGCACCGCAATTGACCTATGTTGAGCGCATTGACAATCCAAGTGTATTTGCTGACATCGATGAGCAAAAATCACTCAAAGTATTGCGTTATCGCTTGAGTTCACTTTAAAGCAAGCATAATGAGATAAAGCCGACCTCCACAAAGGGTCGGTTTTTTTATGGGCGTTTGTCTACTACACTTAATAAACACCTTAAGAGTAAGGTTGTTTAACCGTTGATGCAAGGCACTGCAAAACAGGAATCACAAGACCGAGTGTTTGCTAGTTAAATTGCAAAAAAATGCAGTTAGCAACATTAACGAATACAACCGACATGTCTAACATAAAACATTTATTTTTTGGCAGCGGCTCCTAAATATATTTATATTGCTAGGTCATAATCCAGCCGCCTAGTTTAACATGTTTATATTTCGAACAAATTTCAATATAAAACGTTCTGCAAGTTCTATTATTGACAGTAAAAATACACTTATTTTAGCAAAAGGTGATATTGATCGGGTTATCGCTAAATAACCCTTTATTTAATCGGTATTTATGGTTAAGAACCCTGATCTAGCCAGCGATTTGGTTAATTTGATGATCTAGATCATATAAGCCTTAGTTTACCAATTTGTGAGTATATAGTTTGTTAATTGATAAACGCTAAAATTCACACGAGTCCTAATTAAGAAACAACACATATTTTATATGAGTTGTTTTATCCCCCACTACTGGAGGGTCTATGAGTAAAGATACTACCAATTTGAAAGGCTTAGAGCTGAAAATCTTCATCTTTTTGACTGTGTTTTTAGCACCCATTTTATCAGTGTTACTGGTTAGTGCACTGGGCTTTAGTATTTGGTTTAGCCAAATTTTAACAGGGCCTCCAGGCGCTGGTTAATCCATCCATAAAATTAATAAAAACATTAAAAAATGAGAGCGATGCAATGAACAGTGAACTTCACGTAACCAGCCTAATTGTCCAAGTACAACCTGAGCAAATGGCTGAAGTAAGACAGAAAATAATGGCCATAAAAAATGCCGAGTTGTCAGCCAATAATGACGTTAAGTTAGTTGTTGTCGTTGAAGGAACAAGCCAAAAATCATTAATGGATGATATCTCAACGATTAATGCCATACCCGGTGTGTTGTCGGCCACCATGGTATATCACCAAAGTGAAGAGCTTGAAGAAGGTGAAAAATGAAAATGAATAGACGCGATTTTATGAAAGCCAACGCCGCTATGGCTGCGGCAAGTGTTGCTGGTTTGGCTTTACCAACCAGTGCAACAAACCTCATTACCAGCTCTGAGCAAAACAAACTTGAATGGAACAAAGCGCCTTGCCGTTTTTGTGGTACTGGCTGTTCTGTTATTGTTGCTACCCGCGACGGTAAAGTGGTTGCTACCCATGGTGACGCAAAAAGTGAAGTTAACCGCGGCTTAAACTGCATTAAAGGTTACTTCCTTTCTAAAATTATGTACGGTCGCGACCGCCTGCAAACGCCTATGTTACGTATGACCGATGGTAAATACGATAAACACGGTGAGTTTACTCCAATTAGCTGGGAAAAAGCCTTCGACACGATGGCTGAACGCTGGAAAGCGACCATTAAAGCTAAAGGACCCACTGCGGTAGGTATGTTTGGTTCTGGCCAGTGGACTGTATTTGAAGGCTATGCCGCAGTTAAGTTAATGAAAGCGGGCTTTGGTTCAAACAATATCGACCCTAATGCTCGTCATTGTATGGCATCTGCGGTAGGTGGCTTTATGCGTACCTTTGGTATCGATGAGCCAATGGGTTGTTATGATGATATGGAAGCGGCTGATGCATTTGTGCTTTGGGGCTCAAATATGGCCGAAATGCACCCCATTTTATGGACTCGCGTTACCGACCGTCGTTTAAGTGCGCAACACGTCAAAGTGGCTGTGTTATCTACCTTTGAGCACCGCTCATTTGACTTGGCTGACTTACCGATAGTATTTACACCGCAAACTGACTTAGCCATCCTTAACTTCATTGCTAATTACATTATCCAAAATGGTAAGGTCAACGAAGACTTTATTAGCAAGCACGTTAACTTCCGTAAAGGCACCACTGACATTGGTTATGGTTTACGTCCAACGCATCCATTAGAAATGAAAGCCAAAAACGTGGCAACAGCGGGCGACTCAGCGCCAATCGACTTTGATGAATTTGCTAAATTTGTTGCCGACTACGATGTTGAATCAGTCAGTAAATTATCAGGTGTACCTGAGCACAAATTGATTGAATTAGCTGAATTGTATGCTGACCCTAATCGTAAAGTGACCTCATTCTGGACCATGGGCTTTAACCAACATACTCGTGGTGTGTGGTGTAATAACCTTATTTATAACATTCACTTACTTGTGGGTAAAATTTCTACGCCAGGTAACAGCCCATTCTCGTTAACCGGTCAACCATCGGCTTGTGGTACTGCTCGTGAAGTCGGTACATTCTCGCATCGTTTACCTGCCGATATGGTTGTCACAAACCCTGAACACAGAAAACACGCTGAACACATTTGGCACATCCCAAGCGGCATCATTCCTGCCAAGCCTGGCTACCATGCTGTTGAGCAAAACCGTCGTTTAAAAGATGGCGATTTGAACTGTTATTGGGTGCAAGTGAACAACAACATGCAAGCTGGCCCTAACATTAACGAAGAAGGTTTACCGGGTTACCGCAATCCTGAAAACTTTATCGTAGTGTCAGATGCTTACCCAACAGTGACCACTCAAGCTGCTGACTTAATTTTACCGACAGCCATGTGGGTAGAAAAAGAAGGTGCATACGGTAACGCCGAGCGTCGTACTCAATTTTGGCACCAAATGGTTAAGGCACCCGGTGAGTCAAAGTCAGACCTTTGGCAGCTAATGGAGTTCTCTAAGCGCTTTACCACTGATGAAGTGTGGCCTGCTGAAGTATTAGCGGCTAACCCGCAATTTAAAGGTAAAACCTTGTTTGAAGTGCTTTACCAAAATGGCAATGTTGAGAAATTCCCATTAAGCGATGCTGATCCTAAATACTTAAATGATGAAGCGAAGCACTTTGGTTTTTATGTGCAAAAAGGCTTGTTTGAAGAATACGCTACCTTTGGTCGCGGCCATGGCCACGATTTAGCAGACTTCGATGTTTACCACAAAGAGCACGGTTTACGTTGGCCTGTAGTGAATGGTAAAGAAACCAAATGGCGCTTCCGCGAAGGGTCGGATCCTTATGTCAAACCTGGTAAAGGTTTTGAGTTTTATGGTAAGCCAGACGGTCGTGCGGTAATTTTTGCATTACCTTATGAGCCAGCAGCTGAAGAGCCGGATGAAGAATACGATATCTGGTTATCGACAGGCCGTGTACTTGAGCATTGGCATTCAGGTTCAATGACGCAACGTGTGCCTGAACTGTATAAAGCTTTCCCAGATGCTGTGTGTTTTATGCACCCAGAAGATGCTAAAAAACGTGGTTTACGCCGTGGTGATGAAATCCGAGTTATTTCTCGTCGTGGTGAGATTAAAACCCGTGTTGAAACCCGTGGTCGCAACAAACCGCCTGTCGGCTTAGTGTTTGTACCTTGGTTTGATGCCAGCCAGCTCATTAATAAAGTGACGTTAGATGCGACAGATCCTTTGTCAAAACAAACCGACTTTAAGAAATGTGCCATTAAGATTGTAAAGGCTTAAGGAGACAGACCATGAAAACAGGTAAATTATTATCGATTATCGCGTTACTCGGCTTCTCTGTTAGCGTTATGGCGACCAGCGTACCTGAAGAAAAAATCGACACATTGCGTTTAGCACCCATTAACGTAGAACCGACTCCGCCAGCCATGCAAGCGGTGATCAATACTGACGTTAAACAGGTGCGTAATTACCCAATGCAACCACCGGTTATTCCACATAAGATTGACGGTTATCAGATTGATCTTAAAGTGAATAAGTGTGTTCAATGCCATGCTCGTACCAGCACCGGCCACACACAAGCACCTATGGTTAGCGTGACGCACTATATGGACCGCGACAATAATTTCTTAGCGGATTTGTCGCCTCGTCGTTATTTTTGTACCCAGTGTCATGCACCGCAATTGGATGCGAAATTGTTAGTTGAAAATGACTTCGTTGACATTGATCACTTAATTAAAGCGAAAGCCGCGGTTAAGCACTAGGAGTCAATATGTTAGCAAAACTGCTTGAACAACTAAAACTGGTATGGAAAATTCTGCTTCGTCCGAGTGTCCATTACAGTCTTGGCTTTTTGACCATCGGTGGCTTTATTGCGGGGATTATTTTCTGGGGTGGTTTTAACACGGCTTTAGAATTAACTAACCGCGAAGAGTTTTGTATCGGTTGTCACGAAATGGAAAACAACGTTTACCAAGAGTTGCAAACAACGATTCACTTTACTAACCGCAGTGGTGTGCGTGCAACGTGTCCTGATTGCCATGTACCGCATAACTGGACAGATAAAATTGCTCGTAAAATGCAAGCGTCTAAAGAAGTGTGGGGTAAGGTGTTTGGTACCATTAACACCCGTGAAAAGTTTGAAGCAAAGCGTCGCCATTTAGCTGAAAATGAATGGAACCGCCTTAAAGCCAATGACTCTTTAGAGTGTCGTAACTGTCATAACTTTGATTATATGGATTTTACCCGTCAGTCTAAGCGTGCATCGCAAATGCATTCAACGTCATTAGCTAGCGGCGAAAAAACCTGTATCGATTGTCATAAGGGGATTGCGCACCAGTTACCTGATATGGCAGGTGTAGAAGGTTTCTAAAGGCTTTCAAGATACACTAAAATGAATAAGGCCAGCAAATTGCTGGCCTTGTTTTTTGTCTCGTTTAAACACCGATGAACGTGTTTGTCACATACCTGGTTTATGACAAAAGCAGTTACGACAAATCGACTTGTCTGCCAATTACATCAATTAAATACTCAGTAAAATCATGGCCATTATTTTGTAACATCTTCGGGAACATCGAAATAGGTGTTAGCCCTGGGAAAGTGTTGATTTCATTGAGTAGAATTTCATTATCTTGAGTTAAAAAGAAATCAATACGCGATAAATGACGTAGCTTCATGCCTTTAAAGGCTTTGATGGCATAATCTCGAATTTGCTGGCTAACTTCTGGACTGAGATTATCTGCTACAACATCGGTGCGTGCTTTACTGTTTTTAGCGTACTTTTCTTCAAATGAGTAAAAGGTATTGCTGTCGCAAATAATCTCGCCGGGTAAGGTTGCCACGACTTCACCTTGATATTCGTACACCGCCACTTCTAACTCGCGAGCATGAATGGTTTGCTCAACCACCACGTAAGGTGCGTAGCTAAAGGCATCTTTAAGTACATTGGCGATTTTGGCTTTGGCATCGACTTTATAACAGCCTACAGACGAGCCCTGAGAAGCGGCTTTAACAAACACCGAGCCCCACTGGTCAAATGCTGCTTCAGTCTGCTTAATGGCATCATCGTCAAGTTGATGTAAAAAGATGTACGGCGTATTAGGTACGCCTAGGGCAGAAAACCACATTTTAGCGGTGATCTTGTTAAAGCAATTGCTTGACGCTTCAGACTCACAGCCAAAATAGGGCAATTGGATTAAGTTAAAGTACGACTGGATATCGCCTGTTTCACCTGGAAAGCCGTGAATACAAGGAATAACATAATCAACCGACCAAGCCGGTGTGTTGTTGTCTTCAAAGCGGATTTCACGGCGGTTGGTTAAATCGCATAATTTGCCGTCTTCTGTGTGGTAATGCCCGTGCTCGTCGAGTACTAATTTAAGTACCGAAAATTTATCTGACGTTGCCAGTGATGACTCAAAAAAACGTGCAGACATTAACGAAATATCGTGTTCTGCACTGCCACCGCCGCACAATAACAGCAGATTAATCTTTGGCATGCTTACTCCTGAAAACCAAAAAAGAAGGGGGTTAACATTTGATTGCATTAACCCTAAAAAAGTAGTGCTTATGATAAAGACCGATGCCCCTCAAGCGCAAGTCACCGTTAATATTATTTCAGCCAGTTTGTGATGTTTGAGCTCGTTTTTGATATAGGTTCTATGGTGATAACCAGCATAAGTGCGCAATAAAAAGGCTTAAATCCCAAACGCTTTACGTTCTTGTTCACATTCATATTCAGCCATTTCAAATTCACGGCAAATCAGCGGTCTTAGTTCGTAAATCGAACACATCATGGTGTCTCTGTCTAGGGCGGCACACCAACCATCATCAAGTCGGCGCATCACTTCTCCGCCCCAATCATCTTTGGCTATATAGGCTTTGGGTACGCCGGTTTCGGTAATTAACATCACCTCTAATCGGCAGCAACATGCTTGACAGTTTGAGCAGGTTATCGGGTTTGGGTTTGGCGTAGCGGTGTTGATAACACTGCCTGATTGAGGCGAAGCACTAGTCGCGATATCGGTAAACTTGGCAATAAGATTTGAAGGCATTAAAGGCTGCGGTTAACTATTTTGGCTAAGGATACCGTAAATTGGTAGAGGGAAGAAAATTTACTTTACATTGGGGGCGTTAATTTTAACAGACCCTAAGAATTTTTATTTTATATTAAGCCTTTATTTGTTATCTTTTTGTGTTGAAAAAAGTTAACAATGACAATGGAGTCAGTAATTTATCGACTTCATCAATAATAACAATCGACATGGAGTGGTTGTGTGAATCAATATCGACAATGGGTGTTAGGCGCTTTTGGTATGGCGTTATGTGGAGTGTCAACTTTAGGGTATTGCCTTCCCAAATTGAATGACGACGAGGGGTATATTCTTGTTGCAATGAAAATTGAGCAAGGTTACGTACCGAGCCATATTACCATAGAGGGTAAAGGCTGGCTGTCAGATTTGAAGCTCGAACAAGTTAAACCTAATTACAACTATTGGCTAGAAGTGGTAGATGCAGGCAGTTACACATGGGACCGCGTGTACCTAGGTAAACGGACGTATATTGACGTTGCCGAACAAGGCTACGTGATAAATGTTGAGGCCGGAAAGATTAATTATGCAGGCCACCTTTCAATGTATACCGAAATGAATGGAAGTTTAGATACCTTGATTGGTGGTGCTCGATTCTATTTTAATAACAAAGCCAGCCAAGCGTTGGAATACATGGAAGCGAGTTATCCTGAAGTGTTAACTCAATATAATTTGAACTACACAGGCAAAGAAAAAGATCACTTTTTTGAATATGCTAAATCAATTGAAGGGAATCAATTATGAAGCTGATTAACGCTATTCTCATCGCACTAACGTTTTTTTCGATGACTGCAACAGCAAACCTCGAAAACGACTTCTTCAGAAACCCAGATGTCGTCGCCCCTAAGTTAAGTCCGCAGGGGCAACACTTACTGTATAAAAAGCTGGTCGATAACAATTATACCGTGATACTTGCTGGCACTGATTTTAGTTGGGACACCAAGGTAATTAGTTTTGGCCTGCAATCTAAGAGGGTTATTAGTGACTTTGGTTGGTTAGGAAAAACCTATTTTAGTGTCACCACATTTGATCGCCACTCTGGTATGCAGTTATTGGTGTACAAAGTGGATGAAGCCAATAGCCTGACTCAGGTTGCTTTATTAAAACATACTTATTTATTTGACCCATTACTTGCGGTTGACGACACCTTTATTGCTCAGCGCTATAAAAATGGTAAAGCCCACTTATTTACTATTAACGTGACTGAAGACAGTTTTGAGGCACAGTTTCGTAGTAAAAAGCGTATATCAAAAGGCCCATTTCCAGAAGGGGGATGGTTACTTAACTCTTTTGGTGAACCCAACGTTAATTTTATTAGCGAAGGTGGTGTTACAGAAGTTCATGTTAAAAGAGCTAACAGCCGAAAGTGGCAACAAGTTTGGCGGCAAAGTGATCAAACTAAATTTATACCCGTGTGGTTTGATGATGCTAAAAATGAACTGTTAGTGTTATCCGAACAGCAAAGTGGTTATCAAAGTTTATCTCGTTATGATATTCAGTCTCAGACGTTTATCGGCGAAGTGTACCGTTTACCAGGGCGAGATATTGTTGGCATTATTCAAAATCCTTATGACAGCAGCATCATAGGTTATACCTATATGCTCGGCGGTGTATTGGTGCAAAATTATGACAATAAGCTGTCGACATACACCAGCGCATCAGAGGACAAAGAAGACAGTTATGTGATTCACTTTGATCAAGATTACCAAAAAATAGTCACTATTAATCAATCGATTGACTCACCTTCAGCTTATTATTTATTTGACACCAAAACAGGTCATAGTCAGCTGATTGGTGAAGAGCGTCCCTGGTTAAATAAGTACTCATTAGGTAAAAGCTCAGTGATTAAATCGATTTCTTCAGATGGTGTTGAAGTTGAGTCGTATTTAACCATGCCAAACAATCCTTCTGTGAAAGATGTGCCTTTATTGGTGATGCCTCATGGCGGGCCATTAGGTGTTAATGACACGCGACATTTTTCAGTTGATGTGCATTATTTTGTGCAAAAAGGCTATGCGGTATTAACGCCAAACTATCGTGGCTCATCAGGATTTGGCAAAAAATTTCTTAATAGTGGCAAGCGCCAATGGGGCCGGCTCATTGAAGATGATATTGAATCTGCAGTAACTCAAGCCATTGCTAGGCAAGATATTGACGGCCAAAAAGTGTGTGTATTTGGCATTAGTTACGGTGGTTACTCTGCATTAATTAGTGCCATAAGACGGCCTGATTTGTATAAATGTGCCATTTCTTATGCTGGCGTAACAGACATTCCATTGCTGTTTTCAGATCATAATATTTCTGAAAAAGATGATTCTCGACGGGTGTTAATTGATATTCTTGGCGACCCAAATGAATCTTGGGACACCTTAGTTGAGTACTCTCCAGTGTATAGAATGAATGAACTGTCGATTCCTATTTTTATTGCTCAAGGTGGCAGGGACCGCGTGGTTGATTCGGAGCATTATTTCCGCTTGAAGTACGTGTTGGATAAATTAGGCAAGCCGTATGAGTCGATGTTTTTTGGTAATGAAGTTCATGGGTTTAACTACATTAATACTCAGCAAGCGTTATACAACAGTATTGATCAATTTATGCAGCAAAGCTTTGCTCAAAGTGAAGTCACGCCAACACTATAACTTTCTTGTCATTTAATGAAGCCACCGTATGTTAGTGGCTTTTAGTGATAACGAATGCTTTTCACTACGACAACTAATCTAAAATACCATTAAAGTTAGGTTGTTCTGTTTGTTTTATGGTGATTAAGCTGGATTTATTTTAATTGATCACAAAAAAGCACCATAAGGTGCTTTTTTTGTTGTTAATTTATTGATTTTAAATAAATATTATAGATTCAATAAGTAGGCTTTAATAAATTGAGGCTGGTTTGGCGCTTTTGGTGCCGTTTTAAATGTCAGGGTTTCATTGTTTTGACGCAGTTTTAACTCATCAGTAAATTGGCATTCAATGGTATTAATGTGAGCGATTTTATTTTTAAAGCTTTGATCGTTTTCACACATAGAAACCATTTCATTTGCTACTTGTGCGCAAAATGAACCGACAGCGTAAGTTTGCAACGTTTTATCATCAATTGTTTTCCAATCAACTTTTGTCTCTACTTTGAGGCCGCATTGCTTATCTATTTCGTTATTCGCATCAATGATATTTTTCTGCTGGTAAGTTAAGTGTTTTTCACGATTAAAGGTTGCTAACTTAGCTTGAATACCTTGACTCTGTTGCTGTTCATATTGCGCTTTTAAATCTGCAACAATGACTGGGTTAGACTTTTCTTTTGTTGCTAAATAAATACCGTCTCTGGTCCCTGGTATATACAGAGTGTACGAGCAACAGCCATATCCGTCATCAACACTGATTAAACTTCGCTCAGTACCATCATAAGTATATTTATAAGCGTTGTTACTACCATGAGGTTTAAAATCTGTTAAAAATGTAATGTCATCAATCTCGTGATTAATGCCTATTACTTTAACTAACGCTTGTTTTTTATCCGTTGTTGGCGCAATAACAACATTGACACCATCACCAGAACTCAGCTCTATTGGGTATTTAGCGAGTTCTAAAGCAAAGCTGTTAGATGATAAGAGCACACAGGCGATAAACAATATTTTTTTCACAATAAGTCCTTTTAAGTTCTTTAAGTTTTTGATTTTATCCATTTATAGCATTAATGGTAATTGATTTTAAGAGTGATGTCTCGAGTAACTTTAGCGTGTCTTTTCGCTAAAATGTAAAGCGATCAAAACGAAAAATATCAGTTAGCAAGATATTTCATATGACTCGATGTCTTTGGTATATAAGCCTAGAGTACCATCATCCCCACAATCGCCAGGCTAAACCTGATGCACGTGAGGTGGCTTGTTGGCTGGCTTTTTCAAATATGTTTGCGCTGCCTAAGCAATAAAAATGGTTTTTGGCGCGGGTGATGGCGGTGTATACCAGCTCTTTGGTGAGTAACTGCCATTGGGCGATGCTAGGGCGTCTGGGTAGGACAAAACTGACTTTATCAAATTCGCTGCCCTGACTTTTGTGTACTGTCATGGCGTAGCAGGTTTCGTGGCTTGGCAATCTGGCGGGCAACACTTTTAATAAGCTTCCATCTGCCATGACAAAATGGGCCATTAAGCGCTCTGGTTTATTGCGGTCTTGTAAAATTAATCCAATGTCGCCATTGAATAAGCCTAGGTTGTAATCGTTACTTTGAATAATGATTGGCCTGCCGAGGTAAAACTCACCTTGAGCATGGATTAATCGGGCTTGTTTTAGGCTTTCTGTCACCGCAATGTTGATGCCTTCAACGCCAAATTCACCGGCACGCATGGCGCATAAAATACGGTATTGGTTAAAGCTGTCGATAATGGCTTGTTCGCTGTGTGGTAACACAATTGGTGCATTTTGCTCTGGATCTGTGTGTTGCTGAGCCTGTGACAGTATTGCCTGTTGATTGGCGTTAACTTGCTGTAAATATTCACCATAAGCCTGTACCGATAGCGCAAGTAATTGCTGTTTACCCGCATTTTCACCTTGGGCATTTTGTTGGTGTTCATACCAATTCAGCTCGGCGTGTTGCTGGCGCCACACCTGACGGATAGCTGCCACGTTAGCCTGATTGACGGCATTTGCGAGTAAGCCAATGCCGGCATCACCTTTAAAACGATGACTGTGCATTAACATGCATAAGCTGTCGCCGATTTTAGGTTGTGGGTGAATAAACTGATTCACATCTTGGCCTGTCAATTGGCCAATTTGCTGTGCCTGGGCCTGGCTGTAACGCATTGACCATGGCGAAGGTGTGGGTGAGGGCATATTGTCTTGCCCATGTTTTAGACCAATGCAAATGTCGGCTAATACAGCGCCAGCTTCAACGGAGGCAAGCTGGTCTTGATCGCCCAGTAAAATCAACCGGCCATGAGCGGGTAAGGCGCTGAGTAGTTTGTGCATCATGGGTAAATCGACCATTGAGGCTTCGTCGACCACTAATAAGTCGAGCCGTAATGGGTTGTCTTGATGATGCCTAAATTGATGCGAGTTAGGAATAACCCCTAAGAGCCGGTGCAGTGTTGAGGCTTCTTCTGGAATGTTGGTAAGTGCTTCAATTAGTACAGCTGTAATGCTTTGGTCGGCTAATTGGGTCAACTCTTTGTGCAAACGCTGTTTTGAAGCTTTAATCGATTCACTTAAGCGTGCCGCCGCTTTACCTGTGGGCGCGACTAGGCGAATGGTTAAACTCGATTGGGTAAGCAGCAATAATAATAACTTGGTGACCGTGGTGGTTTTACCGGTACCTGGGCCGCCAGTGATCACCGCTAATGCGTTGATGAGCGCGGTTGCTGTGGCGATTTTTTGCCAATCGATAGTGGCAGAATTAGCCGTTTGTTTATTGGGAAATAAGCTGTCGATAAGCTGCGGCAATTGGCTTTGGCTTAAATCAATACTGATTTTCTGGTTGGCAAGCTGGGTCAGTTTATGAGCGACTTGAGTTTCAAAGAAGTGGTATTTATTAAGGTATAAACGGCCATGCTCTAAAATTAATGGCTTATTGTCACCGGGTAAACCGACAGCGTCAAACCGACTGATTTGTTCGATCAATTGGTTATGACTTAGGCTGATTTGGCAGTTAATTTGTGCATATTTGTGGCTGTCTTCTGCCATTGGATTAGCTAAATTAATTTGCTTAATAACCAAACAGCTGTGCTGATTAGACAGTTGTTGGCTTAATAATGCGCACACTAACAAAAACAGCGATGTTGAACTGTTATCTGGCTGTAATGGCTGTAATGGCTGTTGCACGTTTTCAACATTAGCGGCTGTGTTCTGTACAGAAGCGTCAGTCGATACTTGAGTTGGCATAGATTCAATACTAGCTAGCTCAAGAGCAAAGTGACGGTCAAGCGGGGTTAATAGGCGCTGTTGCTGCCATTGTTTAAGCAATAAATCGATAGGTTGACTGAGCATTAGCATGTTGGCGTCTCCAAAACAGCGTGAGTCGCATTACCATTAAATAGGCTGTCGAGTTGTTCAATTAACGCTTGGGGTGGTTTGTCAAAATATACGCCGCTGCCAGGGTGCTGTGGGCTCATGCCGCGTAAAAATAAGTAATAGCAGCCGCCTAGGTGTTGTTGGTAATCATAGCCGGGTAAGCGTAAGCGTAAGTAACGATGCAATGCCAGGGTATACAAGATGTACTGCAAGTTATAGCGGTGGCTATTAATGGCTTGTGCCATGGCGCTTTCACTGTAGTCGCTAAACTTGTCGCCAAGGTGGTTAGACTTATAATCGGCAATGTAATAGCGGCCCTGGTGCTCAAAAGTTAAATCGATAAAGCCTTTTAGCATGCCTTGCAAGGTGTCAAAGTCGAGTCCGGCGACATAGCCGTGTTGCTGTAAAATGTGGTTTAACTGCTGTGCTTGTAATGTGGATATAGGCAGGTAAAACTCCATTTCGACACTGGTTTGTTTTGGCGGCAATTGCATTAGGCTAATGGCATCTGAGCTATTGTGAACCGATTGATGCTTGGCTAACGGTGTGGCTAAGATATGTTGATACCACAGGCTTAACGGTTCAAACCATAATGTTTCATCAAAACCGTATTGCTTCATGGCTTTTTGTAGTGCGCCAGCAAGTTCGGTGTCTGCTTGGGTAAAATCAAACAGCTCTAATACCAAATGCATAAAGCTACCTGCGTTAGCGCCTCGTTCAAAGCTAAAGCGGTCGAGTTGTGGTTCAATGAGTTCATCATCTTGTAACTGCAATTGCAGTAGCTCATCGCTAAAGTCTTCATCATCAGCACCCGGGGCGACGCGCTCATGGGGCAAGTGTTTCACTAGGCCTGAGTAACTGCCGACTCGCCAGGCTAAACTTGGCTGACGCGTGACTGCTTTAGCGCTTAAATGCATATCGCTGTCATCTATGCTGGCTAATGCCGAGTTATCTATGCTGTCGCTTATTTGGCTTACGCTGATGGCATCAATTGTGGCGATTTTGTCGACCTGCGCTTTGATTAAACTAAATTCTGTATGCTTGTCGATAATCCCCAATAAATAGCCTATTCCGGTTTCGTGCAGTTGGCTGCTGATGCCCGCTTTGAGCTTGCGACTTTGATTGGCAATGTATAAATAACACACATAAATCGGTCGGGTTAAGGCTACGTACAATAATCGCAAATCTTCGGCGAGGGTTTCTTGTTTAAGCTGTTCCCAGCCTTCATCGGTAGCGTCTATGTCCCACACTAGTTGCTCATCTTGGTGATACAACATCGGCGATGGTCGTCGACTGTTGTTTCTGGCGAGGCTAATAAATGGCACAAAACACACAGGGTATTCAAGGCCCTTACTTTTGTGGATCGTTACAATTTGTACTAGGTTTTGCTCGCTCTCTAGACGCAACTGTTGCTCATCGCCGCCTTGAATGTCGATGAGTTGTTGCTCATACCAATTGATTAAGGCGCTACTGCCGTCAAGCTCGGTGGCTTTTTGCTGCAGTAACTCGGCTAAATGCCTAAAGTCGGTAAGGCGGCGCTCGCCCGAACCTTTGCTATTTGCTGCCGTGTCAGTGTCGTCAATATCGTTAATGTGCTCGCTTTTAAGCTGCTCTGCTTGCGACAGATAACGATGAATTAATTGGGTTTCGCTGGCAAAGTTAAGCAGCGCTGGCATGACGCCGCGTTTAAGCCATAACTCGTGCCAGTGAATAAATTGATTGAGCACCTGTTGGCGCTGTTCTTCATCTTGGTTAAATTGATGAATTTGTAATGCGCTGTAGCCCACTAACTCGGTAGCGAGGGCTGCACGGATGGCTCGCTCATCTTTTGGGGTGGCGAGAGCGTACAACAATAGCGCCATTTCACGTGCTTCTAGGGTATTAAACACACTGTCACGACTTAAAAATACTGCGCCAATTTTTCGTGCGGATAGTTCAGCTTTCATCACCGCGGCTTCGTTGCGATCTCGAACCAACACAGCAATGTGTTTCGCAATGAGCGGTTCGCCTTCAGAGTTGCCTTTGTTGTTTATGGTGCATAAACCTTGCTGCGCTTCGGTTAATAAGCGTTTTATTTCACTGGCAGCATCGGCGGCAAGTATTTGTCGGGCGGTGGCTTTATTTAAGCCAAGTTCACTGTCTTCGGCAAGTAATTTAATCCGTAACGCGCTTGGGTCTTTTGTTGCTTCGGTTAACACTTTATGAGCCGAAGCTGGTGGCGTATTGACTTGGTCGTAAGGGATTTCATCGCTAATAAATGGATTGCTGTGCTGGCTAAATAATTGATTAACGCCGTCTACTAACTTGGTCGATGAGCGGTAGTTTGTCTCTAAATTATAGTGCGCTTGTGTTTGTTGGCGGGCCGCAATGTAGGTGTAAATATCGGCGCCGCGAAAGGCATAAATGGCTTGTTTAGGGTCGCCAATCATTAACAAACTGAGCTTGCCTGTTTGCTGGTTGTTTGCATCAGCTTGCTCAAGGCTGTTCTCTGCCACAAGTTCAAGTTGGGAGGCCAGCGGTTGCTGGTAGACCTGATTAAAAATAGTAAATTGCAGCGGATCGGTATCTTGGAACTCATCAATTAATGCCACCGGAAATCGCTTGGCTATCGCCTGGCCTAAGGTGTGCGGATTTTGGCTTAATGCCATGGCCAAACTGAGTAGTAAATCATCGGGCGTCATTAAGTTGCGTTGCTGCTTTTGCCCAGCAAAACGCTGGCGGATCCCTTCACGAGCGCGCACTAAAAATGACGGAATTAACTGATTAATGAGCTCAAGTAACTTGTCGATATGCTCAAGCAAGGGGGCTTCAGCTGCGCTGGGTAGTACACCGCCTTTATTGAGTTTAAGCTCTGATAAGGCAATTTGTTCTAGGGCTTTAATTGGCGGTAACCCCTGACCGAATGTTGCCCAGTTGCTTATGTTGTCAAACACCTTGGCAAGCTTGGGGTAACTATCACTTGCTTTACCAAAACGTTGGCCATTGAGGGGCAATTTATGCAGTAATGCCAAGGTGTCGTTGTGTTTGCCTCGCCATAATAAATTAAAGCGATTTAGGCTTATGCTCAAATCTGAACTGAGTTTATCAAATGCCAGTGGTTGGTTTGATAATTGCGCCTGACTGGCGCCAAGTAAAGGGCGTAAATTTTGTGCCAGCGCATCGGGTTCGGCAAATTTATCGCTAATGGCTTCGGCTAAAAAAGGCGGCAATGGATAACAGACCTCACGCCAAAAGTCGCGCACGGCATGATGTAAAAACTCGCTATCATCAAGGGTGAATTCTGACTCAAACAGGAGTGAGGATTCAAAAGCCATGTCGGATAAAATACGCTGACAAAAACCATGAATGGTAAAAATGGCGGCTTCGTCTAACGATTTTAAGGCTAAATCTAGGCGGCGCAGCGCGATAGGACGCTCATCTTCGCTAATGTCTTGATATAACTGTTCAATAAACGGATCGTTAATGGGTAAGCCTAAAAAACGCTTAAACGCGAGGTTGATACGTTTGCGGATCCGGTCGCGTAGCTCTTCGGTTGCGGCGTTGGTAAAGGTCACTACCAAAATTTGTTCACAACTCAGTGCTGCATTGCCGCCATGGCCGAGTAATAAACGTAAATACAAACCCGATATGGTATAGGTTTTACCCGTGCCGGCGCTGGCCTCAATTAAACTGGAGCCAACAAAAGGCAGGGTTAATGCGTCTAACGGGGTGACTTTATTGTCGCTGCTGGCTTGCTTCATTGTTTCGATCCCGAGCTCGAACGGGTAATACTGACGACATCAGCTGATTTCGGCGCATTAGGGATGGTTATTTCACTGACAAAGTTTTCAAGTTCAGCCAGTTTATCTTTGTGATATAGACTTATCATGGGCTGTAATAAATGCTCGACCAGTTGGCCAAAACCTTCCTGGCTAAAATCATCGGGGAAGGTAAATAAACGCTGATTGTGCGGGTCAAAGGCTTCGCCAAATTGGGTTTGGCCATCGTCCCATTTTGCTTCGGCTTTAAGCAGTTTATCTTCGTGATCACCTTCCGCTTCGGCATAGGCAAAGGCGGTTTTAGGCATAAAGCACAGTGGTTGGCGCTGGCCTTGAATAAAGCACACAATAAAGCGCATCAGTTGTTCGCGGGCTTGCTCGGCGGTGATGGGGGCAAAAGCATGAAAATGACCAATGTCGAGCAAGTAACTGTAGCCTTGTTTGGCTTTATGTTGCGCTGCTGGCGCAACTTGATCTGCCATGGCATTAAGGCATAAGTGACGTAAATACACTCTAATAAAGTCACGGCCGTGTGCGGTGCCTGGGCGATAATTAACTAAACCTTTTGGCAAGATATCGTCTATGCGGCCAACCAAATTAACCCGAATATTAGGGCTGTCATCTTCAGTGCCTGACTCGAGATTCAAGTCAAAATTAAGGTCGACATTCACCGTGTGCATAGGTTGTTCGTCTTGCAAAAACTGCACTCGGTTAATTAGTGGCACGATGTCCCGCTGATATTGTGCTAACAAGATATTATCAAACGGTGCCATGGGTAGCTCGCCACTGGCTTTAAGGCGATTAATCAGCGCGTCGCTTGGTACGCTGAGCTTATTGTCGACGGCGTTATCTATCATCGATAATTGCAATATAAAGCGCTCCAATGCATTGAGACTGAATGGCTCATCGTTATCATCTGCTTGAATATCTAATGATAAATCCACTTTTAAACTGCGATTAAAAAAGAACTGAGCTGGATTTCGATAAAAGCGGATCAGGGATGACAACTCTAACTCGACCACTTTAATACCTTGGTTATCAATATGACTATGCGCAAACACTTCGTCGGCTTGTTCGGCTGATAATGGTAATGGTTGATTAAAAAATGGCATATTAATCGCTCCTTGTTTAGCAGGTGGACACCACTGTGAATTATAGCTTTGTTGTAGTGGGGTGTTATTGCGGTTTATGCGAAATAATTTAGCATCAAACGGCTGTAATGGCTGTGCTTGGTTCAGTTGCTGTAACACGAGGTTGTCGGCGTCATCATTGCTGACCTCATGGCCGTTTTCAAGCTGATGTTTAAGCGTTGATGGCAAGTAACTTAATTGGCAATATTCAATTAATTCTGACACTAGCATTGAGGCAATCCGTTCGGCATTGTCGCGTTCGCTGTGGCCAATATAGCTGATGTACAGTTGTTGCCTGGCTGATAGTAGTGCTTCTAAAAATAAGTATCTGTCGTCTAAACGGCGTGAGCGGTCACCCTTTTTAGGACCAAAGTGGGCCATTAAATCAAAACCGACAGGGTGCTGAACTCGAGGATATACGCCATCGTTCATACCTAATAAGCATACAACATTAAATGGAATTGAGCGCATTGGCATTAAGGTACAAAAGTTAATGCTGCCGGCAAGATAGCGTTGGCCAACACGAGACTCGGTAAGGCGTTGGTTAAACCATTGCTTTAATACTTCAATATTGACCTGACCTTGATGTCCGGCGCTTTCAAGCTCTGTTTCTAACACGACTAAAGCGTCACGTATCGCTTGGATTTGTTCGCGTTCGTCATCACTGGTGTCGTAACAGTCGGCCAATAATTGCTGTAATTGGGCCAAACGTTGTTGGGTGCTAAAGTCGCCGGCAAATAAGCTGTAGTAGGTGTCGATAGTTTCTAAAAAGTTAAGCAGTTTACCTAATGCTTGTGACGACTGACCTTCAACGCCTTGTACGGTTAACGTGCCTTGATATATCTCAGCTTGGTCGTTAAACGCATAACCTAAAATTAGGCGTTTAATGCCAAATGCCCATGAGTTTTGTGCAAAGGGGGCCACACCTAATTGGCTGCGTGTATCTTGATCGCGGCCCCAGCGAACATTGGCCTGATCTAACCAACGGCGAATAAGCGACAGTTCATCATCATCGAGATCGAAACGACGTAAAATGGCCGGTACTTCTAAAATGCTGATAATTTCAGTTAAGCCAAAGCGGCTTTGATTGATATTAAGCAGAGTTAAAAAGCTATTAATCAGTGGTGACTCTTGCGCTGCGCCGCGATCGGCAATGGCGTAGGGCAGGTAGTAGTCGCCTTTTTGTGGATTGGTGTCAGCAAAGTACTGGCTGTTTGCTGTGCCAAATACGGCGTCGATAAACGGTGCATATGCTGCGACATCTGGCATCATCACCACAATATCTTTAGGGCGTAAACTGCTGTCGTTGGATAACAACTCAAGCAAATGATCGTGCAGGGTTTCGACTTCTCTTAAAGCGCTGTGACAACTGCGAAGGGTAATTGAATTGTCGTTAATCTGCAGTTCTCGTCTGGCGGCTAAGTCTAAGTAAATATCAGCATCTGGCCCTAATGGTTGCCCGAGCGTTTCCATTTGTAAAATGTCGTACTGCACGCCATGCAGTAAGTTGTCTGGTGTGGGTTCAACATAACAGTCGTAGCCAAAGTCGGTGTGCTCGGGCGGCAAACTGAGCATTAAATCGAGTAATTCACGGCCCATTTGGCCATTGTTGGCCAGTAAAGGATTACCCACTTCTAGCTTGTCTTCCCAGCCCTGGTCGAGTTGTTTTTTGTTGGCATATTGCAGTGCCATGCGCGCTCTGGCTTTGGGCTCGATGATGTCGCCCCAATAATGCTGACACGGGCTTAGCGACAACATGATCACGTCTATTCTTGAGGCTAAATGGTAAAGCACTTCAAGGGTTTGTGGCGGCATGGATGAAATACCAAACACATATAAGCGCTCAGGTAACATGGATAAATCTGTGTCAGGGTTTATCAATGCAGCCAGTAAGTCGGCGTGTAAATTAGCACGATGATAATGGCTGGCTTGTAGCTGGTGGCGATTATAATCGACCAGTGTGCGCCACAAAATAGGTTGCCAGCGTTGATTATCATCGAGTTCAAGTTGGCTATTGATTTCGTTGAGCGGTAAGTTTTGCTCCCAAGCGAGAATCCACTCAGGGCGATACACCAAATATTGGTCAAATATATCGGCAATGCGACCACATAATTGAAATAACTTAATCGCCTCGTGGGCGGTGTCGTTTGTTTGCAGTGTGTGGCTGGTTTTACTGGCATCTTCTGGGCTACTTGTTGCTTCAAGATCGATGACTAACGCGTCAGGTAGATTATTGTCTGGGGTGATCTGCGGGCTTAAGTATTGCTTTAATGGGCTAAAGTCGCTGTTGTCTAGCAAACTTGGCAATAAATCCATTAGTTTCCAGGTCATTGCCGCTTTCGTAAACGCGTTATCTTTTGGCACGTTGGGCAGTAAGTCATGGCATAACTGCCAGGTAAAACTCGATGGCAGCGGAAAGGTTAACGCCGCCGCAATACCGTTTTGCCTGGCCACTTCTAACCGTAACCAGGTCGACATGCCGGGACTTTGCACCAGGATATGTTCACCGCTCAATACACTCAGGTTATCGGAGCTAATCGCCAGCAATTTTGCTAGCTGCTGTGATAACACTTCCATTTGATTTGATTGAATTAAGGTAAGCATGAGCAACTCGCTGATTTGACATTAATTCATTCTATGGACTCTAGAGAATTTCAGCAATCAAAACTGTGTAATCGCATATTACTTGCTGAACTAATATGCACTGTTTTACTTATACCAATTCCATTAATTATCTGGTCATTCAGCGGGAATTCTGTGTCTTCTAGGCAAGTAATAGGATTGTAGACATAGTTGTTCTCGGCAATTGCTCCTGCGTTGCTCTACCTCCTGCATCCATGCAGTCGTACGTCAAAATGCTATTAAGCAGCATAGAAGGCACAGAAACCCGCCTTGCAGGAGGCACTCAGACCGTTCATTTCTTTGTTGCATCGTCTTAGAAGGGAATAACCATTATTTCAACAATGCGCCTCAAACTGAACAATCTGAGTGACTCTGATTGGTCACATAATTAATGGAAATGGTATTAAACGGCGCAGAGGGTTAACTGCGCAATAAACGTAGGCGTAATTTGCGGTATAAGCGCATAAATTGTTGCTGTTGTTGCAGGCTTTGCTCTGGCGTCAGCGGTTGATATTTGAGTGCCATAAAGGCCTGGCTTAGTGCGTTAAAGTCGGCCGCTAAACGTGGGTGCTTGTCACTGAGACGTGCGACTACATCGTTAGCGTAATCCTGTGGTGCCTGGCCTTGTGGACGCGGTATACCTCGTTTAGCTAAACGCTGACACACCAACTGATATCGTTTATTCAGCGGATCTTGCTGGGTGTCTTGACTAAATAATCCGGCATAGTAACCAATCACTAAAGCAATGATGATAAAGCTAAAAATCATCATTAAGGCAATTTTGCTGCTGGTGACATCCCCTAGCAGTTTTGACAACACTTGTTGTTTGCGTTCTTCATCAAAACCCAATACCCAAACGCTCCAATAGTAATCGAGGCTAGAAAGTTGCTGGCGTAATTCGTTAAGCCAAGGGTATTGCTTCATCCTTAACGTGCTAAACGGACTGTCTTGCAGGTAGCTACTTTGGCTGTCAAATGTGGCGTCAAAACCATCT
Source organism: Shewanella algicola (assembly GCF_014648035.1). GTDB lineage: Bacteria > Pseudomonadota > Gammaproteobacteria > Enterobacterales > Shewanellaceae > Shewanella > Shewanella algicola. Next base: position 41,512 of record NZ_BMQI01000025.1, on the reverse strand, counting down.
AAAATCCGCTGTGGTGCAATCATGGCTGTGGGGTCAAAACGTTGCCAGCCTTTGCCTTCTAGCCACACTTCTGTCCAGGCATGGGCCATGTATTGATAAATGCTGTAATAGCCTGCTTGTGGATTGTATTCGCCACCTTGATAACCGGTCACCATACGTGCAGGTAGGCCACTCGCTCGGGCCATAAATACCATTGCAGAAGCGTAATGTGCACAAAACCCGGCGCGATTTTCAAATAAAAAATCATCAATTTGTTGCTCGCCAACCGGCGGCGGGCTCAAGGTATAATAATAAGCTTGCTCGGCAAAGTAATTCATCATGGCGTTTAAGCGCGCTTGTGGATCGGGATAATCTTGCGCAAATTTTTTCGCTAAAGCTTGGGTTTTAAGATTACTGTTGGGTGGTAAAGCCAAATTTAACTTTTTGGTATTGTCTTTTAACGTTAGCTCCATGACATTATCTGGATATGAGGTAACACGATAACTCATACGCTGATCGACAGATCTGAGCGAATATAAGCTATAGTCTGGCAGCTCAACCACTTGGCTGTTGTCACTAAAGGCTTCGTCGAGGCCATATAACCATTTTTGGTGACTGGGCTCGCTAATGACGATGTAATCAATTTTACGGCTTTGCCCAGTAAGTATGGCTTTATCGCGTTGTGGTTTTTGAAAATAAGCTTGGCGTTGTAAATTTTTAATGCTCGGGTCTTGGCGCCATGTTTTGCCGTCATAGCTTTCCATTACTAAAGTGCGCCAATATAAATCTTGGTTTGCAGGGCCTGTGGTACTGCCGTCAAGGTTTTCAAAGCCTGCTCGAAAGGCCAGCTCTGCTGATCGGGTCAATTTACTGATATCACCAAAAGACACTTCGTCAGATAAACCAGTGGTAGCCGATTTCATATTAGGCACTAGCCATAAAGGGCCCAAGCGTGGAAACACCACAAACAATAAAATAGCTAATGGTAGACTTTGTAAGACTAATTTAACGCTAAAGCCAAGGTTGGCGAACTTATTAGATTTATCTTGATAGACGCTGATCAAAATGCCGGTGTTAATGATAACCACCGTAAATAAATGCAAGGTGTTGAGCATGCCTTGCTGGTCGAGTAAGGTGAGGGCTATCAAAAAATACCCCACTAGCACAATGGCTTTAACATCTCGCTGTTCGCGCATTTCGATGTATTTAAGGGCGTAGCCTAAAATCAGTAAATTGACTAATGCGTTCAGTAAACCGATTTCGGATGAGACTAAGGCGAGGGTCGTTGCTGCGCCAATGGCCAGTGATGTGACTAATAACTTTGGCGGTGCGGCCACTTTACCCAGGTAAATTCCGACTCGCCAGACAAAACAAATAGCACAGATGCCGATGCTCCACAGCGTGGCTTGTTGATACAGTGGGCTTAGCACAGCCACATTGGTGACTAATAACCAAAACAAAGTATTACGGCTGATAATGGCGTCAAAATTATCTCTCATTATGTCGCCTCTGCATCGATGTTGGCCGAGCTTGGGGTAAAGTCAGGATTGATACTGCCGTAGGCTTGATAGGTTGCTATTGCCGTTTGACAGGCAATGCGATGTGCTTCACCAGTGTGTTGATTGATGACAGTGTTTCCAAGTAATAGACCAAAAATTTGCTGGGTTTGGCTGAGTTTATCGACTTGCCAGGCAAGGCGACTGAGCTGCTGCTCAAGATCTTTACCACTGGTTTGGGCTAACGAAAGCCAAACGGGTAAGCCTTCTGGCTCGGCAAACTCTTTTGATAGCATGCCTTTATCTTGGGCCCATTGTTTCCACGCGACTTGTTTAAGAGATTCTCCCGGAACATAAGCACGTAGGCCTTTGTAATCATCGACACCTGGGCGTAATTTACCGTGTTCATATTGGCTGTCGCTGTCACTCACTTGGCTAGAGAGCACAATGTCGCTGGCTTCAGGTTTGGCAAAAATCATATGATGAATATCAAGGTCGACGTATGACCATGCTCGGCACAAGCCTAACGGAAAATTGGATGACACTTTTATACGCCCGGGATTTAAGTGGCCACGTTTTGGATGTTCAAATGGCACCGCAGCCACGGATTGTTGCTCCATGTGTTTTAAGCGCACATGGCGCTGGTGGCTAAACTGTAAACAGATTTGTTGATGGGAAGTGTCACTGTGTTTATTGCGTGAGTGACCGGTTAGCATGATCGGAAATGGGCTGTCGTCGCCGGCATAGGCAATGGGCGGGTTAACCGCATTAAAACTGAGGCCTGCAAGGTTTTTGTAGCTGTAAATAATGCAGGTGTGAAATACACTGGCTAACAATAAGCTTAGGCCTATCACTAAGTTGTTTTGGTAGTTTGTGCCAAATAAGTAGAGCAGTACAATCAGCCCCATCCAAAATAAACCAAAGCCGCTGGGTAAAATAAAAATACTGCGATGGCTTAAGGTGATGTGCTTTTGTGGCGGTAAACGCCGAGTGAGCCAACGATCCCAGCGCTTTGTCATTGACGCGGGGATATGGCGTTGCAGCCACGACGGTTTGTTAGAACCTGACTGAACTTTGTTGGCGTTATGTTTGCTCATGTTAACTGTAGACCCTTAGCGTTAGCGAATGGGGTTAACACTGGCCAGAATAGTGTCAGACAACGCCTGCCCCTGAAACTGACTGCTACTGCGAATACGATGCTCTGCAACCGAGGCAAATACCGCTTGAATGTCTTCTGGTACCACATATTGGCGCTGGTGAATAAACGCCCATGCTTTTGCAGCTTGCAACAGTGCAATGCTGGCCCTTGGCGATAAACCACTGGCCACATCGTGCTGGCGCGAATAATCGACTAAGGCAATAAGGTAATTCAGCACCGCATCAGATGCTGACACTTGCGCCACTTGTTGCTGTAGTAATAACAACTCTTGTGGGGTAATACATTGGGATAATGCAGCTTGTTTAGTGGCTTGTGTGTGGGTTTTTAGCATGGCCAATTCGGCTTCATGACTTGGGTAACCAATTGAAATACGCATCATAAAGCGATCAAGTTGTGATTCTGGCAGCGGGAACGTACCGGCTTGATCTAAAGGGTTTTGGGTGGCAATCACAAAAAACGGTGAGCTTAAATGATGGGTGATACCATCGATAGTGATTTGTTGCTCGGCCATAGCTTCAAGCAGCGCGCTTTGGGTTTTGGGGCTGGCACGGTTAATTTCATCGGCAAGTAGCATTTGGTTAAATACCGGCCCTTTATGAAACACAAACTGTTGCTGCTCTTTACTGTAAATTGACACCCCAAGAATGTCGGCAGGTAGCATGTCGCTGGTAAACTGAATACGTTGGTAGCTCATGCCTAAGCTACTGGCAATGCCTTGAGATAAACTGGTTTTACCCATACCTGGCAAGTCTTCAATCAGTAAATGACCTTTGGCAAGAATACAGGTTACCGCCAGTTTAATTTGCTCAGGCTTGCCTAACAATACGCTTGCTAGTTGTTTTAATAAGGTTTCGATAGTTGATTGCGACACGAACGCTCCCTGTATTTTAACCTCTAGAGATTGAGGTTGTAGCTAAGTGGTGGTTTGCAGATTGATGCCCCCATCGGTCATCAATCTATTACGTTACCCTGAGCGCGAGTGTAAAGCTAGTAGCGATAGCTCAGTTCTTTAGGGCTAAACATGCTATTGGTTGATTGGCCATCTTGTTGAAATATCATCCGATAACTTAATACGGCTTGCACGTATTCGCGTGTTTCGGTGTATGGAATGGTTTCAATAAATGTCATGACATCTAAGGTCCCATTTGACGCTTTAAGCCAGCGACGCACACTGCCTGGACCTGCGTTGTAGGCTGCGGTGGCCAAGACTCTGTTTTGGTCAAACTGTTTAAGCAACTCACTGTAATAAGCACTGCCTAACATGATGTTGACTTTAGGGTCGTATAAGTCTTTAACCTGCTTATAGGCAATTTTATTCTTTTTAGCAGTTTGCTTAGCGGTTGCTGGCATTAATTGCATTAAACCGCGCGCACCCACGCCTGATGTCGCATAAGGATAAAATGCACTTTCGCGGCGCGATATTGCTCTAATTTCATCAATGTTGACGTTATACTTTTTACTGGCTTTAACAAATTCATCATTGGCAGCCAGAGGGAAACGCAGTGCCAATGAGTCCCACAATTTACCTTGAATACTCGACTCAACACTAAAGCCATGCCAGCCCTGTTGTAGCGCGTATAATCCGTACTGCCCAGTCATGTCATTGTTATGTCGGCGCATTAGGTAAACCCATTCATTACGAGCGTCGATAATTTTGTCTAATGCCATGAGCTCAATCACTCGAGCAAGGCCTTTGTCTTGATGCAGCTTAGCTTGTAGTTCAGGGTTAGACGCCAGATTGTCATTGTTCATCGACAATGGATTACCTAACGCTTCCGCGGCACTAAAACCGTAAAAATTACGTTGACTACTTAACGCCGACTGTAACTCTGTCGCTTTGGTTTTATTTTTGCGGGCTAGCATTTTAGCCTGCCAGTAAAGCCAACGTGGATTGGTTTTACCCTTATCACTTAATAAGCCCAAATAGGCGTCTACTGTGCTGTAGTCAAGCTCGCGCAGTGCCCAGCGTAAACGCATTTCGTATAAATCGTCAGATGCCAGTAATGGCAGCATGTTGTCGATATAACTGACCAGCTTAGTGTCTTGTTTTATTAATGCTCTGCGCACTAAATAACGGTTAAGCTGTCGCGCTTCAACGTCACTAAAACGGTTAGCTTTTTGATACTTTACATACAATTTTATGGCTTGATGTAAGTCTTTACGGGCCAGTTTTCGTAATCCCACATCGACAATATTGCCGATAATCGGCTTTGAACTGTCAAATTTGTTCATGTGGCGCAATATATTGGGGTCGCGATACACCGACATCAATAATTTAGCCTGGGTTTTATGTTGAGTGATTTTTTTCGATAAATAGCTCAATAGGCTAGATTGACGGGCATTAAAGCTCAGTAGCATGCGTTGCCAAATGACTTCTTGGCTGCGATGACCCGCTTTGGTCCACTTATTAAAAACTGGATCGCATTCTTTTGGGCGCGAGTAGCCATGTACCCATAAACGCTCGATGCCCTTATATGCCATGTCTTTATTACCCGCATCAAGCTGTGCCTGATAAAAATAACATTGCAGACGAATGTCGTTTGGCGTGTCGGGAGAGATCACTAAAAAGTCTTGCCAGCGCTGTTTTTTACCGGCATTGAGCAGGTAACGATAACGAAGATTGTTGTAAAGCGGGGTAGTATCAAACTGGTTAATTGCAGTGAGGGCAGCGTTACCTGATGATTGCATAATACCATCCATTTTTGCATGGTAATCAAGGTAAACGGTGAGCGGATAATCCGCTAATTTATTGCGTAATGCTTGGTACTTACCCAGCTGTTTGTTGTCGAGCGCTTTGCGAGCGTCAAGGTACGTTTGTTGCTGCGTTGTTAGCGCGCAGGCTTGGCTAATAAAAGCCAAGGGAGCGGCCAACATTAATGCACCAGTAATCAGTTTTTTAGCCCAAGTGTTACGCATTTAAAAGAGAATCTCCGCCTCAATACTTCGTTTGCGATAAGGTATACGGTTTACTTACGCCTAAGGGTTACTATTGCGTGTATTAATTAAATAAAGATTAATTTTGTACTGATTGTGTGTCAGTTTCATCATCGCCATCGTCTATAGACTCATCTAACGCGCGGTTTAACAGCTGTTTATCAAGTTGCTTGCTAGTGTCGACACCTAACTGCTGCATCACGTGCGCCTGCCTAATGAGGTTACCTTTGCCCGACGACAGTTTTGACATGGCGTTTTGATAGCTTTTATCTGCACTGTCTAATGCGCGGCCAAGCTTTTCCATGTCTTCTAGGTAGCCACAAAGCTTGTCGTAAATACGGCTAGCTTGTTTGGCAATGTTTTGGGCATTTTGGTTTTGATACTCATAGCGCCAAATGTTGTTAATAGTCCGCAGTGCCACTAATAAATTGGTTGGGCTAACCAGCATAATGTTATGTTCAAGGGCAAAATTAACCAGGCTTGGGTCGTATTCAATGGCTAACAAAAAGGCGGGCTCAATAGGAATAAACATCAACACATAATCAAGACTCTTAAGCCCATGCAGTTTGTGATAGTCCTTTTGGCTCAAGCCCTTAATGTGTTGCCTAATCGACAGTGCATGTTCTTTAATGGCTTGCTCACGGATATCTTTGTCTTCGCTATTAAAATAACGCTCATAGCTTACTAGCGACATTTTAGCGTCAATCACCACATCTTTTTGTTCTGGCAAATGGACGATAACATCGGGTTTAAAACGTTTGCCGTTGTCGTCTTTTAAATCTTGTTGAATATGATATTCATGGCCTTCGCGTAGACCACTTTCTTGTAGTACGCGCTCTAAAATCACTTCGCCCCAATTGCCTTGCTGCTTGTTATCACCTTTTAGCGCCTTAGTGAGGTTGATGGCATCCTGACTCATTTTTAGATTAAGTTCACGCAGGTGATCTAACTGGTGTTTTAACGCGCTACGTTCAGATTGCTCATGGGTATAAGACTCGTGAATTTGGCGTCTAAAACCCTCAAGCTGTTGTTTTAATGGTCCAAGCACGCCGTCCATTTGTGAGACGTTTTGTTGTTTAAAGCTCTCGCTACGCTCGTCGAATATACGATTGGCTAAATTTTCAAATTGCAGTTTAAGCCGTTCTTCTGCTGATTCGAGTAGGGCGATTTTGTCTTGTAATGACTTTTGCTCGGTTTCGGCTTTAACCAATATGGTTTGTTGGATAGCATTTGATTTAGCTAAGTTTAGTTGAGACTCCATCAAACGATGTTGAGCATCGACTAACTGCTGTTCGACGGTATAAACCCGATCGGCTTTGGTTTCTGCTGTTGAGAGTTGTGAAATTAAGCTTTCGATTTTATTTTGTAGATGATTACTGTGATCCGTTTTGTCGTCGAGCATATCTTGTAATCTCGACACTTCAGCATGTGCTTCGTTGATTAATGCGAGATTTTCTTGTTCATGTTGCTCTTTTAACTGTTCCCAGCGTTGACGAGTTAAACGTTGATTTATTAATGCTCCAATTAAAAAGCCAAGAAACGCAACCGCAATCAGCGCTGCAATTTGAGGAGGAGTTAACGACACAGCAAAAGGCATAACAAAAACCGATAGAAAATAATGGTTAAGGGTCGCACGGCTAATAATTGCCTGCAAGGGGCAAAATAAGGAATTAATGATTTTTTATTGTTAATGATTAAATTTAAAACTAATCCACTGGTAAAGCCGTATAGTCAGTGATATCAGGCTTTTGTTAAAAAGCATTAATCATTATTTTTATGTCATTTGAAATAAATACATGCGTTTACCTGTCTATTCATTACAGATGGCAGAAAATAACAAAATAAGCTTTTAAGAGGTGATTTATGGTGCGTAAAAATCGATTTACTCCAGGCATATTGCAGCGGGCCCCTTGGCATGTCGCTGACAATCAAGTGACTCCTGAATCTGTATTTAATGACCGCCGTAATATTATAAAGGTATTAGGTTTAGGTGCGTTAGGCGCCAGTTTACCAGGGCAAGTTCAAGCGGGCATATTTGATTTATTTGGTGAGCAAAAAGCCAAAAATGCATTTACCACCCAAAGCTTAAATTACTCTACTCCTCGTCAATTTGTGCTGCCTGATGTGAAAACGCCAGAAGATAAAGTCACACGTCATAATAACTTTTATGAGTTTGGAACCGGTAAGTCTGACCCATATGACAATGCCCAAGCTTTTAACGTCGACCCATGGACATTGGTTATTGATGGCTTAGTTGATAAGCCCATTACCCTTGACTTAGCGGCACTGACTAAACGCTTTGCCCTTGAGGAGCGTACCTATCGATTACGCTGTGTTGAAGCTTGGTCGATGGTGGTACCTTGGGTAGGTTTTTCACTGGCGACTTTATTAAAAGAGGCTGGGGTGAAACAAAATGCCACCCATGTAGCATTTGAAACCTTGTTTGATCCTGAGCAAATGCCAGGGCAAAAAAGCCGTTTAATGGGTGGTGGTATTCATTATCCGTACGTTGAAGGCTTAACCATTGCAGAAGCGATGAATGAATTACCGTTTTTAGCCGTGGGCTTGTACGGTAAAACTCTACCGCCACAAAATGGCGCGCCGATCCGTTTAGTTGTGCCGTGGAAATATGGCTTTAAGAGCATTAAGTCGGTAGTGCGCATTCGTGTGATGGATAAACAGCCACCAACAAGCTGGAACCAATTAGCCTCACATGAGTATGGCTTTTATGCCAACGTGAACCCTGAGGTTGATCATCCGCGCTGGTCGCAAGCAAGCGAACGTAGCATTGGTGAGGGCGGACTCTTTTCGGCTAAGCGTATTCCTACGCAAATGTTCAATGGTTACGGTGACTTTGTTGCTGATTTATATAAAAACATGGATTTAAGGAAGTTTTACTAATGCGTTTAAGCCCCTGCGGTGTGTTTTGGCTTAAGGTTGTGCTGCACGTGGTGTTTTTATTGCCTGCTTTGTATCTTGTTGCGTTAGTGATGACAGACAATGCGGGTGGCGACCCGGTGCAATATATTATCCATTACACCGGCATGGGGGCGATAAATAGCTTACTTGCCACCTTATTGATTTCACCCATTGCCAAACATTTTAAGTTGGCAGCGCTTATGCAAACACGCCGTTTAGTCGGCTTGTATGTGTTTGCTTATGCTCTATTGCACATAGCTGCATTTATTAGCTTAGATTTGTTGTTTGCATGGGGATTATTGTTTGAAGAGGTGATTAAACGGCCGTACATTTTAGTGGGCGCCGCAGCGTTAATGATTGTGACTTTGCTTGCGCTGACATCACCAAACAAGATTAAACGCAAAATGGGCAAACAATGGCAATCACTGCATAATTGGATTTATGTGGTTGCGTTATTGGCGCCTATTCATTTTTACTGGTCAGTAAAGTCTGAAATTATTGAGCCGAGCATTTATATTGCGTTGTTTATTGGGTTGTTGTTTTACCGTAGAGTCAGTATTAAAAAATGGCTGATGTCAAAGCGATAATGAGCCAATTAATGACGTAATCGTTGGTTTAAACCATTGGTACAAAACGCAGCAAACAAGGTAAATATCATCACGCCCCCCATAATCATTGCCAGTCTGAGCCAGGGTTCAGACAAACTAATGCGCATGTCTATAAAGTTAAACGTGGTGACCGCCCAGATAAAAATAACGCTTAATAGTAAGGTAAACTTTAATAATTGACTGATGATATTGTGACGGATAAACATCAATAAAGGCATCACACAAGCGATGATAGCCCACTCGGTTTGACTAAAGCGAACAAAGTGCGCACCTAACAATAAAAAGGCTAAGGTAATAATGATGACACGCCACCACATAATGTTGTCCTCAAACTGACGATCGATTTGAGTAGTCAGCATAAGCCTTATGGTTAATTTATTCCTTATGTTTGTTCACAAGTTACTCATGTTTATTTAATGAGATGTCATTTTTTACTACCTTTTATAGCCAACTTTGGCCTGTACTAAAGTAGCCGCTTTTTTGCTGTCCCCCATTATTATCCTATCTGAGCGAAACTGCAGTATTTCAAAACATAGCCAGTTATTCACTTTATCGTTAACTTATTTGCTCGATTTTTCTAGCGCTTCAATCTGTTGCCAAATCTTTTCTGATTCAGCGGTTAATAACGAGTAGGTTTTGATGTCGCCTTTACGCTGTGCTTGCATGGCTTGTTCAAGTTTTTGATCGTAGGTTTTACGCAGTTTTTTGGTCGGGTCTGATTTTAAAAATGAAAACATAGTCTGGCTCAATATAATAACGTTGATGATAATGTTTAATACGATCAAGGAGCAGATTTAGCCCAGTGTATATTTTGCTTAAAAGATTATGACAAAAGTACACTTTGGGTATGTTGGTATTAACTGAGTTAAGGCTTTAATGACTTAGTCTTGCCAGCGCTGTTTAATGTACAAGATACTCGGTAAACATTGCTGTAATAAGACGACTAAATCGGGGTCAAAGTGAATACCGCTCTGGCTTTCGATAAAGTCCATGGCTTGTTCTACTGTCCAAGCTTCTTTGTAAGGGCGTTTGCTGGTGAGCGCGTCAAATACGTCAGCAATGGCCACAATACGCCCCTCAATCGGGATGTTTTTGCCTTTTAATCCTTTAGGGTAACCACTGCCATCGAACTTTTCGTGGTGGGTTAAGGACACCACTTTGGCCAATGCGATTAAGTCGGAGTCAGAGTCACCGAGAATCTCTGCACCAATTTCTGGGTGAGTCTTCATGATGGTAAATTCTTCGTCGGTGAGTTTTCCCGGCTTAAGCATAATGCTGTCTGGAATACCGATTTTACCTATGTCGTGCATAGGCGCGGCGTGGAGTAAATTGTCTGCGGCAAAATCAGATAAACCGTAGGCGAGGGCAATGATTTTTGAATAGTGGCTCATGCGCATAATGTGCATGCCTGTTTCATTGTCTTTGTATTCTGATGCGCGGCCTAAACGTTGAATAACCTGTAACCTGGTGCGGCGTAAATCGTCTGCTTGTACCAGTGAAAGGTGAGTACGTACTCGCGCCTTAACGATTGCAGGTGATACTGGCTTGGTGATGTAGTCAACGGCGCCGACTTCAAATCCTTTGGTTTCATCAACTTCGTCATTAAGTGCGGTGACAAAAATAACCGGTACAGCTTTGCTAAGCAGGTCTGCTTTGAGTTGTTCGCATACTTCAAACCCCGTCATGCCTGGCATCATAACATCAAGCAAAATCAGGTTTGGCAGTTCACGTTGTACTAGGCGCAATGCTTCTTCACCACTTTTAGCAAAAATGAGGCGGTATTGATCCTCGAGCATTTTTTTTAATACTCTAAGGTTTGCTGGCTCGTCATCCACAATCAGGATGGTTTGTTTACTATCTTGTCGGTTAAATATCATCTGCTTAATTCTTTATTGTGCATTAATGTGCGCGTCGAGATTATCGAGCTCAATTAACGCTTGTTCAAATTCAAAATCGTCTAAGGCATGTTGAATTGATATACATTTAAGGCGATATACTGAAGGTATGCTTTCCATCAACGAGTTAAGATCGGCCTCATTGTATTCGTTATCTTTGGCTGCAAGGCGTATTCGATTAATAATCTGTTTCAACGTAACAGGGTTGATACAAGTTTCTTGTTGCGTGTTTTCGACGCTTTTAGATGCTATTGGTTGTTGTTTAATATAGTCATTTACCTTGCTAAAGGCGTGTTTAATATTGGGCAATGTGGCCAGTAAATCTTGAGCTGACCTTGTCATTGCTAGCCGCTCAGCATCGGTGAGTAAGCGGGTTAATTGCGGCAGAGCTAAATTACCGGCTAACCCTTTTAATCCATGCAGTTGTGCTTGTATTGCTGACCAGTTATCTTCAATAATTAACTGTTTTAACTCGGTAATACAATGCTGTTGCTTGTGGATAAAGCCGTTAATCTCTTTGATTAATGTGGCTTGGTCGCCCCACAGGTTCATGCCTTTTTTGTCGTTAACCACTTGTGGTTTTTCTGTGGTGTCTTGCGTTGTTTCAGGCGTGTTTATATTGATATCAAGTTTTAATACTTGCGCTATTTCATGATTTAACAATGCAATATCAATGGGTTTATTGGCAAATCCGTCCATGCCGGCATCCATAGCCGCGATTCTATCTTCAGGTAGCACGCTGGCCGTTAACGCAATGATGGGCATGTGGGTTAATTGTTGAGTTGCTTCTTGTTCGCGGCGCAGGCGAGATGCGGTTAATCCATCCATAATGGGCATTTGCACGTCCATCAATACGATATTGATGTTATCGCTCTGCATGCGCAGCAGGGCTTGTTTGCCGTCGCGTGCGGTTATCACGGTATGACCTTGGCGCTTCATTACAATAGTCAATAAATCTATGTTTTGTTGAATGTCATCTACCACTAATACGGTTAATGGATTAATGGCATAACTGGATATTTGTTCTGTTACGGGCTGTATTTGTTTAGGCGCTGCTAATGGTAAGGCAAATTTAAAGCAACTGCCTTTGCCATAAGTACTGTTGGCGGTGATTTTTCCACCCATTAATTCAACTAATTGTTGGCTAATGGTTGTGCCTAAACCGGTTCCACCAAAACGGCGATTCATACTGGCATCTGCCTGAGCAAATGCATCAAATACCAAGGCTAATTGTGCTTGCGTCATACCAATGCCGGTATCGTTTATGGCAAATTCAATGCAACCACTTTTAGGTTTTACGCTGACATTAATGTTCACGCCACCCTCTTGGGTAAACTTAATGGCATTACCGATAAGGTTTGTGAGGACTTGACGGATCCTATCGGGGGCGCCGTGATAAGAATGTGCTACATCGGGAGTCACATTCACATCTAAATACAGCCCCTTGCTGTTTGCTTGTAGCCACAAGGTTGATACCACAGAGTCGACTTCTTCAATAACAGAGAAATCACGCAGTTCTAATTCAAATTTACCTTTGTCGAGTTTGGCGCTGTCGAGAACATCATTAAGCAAGTGCAATAATGATTTGGCAGACTGATTAATGGTATGCAAATGTTTGTGTTGTGCAGCAGGTAATTTGTCGTCGAGTAAAATGTCACTAAAGCCAATAATGGCATTCATTGGTGTTCTAATTTCATGGCTCATGTTAGCTAAAAATGCGGCGCGCGATAATGCAGCTTGTTCTGCCTTATCTTTAGCAATCATCAGCGATTGCTCCATTGCTTTGCGCTCAGTAATATCCATTATAAAACCGTCGAGCCATTTATCATTAACGTCTAAGCCATCCACATGGGCGCCGTAACCCAGCAGCCAACGGATATCGCCATCGGCATTGATAATACGATACTCGAGGGTAAAGACTTTATCTGTGGTCACTTGGTTCGCTATTAAATCAAGATCATCGGGATGCACATGTTCATAAAAATGACGTTTGGGTTGAGCACCGAGGTAGTCGCTCGCGGGGTAGCCGGTAATGCTTTCGACCGCATCACTGATAAACACCATTGGCCAGTCTTGAACATTTAAGCAGCGGTAAGCAATACCGGGAATATTGGTAATGAGTGAACGAAATTGTGCTTCGCTTTTTATCAAGGCGTGCTGCATTTCAATACGATGACGCAAATCGCTGATGTACATTACAAACAGACTTTTTCCTTCAATGCAGGCATGGCCAATAGACACTCTAACAGGAATGGTATGTCCATTAACGTGTATGGCTTCAACATCGCGGCCATCACTTATTTGATTGCTTAATGTGTCATCTGAATAACTGCGTAGATAGGAATTAAAGTCATCGATAAAAGTGGCGGGAATAAAGCTGCGGATATTTTGATGGCACACCTCTTCTAGTCGCCAGCCGAGTAAGGTTTCTATTGCCTGGTTGCCGCTTTCTATTTGCCCTTTGTCGTTAAAGGTGATGATACCGTCAATGGCGGTTGATATGGTGGCGCGATATCGTGCTTCACTGAGTTTAGTTTGGTGTAATGATGCTTGATATTTGATCAGCATGTTAACGGTTAATACAAAAAGAATAATCACTATCGTAATTGTGGCAACCGCAATGCCAAGGTAGAGCGATACCATTTTGGTTTGATCTGAAAACTCAAATCCAGCAGGCCTAACAAAACGTGCAGCCGCCATGCCGGTATAATGCATCGCTGAAATCGCGCAGCCCATCACCAGCGCTGCAATCATATTTTTATGCAATTCGGTTAATGTAAAGCGGCCTAAATGATCCAAACTAAAGCGGATCCACAAAGATAAAATGGCCAATGCTACAGCCACCACAATCGATAAGCCAAAGTAAAACATGTCATAACGTAACAGGGGCGCCATTTCCATGGCTGCCATGCCAACATAATGCATGGTACCAATGCCTGCACCGACTAAAATTCCACCTACCACAAAATGGCTTAATCTCGGTTTTTCAATGGAAATAACATTGAGTGCCACCCACGATGCTGCAATGCTCGGCACAAATGATAATGCGGTTATCCCGACGTTATAACTCACCGGCGTACACAAGCTAAATGCCAACATACCGATAAAGTGCATCGACCACACTCCGCCCCCCAACGCAATGCTGCCACAAGAGATAAGTAAGTGCCGTTTGAATACGTTATGCGTGACGGTGGCTTGTGACGCCACTTGCAGTGCCATGTAGGAGGCAAACACCGCTATAGCGATTGATATCAACACGGCAAAAGGGTGGAAGCTTCCTACGATGAGTAGGCTTTCATCGGTGATAGAAAATAGCGTTGGAATTGTTTCAAGCATAATGAGATTAATGAAAGCCAGTTAAAGTAATCAAGAATAATAAATGTATCGGCGGGAAAACAGAAAACACCAGAGTTTGGTTAATTTTTAACTAAAGCTTGTGTCAAATCAATATTTAAATTTGATATTGGGTTTATATTGGATGGTTTTGCTTGTTAAGTGGCGGCATTGTGTTGAGGCTGATACGTTTGCTGTTAAATTGTTAGCAGTAAATAAGTGCAGCCAATCACTTTATATTGTTAAGGCTATTTTCATCATTAAATCAATACCTTTAACGCATATCGAGTTACTGAGGAATGTTTATCATAATAAGCATAATATTAATTATCGTTATAAATCAGTAGCTTATAGTTAATTAAAAATAAGTTCAATAACTGTGTGCTAAAACACAACACGAAAATTCGATCATTGTATGGTTGAACAAATTTTGTACATGTAAGGTGTTTTTTATTATTTGGGAGCTTATTGTATGAAAGCGTCGGTCGAAGCCAATAATGTCATCAAACTACCAATGGATAAACTTGCCTTAGGGATGTTTATTATTGCAGTTGACCGACGACAGCAAAAAGTGGCTGTAAACCAGCCTGGGCAAATTAAGCATCGTGACACCATTATCAAACTACGTAAAAACAACATTGCATATGTGTGGGTGGATATTGATCGCTCATCAGATACCTGTGGCTTAAAAAAATATGTTAAACCTAATGGATTATCTAATCCATTAGCAAAAAAAGCATCTTTCACAATAGACGAACAACACGCTAAAGCTAAAAAAATACTGTCCGAAGCTAAAAGCCTGATACAAAAAGTCATGACGGATACTTACGAAGGCAGAAACCTTGATGTCGGGCAATTTGAACCTGTTATCGAAAAATTAATTGAGTGTGCGATTAATGATACCGATGCATTTAGGTGTATTGCAGCACTGCGTACAAAAGATGCTTATTTATTAGAACATTCGATTAATGTCGCTTTTTTACTGGTAACGTTTGGTCACCACCTTAAACTTGATATCAACACCTTGAAACAACTGGCTTTAGGGGGGATGTTGCATGACATTGGCAAAATTAACATTGATGATAGCATTCTCCACAAACCTAATAAGCTTACCGCTGAAGAGTTTGAATATATTAAGCTTCATCAAGTGTTTGCGCTTAACATTTTAGAGGACACCATCGGATTATCTCAAATGAGCATTGATGTATGTTTAATGCATCATGAAAAGCTCGATGGCACAGGTTATCCGAAGGGATTAAAGGATGAGCAATTACCGCTTCATGGTCGAATGGGGGGGGATTGTTGATATTTTTGATGCGTTAACGGCATCACGCTGTTATAAAGAAGCAATGAGTACAGCTGCAGCGTTTAAAATATTGATTAGCTTAACGCCAGCTCAGTTAGATCATTCATTAGTGTACGAATTTATTCGTTGTATCGGTGTCTACCCGGTTGGCTCATTGGTATTGTTATCAAATGAACATGTTGGTGTGGTTTGGCAAGCTAAAAACCGCGATGTATTGCATCCCATTGTTAAATGTTTTTATTCTTTAAAGCATAAGCATTATATCGACGTTACCATGATTGATTTATTAAAATCAGATGTTTACATTGAACGAGGCGTGTCGCCAAGTAGCTTAGATATTGACCCAAGTCCTTTTTATTAAGGCTTGCTGTTCTGTTAACCTTGTCTTGCTAACCCTATAAGCCAAAGTCGCTGCAATTCCTCCCTTGCTATCTCTTTTGTCTAATGTCGGCACTTTACGTTGTGCTGTTAATCAATACATTCGCTCGCATTTTCATCGAGGGGATGTGAGTGAATGTGTATAAGCAGAATTATGGTTTGGTCGTTCCAAACATAAACTCTAAAGGGGTATGCAAGCGCTTAGCCCATGCGTTTTCTGTGTGATCAGCTCCTGGGAAATACAGGCTGCGCCACTGACCTTTTGGGTATTGTTGTTCAATAAATATCTTATCGATTTGTTTTTGTAACTCTGGGTACATGGCATCCAGGGTGCTATCACCATAATCAAAATAGACTTTTTGATTAATCAGTTTATGCAAATTGGCCGCTATATATTGTTGAAATACAGGAAATACATCATCTTCAGCACTAAAGGTCCCAGGCCAATGAGTCGACATATTAATCGCACCAGCAAATTGGTCAGGGTAATTTAATAAGGTGTACCAAGAGATTAGCCCGCCCATGCTTGAGCCACCTATATAACGATGTTGCGGCCCTTTATTCACCGGGTAGTTGGCTTCAATGTAAGGGATGACTTCGTTGACAATAAAAAGGCTGTAGTTGTCTGAATACACTTTTGAAGCGAATAACGGGTGATCCGCGTACTTTTCAATTTTATACAAGGCTTGTTGTTTTGATGGCGAGAAATATTCAAACGGTTGCTGTGGAAAAAACTCACTGTGGCGATTTTCGACCGCATTAGGAATACCCACCACAATTATTGGGCGGATTTTTCCTTGTTCAATCAGCTCGCCAGCGACTTCATCTACTCGCCACTCTTGCTTGTTCCAGGTGCTATTGGCATCAAATAACATGCGGCCATCGTGCATGTAAAGCACGTCATACTGACTTTGTTTGTTATACCCTGGCGGTAACCACACCGTTAAAAACCGGTCTTTTACGTAGGCAGACTTAAAGGGCTGTACGGTCTCGATTTGGCCTTTGCTGACACTCAAAGATGGGGCATCAGCCTTAGCTGGAGCGGATAAAAAAAACGACAAGCTAAATAATAAAATCACGAATTTCATGGCGACGCCTTATTATCATAAAAAATCATTCTTACATGCCATTATGTTAATTCAATGTGAATACGTATGTATCGTTAAGGATTAACAAAAGTATTTACGATTGACGCGATCATCCCCGCGCTAGGACATAGATAAAAATGAACATTGCCACTTTGAGAAGCTAAGTTAGAAATTTATACACAACGGGTTCATTAATAGTTATCTGAATACAATGTATTAGAAACTCAGTAGTTATTAACTGAAATCTTATACTTAGTTTTCACGAAACGAATTCATTCGAACGGGCATATCATTCATAGCCATGCCATACTTACGGACGAGCCTTAGCTGGATTGATTTAAGGTATAAAAACAAAACCCCGTATCAGCTAGGCTAATACGGGGTTTTGTTGTATCTATTATCAATAATCAATCGACATTAGATTTTAATTTGGTCGGTATGAGAGGATTCGAACCTCCGACCCCTGACACCCCATGACAGTGCGCTACCGGGCTGCGCTACATACCGAATTTTGTTAATGCATGTGTTGATACAAACATCATAACTTAGCGAGTATTTAATACTGGGGTCACTAAGTGGGTATGCACTTTAGCAACTGTATTTGCCTAGTGCAAGCTGTTAGTTATCGGCTCATTGTCGATTGGTTACAAACTATCCAGCTGTAATGAAAAGCGTATTAATTCAATGTTGTAACTTTACGATTTAAAACATGAATGCTTTGGCGTAACACGTCATTATTGAACATTGGTCGTGCTATTGATTGTAGAGCCTTCGACCCTCCCGCATAACTTGAATTAACTCAGGTGCACTCATCTTCTTGTCTAAGCGTTTTTTATACTCTAAATCGTATATACGGTACTTACCAAAACGGTCAAGCACAGTGATTTCAGATTTTTGGTAAATCGCAAAACGGCTACTGTCACCAATATACACCCAGGTTTCGCTGTTGGGCTCTAGCAAGCTACGCCCAGAGCTGTAATCAGTACTTGGGTTGGTGCAACCTAATACCTGGCTGAGCAAAGTGGGGGCAATACCATAATGACTGGTGCGGTAATTAATTTTATTTCCATGTCCGTCTGGCCAATGAATAATCAGCGGCACTTTAACATTACCAGGCGATAAATCGTTACGGCCATCGCTGGTGTTACTGGTAAAGACCTGGCCATAGGTGCCGGTAATCAACACGATAGTGTCGTCACTGACATTATCAAGCAAAATGGCGAGTTGCTGGTCGATAAAATTAAGCGATTGACGGTATTGATTAAACAACACTTTTTGCGCTGGCTTTAATTCCATGTGTGGTTTGATGGTTTGTACACCTAAAAAGCCTATTGGGGTATCGTAATCTTCAGGCGCGGTGAGGTTTACCAATGCAAACCAAGGTTGTGTTTGACTTGATTGCCACGCATTTACGGCATTAATCGTGTTGATGTCTGCATCTGCACTGCCATTATCACCGGCGCTGGTGTGCATTTGCATGCCTTTAAATATGGCTGCATTGGCGATGTCGTCACTCATTTTAGGGGCAAAAAACGCTTGTTGATACCCTTGTTTACTGAGCTCGCTGGTTAATATTGGCGCTGTGCTGGTAAATTCTTTGCGGTCGCTGTAGTTGCCTTGTAATCCGTACATTAAGGTGAACATGCTGGTGTCAAAGTCAGTGCCACCGCTAAAATGATGACTAAAGCGCTGATTTTGATTACGGTATTGGGTTAAGTAAGGCATGGTGACACTGTCGACCATATCCGCACGTAAGCTGTCTATAGTGATGAATAAGATGTTGGGTTGGCTGTCTGCACTGCACTGCAAAGGATTGAGTGGATAGCTTAATTTGCGCGATGTAGATGAACGTGATTCAACCGATTGCATGCTGCTGTCAATGCCGTGATTTTCCATAAACGAGCGCGCAGTTGCAGGGTAAGACACAGGATAAGCGTCGTCGAAACGGGTGACTTCGGTCATGTTGGTAGCGTCGGCCCAAATATGAAATAAGTGGCTACTGACGAAACAGACGCCAACAAATATCACCACGCGATTGCCCCATTGTTTTTTCTGAATTTTGTCGATGCGTTTCCACAAAAAGTTAGCCACTGTTAGCTCTACAAGCACGATGACGATAGGGGTTACAATGTATGAGGTACTGTGCAGCAATGCGTTGAGGTCTTGCCAGGCTAGGTCGAATGCAAAAGGACTTAAATGAATACCGTAGTCGTCATAGATTATGGTGTCATAAAGTAGAGTGTAGAGTCCCAGTGATGCAATAAAGGCGGCAAAACCACGTAAAATTTTAGAGTAGGGTAGGAGTAAAGTAATTGGGAAAATAAATATTAAGTAACCGATAAAGGCTAAAAAAGTAAAATGCCCTATGGTACTGATGGTCAGGTAGGCCCAGCCGATAACGCTTTCTGGGTAGCCCACACTGCCAATATATCGAGCGCCAATTAGCATCGCCAATATGCCATTAAAAAAGGCAAACCAGTGACCCCAATTAACTAAGCGTGACACTTTGTCACGCGTCATTTGCTGCTTTTTGCGCTCGATCATCTTAACTCGTATTCCTACGTTATTATCACAGACTAATTCAGTGTAACTGATTGTTAGCGTAGTGATAAATTTTATTTAGTCGATTACTTAATCGACTGTGTTAACGCTTTGGCAAATTGCTCTGCAACTTGCTGGCGCGACTCATTTGGGACTTTTTTGTCGAGTAAATGAGTCACACAGTTACCTAATACCATTAGGCTTAAATCGGTAGGAGCTTGGTGCTTAGCCAGTACAGCAAGCATCTCGCTGATAAGAGCTTCAACTTGGGTGTTAGTGTATTTAGATTGAATTGCCATAGTCAGAAAACTTCAATAAAGAATGAATTAGCTGCACATAATAACGGATTTAGCGCTTTATCGCCTCAAGTTTTATTCGCGCTATGTGAGGAATATAGCAAACCCTTGTTCGATTTATACGGCGGGTCTGATATCATTCTTTTTAAAATTATCTTCAGCGACAGAATAGGTTAACAAGGCTTATGGCGATTAGTATTGAGCAAGCAATTATTCACGAAATCTCTCAAGATGGTCAGGGGCAAATGCGCTGTCGTTTACGTCCACAACCGTTGTTGAATACCAACGCTGTTGAAACCATGCTAGAAGAGTTACACCAGACATACTCGGGTAAAGCGGGTAAAGGGTTTGGCTTTTTTGGTACTCATGGTGATGATGGCGAAGCCAATGATGAATTTGCGAATGCGTTAACCGGTTACCGCAGTGGCGATTTAGGCTTTGTTGAATTTAGTGGCCAAGCAAGTCAGTTATTGCAACAAGAGTTAGCCAAGTACGATTTTAGCCAGGGTGGCTTTTTGTTGATGTCATGCTACACCAGTATGACCAGCGACTATTTGTTTGTGGCATTATTAAGTGCTAAATCATCAATGACAGTATTAGATGATATGGAACTGTCGCAAAACAATCATTTAGATTTAAGCAATATTCAACTAGCCGCACGTATTGATTTAACTGAGTGGCAAGCGGACAAGAGTTCACGCAAGTATATTTCGTTTATTCGCGGCCGCGCCGGTCGTAAAGTGGCTGATTTCTTTTTAGATTTTATGGGCTGCGTTGAAGGCGTTAATACTAAAGCGCAAAACAAAACGTTAATTCATGCTGTTGAAGATTTTGTTGCCGGCAGTGAGCTAACTAAAGATGAGCGCCAAGAGTGCCGCAATAAAGTGTTTGAGTATTGCTCTGAGCGCGCAGACTCTGGTGAAGTGATTGAGGTTAAAGATTTAGCCGATGAGTTAGCTGACTCTGGCATGGATTCTTTTTATGACTTTGCCTGTGGTGGCAGTTATGAGTTAGATGAAGAGTTTCCGGCAGATAAAGCCAGTTTACGCAGTTTAAAGAAGTTTTCGGGTACTGGTGGGGGTGTCACCTTAAGTTTTGACGGTGGTCATTTAGGTGAGCGCGTTATATACGATCCGGTGTCTGATACCATTTTAATTAAAGGTGTGCCGGCCAATTTAAAAGATCAATTAGATCGACGTTTAAAAGGCGAGTAATAATCGATTGGGGTTATTTATATCGTTAAATTAGCGTCCAATAAGGGCGCTTTTTTATATTGAATCATCATTTTGTTGTATCAACTGGCACGATTATTCAACGAGGATCCGTTTTTTGCTTTTCATTACGCTTTAGTTGAGTAAACTAGCGCCAAATTTTGCACATTTTATGTTGTTAAGTTGAGTAGACTTAACACACTTTGGGGGAGCGATGATCACAGCATACGCCTATCAAGATAGACAACTTGTAACCACTGAATTAAAAGTGGGTGACAATGTGCCAGAGTCGACTTTATGGTTAGATTTATTAAAACCTGATGATAAAGAGCGAGATTGGTTGAGTTCGTTTTCTGCTGAAGAAGTGCCTGACGAAGAAGATATTAAAGAAATTGAGGCATCGGCCCGTTTTTATCAAAACCAAGATGGTTTGCACATTAACTCATTATTTCCGCAACGTGTGAGCTCAGATGTACGTGCGGTAAACGTATCGTTTAACTTACGTAAAGCTTTTTTACTGACCATTCGTGAAGAAGATGTCGGTTTAATCCGTTTATTGCGTAACTATTTACGTTTAGGCCGTTTAGACATCACCACGCCGCAAGGCTTGTTATTAGAACTATTTAATTTAAAAGTGGATTACTTATCAGACTTAATTGAAGATGTGTATAGCGTGTTAGAAAATGTCGGCGAGCAAGTGTTTAATGACGAAGAGCTCGATGATGTGTTTAAGCTTATTACGCTACAAGAAGACTCTAACGGCAAAATTCGTTTAAGTTTGCTCGATACTCAACGCTCGTTACGATATATGCAACGTTATTATCGTGAAAGTTTGTCGGATGAAAATTTAAAAGACATTCGTGAGATGTTGTCAGACATTGAGTCTTTAATGCCTCACAGCCAATTTATTTTCGATAAGTTACAGTTTTTACTCGATGCGGCGATGGGTTTTAGTGGTTTACAGCAAAACAAGATTATTAAGATATTCTCAGTATCAGCGGTGGTGTTTTTACCGCCGACCTTAATCGCCAGTAGCTATGGGATGAACTTTCATATTATGCCAGAGCTTGATTGGCGATTGGGTTACCCTATGGCGGTTGGGCTGATGTTAGCCAGTGCTGCCGGAACCTATTTTTTCTTTAAACGTAAAGGTTGGTTGTAATACCAATGAGCTTCATTTTACCGTTATTTTTTGAGTGAATTATATCGTTTACGAAAAAGCCACCTATCTAAATAGGTGGCTTTTTCGTATGAGTTATCTTTTATATCGACCCACTAAATAGCGCTTATACCGAAGCTGATCTTATCTCTTGGGCTGAGGTAAGCATGAATTTTTTTAGGTAATGCCGCAGCGGGCAAGCTACGAACAATGCTCATATTATGATTTTGTAAGCTGACAATAGGCGCTTGGTCTTTAGGCACGAGTTGATCGTAAACAATCACGTTAGGGTACAGTAATTGCTGTAAATTGACCGACATCACCATCGCAAATTGGCCGCTTGATAACTCGACAATACTACCCGGTGGATAAATACCCAGCATTTTAATGAGTTTACTTACGTATTCTGAATTGAGCTTTTCATTGTAGCTTTTGTAGAGCATTCCTAGTGCAACACTGGGCGGTTTCCCCTTGAACTGGCTGGTACCATTACACAAGTTGTCGTATTCATTGACTACCGCGATAAGTTGCGACAACTTATCAAGCTCGTCTGCTTTAAGTCCTTGTGGGAAGCCGCTACCGTCTAAAAATTCATGATGATTGGCGATTAATGGTTTAGCTTCTTCTGGGAAACTGTCGGCTAACTTTAAAAAATTAATGCTCATTAGCGGGTGCTGTTTGATAAAGTTTTCTTCTGGTGCAGACAATGGCACTCGTTTACTAAGAATTGTACTGGGGACTTTGAGTTTTCCAATGTCGTGAAATAATGCACCAATGCCAACGGTTTCAACTTCTTCGCGGCTCCAGCCAAGCTCTTTAGCCATTAACATGCATAGCATGGCAACGTTGAGAGTGTGGTGGTAAATATGCTCATCGTTTTTGGCATCGCTCATTAAATGCAATGCTAGGTTGTCACTATTTAGCAGCATATTAGTGAGGTTGTTAATGAGATCTTTTGCTTCAGTTACGGCATTAAGCGGACGGCTACTGATTTTTGACACCATCGAGCGCATCATGGCTACTGAACGTTCAAATTGTTGTTCGGTTTTCTTTAAATCACGCTTGAGCTTTTTTTGTTCATCTATTTTGGTTGTTTTGTCGCTAAGCATTTGCTCTTTTAATGCAGTGAGTTCTTCTTCAGTGGGAGCTTGTTCTGGCTTATCTGAGGTAACAGGCTCAATATCGCTTTTTTCTGGGTCAAAAAACACATCCTTGAGTCCTAATCCTTTGATTAGCTCAATTTGGGCGCTGTTTTTGATTTTAAAACTGCTAAACAAGAATGGATGGTCTTTCCACGAAATAGGTAGACGGATAAACGTGCCCACTTCAAGTTGTTCTACAGCGACTTTTTGGTTTTTTTTCATGATTTAGTCATAGTGACGTTATTAAACAACAAGCTATGTTTATCTTTATGCTTTACAGCAGCTTTGTTGACGTGGCAGCATAATACTATAAATGGACAAGTAATAGTTACCCTCTATGGATTTTATTGAAGTATATCCCAATGTGATTAGCGATGATTTGTGTGACCGCTTAATTGCAGCATTTAATGCGCACCCTAATGTCGGCCCGGGCCAAACTGGTTTTGGTGTGGATAACGAGAAAAAGCGTAGCAGTGATTTAATGTTAGATGCTTTTACCGATTTAGCAGAATTGAAAAATGAGCTTTTAGCTGCGACGTTTACGCAGATGACGGATTACTTCACCCAATATTCATTAGCATTAATGGGCGCGGTGTCGGTGCAAGTAACCGACGAGCAAGGGCAAGCTCAAACATTAACACCCGACAACTTCGATGCGTTAGGTAAGCCCAGAGCAAGCACCTTAACCAAGTATTTATATCGTAGTGGAACAATCAATATTCAACATTACCAACAAGGTATCGGTGGGTATCCTCATTGGCACTCTGAGCAGTTCCCACAAAATGGCCATAATGAAGCCTTGCACCGTGTGGTGTTATACATGTTTTATTTAAACGATGTTGAAGAGGGTGGAGAGACAGAGTTTTATTACCAGCAGCGTAAAATCAGTCCTAAAAAAGGCACTATGGTGATTGCTCCTGCCGGTTTTACTCACAGTCATCGGGGTAATGTGCCCATTAGCAACGATAAATATATTGCAACGTCTTGGGCCATGTTTAATCGTGCCGAGCAGTTATACGCGCCACTGAGCTAGCTTTGGTGTTGGGTGACAGCCGGAAGCTCGATTACAAATGCCGCCCCTCCGAGTACGCTAGTGTTTATTGTCATGTTGCCGCCGTAACTATTAATGAGTTCGTGGCAAACTGCCAACCCGATCCCTTGCCCTGGTGATTGAGTGTCAGCGCGTATGCCGCGTTGAATGATTTTTTGTTTGATGTCGTCAGCTATTCCTGGTCCGTCGTCTTCTACACAAATTTGGATCTGGTTGTTATTAAGTCGTTGCACTTTAACGCTAACCTGATTAATACAAAAGCGGCATGCATTTTCGAGTAGATTTCCAAATAATTCCATGACATCGCCTTTACTGAGCGGTAATTCAATATCGTCGGTAATATTAGTCAGTATGTTGATGTTTTTGTGTTGATAAATTTTTTCGAGCATTTGAGTCAACGTTTTTACAATCGGTAAAGGCTGAGTTTGCTGTAAGTGCAACCCTTGTTGGCCTAACATGGCCCGTTTGAGCTGATATTTAACTAAGTGGTCCATGTCATTAATTTGCTCTAGGATTTTTTGGTTTTGTTGTTGTTGGTTTAATTTGGTGTCATCAATAATTGCAATACTTGCTGCGAGTCGCGTTTTAAGGCTGTGGGCAAGGTCGTTCATTGCATTTTGATAACGGGTTTGCCGCGCATCTGATTGGCTGAGTAATTGGTTTAGTGCTGTAGTTATGCCTTGTAATTCAACCGGATAATCTTGAGATAGACTGTTTTTTTGCCCTCGATGTAATAAGGTTAATTCTTGTTGTAATTGCGTTAGTGGTCGCATGCCCCAGTAAGCCGCACTGATAAGCAACAGCAATGCAATCAACAGTACAATTGCCAACCTAAAATAAGTCAGCCGGTTAAATTGGTTCAGTTCAGTTTTAAGGGCGCTGGCGTCTTGTAAAATAAGCAAGTGATATATGTCGGTTTCAACGTCAATACTTAATAAATAAGCCAAATAGCTTTGGCTGCCAAAGTTGAGATAAAACGGCGGTAAGTCATCTTTAATCGATTGGTATTGCTCACATATTTTGTTCAAGTTAAGGCTTATTGCGTAGTCTGAGCGCCAGAGGCTGTCGTAATCATCATTGCACGTTGCCATGATGTATTGCGTGTCCACATCATCACCTTCACGAGCCTGGGTGATGGGAATTAAATTATTTTCTCGAAACTCTGCAGCAATGATCGGCAGTTTAGCAATTAACGAACTGGTGGTTTGATTGTAGCGGTTTTGTGCATGCAACAAGTTAATTAACCATGCTAGGCCAAAACCTACCAGGGAAATGATGCACAAGGAGGTGACAAACATCCTTGTGAGTAAACGTTTTTTAGGGCGTAAAGTTAGTCGCATGGGTGATTGAATTTATATCCTTGGCCGCGAATGGTGGTGATGGGTTGATCCATTCCGCCTTGACTGAGTTTTTTACGTAGGCGACTTATCATAACTTCGATTGTGTTAGGATCGCCTTCTTTGTCGGCATAAATCACATCAAGCAGACGTTGCTTGGCGACGACCTCGTGGCAGTGGCGCATAAGGTATTCTAAAATTTGATATTCAAATGCGGTTATCTCTAAGGGTGTTTGTTGCAGGCTGACTTGTTTTGCGGCTAAATCGACTTGTAATGGTCCGCTGGTTATTAATGATCGAACAAAACCGCCACTGCGACGAACGATGGCATCTAGCCTCGCGATGAGTTCTTCTTTTTGAAAGGGTTTGACTAGGTAGTCGTCGGCGCCAGCGTTGAGTCCTTCAACTTTATCTTGCCAGGTTAAGCGTGCTGTTAAAATGATGATGGGGGCTTTCACCTCGGCCGAACGCAGTGATTTTATGAGGCTGATACCGTCTTGGTCTGGCAGGCCTAGGTCAATAATGGCCACATCAATAGGATAATTCGTTGCTTGATAAAAGCCTTCTTTGGCGGTTAAGGCCACTTGTACCTGATTACCCGCATCGCTCAGTTGCACCGTTAAATGATGCGATAAAATGGGATCGTCTTCTATGACCAATATACGCATTTTTATCCTTAACGAAGGTGATATGAACAGAATTATATTTCATCGATAGTACCTTATCTATTTGTTTGGTTGAATATTAACCGTAATAAATATCCTGCACTATTATGCTTGCGGCCCTAGGTTAAGTTGTCGTAGGAAGTTAGAATGATGCCATTAATAGATAATCAAAGGATTAAGATGAAATTTACAGGAATGATATTGGCAGGCGTTTTAAGCTTGTTTTCAACTGTTGCGGTGAGTGAAACATTTACGTTTACTGCTATTCCAGATGAAGATGAAAGCCAGTTACGCACTCGCTTTGATAAAGTCGCTGTGTATTTGTCTGAGCAACTCGGCGTTGAAGTTAAGTATGTGCCAGTAAAGTCGTACTCTGCCGCAGTCACCGCCTTTCGTAATAATCAAGTTCAGTTAGCCTGGTTTGGTGGTTTATCTGGTGTTCAAGCCCGCCGTTTAGTGCCGGGTTCAGAGGCCATTGCCCAGGGTTTTGAAGACCAATTTTTCAAAAGCTATATTATTGCGCATCATTCTACGAAGTTAGCTGCAACCGATAGTTTTCCGATATTAAATGATTATACCTTTACGTTCGGTTCAAAAGACTCAACATCTGGGCGTTTAATGCCGCAGTATTTTATTGAAAGTAATGTGGGTCAATCTGTCGATAAAATCTTTAAGCGCATTGGTTTTTCGGGTGACCATAGCCGCACTATTAGCCAGGTTGAAGCCGGTGTATATCAAGTGGGTGCGGTAAATTACAAAGTGTGGGACACCGCAGTTGAAAAAGGCGAAGTTGACACGTCAAAAGTCAGCGTGATTTGGCAAAGTCCGACTTATCCAGATTACCAATGGACAGTGCATTCTGGTGTAGACACTGTTTATGGTGCAGGCTTTAAAGACAAGTTAACCAAAACCTTAATCGGTATGAAAGATAAAGATTTATTAGACAGCTTTCCACGCGAATCGTTTGTACCAGCAAATAACAGTGATTATGAGCCTATTGAACGTGTGGCGAAAGCGATTGGAATGTTAGATTAATGCTGACCGTAGTTGATACCGATTTAGGCTATGGGCAAAAAATTATTTTGCCTAACATCAGCTTGGCACTTAATGCCAATGAGCATGTTGCGATTTTAGGGCCGTCGGGTGTCGGTAAAACGACCTTGTTACATCATCTGTATCAACAACTGGCTGAGCAAACGTGTTTGTGTTCACAGGCACAAGGTTTAGTCGACAATTTGTCTATTTTTCATAATGTGTTTATCGGTGGATTAGCACGTCATTCTCGTTGGTATAATATGGTTAATTTGTTGCTACCATTTACACAACCACAGCAACACATTAGCGCTATTTGCCAACAGCTTGAATTGAATATGCCACTGCAAAAAAAAGTCAGCGAGCTCTCTGGCGGTCAACGCCAACGTGTTGCACTTGCTCGTGCGTTGTTTCAGCAGCAACCGGTGTTTATGGGGGATGAGCCTTTTTCGGCGTTAGATCCGCTTATGGGTGTTAGGTTACTCAATTTAGTTAAACAATCACATCAAAGTGTTATTTGTGTTTTGCACGATGCTGAGCTGGCGTTGGCGCATTTTGATCGCATTATTGTGATTAGTGCAGGCAAAGTGGCGCTAGATGCTAACGCTAAGCAACTCACACTGGCGCATTTGTCTCAGCATTATGTTGTGGCCGATGAATCGCCTCATCATGCAGATTAACCCTAACAAGATGACAAATACCGCTTCGACACGTTTTTTCCCTTTTATTGGCCATTGGCAAAAAATAACCCTAGGGTTATTTTTACTGGTGCTTGTGTGTTGGTTTTTTGCCGACACAGAAGTGATTGCATTAGAGCCTTGGGCTGAACTTGGGCGGATGTTTACGGGGTTTATCACACCTGATTTTGGCGCCACCGAATATTTATTAGAGGCCGTGTGGCAAACCATCAGCTTTGCGTTATTAGGGATTTGCCTGGGGCTATTGCTCGGATTTCCATTAGCGCTAGTCTATCAACACCCTTTGATTGCGGCTATGTGCGCCTTTATTCGGGCTATTCATGAAATTTTTTGGGCGCTGATTTTTTTACAAGTTTTTGGGTTATCACCGCTTACCGGTATTTTAGCCATTGGCCTGCCATATGCCGCCACGTTTGCTCGTGTATTTGCCGATATTTTACAACAAGCCCCCCCGCAAACCATGTTTGCTCTGCCTAAAGGCACGGACAGGTTATCTGCACTGATTTATGGCCGCTGGATGCATATGTATCCGCAAATTGTGGCATATATTCGTTATCGTTTTGAGTGTGCGCTTCGAAGCAGTGCGGTATTAGGGTTTATTGGTATGCCGACGCTAGGGTTTTATTTAGAGTCTGCGTTTCGTCAAGGCCATTACCAGCAGGGCGGGGCGCTGTTGATCTTGTTTATCGCCTTGATAGGGACTATTCGTTTTTGGGCGAAGCCTGCGATGTTATGGGTTTACTTACCGTTAGCCGTGTATTTTTTGCCTGAGTTACCCGTGCTTCAACCACAATTGATTTGGCGCTTTATCTCGATAGATATTTTACCGCCGATGCTCCAAGGGCAAACGCTCACTACCTGGTTTGCTGCAGACACGTTTATTGCTGTCTGTGAATGGGCTTATGAGTTAGTGCGCAACCAAGTGTGGCCGGGGATTATCGCTACGTTAGTTTTAGCTTGCTGCGCGTTGGGCTTAACCCATGTCTTAACCTTAATAATGTTACCGCTCAATACGACATTGATGATGCCCAAATGGGTCATCATACTAATGCGTGGGGTGAATTTAATATTGCGTTCATTGCCCGAATACTTATTAGCGTTTGTGTTTATGTTGTTACTTGGCCCATCAATGCTACCGGCAATCATTGCGCTAGCATTGCACAATAGCGGCTTAATGGTCTTTTTAATGGCTAGGCAGTCTGACGACATTATTGTGCCGTTAACTTATCGCGCGCGATTAGATCACTATAGCTATGTGGTGTTACCTGCAATTTATCCCCACTTTATGGGGTTATTATTTTACCGCTTTGAGGTTATTATTCGCGAAACTGCTATTTTAGGTATGTTAGGCGTAATGACATTAGGGTTTTATGTGGACAGTAACTTTGCTGAAATCCGCTTTAGTGGCGCGTTATTGCTATTGATGTTCACGGCAGGATTAAATGTGCTGGTTGATTATATTGCCCGCAGGCTACTTCAAGCGCCACGTGACAAATTACAAGCGTGTTAACCCTGCGATTATCAAGCTAGCCACTGACCCATTATATTGCTGGCAATATTACTGGTGATAGTGACAGCGACTGCAATAAAAATGATCCCCACTAATAAATCAATAATGGTATTGGCCGCGAGTAGTTTTTGTTGAATCCGCGGTTTAGATAACACTAATGCTAATAAGCCAAACCAAATAAAAGACAGACTAAATAGTAATATTGCCGCGGCAGTTTTAGTGGTAAAACTCACTTGTGGGGTAATGAGTACCGTAAACAGCGTAATAAAAAAGATTAATGCTTTGGGATTGAGTAAATTGGTATACAAGCCAATTTTAAACCCCTTAACTGACGACATTTGTGCCACATTGTCGACAGGTGAAGTCATTACAGTAGCGGGTTGACGTTTTAATTTAAGTGCTTTGAAAGCTGATGTTAGCGCACCAAATCCCATCCAAGCCAAATAACCACTCCCAACAAGTTGAACCACAATATAAGCCACAGGTGATTGTTGGATCATCACGCTGATCCCCAAGAGTGACAATAACGTGTGAACCAAGATAGCGGCGGCGATCCCTAATGCGCAATAAACGGCGGTTAAGCGTGTCTGTTGCGTGGCCATTTTTACGACGATGGCAAAGTCCGGCCCTGGGCTCATTAAGGCAACGATATGAATAACCGCTAGGCTGGCTAATAAAGTGATGTCCATATTGATTCTGCTCTGATATTGATTATATTTTATGGGGTAAACCAATGATAATGACACAGTTATATATAAAAAATATAACAAAAAAGCGCTATATTAGCGCTTTTTATATTTGAGTTTATTAAGTCAGTTATTTGCTGTTTAGTACTTGCTCTTCAAAGCTTTGAGCCGCTTTACCCGCTTGTGAGTTATTAAAGGTATCTTGGTTAAACTCACCTTCAGATTTAGCAATAATCACAGTACCTACAGCGTCGCCTGTCACGTTTACCGCGGTGCGGATCATGTCTAGCATTCTGTCTACACCAATAATTAATGCAATGCCTTCAACCGGTAAACCGACTTGATTAAGTACCATTGCCAGCATAATTAACCCGACACCAGGTACACCCGCTGTACCTATTGAGGCCAGAGTCGCGGTCACAACTACTGTTGCATAATCCATAATGCTCAATTCAATGCCAAACACTTGGGCAATAAATACCGTCGCAACACCTTGCATAATGGCGGTGCCATCCATGTTAAGCGTAGCGCCAAGTGGCAATGTAAATGATGCGATTTTATTATCTACGCCCATTCTGTGCTCACAGGTTTCAATGGTCACAGGTAAGGTCGCATTGGAGCTTGCAGTACTAAAGGCAAATAATTGTACGTCGCGAATTTTACGCAAAAACATCAATGGACTAAGGCCTGAAAACAGTTTTAATAGTGTTGGGTATACCACCAAACCTTGAATTAATAACACGGCAACGACTAGGAAGAAGTATTTAACCACACTGCCAAAGGTTTCAAGGCCCAGGGTTAAACTCAACTTTGCCATTAACGCAAACACACCATAAGGTGCGAGCTGCATGATAAGTGTTACTACTCGCATGATCACTTCGTTAAGATCATTAAAAAATGATGCGACTCGGGTACCGCGTTCACCAATGTGCGAGATTGCAAAACCAAAAATAACTGCAAATAGAATGATCTGCAGCATATTGCCTTCACTCATCGCTTGCATCGGATTTGTCGGTACGATATTAATAAGGACTTCAGACAGGCTAGGTGCATCTTTTACTGAATATTCAAGCGCATTGCCAGCAAGACTTGCATTGCCTGGATGAATGATCACTGCCGCTAAAATGGCGACGGTAAGTGCAATCGCGGTAGTAAAAAGGTAGAAAGAAATGGTTTTTCCTCCGAGGCGTCCCAGTTTTGATGGGTCACTGAGAGAACTTGTACCACAGACAAGTGAGATAAATACCAAGGGCACGACGAGCATTTTTAAGCTGGAAATAAAGATGGTACCGATGACATGTAGGAATCCATCTGTGATGTATTCTTGGATAAACTGGTTGTCTGGGAGCATGTTTCTTAACATGAGACCAAAAACAATGCCTAATCCCATGCCAATTAAAATTTTGCTCGTGAGTCCGAGCTTGCGTTGTTTACTCACAGAGTAGTCCTTCTCATCATATTATTTTAAATTTTGTTGAATGGGCTAAAGACTAGCAGGAATCGCTCTTTTAGGAAATGGCCAAAAACTGAAAGTTTTATCTGATAAATGACACAGAAAACAATAGAGTTATGGTAAAGTTACAAGATATTTGCGTATTGTTAATCTATAAGTAACTATAATAATCATTTAGTTTAAACTTAATGCAACAGGGAGCCTGACAATGAGGTCAGCATATAAAGTATGTTTTGCACTTTTATGTTCGTTTTTTCTCTTCGCTTGTGGCGGTGGGGGAAGTATTACAGATGACGACACAGGAGATGGTACAGATATAACGACAACAATAACCTTAACTATCGACAACACTCAAATCTCCGTTGCCGAGCCTGCAACTCTTACCGCGACCGTAATGGATTCAAATGGTGATGCGGTAAGTACTCTAGTCACCTTTGCTCTTAATGAAGACTCTTACGGTACATTCACACCCAATACCGGTGAAGTGGTGACCAATTCTAACGGTGTTGCAACGATTCAGTTAAATACGGCTGAAATTAATACTGGTGCTACAGTCACTGCAACAACCTCAGATGGCGATTCAGCAATAGTATATGTGACCATGGCGGGTGATGGCGGTGCTGCTGACGGTGGTGCTCAAGTGTCATTAGTGTTAACTGACGCCGCAGGTAACAGTATTGACTCTATCAGCACTTTATCTCCCGGTAAGTTAACGGCAACTGTATCAGGTATAAGCAAGACCTCGATTGTAACGTTTGCGAGTTCAATTGGCGATTTACCAGTGACAACAGCGGTGACAGACTCGTCTGGTAAAGCGACTGTTGATATATATGCTGGTAGCTCTCTTGGCGCTGGTGAAGCCACAGCAACCTTATCAACCAATGAAACCGGCTCAACCATTGTTGTCGTTGGTGCGACAAACGTGGTGATGGGCAGCGGTGATCCTTTTGAAGAAGGCGTGGCATCCATTAGTGCAACCGATTTATCTGCAGGTGGTACAACGACGGTTTCTGTATTGATTCAAGATGATGAAGGAAATCCTTACACTGAGCCTGTTGATGTTAATTTTTCATCAACCTGTGCAAATAAAAAACCGGCTCAAGCAGTAATCAGCTCTCCTGTTTCTTCAAGTAATGGTGTCGCAACGACGACTTACCGTGCTGAAGGCTGTGTGGGTGAAGACCAAATTAATGTTACTGCCAGTGCTGGTGGCATTAGTTTATCCGCAGTAGGTACGCTTAATGTATTGCAATCTGATGTGGGTAGTATCGTGTTTGTATCTGCCACACCTGAAAATATTAGTATTTTGGGCACCGGTGGTACTGAATCATCGGTTGTTCAATTTAAAGTATTAGATAAGAACAACAACGTGGTTGCTAACCAAAATGTGTTGTTTTCGTTAAATACCAGTGCGGGTGGTGTGGCTATTGATCCTATCGAAGCGACAACAGATAGCAGTGGTTTAGTCCAAACAGTGGTAAATACAGGTACTGTCTCCACATCTTTACGTGTTACTGCTACTGTTGATAATGATTCGGTGCCAGCAATTTCGAGCCAATCAAGTCAACTTATTGTATCAACAGGTATTCCTGATCAAGACAGCTTTTCATTAGCTGCAGTTATTCAAAACCCTGAAGGTTGGGATGTCGACGGTACTGAAGTGACGATTACTGCACGTATGGCTGATGCATTTAATAACCCAGTCCCTGATGGAACGACAGTGTCTTTTACCACAGAAGGTGGTTCTATTGAAGATGCTTGTCAAACACTTAATGGTGCTTGTTCTGTTACTTGGACAAGTCAATTACCAAGACCTGAAGGGCAGACTATTCTGAATGCCGCAGGGCAAATGACCCGTAATCCTGATGCAACATTAGGTTACGACTCTACATTGGACCTTTATGGTAACATTTACGGTCAAAAATACGGTGGTCGAGCAACTATTACAGCTACGGCTATTGGTGAAGAGTCATTCCCTGACTTAAATGGTAATGGCCGTTTTGATGCTTCTGAAGCAACAGAGTTTATCTCTGGTACAGATGTGACCGGTCAATCGTTTGATTTAAATGATGCGTATAATGATTATAACGAGGATGGTTTCTTTAATCCTCAGCAAACCGGTGGTCAGATTGGCGGCACATTAGAAGAGTTAATTGATTTCAATTCTAACGGTGTGTTTGACGCCAAAGACGGTAAATACAACGGTGTGCTGTGCTCTGATCCTGTACATAGCGCTTGTGCTGATGGTGTCAATGAATCTAAGTCATTGTTTGTCCGTCGTAGCTTAACCTTAGTGATGTCAGGTAGCCAAGCGTATGCTACTACACCAGCGGACATCATTGTTGTTGATAGTACGGGGACTCATTCGGGCGAAAGCAGCATGATTATTGTGGGTAAAGGTTCTGCAACAGCAACATTTACCATTTCTGATTTACACAATCAACAAATGCCTGCCGGTTCAATCGTCAGATTTACCACTTCAGCGGGCTCAGTAGTGAGTACTAGTGAGTACACATGGCCAAGCTCGAGTTACAATGGTGGCCGTCAATTTACAGCGACGATTAAAGGTGAAGATGAACCTAACTCGGGTGTATTCCTTGTAGAAGTTGAATCGCCTAATGGCCTTGCAACTCAGGTGGTGTCAATTGGTGTAACGATCCTCTAATGGATAAGTGTTTGATAAAGAAAGGCGCATTATTGACTCTATAACTCTAATCAGCGCCTTTCTTGATTTACACCAGATTCACCAGAGTAAATAAAAAAGCCAGTGATAAAATCACTGGCTTTTTTGTTGATGTTTTTACGACATTATCATTGGAACTGATATACGCTGCCAAGCTTTAAAATTTGTGTCAACTCATCTAATGCGGTGCGTGATTCGATAATTAATTGTGGGTCGGCCAAGTCGCTTACCGTGAGTTGATCACGGTAATATTTATCTACCCAGGTATTTAAGCGGGTAAATAGGGTGTTATTCATTAAGGTGTTTTGATTCACCGCTTCCACTTCTTGCTCGTTCATTGCGACGCGTAAACGTAAACAAGCTGGTCCACCACCATTTTGCATACTTTGCTTTACATCGTAGTAGCGCACTTGCTTAATCGGTGTACCTAACGTGATGAGTTCATTTAAGTAAGCAAATACTGCAGGGTTTTCTTGACAATTAGTGGGCGCAATTATCGCCATTTCGCCAGAGGGTAAAGTAATAATCTGTGTATTAAACAGATAGCTACGTACCGCATCATCGATAGATACTTGGCTCGTTGCCACTTTAACAAAATGCATATCTGCATTCATTTTTCGACGAATTTCATCAAATTTTGCGTCGGTATTTAAAAAGGCTTGTTCATGGTAAAACAGCACATTTTGGTTACCTACAGAAATCACGTCATTATGGAATACACCTTGATCGATAACATCAGGGTTTTGCTGCATAAACACGCAGCTTTCATCTTCAAGCTGATGCAAACGCGCAACCGCTTGCGAGGCTTCTAATGTTTGGCGTGCTGGGTATTTTGTCGGTTTTACAGCACTTGGATTAGTGGCTTCTTGGCCATAAACAAATAACTCAACCCCAGCGTGTCCATATTCGCTGCACAAACGCGTATGGTTCGCAGCGCCTTCGTCACCAAAGCTTGTGTGCTCTGGGAGATGTTGATGATGTTTAAAGTGACGATCGTTATTAAATGTAGCTTGCAGAATATTGCCTGTGGTAATGGGTTCAATACTTCGGTGTAATTTATCCACAAGATTTGCAGGAGTAAAGTGCACTTTTCCATCTCGAGTGTCGGCACTCGGTGAAACTGTGGCAGCGTTTGCGGTCCACATACTTGATGCACTGCAACAAGCGTTAAGCAATGCAGGAGCTTGTTGAGCCGCTTTTTGTAAAACTTCAGCATCTGACCCTGAAAAACCAATTCGACGCAATGTGTATAGATCTGGACGCTCCTGAGGGGCTAATACGCCTTGTACCATACCTAAGTCTGCTAATGCCTTGGCTTTTTGCAAACCTTGTTTAGCTGCTGCTTTAGGGTTTGAGGTGAGCGCCGCATTATTCAACGAGGCGACATTACCAAACGATAGTCCAGCATAGTTATGAGTTGGTCCAACCAACCCATCAAAGTTTGCTTCAAAATGCTTCATTCGTGATCCTTGAGAATTTTTGTGAATAATTATTATTGTAGTTACACTTTTTTGTGTTACTTATAAAAAAGGAAACGTGATTAGTCATGTCAGTTAACGCTAATTTAACGTCAGTATACTGAAGCTATAAGGGTTAACAAGGCGTGTTAATTTTGCACAAGCACGTACAAATGACTAAAAATGCACTGATGATGCTCGCAAGTATCATTAAGTGAAAAATTACGTTTAAAAAACGCATATTATTTTTTCTATTTTTTACTATTGTTTAAAAAATGACTTAATAACCTATATAAAAGAGGGATTAACTTGAAACTATTGTCTCAACCCTCTATATATGGAACCAATTTTCTATATTTTGAGACTTTTTGGCGCAAATAAAACTATGGGTAAATCGCTAGTTATTGTCGAATCGCCGGCCAAAGCCAAGACAATTAATAAATATCTTGGTAAAGATTTCATCGTGAAGTCGAGTGTAGGTCACATCCGTGACTTACCCACTTCGTCTACTTCTGACGGCACAACCGCGACTAAAACCGCTGCTGAAGTCAGAAAAATGTCACCTGAAGAAAAAGCTAAATACAAGCTAATCAGAGACAAAAAAGCACTTGTGGCGCGTATGGGCGTCAACCCAGATAAAGGCTGGGCTGCCAAGTATCAAATTTTACCTGGCAAAGAGAAAGTCGTTAAAGAACTCAAAACTTTAGCTGAGTCAGCTGACCAAATCTATCTCGCGACGGATTTGGACCGTGAAGGGGAAGCCATTGCCTGGCATTTACAGGAAATCATTGGTGGCGACGCTTCGCGGTATCAACGTGTGGTATTTAACGAAATTACCAAAACAGCTATTCAAGATGCCTTTAGCAAACCGTCGGTACTTGATACCAATATGGTTAATGCTCAGCAAGCGCGCCGCTTTTTAGACCGCGTTGTTGGCTTTATGGTGTCACCATTATTATGGAAAAAGGTGGCTCGAGGGCTATCTGCTGGTCGTGTGCAATCGGTTGCTGTTCGCTTAGTGGTTGAACGTGAAAGTGAAATTAAAGCATTTGTTCCTGAAGAATTTTGGGATATCCATGCCGATTTAAATACGACTAAAGCACAAAATTTAAAAATGCAGGTGATGAAATATCAATCCGCTGCATTTGAACCGATTAATGAAGCACAAGCTCAAGTTGCAGTCGATGCGCTACGTAATGAAACCTTTGTCGTTTCAGCGCGTGACGATAAAGCAACGTCAAGCAAACCTTCTGCACCCTTTATTACCTCTACACTGCAACAAGCGGCAAGCACTCGTCTCAGTTTTGGTGTTAAGAAAACTATGATGATGGCGCAGCGTTTGTATGAAGCAGGGCATATTACTTATATGCGTACTGACTCAACAAACTTAAGCCAAGAAGCCGTTGAAAATGTGCGTGAAATGATTGGTTCTGAGTTTGGTGCTAAGTATTTGCCTGCCGATCCTATTCGCTATGGTAGCAAAGAAGGCGCACAAGAGGCTCACGAAGCGATTAGACCGTCAAACGTTGTAGTGCAGTCTGCATCACTGACTGATATGGAACGTGACGCTCAGCGTCTATATGAGCTTATTTGGCGCCAGTTTGTTGCTTGTCAAATGACACCGGCCCAATATGACGCAACTCGTTTAACCGTGACTGCCGGTGATTATGAATTAAAAGCCAGTGGCCGTACGCTGCGTTTTGATGGTTGGACTCGCGTGCAACCACCAATGGGTAAGAAAAACGAGGAAGACAGCACCTTGCCGGTAGTTGAAAAGGGTGACAAGCTAACTCTTGAACAAATACTTCCAAAACAGCATTTTACCAAGCCTCCAGCGCGTTACAGCGAAGCATCGTTGGTTAAAGAACTTGAAAAACGAGGCATTGGTCGTCCATCGACTTATGCAACGATTATTTCGACCATTCAAGATCGTGGTTATGTCAAAGTGGATAACCGCCGTTTCTTCGCCGAGAAAATGGGTGAGATTGTTAGCGAACGTTTAGTTGACAGCTTTAAAGATTTAATGAGTTACGATTTTACCGCCAGCATGGAGCAAACATTAGATGATGTTGCTCAAGGTAAGTTGGATTGGAAAAAAGTACTCGACGGTTTTTACGGTGACTTTACCAAACAACTGTTGTTGGCTGAGTTAGACCCAAGTGAGGGCGGTATGCGCCCGAATGAGATGGTGTTAACTGAAGACATTAAGTGTCCTACCTGTGGACGTCCAATGGGGATCCGTACCGGCTCGACAGGGGTATTCTTAGGTTGTTCTGGTTATGCATTACCACCAAAAGAGCGTTGTAAAACCACGCTTAACTTAACCCCTGGTGAAGAAGCGGTTAGCGATAATGAAGATGGTGAAACTGAAGCATTACGCGCTAAACACCGTTGTGGCAAGTGTGGTACTGCAATGGACAGTTACCTCATTGATGAGTCTCGTAAGCTGCATGTGTGTGGTAATAACCCATCATGTGACGGTTATGAAGTCGAAGCTGGCCAGTTCAAAATTAAAGGTTATGAAGGCCCTATCATTGAGTGCGATCGTTGCGGCAATGATATGGAACTTAAAAATGGCCGTTTTGGTAAATATTTTGGTTGCACGAATAGCGAGTGTAAAAACACGCGTAAACTGCTTAAAAACGGTGAAGCTGCACCTCCAAAAGAAGATCCTATTTACCTGCCAGAATTAAAATGTACTAAGTCAGATGCCCATTTTGTATTACGAGATGGTGCAGCAGGTATATTTTTAGCGGCAAGTACCTTCCCTAAATCACGTGAAACACGTGCGCCTTTAGTGGAAGAGCTGGTTAGATATCGCGAACTGTTATGGCCTAAGTACGCTTACCTTGCAGATGCACCTGTTGAAGATGATGACGGCAACAAAGCTGCTGTTAAATTTAGCCGTAAAACCAAAGAACAATACGTTGCGACTGAAGTTGACGGCAAAGCGACGGGTTGGTCTTCTAAGTTTGTTAACGGCAAATGGGTGAGTGAAACGACCAAGAAAAAAGCCAAGAAGTAATTTTTACTTAAATCAAAATAGCGTTATCTTCGGGTAGCGCTTTTTTATGCCTGCTATTTAATAAATAAATTAACTAACAGTGAATAATCGGAATATGACGCCAATCAGTGGTGTACTGCGGAGTTAAAAAATCTCTGTGCATTGCCCATTTTTGTTGTGCTCCTTGTGCACCTAAAAATAAGGTGTCGTTGCCATAACGGTGATTGATGTTATCGAGCACCTGCATCAATTGTGGTTTCGCTTTGCTAACATTAAATAAATCGAATTGTTGATGCTGGCTACTGACTAAATCAAGTAAGCCGACGCCCACTTTATAATAATGCACACCTGGGCGATACAGCTGTTGGATTACCTTTGATGCGGCATGGGTCATTTCGGCGCTACAGTGCGTGGCACAGGTAAAGTTAACATTCACTTTAAAACTTTGCGGGTAACTATCGTGAGGAGAGTTATGAGCGAATAACATCATTACCTTGCATAAAGAATGTTGTTTTCTGGCTTTGGCTGCGGCGATAGAGATATGCATGCATAGCGCCTGGTGCAAGCTGTCGATATCGGTAATTCGCTCGCCGACGCTGCGGGTTGAAAATATTTGTTGTTTATCGACTTTGGCGTCATCCCATTGTTTACACGCTACACCATTGAGTTCACGAATGGTGCGCTCTATTTCAATGCTAAATTGTTTGCGCATCATAGTGGGTGAGGTGTTTGCGAGTTCCCAGGCGGTGTGAATATTCATTAAAGTTAACTTTGCGGCTGTTTTACGGCCAATTCCCCATACATCGCTTACCGACAGCGAGGCTAATGTTGCTTGGCGTACGACGTCATTATCAATAACACAAGCCCCACCTGATGATGCGGATAATTTAGCCGCTTTGTTGGCCACTTTTGCGAGCGTTAATGTTGGCCCTATACCCACACAAACAGGCAGCCGGGTATATTTCCAAACGGTTTGTCGAATGCGTCTTGCATGAGTGGCTAAGCAGGGAATAGCTTGCTGGCAATGTTTAAAAGATAGAAAGGACTCATCAATACTATAAATATGTTGCTCTGGGGCAAAACGGCCAATCACTTGCATCATCTTGGCGGATAGGTCTGCGTACAACTCATAGTTGCTTGATAGCACAACCACTTGGTGCTGGCGGCAAAGATTGGCAATTTGAAAGTAAGGCTTAAATTTGGGCACCCCTAATTCAATTGCGAGACGATTTGCTGCCACCACACAACCATCATTATTGGATAATACAATCACCGGACGATGACGCCATTCAGGTCTAAATACCTGCTCTGCACTGCAATAGTACGAGGTTGCATCGACTAGTGCGAACATAAGTTAATTGCCTCATCATGGCATCGTATTGAATAAACTACACAGCCTTCGATACTAAAATCATCATATTGATTAATCACAACATCGGGGTAAGCATCGTTTGAGGAGAGCAATAATCGCCGCTTAAGGTCGATCATTTTACACACGAATTCGCCATTAAGATTGGCGACAATCACTTGGCCATTTTTAATAGAGCAACTGCGGTCAACAATGACTAAGTCACCATCAAAAATACCAATGCCTATCATCGAATCACCCTGAACTTTACCAATAAACGTTGCACTTGGGTGCGTAATCAGTAGCTCATCTAGGCTTAATGGCCGCTGTTGATACTCTGCCGCGGGCGACTCAAAACCGCTAATGCCGCCAGCTATGTATATCGGGATCACTTTCATATCTGCACCAAGTCATCGCATCACTGTATTGTATAAACAATAATACTGTATAAATAAAAGGGCTATCCATTTAGCGCCACCAGTGTCAATATGTAGTAATGAAAACTTCATCGTATTTATTAAAAGCTGGCGTTGATTACCCTACAAGTTGGGACGAGTTTGTAGATTGGTTTCATGATGAACAATCTTGCATCAACTACCTTTACGCACTTCGTTGGCCAAACGGATTCATTTGTCCAAGCTGTTCAAGCCATCAATCACCTTATCAGTTAAGTAATGGCAAGTTAAAATGTCATGCTTGTCGTTCTCAGTGTTCAGTAACATCAAGTACACTTTTTGACAAAACAAGAACCCCCATGAAAAGTTGGTTTGCTGCGGTCTGGTTTATTACAAATCAAAAAAATGGTGTCAGCGCTCTTGGAGTTCAAAGGCTATTAGGTCTTGGGAGTTATCAAACCGCTTGGTCATTAATGCACAAGTTAAGACATGCCATGGTTGATCCTGAAAGGGATAAGTTATCCGGCATCGTAGAGGTTGACGAAACACTAATAGGTGGCGTCGTTCCCCAATCATCTATTAAAAATCAACAGGGTAAGCGTAAGGCTGTAGTTTTGGTCGCTGTTGAGCTGCTATCACCCTCTGGATTTGGTCGGATACGTTTAAGGCAAGTGGAAAGTGCAACTAAAGAACATATCCATCAATTCATTCAAGATGTAATTGAACCTGGTAGTACAATTTGTAGTGAT
>NZ_BMQI01000024.1 GCF_014648035.1 Shewanella algicola | reverse complement strand
CTATCCTTAACTCTCAATAGAGTACGTGTTGATAAGCAGTTACACAAAATTAGTTACAGTCTCTATTCCTGATGTCGGTGACATTCCAATATTGGCAGGTTTATGTAGTGTTGCAGATTGGATCGGTTCTTCAATCACTAGCTTTAACACTAAAATTGAAGATTTATATGAATACTACCAACGAACATTGCCCCGAGCTAAGCAAGCGTTAATTGAAGCAGGGGTATTGAGTAAATTAAATGGCGCCGGTTTTGATTATTTATTCTCACCATACCAACCTCGCGGTATTCAAACGTTATTGAATAATATGCCATTAGAAATCGGTTTAACTATTGTTGAATCTGATACCGGCTCAGGAAAAACAGAATTTGCATTAGCTTATGCATCTATGTTGATAGAGAAAAATTTAGCAGATGGGATTGTTTTTGGTTTACCCACTCAAGCAACCGCTAATGGTTTGTTTGAGCGGATAGGTGAAGCTGCCAGTAAGCTATTTCCAGATAGCACACTTACACTGGCGCATAGTAAATCTAAATATTTGTTGCCAGATGAAAATGGCTTTTTACACCAATCAAGCAAAAGAGCTTTTTTAGGTTCTTTGTCAGTTGCAACCGTTGATCAAATCTTAATGGGTGTATTGGGTATTAAACACCAATTTATCCGTTCATTTGGTACTAGAAAATCTGTTCTTGTTTTAGATGAAATTCATAGTTTTGATGCTTATATGTACGCATTAATAGAACGAGTGCTACAAGGGCAGCATCAAGCCTATTCTAGTGTGATATTACTGTCAGCGACCCTGCCTAGTACATTAAAAAATAAATTAGTAAAACCATACTCAGGTAAAGTGAAGAGCGATGCATATCCATTGATCACCCATGTTGATATTAATGGCGTAACGCAAGAGTTTGCTATAAAGCAACCGACAGAGAAGAAAATAATACAGTTAGA
The DNA here is from genome assembly GCF_014648035.1 of Shewanella algicola. Lineage (GTDB taxonomy): Bacteria > Pseudomonadota > Gammaproteobacteria > Enterobacterales > Shewanellaceae > Shewanella > Shewanella algicola. The sequence goes on along the minus strand of NZ_BMQI01000024.1, from coordinate 72,730 downwards.
AAACTGGTTATCTAATGACTTGTTACCCACTACTGAGCAACAAAAAAGCTTAATTGAACACGCAAGAAATGGTGCGGTTATTGGTATTATTTGTAATACGGTGCATGACGCACAAGACTTATATCAACAAATTAAATCACAAATTAATACTGAAGAAGAATCACTAGAAGTGGATTTATTTCACGCCCGGTATACCTTTTCAGATAGAGCGAGAATAGAAAAGCAAGTTTTAGATACTTATGGTAAACATGCTTCCCGTAAAGGCCGAATCCTCATAGCTACACAAGTGGTAGAGCAATCACTTGATTTAGATTTTGATCTTTTGGTGAGTCAAATAGCCCCAATCGAATTTCTAATGCAGCGTATGGGCAGATTATGGCGACATGAGCGTTTAAATACTGCGTTAAGCCCGCGAAGTAAACGTATCAAACAGCCTACTTTTATAACCTTATTACCAAACCAATCTGTTACTAGCTGGAAAAAACACTATCAAGATAGTGGATTTGTTTACCGTAATATCCGTGTTTTATATCGAACAGAACAGTACTTAAATAACAACCCAGAGCTTATTTTTCCTGATTGTTATCGTGAAGCCATTGAGTATGTCCACAATGAGCAAGCATATAAAGAAGAGCCAGAAGAATTATTGTCTTTATATGAAAACTATCAGCAAGAACAAGATGGCTCTACTTATACTGCCAAAATGTATAGTGTACTCGATTCAAAACCATTAAGTGATGTTGATCCACGTTGTGCATTATTAACCCGAGAAGGAGAAATGAGCGCAACTGTAGTGTTGCTTAATGACAAAGGTGAGTTATGGCATGGTGGTGATTATCAAGAGCAACAAGATAGAGAGTTAAGTACCGTAGCCATTGCTAAGAAACATGCAAAAGGTAAACAAGATCCTGATTTATATTGCCTAAAAGCGATTGTTAATCACGACATTAATTACAGTGAATTAGGGGTAGTTTTACCCCAAAAAAATGAACAATAAAATTAATTATTCTAGGGGGAAGATATGTACATATCCATGGTGGCATTAAAAGCGACCGACAGCTATGAACAGCATCAGGCTATTTGGAGTTTGTTTCCCGGTACGCCTGAGCGTCGGCGAGATCATTTATTTCGAGTAGAAAATATAATGGCAACGAGTGAAGTATCGGTGTTACTACAATCTGCAACCGAGCCGGTCAGTAGTGAAAAATCTACTGTCTTACAAAGTAAACCATTTAATCCAACGCTGGAAAATGAAGAGTTCTATAAATTTAAATTAGTTGCTTACCCGACCAAATGTATTAGCCAAGGTAAGAAAGTGATTGAAATAAAAGATGAGAACGAACAAGTTGCTTGGCTGCATCGAAAGCTCTCTGGGGCAAATGTCACCGTGACGGCGCTTGATAGTTTTTTAGTGAAAAACAAAAAAAGTTTTAATAGCCGCTTTGTTTGTTTTGAAGGAATTTTACAAATAACCAATGCAGAGCAAATTTATCAGGCGCTGATTATGGGGGTTGGCCGTCAGAAACATGCCGGTGCTGGTTTATTATCTTTAGCTAAATCAAGTTAACTTGAGGAAGAGTTTATGTATCAACGTATTTATGATGCTTATAACAGTTTAAGCAGAGGTGAACAGGCTGAACTGAAAAGATGCAGCTTAAGTAAACTAGCTAATTGTCCTGCTTATTTTAGAGTTCTGAAGTTTTCAGGAACTCAAGATAATACGCAAACCCAGCGTATTTTATTTCTGATGACAGCAATTGATATTTCACAAGAAGATGATGCGCAATCTGTAGCTACAGCCTTATTAAAAGCAGGTGTAAAAGAGTCACAAATTATTCAAATAACCCGTAGTGGTGACAATGCAATTGAGTACTTAAAACGTCAATTAGTACGCTGTAAACAAGTACAATTAGAAAGCTTAGGAAAGTTAGCACAATTTTGGGGAGAAAACTCACGTCGTCAACTTTTAAAAGAATTTATCTTAGCAGATCAAGATTAATAACATCATATTTATTTATTTATAAAAGGTACTTCAAATGACAACTTTTATTAATATCCATGCGTTAATTTCACACCCATCATCAATGATGAACCGCGATGATTCAGGTTTACAAAAAACCGCAGTCTTTGGTGGCACAACCAGAAGCCGCATATCAAGCCAGTGTTTAAAAAGAGCAATTCGTCAAAGTGATTTATACAAAGAAAATGTTGAAGAGGTATCTGTTCGTACCCGATTAGTTGATGAGTTAATAGAAAAGTTAGCTACCAAAATAAGTGACTTTTATCCAGAGGATATAAAATCTGTGGTTGAAGCACTATCTATGAACCCTAAAACAGAAGGGCTTGAATCCAATATAAAAACAGAAGAAATTGAAGTTGATGAAATAAACGAAGACGGGACAAAAGTAAAAGTTAAAACAGGAGAGGTTAAACGAGTTTTTAAAACAGTTCAGCCATTTTCAACTGGTGAAATTCGGGAGTTGATGCTAGTTGCTAAAAACTCATTTCCAGAAGTATTTAATGAAATACTTGCTGGTTTACCAGAAAAACCTAAAAAATCAGATAAAACTAAGTTTAAAAAGTCGTTAGTTGCTTTTCATGAATTAATTAATTCAGTTATTCCTGTTTTAGATGTTGCTTTGTCAGGACGCATGGATACAAGTTGTTATAATCGAAACACAGAAGCATCGATGAGCGTAGCACATAGCTTAACAACACATAGTGCAGATATTGAAGTTGACTGGTTTACTGCTTGTGACGATTTAGCTGAACAAGGCTCAGGTCATATAGGTACCAATGAATTTAGCTCTGGCGTATTTTATCGTTATGCATCAATAGATATAGATTTATTAGCTAATAGTATTAATAAATCGATTTCTGAAACTACGGGAATAGTATTAGGTGTAGTGAAATGTTTTGCACAAGTCACACCTTCCGCTAAGCAAAAAACTTTTGCTGCCTATAACTTTGCTGAATTTGTCATGGCGGAAAAGTCGACGCAACCAATATCATTGGTAAACGCATTTAGAAATCCAATACCAAATACTGGTAAGGTTATGGAAGAATCAATAAAAAGCCTTGTATCCCATTATGAAAAGCTAGTGGATGGTTATGAATTACAATCACAAGCCAAAGCATTTGATTTAACTCAAACAGCTGTGAGTGACAAAATAACCTTTGTCAATAAAGTTAGTGAGTTAACGTTTTAATTGGTTTAACAACATGGGAGTTGTTTATGAAAACGTTAATTCTTAAAACCGAAGGGTTGTCGGCTTACGGTTTGCAAACCTTCGATGTACATCGGCGCGCAAATCATTTTCCAACACGTTCAGCCATTGTGGGATTATTGGCTGCTGCATTAGGGATTACTCGACAAGAACATCAAGCACTTTACGAATTGTCAGAACAAATTACTACGGCAGTGCAAGTAAACCTGGCTGGTGAAAAAATGATGGACTACCACACAGTGCAAAACTTTCGTAGCCCAGACGGTAAAATTCAAAAAGGTACTAAACCTACTTATCGAGAATATTGGTGCGACAGTGAGCATACCTTTGCTATTAGCGCTGAATCTGAACTAATTCGCAAATTAGAAGCAGCCGTTAAAACGCCCAAATTCACCTTGTTTCAGGGACGGAAATGTTGCCCGTTAACGAGACCGTTATTTGATCGCGTACTGGATGAAAGCAACCCAGCAATCGCATTAAAAAAATTGGCGAATAAAGGTCAAGTTTTTAGTGATGTTGAAGGTGAAAATCAAGTAGCTCGTATACAAGTAAGGGATAAATTAACGCTTGTACCTAGAAAGTACGCTATGCGAATGGTTTATGTTAGTGGTGAAATGATCAAATCGGAACAGGAGGCGTTAAATGAACTTACTTAAAGATCCTTTTATTTCGACAAATTTTGGAAAAGCGTCATTAAAAGACATTCTTACGTCAAATGAAGATTATCAGTTACAGTATTTTTTTGATGAAACGCAGTTAGCGATGTTACAAATGTTGTCATCACTTTCAACTGTAGTGTTAAAACCGACAATTTCAGAATTGAATGTTTATTTAGCAAATGGCTTAAGCCCTAAACAATACGACGCACTGCTCGAAAAAGTCGACAGCCAGTGGTACGAAGGTGATCGATTTATGCGTTCAGTTTTTCCTAGTACAGCTAAAATTGCAGATGGGCCAATTACTAAACTTGTCTCAGGTATTGAATGTGGAAGTTCAGCAAATGCCTTAGGATTGTTTTCAGAATCGAGTGAAATTAGTGTTTGCTGCCCTGACTGTACTCATGTCTTAAATTACAATTTACACATGAATATTAAAGGTGAGTGTTTTGGTCCAACTGGTGCAACGGGTATTCGTGGCGGTGGCTCTATAAGTACACTTATTTCTGGTAAAAACTTAAAGTCGACACTTTTATTAAATACTATTTGTGTGGATTACTTTAAAGAACAAGCACAATTAGATGATGATGCTGAAAATCGTGTGATGTGGGCGTTTCCACCAAAATCCGAGATTTATTCAGCACCAAAAATAGGCTTAGAACGTGGATTGTTCGCACTGGCTTATCATATTGACTTTCCGGTAAATGAAATATCATGTAAATGCGATATTTGTGGCAATAACTCCGAACAGAGTGTGACTACTTTTCAGCGAGTCAAATATAGTGGAGCTTATGGTTCAACTAAAAAAGGCCGCGATAATGGCGCAGGTTGGTGGTTACACCCCTATACGCCAAGAAGTGTTAAAGAAGATGGTATATATGCTGTTTGTGCACGAGACCAACATTGGCAGTCATGGCAAGAGTTAACGTCATATGTCGTTGGCAAAGACGCTGATAAAACAACGGTAAAACCCGCATTTATTATCAACCAATTCCAAAATAAATTGAAAGTAGATTCGAGTTTGAGTTTGCTGGTAGGTGGAAATATTGCCGATCAAGGTTCGATCGCTGGGCGTATTTATGATTTGTATTCAATGCCATCATCATTAACTAAAAATAACACCAGAATATCGCTTGTCATCGACGCTGGCTTAACTCAAAAAGAAAAATTATCAGCGGCATTTAATTTTTTATTTAGTAAAAATCATGTTGGCTATGACTCTAACTTTATTAAAGGAATTAAAAACCAAGCAATACAAAAGTTTACGTCGAATGCTCAGCAAATTATCCAGCAAATTTTATTAGATGTTAATCGCAAAGAAGCTACGCAATTACGGAAAGAGGCTATTGAAGCGTTAAACAAAGAAGCTAAATCGATTTTTAAATCAGTCCAGCGAAAATACCAACATGATTTACCTATATTTAAAGCTTTAGTAAAAGGTGAATTTGTACTTTATAAGTCAATAGATTAATTATGGCCTTCCTTCCCTTAAAACCCATACCAATTAAAGATCGTAATTCTATGATCTTTGTTGGGATGGGGCGCATTGATGTGCGAGATGGTGCATTTGTTGTGATTGACGAGGTGAATGGCGAACGAATGCACATTCCTGTTGGCTCAGTGGTTTGCATTATGCTTGAGCCAGGAACTCGTATTAGTCACGCCGCGGTTAAATTGGCTGCAGCCACTGGAACATTGCTTATTTGGGTTGGTGAGGCGGGGGTTAGACTTTACTCGGTAGGGCAGCCCGGCGGAGCTCGTTCAGACAAATTACTTTATCAAGCCAAGCTAGCTTTAGATGAAAATCTAAGGCTCAAAGTTGTGCGTAAAATGTTCGAACTACGGTTTGGCGAACCAGCACCAGAACGAAGAAGTGTTGATCAGTTACGAGGTATAGAGGGGGCACGTGTTCGTAAAACTTATGAATTACTTGCTAAGCAATATGCAATTGAATGGAGGGGGAGGCGTTATGATCCAAAAGATTGGCAAGCAGGTGATGTGATAAATCAATGCATTAGTGCTGCAACATCTTGTTTGTATGGAGTAACTGAAGCTGCAATTTTGGCAGCTGGATATGCACCAGCGATTGGTTTTTTACATTCAGGAAAGCCACTTTCGTTTGTTTATGATATAGCTGACGTGGTTAAATTTGAAACTGTCGTGCCTGCAGCATTTAAGGTGGCAAGCCAAAAACCTAAACAGCCAGACCGTGAAGTGCGTATAGCGTGTAGAGAAGCGTTTCGTAAAGACAAAACACTGCATCGACTCATTCCTCTCATTGAAGAAATATTAAGTGCAGGCGAGATTTCACCACCAATTGCCTATGAGGACTCCCAGCCACCAGCAATACCTGAACCGATCTCGATAGGTGATAGTGGCCATCGTTCAAAATAAGGATTTTCAATGAGTATGTGTATTGTTGTTACAGAAGCCGTACCTGCAAGATTAAGGGGCCGTTTAGCAGTATGGCTATTAGAAATAAGGGCAGGCGTATATGTCGGTGATGTAGGGCGCCGCATCAGAGAAATGATTTGGTATCAAGTAACGGAATTAGCTGAGCAAGGAAATGCAGTTATGGCATGGGGAACAAATACAGAATCAGGATTTGATTTTGTTACATATGGTCAAAATGCACGAATGCCGATTGATTTTGAAGGGCTTCGGCTGGTTAAATTTACTCCGATGAATAATGCAACGCCTATTTGTGAATAATCTTTTTTGTTCTTTTAAAATTTGGTAGATTTAACAACGCTATTTTTATTTATTAAAAACAAGCATATACTTTTAGAGTGTTCCCCGTACTCACGGGGCTGAACCGCCATTTCTCAGCAAGTCGATATTTACAACACGGTGTTCCCCGTACTCACGGGGCTGAACCGTCTAAGTGTGTGGTTCCATGTGGTACTCTCATGTGTTCCCCGTACTCACGGGGCTGAACCGTTTGTTAGCGACAATGATAACTCGAATGCTGAGTGTTCCCCGTACTCACGGGGCTGAACCGGTTAAGTACCGCGGCAGAAAGGATAGCGATATGTGTTCCCCGTACTCACGGGGCTGAACCGCATGCTCGTTATACATACTTGCCTCATCCGTCGTGTTCCCCGTACTCACGGGGCTGAACCGCATCAACTGAGGCATCTACAACGCCACTAATTGTGTTCCCCGTACTCACGGGGCTGAACCGGTCGGAGGTTATACCGGTGAGTTTCCGATTGTGTGTTCCCCGTACTCACGGGGCTGAACCGCTGTTTTTTGCATATGTGATTGTTACTACGCTGTGTTCCCCGTACTCACGGGGCTGAACCGGCAACTATCAACAGCAAGGTCAGCGCCCACAGGTGTTCCCCGTACTCACGGGGCTGAACCGAGGGTACTTGTGCGCATGAACTAGCCGACATTGTGTTCCCCGTACTCACGGGGCTGAACCGTCTAGGCCGTAAGCGATAGATAGTACCTGATTGTGTTCCCCGTACTCACGGGGCTGAACCGTATGGTACAGCAATTAGGTAACAAATTGAATAGTGTTCCCCGTACTCACGGGGCTGAACCGCTAAACCTGCTTTAAAATCATTAGCCACAGCCGTGTTCCCCGTACTCACGGGGCTGAACCGCCACCATCGCCGATAAAAATAACATCATGTTTGTGTTCCCCGTACTCACGGGGCTGAACCGTCAAAAGCGCCGCTAACTAGTCTTGGGCAATTGTGTTCCCCGTACTCACGGGGCTGAACCGCCTGGTCATATCATCATAACCACCGTTACCATGTGTTCCCCGTACTCACGGGGCTGAACCGATGACGAGCTAATCGACGGGCTGGTAATTAATGTGTTCCCCGTACTCACGGGGCTGAACCGCACGAAAATCATTTATGACAATGACGGCTCATGTGTTCCCCGTACTCACGGGGCTGAACCGGTGAAATGTCTCGCAGCATGGGCGATATCATGGTGTTCCCCGTACTCACGGGGCTGAACCGTTTACAAACTTTCCGTCAACATATGCATCGACGTGTTCCCCGTACTCACGGGGCTGAACCGCGGCTGGCTCTGTGAGATTGATATTTGACAGAGTGTTCCCCGTACTCACGGGGCTGAACCGCCCATAGAAATATCGGCAACATCTTCTTTAGTGTGTTCCCCGTACTCACGGGGCTGAACCGTAACCTGGCGTTTATTGCGACTTATCTATTAGGTGTTCCCCGTACTCACGGGGCTGAACCGCGGGTTGAACTTGGCGGGAGTAAAGCCAATTGCGTGTTCCCCGTACTCACGGGGCTGAACCGGACGTTAAGAAGCGTTTAGAGAGGTCTCACGAGTGTTCCCCGTACTCACGGGGCTGAACCGCAGACAGAATCATTGACGCGTTCGAAGATGATGTGTTCCCCGTACTCACGGGGCTGAACCGGTGTGTCATAACAATATCCAACTCCTTACGTTGTGTTCCCCGTACTCACGGGGCTGAACCGGCTATGAGGTAGTTATGAGCGATATAGATTGGGTGTTCCCCGTACTCACGGGGCTGAACCGCCTGGCGAGTTTCGCGATGACATAGTGCAAATGTGTTCCCCGTACTCACGGGGCTGAACCGCTTGAAGCGGATAAATTCAGCGCTAGGGCATAGTGTTCCCCGTACTCACGGGGCTGAACCGCCACTCTACAGCCTTTGTTTTAGTATTATGACGTGTTCCCCGTACTCACGGGGCTGAACCCAGATCAAGCAGCTCGAACTCAACAAAATCAATGTGTTCCCCGTACTCACGGGGCTGAACCGCGGTCTAAATCTGACCTAAATCTGACCCGAACAGTGTTCCCCGTACTCACGGGGCTGAACCGATTACTCAGGTGAGGATCGTGCCGAATTGAAAGTGTTCCCCGTACTCACGGGGCTGAACCGTAATGTATTAAACGCTTGTAATATTGTCGCGCGTGTTCCCCGTACTCACGGGGCTGAGCTGTTTACTTCAATGAGGGGAGCCCATTAAGCATCTCTTGGTAAGCCTTTTTGTACTGAGCGGATGACGCGTTGGGTTTTGCGTGAAAGCGCCTCCTGTGGCGCTTTTTTCTTTTGTTGTGCTAAGGCCCAGTCGATATGTTCTAGCACCATGTCATCGACTTCGTCGCTGAGTTTACGTTGCTCAAGTGCGGCGATGATATCGGGATTTGCAGGGGCATTGCCAAGTGCAATGGCGATATTGCGTAACCAGCGTTTATGGCCGATACGTCTAATGGCGCTGCCTTCGGTTTGGCGTAAAAAATAGGGTTCTGACCAACTAAATAAATCGATTAACTCGGGTTGAATTAGTGTTTGGCGAGTATGAAAGTCAGACTCTGCCGTCAATGGGGCTTTGCTGTTAACAGGGCACACTAATTGACAGTCGTCGCAGCCGTAAATTCGATTACCGATTAACGCTCTAAACTCTTCGGGTATCACGCCTTGTAACTCAATGGTTAAGTATGAAATACAGCGGCGCGCATCGACAACGTAAGGCTCAACGATGGCATCGGTAGGGCAAGACTTTATGCAGGCGACACAGGTGTTGCAGCCTTCTTCAATGGCGATATCTAGTGGCAGTGGTAAGTTAATCAGCAACTCGCCTAAAAAGAACCAACTGCCTGCATCGGGGTGGAGAATTAATGAATGTTTGCCAGTCCAGCCTATGCCGGCTTTGTCGGCTAATGGCCGCTCTAATATGGGGGCTGAGTCAACAAAGGGTCTGAAATTGCTGTCATCAAACCCGAGGGTTTGGCAGTGCGCGGCAATTTTATCGCCGAGCTTTTTAAGGCGTTGGCGCATCAGTTTATGATAGTCACGTCCGCCTGCGTACCGAGATATATAACCTAAATTCGGGTTGGTTAAATTGCTAGCAAAACCAGCCTCTGGCGGCAGGTAATCCATCCGTGCACAAATGACTCTCAATGTGCCTGGGTGGAGCTCATCAGGGCGTGCACGCATCATGCCGTGGCTGGCCATGTAGTTCATTTCTCCGTGGTAGCCATTATCAAGCCATTGTTGCAAGCCGGCTTCATGTTGGCTTAAATCAATGTCTGCCACGCCAATGTGGGCAAAGCCCAGTTCTTGTCCCCACTGCTTTATTTGCCGATTGAGCACGTCAAGTTGAGCCGCTGTCAAAGGACATGGCTCAGGTGATTGGCGGGTAAGATCATTATGTTGATCTGGGGTTGAAGCTGGGGTCGTTGCAGTCATAGCGCTATTATTGAGTAAACACCGCTGAATTATACCTGCTTTACCCCGCTTTTACACAATTGCGCCCCGCAGCTTTAGCACAATAAAGCGCTTTATCTGCTTTGAGTAATAAAGGCGACAGGTCGGTCTCGTCAGTATAACTGACCACACCTGCGCTAACCGTTAGGTGCAGCTCCGGTGAAATTCTCGACCAGTCATAATTATCAACGGCGTTAATCAAGCGATTGGCAATATCGACGGCAATACTGTTGTTGATGTTAGGTAATAAAATTAAAAACTCTTCACCGCCCACGCGCCCAACGACGTCGGTTTCGCGCATCATGCTAGAACTAATCGCGGCAAGTTTAACCAAAACTTTGTCGCCAGTGTCATGGCCTAATTTGTCATTAACCGCCTTAAAGTGGTCGACGTCAAACGAGATAATCGAGAATGGCTTATCAGTCTGCTGTGCTTCATTTAAGAACGCTTTACCTTGTGAGTATGTGTCACGTCGGTTTGATAAATTGGTCAGCTCATCGGTTAGGGCTAAGTTTCTAAAGAGCTTTTTACGCACAACTTGTTTATAAGCAAACAATGACACGATGAGTAAAATGAGCACCACAAGAATGATAATGATGATTTGCATTTGTTCATTACGATGCATCATTTGTAGTTGCTGTTCTTTGTCTTTATCTAGCTGCACCAGCAAGTTGTTTTCAGATTGAATTTTGTCGGTGTTAAAGCGAGTTTTCATCTCGGTGTTTCTGTCTGACATGGTCTTTTTGTCGAGCGCGTCGTGTGCTTCAACATAAGCCGATAATGTATAATAAGCGTCGGGCCATTGCTCTAATGCTTGATATATGTGGCTTTTTAATTGTAACACTAGGTTGAGGCCACGAGCGTTATTATGGTCGTTAAAGGCCTTTTCGGCGTTGATTATATATTCGAGTGCCTTGCTGTGATTGCCTAGTTTGTGGTGGACCTTGGCAAGGTACAAATTCATGTAGCTATAACTACTGGCAATATCGGGTGTGATATGTTGTTGGGCTTGCTCTAACATGGTTTTGGCTTGGTCTAGCCGATTTAAGTTAATGAAGTTACCTCCAATACTCACGGCCATGTCTGCTGCGGCAATTAACTCATTTTCTTTAAGCCAAAATTCACGTGCCTTTTGATAGCGATCATTAGCCTCTTGGTAGCGACCCAGCTCTTCAAGTGACATGGCCATTTCAATCGTGATCAAGTTTGCCTCGAAGTGTTGATTTTTTTCGAGGAAGCTCGTTTCAAGTTTGGTTTGGTAGGTTAACGCAGTATCTGGGTCGCCAAAGCGGCGGTAACTATTGGCAAGTTCACGTAAATTGGCATTGGCCCAATAATCGAGTTTTAACGACTCATATAAGTTTTGCGCAGTGATAAGGTCTTCTAGGGCGGCACTAAAATTACCCATATAAGATAAAATGGTGCCTCGGAGGCTACGACTATCAGCAATTAAGCGTGGGTCTTCTAATAAATAAGCGTTATTGATGGCATTATCTAACGGCTTTAAAACATTTTGGTTTTGACCTTGTTGGTGTAGAAACAAAATTTTACATAATGTTAAGTCAACTTGAATCAATGATGGGCTTGGCTGTTTGTATATGTTTAAGTATTCGTCGGCATAGTTAATGGCGGTATTGAGTTGTTCAGCGTTATTGGCAGGGTGGCTCCAACAGGTCTGTCTTATATTTAATTGTTGACGAACGGTGTCATCAACCGCGATGCTATTTTTATATTCCTTGAGCAACAGGTTTAATTCATCATTTGACGAAACTTCGCCACGATCAATACGTTGGTAAATTTCATCGGCGCGCGCGTTATCAATGGTGTTAGCATTAACATTGCAAGACATCATTATGATGCTGGCCAGTATGATTATATTGAGTAATTTAGTCGTAAACAAAGCAGCGAAGTCTCATTTGTGATTATTATTGAACGAGCTATCAGTTTGTAGAGTAGCGTGTTTAGTCGTAAAAGTCTTGCGCTTAAGACATCATCATCGTTGGCATTTTGAGGTGACATCCCACACTAAAATAATATCACTCGATTTATTATTTTAACCGTTTGGTATCTCTCATTTTAACGTTTACATTGTTAAAAACCTGATTCAGCTTGAGCTGCACAGTATAGCGGGCGTTAACTAACATGGTTAAAATAATCAAGGCTGACGGCTTGTTAAGGTTTTGAGTCAAATTTGCATTCGCTTTTATACCCGGGTATAAAGACGCCTTGATGAGCATAGCTGAACAGATGAGCAGGCTTTGTTATCAAGCCTAAGTGACAAACTTAGGGCCTATTAACATGTTAGAGAGAAAGCCATGAGTAACGTTGATCAGCAGTATCAAGATGTCGCCAAGCAAGTTTCGTATAATGTTGCTAATAAAGTGCTACCAATGGACCAACTACCAGAAACGCTGTTAGAGGCATATGAGGGTTTGTTTAAAGAGCTGCTTGCAGATAATGCCAATGCTTTTAGCCAGGCCTGGGATGCATTACCTGGCAGCGCCCAAAAGTTAATGACTAAAGCAGAGTTTCATGGTTTTTATATTGCCAATGCTTGGATGCAATTAAGCCGTGTGGCACAAGAAATTGCCGATAGCGCCGATTCTGAAGAAGAAATGAATAACAATGAATACGACGGGGTGTTTGGTCGTTTAGCTGAGCAGTCGCTTAAAGAATGTTTGCGTAAGCTGAAAAAAGCCCGCACCGATCGCTCAATGTTAAACAGCTTTAAACAAGTCATGTCTGCTTAATTTGTGTTTACTTAACCATTGTAAGCAAACATAAAAAATCCCAGCCTGGCTGGGATTTTTTATTTAAGGCATTTAATTTTAATTAAAACGCGGTACGTCTATAACGACGGTATTCTGGTTCCCAGAAGTTTGCATCAATTGACTGTTTAAGCAGCTCGTCTGTACAAGGTAATGCTAAGCCTTGATCGATAGCCGTTCTGGCAACAGCAAATGCAATGTATTTACTGACTTCTTGAATCTCTTCTAGTTTGGGTAATAACGAACCGGTGCCATTTTTACCTAATGGTGAGCATTCTGATAACGCTTGGCTTGACGCCATAAGCATTTCATCTGATACGCGTTTCGCGCCGCAAGATAATACGCCTAAACCAATCCCCGGGAAGATAAAGCTATTATTACATTGGGCAATTTCGAATGTTTCGCCATTAATGACAACAGGTTCAAACGGGCTACCTGTCGCGACTAATGCTTGGCCTGATGTCCAGTGTAAAATGTCTTTTGGCGTGGCTTCAACACGGCTTGTTGGGTTAGACAATGGGAACACAATTGGGCGTTCGCAATGACTGTGCATGGCACGAATGATTTCTTCGCTAAACAAACCTGGTGCGCCAGAAACGCCAATTAACACGGTTGGTTTAGCATTGTTAACCACATCTAACAGTGAAATATGGTCGCTGTAGTTGTCCCAACCGTTAACTTCTGAGCACTTTTGCGCTAATTTTTGTTGGAAAGGCAACAAGTTAGGCATGTTGTCCAGTAGTAAGCCCCAACGGTCAACCATAAAGACTTGTGAGCGCGCCTGCTCGTCGCTGATGCCTTCGGAAACCATTTGTGCCACGATGGCTTCTGCAATACCACACCCCGCACTACCGGCACCTAAAAAGGTCACGCGTTGTTGGCTGAGTTTGCTGTTAGCCGCTTTACATGCTGCCAGTAATGACCCAGCCGTTACCGCTGCAGTACCTTGAATATCGTCGTTAAAGCTACAGTATTTGTCTTTGTAACGCTCAAGCAGTGGCATGGCATTTTTTTGGGCAAAGTCTTCAAACTGGATTAACGCATCTGGCCAACGACGGCTCACGGCTTGCATAAATTCTTCAATAAACTCAGCGTATTCGGCACCGCCAATACGTTGATGACGCCAACCCATGTACATTGGGTCTTCTAATAAGTGTGGGTTATCTGTACCAACATCTAAAGTCACTGCCAGGCAATATGCCGGGCTAATCCCGCCACAGCTGGTGTATAACGACAATTTACCAATGGGAATGCCCATGCCGCCAATACCTTGGTCGCCAAGGCCTAAAATACGCTCGCCGTCTGTTACAACAATCACTTTAACTTTATGGCGTGTAGAGTTATTTAAAATGTCGTCAATGCGGTCTTTATTGGTATACGAAATAAATAAACCACGGTTACGGCGATAGTTTTTAGAGAAACGTTCACAGGCTAACCCTACGGTAGGGGTGTAAATAATCGGCATCATTTCGCTGATGTGATTACGCAGTAAACGGTAAAATAAGGTTTCGTTGGTGTCTTGGATGTTGCGTAAATAAATATGCTTATCAAGGTCGTTATTGAAACTTTTGAACTGGTCGTAAGCACGTGATGCTTGCTCGTCTATGGTTTCAATTACCCAAGGTAATAATCCTTCGAGATTGAAGTAAATACGCTCTTCTTCGCTAAATGCAGTGCCTTTATTAAGCAGAGGAGATTCAAGAATCGCAGGACCAGCGAAAGGAAGATATAGGGGGCGTTTATTATCGTCCATGGGGAACCTTAATGTGTGTGTTTGAGATTAGAATATTTATCGGAATAGATTATCACGTCTGATGTTTATTGTGGTCTGTTAAGTGATTAAAATCACGTTTTTTATGATGATATCAATCCACATCACTTATTAACGCGCAATGATATAGAATTATTGTCTGGCTGATTTGGGAAAGGAGTTGGTTGTTGTTTGAATTATGTCGCACAAACAAAAATGCACAGCCTAAACTGTGCATTTATAGAGTGTTATCTCAACTTTTACGCTGAAATTACTTGCCGCGATGTTTAATCGATAAGCCTTTTACAAAGTTACGTAGCACTTGGTCGCCACAGGTTTTATAGTTTTTGTGGTCAGGGTTACGGAACAGTGCGCCAAGCTCTGACTTAGACATGGCAAAGTCTGCTAAGGCTAATGTGGCAATAATATCTTCTTCGCGCATTTCTAGCGCAACGCGTAATTTTTTGAAGATCAGGTTATTGGTTAATTGCTTTAATGGCGCGGGTACTTCGGTACCGGGTTTTAGACCGCGATTGTTGATAATCAATCCATCTAAAAATTGACACATTAATTTGTCATTACACGCTTGATAGCCTTCCTCGTCCTCTTTTTTCAGCAGTGCAATAATTTGATCTGAGGTGATTTCGGTATTAGCTTGGCTGAAAATGTTAATCATTTTGGCATTTGAAAAATCAAACACAAAACGAACACGGCGAAGAATATCATTGTTTATCATAAGGTTCTCTGGCGCGGCTGCGCATAAATAGTTTAGGTCAAGTGACGAGGCGCTATTATAGCGAGTTATCAGCGTAACGTCAGATTATTCGTCAGTTTTTAGCTGATTTCTTATGGCCTGGCGAATTTTGTCATGCAAACCAAAAACACGTTCCATATTGTCTAAGTCCCATGAGGTGTTTTCTAAAATGACTACGCTTAATTGTGCTTGTGGATAATAGAGCATGGCGCTGATGTATCCGGGTAAATACCCTGTATGACTGTATTCAACTAAGCCAGGCTGCTGACTAATTTGTAAACCATAGCCATAATTTAACTCGCCCCAACGATGCGGCCTTTTGGCGCTAGGTGAGGTCATGGCTTGTAAACTGGCAGCAGATAAAAATTGCTGTTGGGTTAAACCCTCAATAAATGCCGCAATACCTTGGCTACTGGCTTGCATGGCGCCAAAAGCAATAAAACCATTGTCTATGGATAACTCATCTAACAGCACGCGTTGCTGTTGTTGTTCCATAAATCCGCGCACTAATCGTGGTTGTTGAGCGTATAAGTCGGTTATTTCACCCACATCAGCGCTTATATCGAGCTGGTATTGCTTGGCAAATAGATTAACTAATTCAGCGTAGGGCACCTGGTAGCTTTGGCTAAGAATATCGCCAAGTAGTTTGTAGCCATAATTTGAGTAGTTAAATTGACTGCCAGGAATAAATTGCGACCTCGCATTAAGACTCGGTGATTTAGGCGCTAATATGCCAGAGGTATGATTAAGTAACTGCGCGATAGTGATTGGGTATTCCGTCACGATATTCAGATAATCAGTAATATCATCTTCTAAGGTTAATTTTTGTTGATCAACAGCCCGCATGACTAGGGTGGCGGTGATGGTTTTAGAAATTGAACCAATTAAAAAGCGGCTGTCAACGTGAATGTCTTTTCCTATCGTTAGGTCGACATAAGTTTGCTGGTTGTCACTGACTAAAATCCGCCCTGTAAAAGGCCTGGAGTCATGGTCGATAATCGTTTGTACATCACTATTGGTTATGCTCAATGCAAACGCAGAAGCTGGCAGTAGGCTGCTGCTTAGTACTAGTAATGCGTAAACTCGGGTTGTTATTTTGCTTATCATTTTTGTCATTTTGTTAAATACCAATAAATAAACAACAGCGCAAAACCAACTAAATACAGTAGGCCGAGCCAAGATAGTGCGACCATAGCTGGGCCGTAGCGATGCTGCTTAGGTAGGTTTTGACTGGTCATTAAGCGGAAGTTTAGCCAGGTAAAAATCACTGTGGTCATAAAAGCTAGGATCATCACAAACTCTAGCAGTGGCAGTAAAGCACCTTTAAAAAATAAAATCAGCAATAAACCTAATGTGCTCACCGTTAACATGACTTGGGTTAAATAGCTGCGTGGTGAGGTACTGCGAGACAACAGTCTCCAACCCATATCTAACGTGCGGCTGTAGCCATCAATTACGGTTACCGTGGTACTGAAAATACATAAAAAAGCGACAATACCAATTAAATAGCGGGTTTCATTGCCCATCACTTGGCTGTAGAGGGTGATAAGTTGTGAGGCAAATACAGCCCCAGAGTCTGAAAAGCGCTCGCCACTGCCGTGCATCACTAATGCCCCAAGCGCCAAAAATACAATCGCCAATATTGCGGTGGTGACATAGCCTAAGTTGAAGTCGAAAATAGCCTGCTTTGCGGTGACGGTTTGGCTTTTGCGTTTTTCTATGAGCCACAATGAATTCCAGGCGCTCACTTCAATAGGAGCCGGCATCCAACCCATCATTGCCACTAAAAAGCCGACGTAAGCCCATTGCCAGGGTGATTCGCTTGTCGATGGCGCGGCCAAACCTGTTTGGTGATTAAACGCCAATGCCACCGCGACTAACGTGGTTAGAGTGAGGGCAAACATAATCACTTTTGTGAGTTTATCGAGCAGTTTGTAATGGCCAAAAATTAATAAGGCCAATGAGCTCAGCAACACGATTAAGGCCAATATATCAATCGATAACGGTACAAACTGAGTCAACATGGCCGCGGTTAGCATGCATACCCCCGCGGTGCTGGCGATTGCGGCAATGACATTAAGCCCAGTAAACAGCATTAAATAACCACGACCTTGTTTTTGATAGCCTTGTAATAGGCTTTCGTCGGTTGCGGCGGTGTAGCGCGCGCCAGCGGCAAAAAAGGGATACTTTACAATATTAACTAACAAAATCAGCCAGGCTAGCTGCCAACCAAACTCGGCCCCGGCACGAGTTGATGCCACTAAATAAGACGCGCCAATGGCTGCTGCAGCCATTAAAACGCCTGGGCCTGTGGCTTTTAAAAGGGTATTAATTTTGGCAACAAAAGAGATGGATTTATTTTTATTCGACATGATAAACAGCAACAACCTATTGTGGAGAGTGTGGAGTTAACACTTGTTCAATCCGCTGCAAAGTGGCGTTCATTTGTTGCAGGTTCTCAAGCAATAATTGATCGATATCGACGTTATCCACAACCGTAGATTGGCGATCAGTGAGTAATGATTTTTGTAGTAAAACTTGTTCTCTAAATGCTTGCACATCAACTACGCCCACCAAGTTAATTAATGAGCCAGTACCCGATTGCCCAGCGGTTTCAACGGTGAGTTGATAAATACCAAATAAGCGCATAAGCGGCCCCTGGATAAGCGCCATATCGGTAATTTTATCTAATGGCACGGTATTCTCTGTTCGCGTTAACAGGCCTTTTCGTACAATCAGTCTTTTTTCGGTCAACTCTGCACTCATGTTGGCAATATACCGTCTGACCGCCAGTAAACCGACTGGAAACCATAATAATAACAAGGGAATACCTACAACAGTGATGGTGATTATTATTGCGCCCGACACTAACCAGTAAACCCCTAGTTTTGGGTGAAAGTGGGCACTCACTAATTTTTTCTCGTTCATAACTCTTCCTTGAATGTTGAATATAAATGCGATTTTATTAACTTTTTATTCTTGATTAGCCGTTTGGTTACAATTACATTACGGCACTGTCTTGACAATGTATTGACATTGTTAAAATTTAACTTAACTTAAACAGGTAAATTAGCTTCCACGAAAGTAGTAGGCGGTAATATTGTTACCGCAGTTTGCAGTAATCATGGATATAAAACAATAAATGAACGTTAAGGATGATCATGAAAAAACCTAACCTTTTGCGCAGTGCATGCGCTATCGCAGTTTCACTCTCTTTTGCTCCTATCGCTTTTATGTCACAAGCAGCAGACACTGCTGAAGCTAAAGTAGAACGTATTGAAGTGACGGGATCTCGTATCAAACGGACTGATATTGAAGGCCCATCTCCGGTTCAATCACTCAGTAAAGACGATATTGCCAACATGGGTTTTGACAACCTACAGCAATTACTTGAACGTATGCCAGCTAACGGCTCTGGTGCGTTTTCTACCCGCGGTAACAGCCAAGATTCTACTGCAAACGGCGGTGCGTCAATCAGTTTACGCGGCTTAGGCCCAGATGCGACATTGGTCTTGATCAATGGGCGTCGTGTTGGCTCAAGTGCATTTGCTGAAGGCATTTCAAACTCATTTGTTGATATTAACAACATTCCGGTTTCTGCTATTGAACGTATCGACATTCTAAAAGATGGTGCGTCAGCGATTTATGGCTCGGATGCTATTGCCGGTGTGGTTAATATCGTGCTGAAAAAAGACATCGAAGGCATTGAAATTAATTTAGGTTATGGCGATGACAGTGGCACCGGCTATGACGAAACCACAGCCAGTTTAGTGTGGGGCGTAAAAGCGGATAAAGGCAGTGCGTCAATCATTTTAGATTACTTTACCAATGGTACCTTATCGGCAGAAGATATGGGGCGTTTTGGTACTGCCAATCAATCGCCTTACGGCGGTGAAGACTACCGTTCATCACGGGGTTACCCTGGCTACTTTTATGTTAATGGCGTGAAAACCATTGACCCAGATTGTCCTGCTGACAACGCCACGGCTAGCGGCAGCTGTTTGTTTGACTATGGCCCATACAATATGACCATTCCGACCTCTGAGCGCGTGGGCGCCATTGGTCAATTTGATTACATGTTAACTGACGATTTAACCGCATTTTTAGAGTTGTCGGTACAGCACAACACCTCTGAAGCAGGCGGTGCACCCACACCATTAGATGAAGATGCGGGCTTAACCGTACCGGGTACTCACCCTGACAATCCATTTGGACAAGACATTGATATTGGCCGTTACCGTACCGTTGATGCTGGTGCACGTCGTTGGGATATCGAGTCTGACACTATGCGTATTGTGGCCGGGCTTCGTGGTGTGATCAACGATTGGGACTGGGAAGTGTCGGCGCAACGTGGCCGTAGCGAATCAACTCAAACAGGTGACCGCACACAAGGTTGGGTAAGAACGGATTACTTACAAGCTGAGATAGATGCCGGTAACTACAACCCATTTGGCGCAGCGGTTAATTCACAAGATGTCATTGACCGTATTACCACTAGCTTAGTAAGACAAGGTAAGTCGAGCATTACTGCTTATGATGCCAGCATTACAGGCCATGCTTTTACCATTGATGGCCGCGATATCCTGATGGCAGCGGGTGCTGAGTACCGTGAAGAAAGTGTCAGTGATGTGCCAGATGAGCAGTTCCAACGCGGTTTGATTTTTGGTACTGAAGCTATATCGGCGTTTGGTTCGCGTGATCAACATGCCGCTTATGTTGAGTTTTCTATCCCTGTTACAGATAACTTTGAGCTACAACTTGCTGGTCGTTATGACAGCTACAGTGATTTTGGCTCAACCACTAACCCTAAAATTGCTTTCCAATGGGGCATTAGTGATGAGTTAACTGCTCGTGGTTCATGGTCTACCGGGTTCCGTGCACCATCATTGGCGCAAATTGGCTTAGGTCCATCTGAAAAGAGTGACTTTTTAGTCGATAGTTACCGCTGTGCTGCAGATAATGTTGATTGTGAATTACTCGATTACAACTTCATCTTTGCTGGCAACCCTGATTTAGACGCTGAAGAGTCTGAAACCTGGAACGTTGGGATGATTTGGGCACCAAGTCAGCAGTTTGATATTGGTTTTGATTTATTCAATATTGTTCAAGACAACAAAATTGATTCATTGCAAAACCAAGAACTTTACCAAGAAAACTGTGGCGACCAAAACAGCACTGTGTGTTTACGTAACGCGCCGCAAGCAGGTGAAACCTTTGGTACGATTGATGTGATCAAATCTGGGTTTGTTAACATCGGCTCGCAAGAAGTACAAGGTCTCGACTTATCGACTCATTATGGCCTTGAGCTAAATAACTATGGTGATATTAAGTTCGGTTTAGAATACAGCTACTTAATCAGTTTCGAAAAAGAAATTGATGGCGAAACGATTGATTACACTGGCGAGTATGAATACCCAGAACACCGTTGGTTAGCGACAACTAACTGGATGATGGACGACTTTGCTGCCAACATTAACTTAAGCTATATCGGTGAATTTGAAGACTACAACAAAACTCGCACCGTGGATGCACAGTTGTTAGTTGATATGTCTGGTTCATACCGTATCAATGAGATGTTTAAACTGTCGGTAGGTGTCAACAACGTGTTTGATGAAGAGCCATCATTTGCGATTGGCGATGGTGATGCTGACCTTTATGGTTATGCAATGGGAGTACATAACCCACTAGGACGTTTCATTTATACTAAAGTCACAATGAACTTCTAAGCGCATGGTTATAAGATAAATAACAGCCACATTTCACGATAAGTGAATGTGGCTTTTTTTAGTGTACAAATTGATTGGATGACCCCAAGGGAGAAGCAATCCACATGATTACATTATACGGAACACCAAAAAGCCGTGCTTTACGCGTGTCGTGGCTATTAGAAGAATTAGGAATCGAATGGCAGTTTCATTTTATTGATTTTGCCAAAGGTGATAATAAAACAGAGACATTTTTGGCGTTAAACCCAAGCGGTAAGTTACCTGTGCTCAGCGACGGTGACTTTGTGTTAACCGAATCTGCCGCAATTATGCGCTATCTTGCTGAAAAATATGGCGAAGGCTTATGGTTACCCAAGGCGGGTACCCAAGAATCTGGTATTCATGAGCGCTGGGTCAGCTTTGTGATAACAGAACTAGAGCAACCGCTGTGGAGCATGGGCAAGCACCGTTTTGCATTGCCAAAAGAGTTGCGTTTACAGGGCATGTATGCGGTGGCGAAATGGGAGTTTGGTAAGGCGGCAGCCATTGCTGAACAATGGATCCCTCAAAGTGGTTTTGTGTGCGGTGCACAACCGACTATTGCGGATATTTTATTAACCCAAACCCTAGGTTGGGCATTAGGTTTTGAGCAACAATTGCCGCCAAAACTCTCTGCATACCGAGATAGAGTTAAACAACGCCCCGCATTGCAGGCGGCTATCAACAAAACAGAATCTGTAGCAAACCCTGCTTAATACAAAAGAGTCCAATAAAAAAGAAGCCAGGATAGGCTTCTTTGATGATAGCGGATTGGTATTAACCCCTAGACGTGTTATCGCAAAGGTTTAAACTCTGAATTAAAGCCCGAGTTAAAGCCCGAGTTAAAGCCCGAGTTAAAGCTGAGTCGCAGCCCACTTCGCACGGCTTTCACGGTTTTCGCTCATGCCGTTTTCAGCACGATAAGCTTTATAGGCTTCGGCATCTAATGCCACTAAAGAGACATCAACTTCAAGCACCAGTTTGCACTCTTTTTTGATGCGCCATGCAGAAGTATTGTATAGCTCTGTTAAAGGCAAAGAGCTTAAAAACTCTGGATTATACTGGGTGTAAAGCGCCTGTGTTGGGTAAACCACAAAGGCTAAACGGCGTTTGGGCTCTTTTTTAAAGAGCTCTTCAATACCGTCAGTGGTGTTAAGTACTTGCATTTCGATGATATCATCAATGTCGAGTAGCTTTTTTTGTACAGGTACAGGCGCGTCTTTTTCGCCTGCTTCCCACGCTAATACATCTTCGTTGCTAGTGGTGGTGATAGTGGCAACTTGTTCAGTGGTTAAGCCTAAAGACAAGCGTAAATATTGCATTTCAATGGCGTTTAAGCCGTTAGTTTTAGCCATGTGTGTTCTCTTTAATCATGATTTATGTGGGTTATTGCTCAAGCCACACGTCTTCAACCCAATCCCAAAACGATTCCCAAACCTGCTCGTCAAAATCGCCGTCTTCCCATAGCTGCACTTGACCTTCTTCGTCGATACAGTAAAAACTGTCACCGACCTGGCAAATGGCAATTTGCTCACGTGGCATGCCGATAGACCAGGCATAACAGGTGACTTCAGGCAGGTAAGTGTGCGAGTACGGGTCGGCAACCGTGACCGGCTCAACAGTGCCGTAAATAACATCACTGGCATGCAGTAGATACTCTTTTAAATCATTAGGTAATCCAATCAGGATTTGTTCTTCAACTTCAACAATTTGTTCAAATGTTGGTAGCTCCAGCGGCACTGGTACGGTTTCGCTTAGTTCTTGCAATTGGTCAATAATTTCGTTCATGACAAGGTCCGACAGCTAGTCTCTGGCGCGAGTATAGCAGATGTGAATAGCGCTGAGTTTCTTCGATAAAAAAAAAGCGCTCAATGAGCGCTAAAGGGTGGAAATAGTGACACAACGCGGGAGGTTAAGCCGCTTGAATGGTCGATGGATACAAGCTTTGGCGTTTATAGTACAACCAGGCTTTATGGTATTGCTTATGCGAATCTTGGCGTAATTTAGCAATGCTGGCGTGCTCAAAGTCGGTTAACGGTCTTTGCTCCGTTTTTGCTTGCAGTTCAATGGCTTGAATTTGCTCATACACCTGGTGTTCTGGGCCACTTTTAATCTCGGCGATATCATTTAAATGAAACTGCACCTCAACTACCATTTGGGTTTGAGGCAATTTAACTAACACGTTTAAGTCGCGATACCCTGAGGTTTTTGGCTCAGCAAAACGGTTTTTTAATTGCACGACTTCGGTCGACTGACGCAATTGGTGGTAACTGGTCAGTAAACTATTGACGTCATTGGCGACCACACTGGCGCGGGCAATATCGGTTAATTGACTGGCGTCACCATTAAACTTTAATTGTACTTTTTGGGCTGCTCGAGCATAGCTTTTTGTCGCGGGAATAATTGCTGAGGTATGGCTCGCGTGGTTGATGTGATTAAGCAGATCAATAAGCTCTTGTTGAGCTGCTGAGGCTCGTGCCATTAAGGCATCCAAGTCTTGAGAGTCTTGTTGTGCAAGCGCGCTATGTTGCTCGCTTAAGCTGATTAATTGTTCAATGTCATTATATGACTTTTGGCTGAAATCAGATGGCTCGGCTAACTTGTTATATTTAACTTCATTAGGTTGAGCAATCGCGCCACGGGTAGACAGTAAAATTAAAAAGATAAAAAAGGTACGAAACAACTTATTCATTGAATAGCTCCAGCGTAATGTCTGTGAAATCACTTTACCGCTTTTTAGCTGAATAGGGGCTTAATGAACAAGGTTTAATCATATCGATGATATATCTAGGTGATAAGTATATATGTATTTATATATCAGTTGTTTAGATGGTTTTCTTATAAAAAAAGGGCATCAAATGATGCCCTTGTTGTGTGTAAGTGTGACCTAGGTCAGCTTTTACATTATTGATTACCAGATTTTAACGCGGTTTTCTGGGGCGATATACATCTTGTCGCCTTCTTTCACGTCATAAGTGGTATAGAACTCAGGCATGTTTGACAATGCGCCAAGTGCACGGAAGTGACCAGGTGAATGCGGATCAGTTGCTACGCGGTTACGCATTGCTTCTTCTTTCATCTTCACACGCCAAATTTGGGTAAAGCCCATAAAGAAGCGTTGGTCGCCAGTTAAGCCGTCAATTACCGGTGCTTCTTTACCATTAAGTGACATTTTGTAAGCTTTATAAGCGATTGTTACGCCTGATAAGTCACCAATATTTTCACCCAGTGTTAGGCTACCGTTAACGTGTAAATCGTCAAATACTTGATAACCATCGTACTGAGAAATTAACGCTTTGCCTTTAGCTTCAAACGCTTTTAAGTCAGCTTCAGTCCACCAGTCGCGCATGTTGCCATTACCGTCAAACTTAGCGCCTTGGTCATCAAAGCCATGGCCCATTTCGTGACCGATTACCGCACCAATACCACCGTAGTTTACTGCGTCATCCGCTTCTAAGTTAAAGAATGGTGGCTGTAAAATCGCAGCAGGGAACACGATTTCGTTCATGGTTGGGTTGTAGTAAGCATTAACCGTTTGTGGCGTCATGTGCCACTCGTCTTTATCAATGGGTTGACCCAATTTAGCCACTTCTTTGTTGTGTTGTACAACAGCAGCACGCTTAGCATTACCGACTAAATCGTCAGCTTTGATGGTTAATTTGCTGTAGTCTTCCCACTTATTAGGGTATCCAATCTTAGGATTAAATAGAGCTAATTTTTCTTTTGCAGCGACTTTCGTTTCAGGGCTCATCCAATCTAGCGAATCAACACTAGAACCATATGCGCCACGAAGGTTTTCAACGAGTTGCTCCATACGCGATTTTGCTTCTGGTGCAAAGTGACGTTTAACGTACACTTTACCGACCACTTCACCTAAGGTACCACTTACAGTGCTCACACCACGCTTCCAACGCGGTTCTTGTTCTTCTTGACCGTTTAAGGTTTTAGAGAAAAAGGCAAAGTTTTCGTTGTCTAATGCTTCAGACAAGTTACTGGCGTTATGCGTTAGGGTCATCCAGGTGAGGTAGTTTTTCCATGCAGCAAGATCATTGGTCTTGATGACTTCATTTAACCCTTGAACAAAACTAGGCTGGTTGATGATGATGTCAGTTTGCTTGTCACCACCTAACGCCGCTAAATAACCTTCCCAGTTAATGTCTGGTGCTAGGGTTGCAAGGTCTTTAACTTGGTATAAGTTGTAAGTTTTAGTGCTGTCGCGTGTTTCTACCACGTCCCAATGTTGCTCAGCAATTTGGGTTTCGAGTGCAAGAATGGCTTCGGCGTTGGCTTTAGCATCTGGTAAGCCTGCTAGGTTGTACATTTTTTCAATGTGCTCAACAAAGGCTTTACGGATATTAACGAAGCGTTCTTCTTGATTAAAGTAGTAATCTTTTTCAGGAAGGCTTAAGCCGTATTGCCAAATGTGAGTGGCATAACGGGTTGAGTCTTTAGCATCAACAGAGATATAAAAGGCTAATGGTGTGCCGCCACCGTTTGCTTGGTTTTCACCAAAAAACGCGGTTAATTCTTGTTTGTCTTTTAGTGCTGCAATTTTATCTAGGTCAGTTTGAATTGGCGCAATACCCAGTTTGTTTAGGGTTTCTACATCCATAAATGAACGGTATAAGTCAGCTACTTTTTGCTCATCTGTGCCATCAGCTAAATTTGGCGTAGCACTTAAGTCTTCAATGATCGCTTTAACGTCATCACGGGCATGTTCGCGTAAGTCGTAAAATGCGCCAATGTTAGTGCGATCGCCTGGGATCTCTGCTGTTTTCATCCATGCACCGTTTACATACATGTAAAAATCGTCTTGTGGACGAACGGATTTATCGATGTTGTCGAACGTAATGCCAGATGTCAGTGCTTTTTCAACGGCAACTGCAGCAGCTGTTTTTGCTACGTCTGCAGCCGGAGCTACTACGGCTTTATCGTCGCTACATGCACTTAGGCCTGCAATAAGTGAGGCACAAAGACCTCCAATAACCAACTTTTTCATTGTGTTTCCTTTGCTTTGTTTAAGGCGCCTATTTTAGGCGTATGAGCATTTTTATATTTTTATTATATTGTTGGTCCTTAAATGCTACTTAGTAAGGAAAAAACCAACACTTTTTTTGTGAATACTATGTTAAGGCCTTAGGAGACTAGAAAACAAGGCACTTTTGGTCATTTTTGCCTGAGATAGTGCGCGGATGTGTAACTAAAAATTACCGAATGGAGTAAAAAGATCATTGATTGATTTCTATTTAAGCGTGTAAGCAGCATAATAGCGCCATTATTTTTAGATTGAGTAGTCCATTGTGCGTTTAGACAAATTTATCTGTGAAAGTACCGAATTAACCCGTTCGTTGGCCAAAAGAGCCCTGCATCGTGGTGATGTGACCTGCGATGGTGAGGTGGTTAAGAATTCTGGCTTTAAGGTATTACCGCAAATGGATGTGCGCTTAGAAGGCCAGTCTATCAGTATTGTGGGCGATCGTTATGTGATGATGAACAAGCCGGTTGATACCATTTGTTCAACGATTGATGAGCAATATCCATCGGTATTAAGTTTGATGGAAATTGAAAAAGCTGACACCTTACACATTGCTGGGCGTTTAGATGCTGACACTACAGGTTTAGTGCTGATTACTAGCGACGGCCAATGGTCGCACAAAATCACCTCGCCGAAAAAAGATTGCGGTAAGCGCTATTTAGTTGAGCTGGCCGATCCTATCGATAACAGCTTAATCTCTGTGTTTGCTGACGGTATTGAACTGCGTAATGAAGATGGCTTAACAAAGCCTGCGGTACTTGAGATCATTGCGCCAACTCAGGTGCGTTTAACCATTAGTGAAGGCAAATACCATCAAGTAAAACGCATGTTTGCTGCAGTGGGTAACAAAGTGGTTAACCTACACCGCGAAGCCGTGGGCAGTATTGAATTAGATGCTGATTTAGCGCCAGGAGAATGGCGTTTTTTAACCGATAATGAAGTGAGTTCGGTTAAGTAGTGCCAGCCTGAACAACCAAGCTATCGTTACGGTTAATCTTAATCTGTAACAGCTTTGCTCAGCGATATTAGTATCAAGTAACGATGCCCAGCGATAGCGATATCACTGGGCATTTTACTGTCTGGCATCAATAGTATTACTTAACGCTAATGCGGCCGCTAATGGTGTTGATATTGACCTGGCCGTCACCAGACAAGCTGTTAAATTGTAGACTTTGGCTTGATGAGTACTTTTGCTTAGCGGGTTTATCGTCAGTTAATTGATTACTAATTTTGCCACCTGGGCCGCCGTCTATCATAAAGCTTAGATTAGGTGCTGCACTAAATGCCATGGTTAAATCGCCGCTAATGGTTTCAAGATGACCTTTACTGAGCTGTGAGCCGAGGTTTAGATCAGCATCGCCGCTGATGGTAACCATATTAATTTTGTTTATTTGTTTTAGGGTTGCCTCAATATCGCCAGAGACTTGGTCAATGCTCACTTGGGTAAAGTCGCTGTGAGTCTCTAGTTCACCACTGACTAACCTAAACTCTGCCTCACCTTGGCTCTCCTTGTCGTCAATGCCACCTGATACCGTTTCAAGTTTGATTTTTCCGCTTAATTGTTCGCTGTTAATGTTGCCCGAAACCGTGGTCAACTTGCTACTGCCACTCAGTTGTTTAGCTTCAATATTGCCACTGACTAATGCGATGGCGATTTGGCCGCTGAGCTTAGAGAGGGCAAAGTCGGCTGATACGCCTTCAGCGTCCAAACTCAGCTGTGTGGGTAAATAAATAGTCAGTTGTGAGCCTTGTTTATTACTACCTTGATAGCTGCGCGGCAGTTTGTCCTCAATCACTACCGTATTGTCTTTTACATCGAATATAAAACCTTTACTTAGCTCGTCTAGTTCGCCTTTAACTTGGATGCTGTTGTTGTCCCAGCTAATAAATTCAACATTGCCACGCTGTATTTTGATACTCACGTTGGGGTTAGCTGCAACATCTTGTTGTTGGTCAACCGACTCTGATGCAATAGTTAGAGCGCTTATGGCCATTAGTGGGGCTAACAGTGCGTATTTAATGCTGCTCATAGGGTATTTCCTTGTGATGGGCGTGTATGGGTAAAAGGCAATTTTTGCCCTTGTTGTAATAGGGTGATTTGACGCTGCATTATCCAGCGCCATAACTGCCAAAGTTGTTGATTCGTCGGCTGTTGTGTTAATGCTGCTTGCACTTGAACAGAGGCACTTTCTAGCTCTGCGAGCGCCTTGGCAATGTCGGTTTGAATGTGCTCATTGTTGTTTGCTGATAACTGCCAGCTAACGGTATATTGATTGCGAATAAATCCATCTAACTGGCTTTGATGGGTTTGGGCTATTTGGTTTATTAATTCAATTAAGTGATTATCTACTTCAATAGATGCAGGTGTGTCTATTGTTGCAGTGGTAACATTTGCCGTTTGCACCTGGGTTAATGTTTGCTCTTGGGGTAGCACAGGTTCGTCGCGCCATTGCGTTAACCATAAGAGTGAACACACTAAGAACGTTGCGGCTATGGCCCATAAGGGGCGCACAACACTGTTTTGATGCGTTTTTTGAGACGTTAAATGCGGCTTAATGCCATCCCATAAGTCGGTGGTTGGCGCAACCTCAGGCGGTAACGTGCTAATTAAATGGTCTAGGTCATGCTTTTTAGTACTCATGCAAGCATCTCCTGTAGTAAATGTTTGGCATTGTGATATTGCGCCTTACTGGTGCCGACGGCAATGTTCAGCAGTGCTGCTATTTCGTTGTGCTGGTAGCCTTCAATTGCACATAACACAAACACAATGCGGGTTCGTTGCGGTAATCTGGCGATACATTTGTCGAGTAAATGGTAATCGGTTAACTCAACGCTAGGCATGTATTGATGGGCGATATCTTCTGCAGGCAAAAAGCGTCGCCATAATGATTGCTGCGCCTTGAGATCATTAATGGCTTGGCGAACACATAACCGATGCAGCCAGGTGGTAAATTGGCTATCGCCGTTAAATTGCGCCAACTTATTCCATAAGCGAATAAAACACGCCTGGGTCATATCGTCAGCCAAACTTGGTTGGCCACTAAGCCGAAAACAAATGGCGTACACTCGCTGGTGATGGCGGCGATACAGTTGCTCAAAGGCCTGCTGACACCCGGTAGTTGCAATGGCGACAAGTTGATTGTCGTCTAACTGCGCGAGGTGATTTATTTGCTGTGAATTAGGCTGATTGATACCGGCATCCTTAATGTTCCAAGCTGTCCATTATGATTGTTTAGTTATTTGACAGGCTCAAGTAGGTAAAAGGTTTAGTTTAAGTTAAAAAATATGTAAGTAAGATGTTATTTAGTTTTAGGTTTGCTAGCCGGTGTTCTATACTGCGAAAGGTAGACAAATCAAATATGTATTGCCTATCGTTCACAGGCCTTACTAAACAGATAGATTCACTTCGGTAGATCGTTTTAATTTCAATCAATTTAAAAGGACTTATGCATTTTACTCTTAGGGGGTAATTAATATGCTTATTCGTTCTAAACTGATGTTAAGTGCGACAATTTCAGTGTTTTCCATCCTTGCTATGTTTGGTTTACAAAATTATTCAGAATCAGTTTTATCTGAACTATCAACTACATCAAGCAAAATTATAGAAATAGAAAGGAAAGTCCTTGAGTTAAGAACAGAAGAAAAAGATTTTTTTCATCGAGCAGACACAAGGTACGTCGATAAATTTACTCACAGTATGGCAGACACATTGGCTTTTGTTGCCGATGTGCGAGCCGCACTTGAACACCAAGGTATGGACGTAACCGCACTCGATCACTTTAAAGAAAACCTCAATGACTATAACCATATTTTCAATGAAGTCATAATGTTAAAGAAAGAGATAGGGTTAACCCATGAATCTGGTTTGTATGGTGAGTTACGCGCAGCGGTTAAAATCGTTGAAACCATACTCAGTAATTACTCACAAGACAGCTTACTCGTGAATATGTTGCAGTTACGGCGTAATGAAAAAGACTTTATGTTACGTCGTGATCTCAAGTATGTTCAATCGTTTGAGCAAGGTGTAAGCCGTTTTACTCAGCAAGTACAATTATCGGGAATTCCGTTCGCTGAAAAACAACAACTGATTGTTAATATTGAAAATTATCGGCAAAAGTTTAATAACCTTGTTGCAAAAGAATCATTGTTTGGCTTAACCGATAATGATGGCAAAATGGCTGTGCTACGCGATAAAATCCACCAAACTGATAATGATACTGTGAAATTACGTGAGCAAACACTTGCTGAAATAAAACAGGATAAACAGCAAGCCTTTGTGATTGGTTTTAGTCTTTTTGTATTGATAACGGCCACGTTGGCTATTTCAACCTTGTTTATCATTAAAAGCATTATGGTGCCCATTAATAAGATCACCTCAACAATTTCTTCTATTGAGTTAAGTAATGATTTATCAATACGTTGTGATGAATCTGGCAATGATGAATTAGCGCTTGTTGCACAACATTTCAATTGTATGGTGATGTCATTCCAAACGCTTATAATGCAGGTTAACGAGTCGGTAAATGCCATGAATGAGTCTTGTCATGAACTGTCTCTTAATGCGGCCTCGGCATCGGAAGGTGTATCACGCCAACTAAACGAAACCGACATGGTGGCCACCGCAGTGACTGAAATGGGGGCTACCATTGAAGAAATTGCTCAAAATACTGAGTTAGCAGCCGTTAAAGCTGGCCAAACCCACGATAATGCTCAAGCTGGTCAGCAAGGGGTTGAACAAACTATTTCGAAGATAAATTTATTGGCTCAACAATTAACTGACTCATCACTGGTGGTGGCCGATTTAGAGCGCGACAGTGTCACTATCGGTAGTGTGCTTGATGTCATACGAGGTATTGCTGAGCAAACTAACTTGCTTGCACTAAATGCAGCGATTGAGGCAGCAAGAGCGGGGGAGCAAGGCCGTGGCTTTGCCGTAGTGGCTGATGAAGTAAGGTCTTTAGCCATGCGGACTCAAAGCTCCACTCAACAAATTACCGATATAATATCGACGTTACAAAAACGCACTCATTCAATTGTTGAACTGATGCAAGAAAGCCAACAACAAGGACGAGACAGTGCAGAGCAAGCCGCAATTGCGGGTGATGTGTTACGTCAAATTACCAGTGATGTGACCAATATTATGGACATGAGTACCCAAATTGCTGCGGCTATTGAAGAACAAAGCATGGTCGCAGCAGAGGTTGGCAAAAATGTGGTGGTTATTCGTGATATTGCTGGCGAATCATCACAGGCAGCGGAGCAAAATGCGACGTCTTCTGAAGAGGTTAGGGGGCGAGCACAAGCCTTACATGAGGCGGTGAGTCAATTCAGTGTGTAGTTAACGGTATAACAAACAGATTAGTACAAGCCAAAATTGACCTCGCAAATTTGCGAGGTCAATTTTTAGTAATAGCTGAGGCTATGTGAAAGTCTGTCAGGATAATTACAAGGTGACGGTATTCACGCCATCTGGCGTACCCACTAGTAATACATCTGCACCGCGGTTTGCAAATAAGCCGTTAGTGACGACACCGACAATCGCATTAATTTTGTTTTCCATTACTTTAGGATCCAAAATTTGCATGTTGTAGACATCTAAAATTACGTTACCGTTGTCGGTCACAACACCTTGACGATAAACCGGATCGCCGCCTAACTTAACTAACTCGCGAGCCACATACGAGCGTGCCATTGGGATGACTTCAACAGGCAATGGAAAATCACCTAAAATCGACACTTGCTTAGTGTTGTCGACAATACAAATAAATTGTTTAGCAACGGCTGCGACGATTTTCTCACGAGTTAAAGCTGCGCCGCCGCCCTTAATCATGTCCATGCGATCATTAATTTCATCTGCGCCGTCAACATAGACATCAATTAAGTCAACACTGTTGAGGTCGAATACTTCAATGCCGAGCTCTTCGAGTTTTTTAGTTGACGCTTCAGAGCTTGATACCGCACCTTCAATATCGTCTTTTATTGTGGCTAATGCATCAATAAAGTGGTTTACCGTTGAGCCTGTACCAACGCCAACAATTGTATCTTTTTTGACATATTGTAGTGCAGCCCAGCCTGCGGCTTTTTTCATTTCATCTTGTGTCATTAACTGATCCCCAGTAGGTAAATTTTAAAAATGTTGAACTTAATTGGCGCGATTATAACGCAAATTATGTTGGAGACGTTTGTTGTTCATCATAAAAATGGGCATTTTTAAATGCACTTAACACCCTAATATTAATGTCACTAACAAACTTTTTTTCGAGCCTTACATCCATAACATAAGCTTTAACGGTAATGATTTGTTGATACTGCCCAAACGAGTAATCATTGCTTAGATTGACAATAATAGGTTTATTTAAAAAAGTGTAAGGCGAGCACTGTGTTGCCTCGCGTGCTAAGGCAATGGCTTTTTGAAGGTCGGCAGCCATAGGGATGGAAAATTTAACCACCACCATTTCATCTAATGCACCACTATTGGCATTCGATACCGCTGTTTTAAGTGCCTCAGCATTGGGTACCATGACGGTATTATCGTCAAACGTGCGCAGCCAGGTTACGCTCCATTCAAGTTTTATCACTTCGCCGTAATGGCCTGCCAGTGTCACCATGTCACCCACCCGATAAGGCGGATTAAGCATAATAATAAATCCTGCAATCATGTTTTTAGCCGGCTCTTGCGTGGCTAAACCCACCACAATACTGATAGAACCAACCACAGCTAAGATTAAATTTTCATGGGGATCAATAATGCCAACAATGGAATAAATGATCACACACAGCCACACAAATAGGCGTACAAAAGGGTAAGACCGATTCCAAATTAGGCGGTATTTAGGCAGTTTGTTGTTGAGTTGGTTTAAACAAAATTGCACCAGTACCAAAAACAGCCACGCAGTTAAGCACAGCAATAAAATACTTAAAATACGATCAAATGAAATGATGTCTAAAAAAGCTTGCAATGCCTCACGTGAGTTGTCCATGTTCGCCTCGTTTAATTAAACAGCTTGTTATTGTTGACCAAATGGCTGGCGATAATTTTTGTTAACGTAGGAGTAATAAAATAAAAATGCTGGGCAAAATCTTTCTGTGAATATTGGGCAATGATTAAGCCGTGGCGAGCTAAGTAAGCTAACTGTAAGCTGCTTTGTTCAATGGATTGGGCAAAAATATGGGCGTGTTGCTCTACTCTTAGGCCGCCATGGACGTAAATTTCAGCCAATGAGAATAAATCATTGTCCTGGCACTCTTGTATGGCGGACGAGTTAATTTTACAAATGTCGGTTTTATGCTTGTTATCTGATGTGATATCGGCTTGGTGAGTGAGTGAGTACTGCAACAATAACGCCGCTAATTTGGGATGGCCCTGGCTAATGGAATGCAGTTGCTTTAATTGTTCATCGTAAGGATTTACATCCGTTGCGCTAGTGTCATCTTGAGTTTCTGTGCTGTGATTATTAGGCTTTTCTACTGGATTTTGTTCAAGGTAGTCGGTACTGATTAAACCTAATTCGACCAATTGTTGTGTCTGAATGCTAGCAAGCTCTTGGGCATTAAAATAATCAATATTGATGATATGTTTAATAAAATGAGTGATTTGATATTGTGCACTGAGTCGCTGCCAGGCGTATTTTTCACAACCTAAAATCCAGCAGTGGTGTTTGCGGGTTTCCATAATAATGGTGGCAAAGGTAACTAAGGCTTGATTGTTTCCCATCATTCTTAACATCAACTTGTGTAGGTCATCAATAATGATGAGCTGCGGCGGTTGTTGATTAATCGCGTAGATGGTGTCGGTAATACTGCTGTCAGAAATGTTGGGTGGAGGAGCAATGTTAAAGCAATAGCACAGGTTGGTGATGGCGGCAAAGGCACTTAACGGGGCTTGGTAAAAACTCATTATCAGCCAGGTGTCTGGCAGAGCTTTGGCGTTTGTTGGGATCACATGTTCAATGTCAGTTTGGATCTGTTGCAATAGTGTAGGCATATAACCTAAAAAAGCCGATAAACCCGCCCCTGCAGGGGCTACAATGGCACTGATCTCACCATGATGATTACGCCATAAATTGATGACATCGGCCATTTGCTTAAGTTGTGGCTCTCTACCTATAAAACGATCGCTTGAGTAAAATGGTCTGGTGGGCACGGCTTCGTTGAGCTGTCCTTGGCCAATTTGTAATGGATATTGATTGGCGATGGTTTTGAGTGAAATTAACCCTTGTTGCGCATCATCAGATTCAGATTTTAATGGGCTCTTAGGGGCGAATAAATTGGTCGCCCACTGGCCCAACCGACTAAAGAAACGCAAGTTAATGTCCATTTACACTCTCTTTTATCATTCTTTTTAAACGATTATTTTCATCTTAACATGAAGACAACAAAAGCGGTATTTGACTCTTTATTGTTGCTTATTACTTTGGCATCGTATTTATAGTGAATACCGCAAGTGACCTAAATTGGACGAATATTAGGCGTGGCTAAAACTATGGGTTTGATCTATGTTAATTAATTGCGAAATACCTACCCAAAAGTAGTATTTGATCTGTTGTTGAACTAAACCTTTGTCGTATACTCAATCGTTATTAGCCCTATTTTCAAGTGAGCGTGATGAAGTTTCGTTTTCTTTTTGCCTGTGCCTTATTTTGTTCAACCACACTGACTAGTGCGGTTTCTTTTGCGGCCCCCGTTTCTCAAGACCTTCCTCAACAAGAGCTAGCGTCAAACAGTGCGATGTTAGTCGATTTGGCCACTAACGAAGTGTTATATGCCACTAACCAACATCAATCAGTTCCGATTGCCTCGGTAACCAAATTAATGGCGGCCATGGTGACATTGGATGCTAAGTTACCGCTAGACGAAAAAATCTCAATAAAAATTACCGACTCACCGGTTATGGCTAATGTGTATTCGCGAGTACGAATTGGCAGTAAAGTGACGCGTAAAACCATGTTGTTACTGACGTTAATGTCGTCAGAGAATCGCGCCGCAACCTCATTAGCACATCATTATCCCGGTGGCTTTAATATGTTTGTGAAAGCCATGAATGATAAAGCCGCTGCATTAGGGATGAAAAACACTCACTATGTAGAACCCACAGGTTTGTCGCCAGACAATGTGTCGAGTGCCAATGATCTGATTTTATTACTCAAGGCGAGTCAGTCGTATCCATTGTTAGGTGAGTTGAGCTCAACCACTAAAAAGCATGTTTACTTTTCTTCACCTCGTTATGCATTAGATTTTCAAAACACCAACAAATTAGTGTTTAAAAACAATTGGAATATTGCCTTAACTAAAACCGGCTTTACTAATAAAGCTGGTCACTGCCTAGTGATGTTAACCGAAATGAATAAACGTAAAGTGGCATTTGTGGTGCTCGATTCGTTTGGTAAATATACCCACATGGCAGATGCAAATCGCTTAAAAAAATGGCTAGAAACAGGGCGGACAACACCTATTCCTGCGTCTGCAAAAGCGTACAAACTGGAGCGTCAAGCTGCTCAAAGTAATAGTATTTAATCACCACTAGTACTTCATTAAAGCCCGGCCAACGTTGTTGACTGGGCTTTTTGTTATGTACATTTATACCTTAATAAGGCCAATGCTTAAATGTGGCTAGTAACGGTACTTCAATTTCATATTCACAATCAATTGGGCATAGGCACCAAAAAGTACCTACTTTTTTATCAATTGCGAAAGCCTTACACTGTCGCCATTAATGAGTTTTGAGGTATCAATATGTTGAACATGGATTTTAGTCAGCGAGTGGTGATAAACACTCATGATATGGAATGGCAAAATAGCCCAGCAGCAGGGGTTTTACGTAAACGTCTGGCGCGTGAAGAAGCAGAACGCGGCCATGCGACCAGTATTGTTAAATATGAGGCCGGCGCTAAGTTTAAGTCACACCCTCATCCACTAGGTGAAGAGATTTTAGTGCTCGACGGGGTGTTTTCAGACGAAACTGGAAACTATCCTGCAGGCACATATTTGCGTAACCCTGAAGGGTTTGAACACGCACCGTTTAGTGTTGAAGGTTGTACATTGTTAGTGAAACTACACCAGTTTCAACCTACTGATAACCAGCAAGTTGCAATAGACACTAACACTACTCCATGGCTACCAGGCCAAGGCCAATTACGGGTAATGCCCTTACATCAGCATGGTACCGAATCTACTGCATTAGTGATGTGGCCAGCTGGTACACATTTTCAACCGCATCGTCATTTTGGCGGTGAAGAGATTTACGTGATAAGCGGTGAATTTATTGATGAATTAGGTCGATACCCCGCAGGTACCTGGATCCGCAGTCCGCATTTAAGCCAGCATAATCCGTATGTTGAGCAGGACACAGTGATTTTAGTTAAAGTTGGCCATTTGTGAACGTAGCCGTGATTAGTTAGTTTTCATCTTTTATAGGTAGTGTGTTGCTTCTGTTGTTT
Source organism: Shewanella algicola (assembly GCF_014648035.1). Lineage (GTDB taxonomy): Bacteria > Pseudomonadota > Gammaproteobacteria > Enterobacterales > Shewanellaceae > Shewanella > Shewanella algicola. The sequence continues at coordinate 36,137 of NZ_BMQI01000024.1, read as the reverse complement.
GTCAGCTTAAGGCATTAACCATTTTAAATTAGGTCTTTTCACTATAGAAAACTCAGTTATTTTGTTATTGTCTTGCCAATTACTTTTGACAAATTAAGGTGATGCTAATGTCTGCAACACAGGTGAATGAATTTATAACTTCGTTAGCTGAGCGTGCAAATGAGGTGCGTTTTGAAGAGACGATGGCATTGATTGATGCGCATTATGATTTTACCCCAACAGCATTTAAAAATGGCGACCAGTTAAATGACGCTGGGCAAAACTCTGGGTCTTGTAAAGTGTTCGCGTTTGGGCAAATACAACAGTTGACTGAGCAGCAAACATTGCAGCTATTTGGTCAGCATTATCGTGATGTGGTTGCCACACCACAAGGTGATGACCATCAAAATATCCGCCAGTTTATGCAACATGGTTGGCCGGGAGTGCTGTTCTCTCAATCGGCATTAACATCAAAATAGTTTGCTAGTTTGAGTGAGCTGCGCTTAAGGTTATTGGGCTTAGGCTCATTTAATTGTAGGTTGTTAGTTTCTGTTGCAAATTGCAGTGTGTTATATTTCATAGCTGCGGTGGTTAACTCGTTTTTATTATTTTCCCTCACTTGTTTGGCTCATTGCTTACTGCAAAGCGTTGCTGCGGTGAATCATCATTTGCCGCTTTGTGGCAAACCTCTCAAATAATTCATTTGATTGATATCATTCTCAACTGTTGTGATTAGCTTTGCGACTTTGCGCTAAAAACTATTAAATCTTGATGTTCCTCCTTACACTACAAATAGCTTAATTACCTTGAGTTATATCGATGACACCCATTATTTGCCAAAGTGCGTTAGAAGCGGTTTCGTTAATTGAAAACAATGAAACCTTATGGACTCATTCTATGGGGGCTACCCCAAAGGTTTTGCTCGATGCGCTTGCACAGCATGCCTTAACAAAGCAAGGGTTAACCTTGTTACAGTTGCATACTGAGCGGGCTGAATCATTGAGCGCCGAACATTTAAAACCGCATATTCGTCATCGCTGTTATTTTGGCGGCGCTCCAACGCGTGAGCTTTTACAGCAAGGTGAAGCTGATTATGTGCCTATTTTCTTGTCTGAAGTGCCTAAGTTATTTCGTTCAGGTGAGCAAAAAATTGATACGGCTATTATTCAAGTCTCCCCGCCAGACAAACACGGTATTTGCTCATTAGGGATTTCGGTCGAGGCCACGCTTGCAGCTTGCCAGGTGGCGGGTAAAATTATTGCTCACATTAACCCTATGATGCCCCGCACTCATGGTGATGGGTTTATTCACTACAAAAAATTAGCTGCGGTTTTTGAGCAGAGTATGCCATTGCCACAACATTTTATTGATTCGAGTGATGAAACCAGCCAAGCAATTGGTCAGCATGTTGCTACCTTGGTGCGCGATGGTGATTGTTTACAAATGGGAATTGGTGCTATTCCAGATGCGGTGTTGTCGTGCTTAACACAACATAAAAACTTAGGGGTACACACTGAGCTGTTTTCAGACGGTGTGTTGGATCTCGTTGAGTTAGGGGTGATCAATAACAGCCTTAAAAAAGTGCATCCAGGTAAAACTGTGACTGGTTTTGCGCTGGGTAGCCAACGGCTTTACGATTTTGTCGATGATAATCCATCAGTGATCTTTATGGACATTGAGCAAGTGAATGACACTGCCATTATTCGTAAAAACCCCAATGTCATGTCAATTAACTCGGCGCTACAAGTTGATATATCGGGCCAGGTTTGTGCCGATTCTTTAGGAACAAAAATATACTCAGGCGTGGGCGGCCAAATGGACTTTATTCGAGGCGCTGGGCTGTCGGAAGGTGGTCGTTCTGTTATTGCTCTTCCTAGTACTGCTGCTAACGGCACCGTCTCGCGGATTGCGACTGTGCTCTCTCCGGGGTCTGGCGTTGTGACCACTCGTGCCCATGTCCATTATATTGTTACCGAGTATGGTTGTGCATATTTACGCGCTAAATCGTTAAGAGAACGTGCCCGCGCGCTAATTGATATTGCTCATCCTAAGTTTAGAGAACAACTGTGCCAAGAAGCATTTGAAATGTGGCAACTTAGGGTTTAATTCTCGCTAGTAGCTATTGCTAGTCTTGGTTTTTAAGTTGATGTACCTTGTTGTTTTTAAAGTTTTTAGTGGCGTATGATTCTGCGTTTTTATTGAGATAACTCATCAAGTTTATTGTTAGCTTTGTTTGAATTATGTCATTTACAAGGCTGGTATATTGAGTCGTTGTTGATCTATCACGACAAATAATTTTACATTCATTACGTATGTCGCAATTCACACCCTAACTATGTGTTGAGGCATAGTTTTGTACTGCTTATTACTTGATAAATAACATCTGTGTATCATTTTATTTACTGCTGAATATCGCTCGTAAAGTTTTGTGTACGATGTTGGCTTGTTATTCATCATTTGTCTTGTTTTATTCACTGTTAAATCTACAGTGTTTCTGTAAACTGCGCGCCTTTAAGATGTTGTGCCTCTGCTCAGCACTAATCTAAGTACTAACCCAAGCTTTGCGTTAATGCTATTAACGCTTTGGTTAAAGAAGGATATAAATAATATGCCATTCCCATCACACCGTTTTTACGAAGACATTATGGCTTTGTTTTGCGCAGGTGTAATGGTGTCGTTAGGCGTAACGCTTTATAACAGTAATCAACTGATCACTGGCGGTACTGCTGGCTTAGCTATCATAGGGATGCACCTAACATCGTTAAGTTTTGGGATGTTATTTTTTATCGTTAACGTGCCGTTTTATTATATTGCATGGACCAAGCTGTCAAAGCGTTTCACCATCAATACCTTTATTTCTGTATCGATTATTTCGGTAATGACAGATTACATGCCGCTCTTTATTCACATCGATAATGTCCATCCTGCATTTGCTGCAACAGTCGGTGGAATGTTGATTGGAGTCGGGATGCTGATTATGTTTAGGCATAAATCAAGCTTAGGTGGTTTGGGTATTTTGGCGCTGTATCTGCAAAATAAGTATTCAATTCGCGCCGGTAATTTTGGCTTATTAGTCGATACTATTATTTTAAGCTCATCGTTGCTGATGTTCCCAATTGAGGTGGTTATTTTATCGGTAATGGGCGCCGCTATGCTCAATGTGTTGATTGCGATTAATCATAAACCAGGTCGCTACCAAGCTTATGTTGAACCTAAAAAGCCGAAGAATACTGTAGTTTTAAACCCAGAAAAAGCGTAAATCAAACAACATATTCACCGTTATGTTTAACCACTCAGTTACTTTGGTGCAATTACAGCCATTAGTTAATGTCACATTATGTGGTTTTTATTCATGATTTCATGTGATTATGTGTGAAAATCGAATTAGAATAATTAATCTGATGATTTTATGGCTCATTAATCGTTAATGGGTATTGAGGGTGTATAGCAATATGAATAAATTGACAGCTCCACGCCAGACAGGTTTTACGCTGATTGAGTTGGTCGTAGTGATTATTATTTTAGGTATTTTGGCTGTTGTAGCTGCGCCTAAGTTTATCAATTTAAAGACTGATGCCCACATAGCCGCGATTAATGGGGCGGTTGGGTCCATTAAAACCGCAGTGACATTATTCAAAACAAAAACCTTAACTTCAGGCAGTGCGATGACTGATACGGTTGAGTTTTCTGGGGTAAAAGGCAGTAATTATCAACCTTGGGCCGCTGCAGCGAATGCCAGTGGCAGTGGTTTTAATGCTGGTTACACAACGTCATCTGAAATTTTTGAGGCTGCAGGCCTGGACATGGATGAATGGTCGTATCGAATTTATGTATCAAGCGGCAGTTATGCCGTAGTAGCCGCCCCTAAGTCGGCACTGGATGTAGCAGAACCCACTTCAACTGAAGTTATCGCAACCAGTTGTTATTTCCAATACCACTGGAAGAGTGCTGGCGAACCGGTGATCACTTCTGTGACTTCTGGGTGTTAATGGTATTAAGTGCAAGTTCTCTGGTTGCCTGCTTAGATTTGTGTGTTGAGAAGACAATAATCATTGCGGATAATGTTTTATATAAAAAGGATGTTTTATGATCGATTTTAATAATAAAGGCTTTTTTAAGCTTAAACAAAACTCTGATTTTGCAGAAAAAGTGAATGATTTACTGTTAGATGATGAACAAATTATTGATTCATATAAAACGATGCGGGATGGTGTGGTTTTTACCAATAAACGGATTATTGCGGTTAATGTTCAGGGGATTACGGGCAGCAAAAAAGACTTTACCTCTTTGCCTTACAAAAACATTGTCGCATATTCGATCGAAACGTCTGGCACGTTTGATCTTGATTCTGAATTAGAAATCTATTTTTCGGCCATCGGCAAAGTGAAATTTGAGTTCACGGGTCAGTCTTCAATGTTGGAAATATCAAAAATAATTTCGAGCTATTTATTGTAAGCTGCTTAGGTGACAGGATGTAGGTTATCTATGCAGCTCATGAGGCGATGGTGCAAATGATGCTGAATCAGGAGGCTCGTGGTTGTAAGTCATCATATGCTAACGAAAAATGCTAATGAGAAATATCAATGAATCATCGTTCTTCGCCTCAACTTAGTTTATGATTTAATCGTCTCAATAATGAAGTTGATGAGGTCATATCATGATAATCGCTTGCCCACATTGCGATACCCTAAATCGCGTCCCAGATGAACGTCTTGAGCAGCAACCAACCTGTGGTCATTGTAAAAAGCCTGTGTTTATTGGTGAACCGATAGAGTTAACCGCGGCTAATTTTGCCCATCATGCTAATAAATCTGAATTGCCATTAGTCGTCGACTTTTGGGCCAGTTGGTGCGGTCCGTGTAAAAGCTTTGCGCCTGTGTTTACCCAAGCCGCTAAAAAATGGGAACCCAAATTCCGTTTTGGCAAACTCAACACCGAAGAGCAACAAGCTCTAGCCGCGCAGTTTAATATCCGATCTATTCCAACCTTAATGGTATTTAAACAAGGTAAAGTGGTTGCCCAACAATCTGGCGCTATGCCTGCATCGTCGTTTAATCAATGGTTAGAGTCGCTGAAATAAGCACTACAGTTTGTAAGGTGGCACAGAGCTAATTGTAAAAAACGCGATAATATATCGCGTTTTTTATGAGTAATCTGAATACCACTGAGTATGAATTTACATAGCCTATGAGTCTCACAAGCATTGATGGCATTAGCCATACTGTTGGGTATTTGCCGTGAGTTAAGCGTCACAATGATATCGGCTGTTAGCCATAATATTAATAACCAAATGTGTTATTTTTTTATGTTTATAAATTTACGTAAAAGCAGTTATTCGTGATAATTTATCCCTAACTTAACATCATAATGGAATATGAATGCGTAATTTACTTGTCGTTTTGCTGCTCACCTTAACTGGGTGTGCAAGCCAGCCAGAGCCATTTAGTGTGGTGGTTGATCCACTTTCAGCAAACACAATTGTTTATAGTGGTGAAATCACCGCTGATAATGTCGCCTCTTTTGAAGAACTCCTCACTAACAGCCCAACAAAAATAGAATCTCTGATCATCAATAGTGGTGGCGGTGAAGTGTTCGCAGGCATTCGATTTGGTGAACTGGTATATCAATATAAGTTAAAGGTGATAGTAGACAAAGTCTGCGCATCATCTTGTGCTAATTATATTGCTACAGCGAGTAATGATGTCACGGTCAGAGAAGGTGGGCTATTAGGTTGGCATGGCGGAGCATTACAACCGATTTATGCCCCGGTTTTTAATAACCAAAGTATTAACAAGAGGTTGAGCAAAGATGAGAATGACTTCTTGACTAGGTGGCAACAAGCCGAGCTCGATTTTTTCAATAAGATAAAGGTGAATCAGACCGTGACGGTGATAGGCATGATGCCGGGGTTACACGATAAAAGAGACGCGCAGCTATTTAGTTATGATCAGAAAACCTTAAAGCGATTAGGCTTACACATTGCGTATGAAGGTGAACAAGCAACCCACTCAGCATCTGGTGAGTACGTAGTGCAAATTTTTAGTTTATCGCCTGAGGTTTTAGACTTATTGTTAATTCAACACAGTAAGATTTTAGAACAAGAAAAGATTGGCTTGTTATCAAAAGGGATTTGATAATCATGAAAAAAATACTGCTCATTGGTTTACTCGGCATCGCGTTATTTGGCTATTTAGACAAAAACGCTCAAACCACACAAATAGTACAAAACGTTTTCGCGGCTGATACCGTTGCCACTAACAATGACAGCAACAGCGCCTTACAAAATGCCATTGATAATCGACAAAGTAATGTTCAAGTGGCGGGTTATGGTAATGTTATAAAAGTACTTTCTGATGATCTTAAAGGCAGTCGTCATCAACGGTTTATTTTGAAAATAGCCAGTGGTACAACCTTACTTGTTGCCCATAATATCGATTTAGCCCCACGCATAAATAGCCTAAATATTGGCGATACCGTCAAGTTTTACGGTGTGTATGAGTTTAATAATAAAGGCGGCGTTATTCATTGGACTCATCACGACCCACGCGGGCAGCATATCGGTGGTTGGCTGAAGCATAATGGCAGCACTTATCAATAAGCTTTGTGATTTGTAAATAGCGATTTGTAAATGGGAGTGCTGTCGGGCGGAAAAGTTAAAGAATGCCTGCCAAAGACGAGTAAATGGAGTGACTGAAAATCATCTTGATGGAGGCGCTAAATGCATCATCAAGATGATATGCGAATCAAAGCTATTCAGAATGATCCTTTACTCAGGATCATTCTTTACTCAGGATCATAGTCCAGCACTGGCGCTAGCCACTTTTCTGCTTCTGCCAGGCTCATGCCTTTACGTTGTGCGTAATCCTCAACTTGATCTTTACCAATATTGGTCACGCCAAAATAGCGCGATTTTGGATGGGCAAAGTACCAGCCAGAAACCGCAGCTGTGGGGTACATGGCAAAGCTTTCGGTGATATTCAAATCGATGGTTTCATCGGGTTTGAGTAAATCCCATAACAAGCCTTTTTCGGTATGATCAGGGCAAGCTGGGTAACCAGGTGCAGGTCGAATACCTTTATAACGTTCACGAATTAATGCTTCGTTGTCTAGCACTTCATCGGCAGCGTATCCCCAAAACTCTTTACGAACACGCTCGTGCATGCGCTCGGCAAACGCTTCGGCTAAGCGGTCGGCTAAGCATTTGAGCATAATGGCGTTATAGTCATCGTGGTTGGCTTCAAAACGGGCTATGTGCTCGTCAATACCGTGGCCTGCAGTCACCGCAAAGCCGCCCATATAGTCAGCAACGCCGCTGTCTTTTGGCGCAACAAAGTCAGATAAACAGAAGTTGTCGTTACCCACTCGTTCAAGTTGCATACGCAAATGATGAGTGGTCATTTCAACAGTGGTGCGGCTTTCGTCGGTATACAGCTCAATGTCATCATGATTAACAGTATTAGCAGGAAATAGCCCAATCACGCCTTTGGCGGTTAACCATTTCTCTTTGATGATGGTGTCTAGCATGGCTTTACCGTCAGCAAACAGTTTGCGTGCTTCTTCGCCCACAACCTTATCGTTTAAAATTTCAGGGTAATGGCCGTGTAGCTCCCAGCTTCTAAAGAATGGTGTCCAGTCGATACGCTCCACGAGGTCTTCTAATGGATAGTCGTCGAACACCTGACGCCCAAGTACATTAGGGGTAAATGGGGTGTGGCTTTCCCAGTCGTGTTTACAGCGATTCTCACGAGCCGCTTCAATCGATACGATGGTTTTACGCTTGGTTTGCGACAGGCGCTTTTCACGCATAACGTCGTACTCAGCGTAGGTTTCGTCAATGGTAGCTTGGCGAGTTTCATTATTAATCAGTTTTGACACCATAGGCACAGCGCGCGAAGCATCGGCAATGTAAATGGCACCGTGTGGATAATGTGGGGCAATTTTCACGGCGGTATGAATTTTAGAGCAAGTTGCACCGCCAATAATGGCTGGAATGGTTAAGCCTTCACGGTGGAAGGTTTTCACGTTGTGGACCATTTCATCCAAGCTTGGCGTGATCAGCCCTGACATACCAATAATATCGATATCATGCTCTTTAACTGCGTCGAGAATTTTCTCAACCGATACCATCACGCCTAAATCGAATACTTCAAAGCCATTACAGGCCAACACAACACCAACAATGTTTTTACCAATGTCGTGCACGTCACCTTTTACGGTCACCATTAAGATTTTGCCGTTAGATTGGCCTTCGACTTTTTCAAGTTCGATGTACGGGTTTAAATAGGCCACGGCTTTTTTCATCACCCGGGCTGATTTTACCACTTGCGGTAAGAACATTTTGCCAGCGCCAAATAAGTCGCCAACCACATTCATGCCATCCATTAATGGCCCTTCAATCACATCAAGTGGACGAGTCGCTTCAAGGCGCGCAGCTTCGGTATCCTCATCGATAAACTCGGTTATCCCTTTAACCAAGGCATGCGATAGACGTTGGTTTACCGGCCAGCTGCGCCAGGCTAAATCTTCTTTTTTAGCTACTTGTGAGCCGTCACCGCGATATTGCTCTGCAATGTCGAGTAGCTGCTCAGTATTGCTTGAGTCGGCCACTGGGCAAGGTAAATTAAGGACTACATTTTCGACTTTGTCTTTTAGGTCTTTATCAATGTCATCGTAAATCGCTAACTGACCCGCGTTAACAATCCCCATGTCCATACCCGCTTGAATCGCATGGTATAAAAACACCGCATGAATTGCTTCACGTACTGGATTGTTGCCACGAAATGAGAACGACACGTTAGACACACCACCTGAAATCATGGCGTGTGGCAGTGTCGATTTAATGTCTTTAATTGATTCGATAAAGTCGACAGCATAATTGTCGTGCTCATCAATACCGGTCGCGATAGCAAAAATGTTCGGGTCGAAAATAATATCTTCTGGGGCAAAGCCGACCACATCAACCAAAATACGATAAGCGCGGGTACAAATGTCGGTTTTACGGGCGCGAGTATCGGCCTGGCCTTGCTCGTCAAACGCCATCACAATCGCCGCAGCGCCATAACGTTTCACTAATGTGGCTTGTTTAATAAAGGCTTCTTCGCCTTCTTTCATCGAAATTGAGTTAACAATTGACTTGCCTTGCACGCATTTAAGGCCAGCTTCAATTACGTCCCATTTTGATGAGTCGATCATGATAGGCACGCGGGATATGTCTGGCTCGGAGGCAATTAGATTTAAAAACTTGGTCATCGACGCCGCGCCGTCGAGCATGCCTTCGTCCATGTTGACGTCGATAATCTGTGCGCCGTTTTCAACTTGCTCACGCACCACATCGAGCGCTTCTTCAAATTTTTCTTCTTTGATTAAGCGTAAAAACTTAGCCGAGCCAGTGACGTTGGCACGTTCACCAACGTTAACAAATAATGAGTCTTTATCGATGGTTAATGGCTCTAGTCCTGATAAACGACAGGCGACGGGAATGTCGGGGAGTTGTCTTGGTTCATGTCTGAGCACGGCTTCACGGATCGCGCTAATGTGAGTAGGCGTACTACCACAACAGCCGCCGACAATATTAAGCATGCCTGCTTCAGCCCATTGAGTAATGACTTCGGCCATTTCTTCTGGGGTTTCATCATAACCACCAAACTCGTTAGGTAAGCCCGCATTAGGGTGGGCAGACACATAACATTCGGCAATGCGTGATAACTCTTCGACGTAAGGGCGCAGCTCTTTTGGGCCAAGGGCACAGTTAAGGCCAATCGATAACGGCTTAATATGACGCAGCGAATTATAAAATGCCTCGGTAGTTTGGCCGGTAAGGGTACGACCGGATGCGTCGGTAATGGTGCCCGAGATCATTACCGGTAAACGCTCGCCGATTTCATCGAACACTTTTTCAATGGCAAACAAGGCTGCTTTGGCATTTAAGGTATCAAAAATGGTTTCGACCAAAATAATGTCAGCGCCACCTTCAACTAAGGCGCTGGTGGATTCAATGTAGGCTTCAACTAATTGATCAAAACTGACATTACGGAAGCCTGGGTCGTTAACATCTGGGCTAATAGAGCAAGTGCGGTTAGTTGGGCCAAGCACCCCAGCAACATAACGTGGGCTACCTGTTTGTGCGGCCACCTCATCAGCAGCTTGGCGTGCTACGCGGGCACCTTCAAGGTTAATTTCGGCCGACAAGGCTTGCATGTCGTAATCGGCCATGGCAATAGTGGTGGCGTTAAAGGTATTGGTTTCAATAATGTCTGCACCGTCTAGTAGGTATTTGACATGAATCGCCTTAATTAATTCAGGTTGGCTCAGTACCAATAAGTCATTGTTACCTTTTACATCGCAGTGCCAATCTTTAAAGCGTTCACCGCGATAATCTTCTTCTTCCAACTTATGATCTTGGATCATGGTGCCCATTGCACCGTCTAAAATCACAATACGCTCAGCTAACAATGCGTTAAGTTGTTCAAGTGTTTGACTGTGAGAAGTCGATTTCGCCATAACTGTTACCTTTTTATCGCTATGTTACTTGATACCTTATTAGAGATAAGCATACCCTTAAATTGATAAAAAGGGCGATATACTCATTGTACAAGGCAAAGAGTCTATTCTGAATGATGACCTAAAAACTTCATTTAGACATATAAACGTATAGACGGCTATAATACGCGAGTTTTTATTCAAAGGGCAAGGCTGAGGTGGCATTAAATGAAACAAGCCAGAATTGTATTTTTGCGTCACGGTGAGTGCGAGGGCGGTGAAATCGCCCGTGGCCAAATAGATGTGGCACTAACAGAGCTGGGCCGAGAAAAAATGCACCAGGCTTTTAGTTGTGTGCCACAGCCTATTGAGCAAATTTTTAGCTCGCCATTAGTGCGTTGCCAAAACTTTGCGGCCAACATTGCTCAACAATTAAACTTACCTCTTACTGTACTGCCTGCATTGCAAGAAGTTAACTTTGGCGTATGGGACGGCCAAACCTATGATGCGATTTATCAGGCCAGCCCAAGCCAATTTGATGCGTACTGGCAAGACCCATGGCAAGTCGCCAATACACCCGAAAATGGCGAGAGTTTGGTAGATTTTTATCAACGGGTGCAACAAGGCTTTATGGCGGTGATCGACAGTATGTGGCACTCGCTAAATGCAGCAGATGAACCTGAAGTAAATAACCTGCAAGCTCTGGTGGTGACGCACGGCGGGGTAATGCGCTGCATTATGGCTTATGTGCTTAAAAGCAGCCAAAACAACGGATTATTCTCTAACCTTGCCATCCCCTATGCTGCTATTATGTCTGTTGATGTGTACTGGATTGAACCAAGCGATGACGTTACGCCTTTAGCTGATAATCAAACGCAGCAACCTGAAGTGACCTTTAGATTAAATTGGCCGCAAATGTTGCCAACTGATACACGTTAATCATTATGTAATTCAAGGTATTGGGAATTGGGATAAGCCCAAACTGTACCCGCAACTGTAGATGTTCAATAACCTATTGAATATAAGTCAGATACCAGCTTTGAATTACTTCAATATCCATACCTAAGCGGGCAACTTAGGGGAGTTATTATGTTTATTTTTATTAAAGTGATTTGGTCATGGCGAGGTACAAGCCATGTCTGAGTCGGTATTAGATGTCGAACACCTTTTTTGGCAAGTTGACGGTAAAACCATTCTTGCAGATATTCATTTCAGCTTACCTAAAGGGCAAATGTTAGGGCTTATTGGCCCTAATGGTGCCGGTAAGTCGAGCCTATTGCGCTGTTTGTATCGTTATATTGAACCTAGCAGCGGCAAAATTACGCTTTTTTCTAAACACATTAGCGAATACTCGCCTAAGGCATTAGCGCGCACCGTTGCCGTGGTACAACAAGATACACCGCATTATTTTGACCTCACCACAGAGCAATTAGTCACCATGGGGTTAACACCACATAAAGGCTTATTTGACGCGACAACTCAACATGACCGCCAGTTAGTTGATAGCGCATTAACTAAAGTGGGCCTTACTCAACATGCCCAGCAACCCTACGAGCATTTGTCTGGTGGCGAAAAACAACGTGCGCTTATTGCCCGTGCAATTGTGCAGCAACCGCAAATCCTTATTTTAGACGAGCCAACCAACCACTTGGATATTCGATACCAAATTCAAATTTTAGAATTGGTGGCTTCGCTTGGAATAAGCGTCATCGCCTCAATCCACGACTTAAATTTAGCCAGTGCCATGTGTGATAAATTACTGTTACTTGATCAGGGCAAGCTTATCGCTAAAGGCAATCCAACCGCAGTGCTGACCGAACGGCAGATTAGTGATGTATTTGGCGTGTGCTGCGAGGTTAACCAACATCCTCAGCATGGTAAGCCGTTAATCAGTTATTTTTATGGTTACCAGACCAATAATAGAGTGAGTCAATACAATGATTAATGCTGCGCATACCCGCTATTACAGTGTGTTAGCTTTGATTGTGCTAGCAACCATAGTGACCCCTTTTTTTGCAGCCAGCTTTGGTGCCGCCAATATTATGCTGTCTGACGTATTAGGCGTTATGACATCGCTATTGAGTGGTAATAGTGATGCAGGCCAGAGCGCAAGTTTAAGCCAGCGGATTATATTAGAGCTGCGTTTACCGCGTATTTTGCTGGCGTTTGTGGCGGGAGCAGGGTTGTCTATTGCGGGGAGTGTATTGCAAACCGTGACCCGAAATCCGCTTGCCGACCCGTATTTATTTGGCATTAGCTCTGGGGCATCGTTTGGTGCAGTTGTGGTGATTTCGCTATTTAGCCAAACGGGGATTTTTGCTCAGCTGTTTGATGGCGCGCTGGTGGTATCGTCACTCGGTCACCAGCCTTGGTGGTCCTGGTCGATGCTCAGTTTACCTGTTGGGGCCTTTATTGGTGCCAGTTTATCGGTAATGTTTGTGGTTGCTTTGTCGGGTATTGGCCGCACGAGTCAGGTTGAGCGTATGTTGTTATCTGGGGTGGCAACCTCATTTCTGTTTGGCGCCTTAACCAGTTTATTACTGTATTTTTCAAGTCCGCAAGCGACTGCATCTGTGTTGTTTTGGAGCTTAGGCAGTTTTGCTAAAGCCAGTTGGTCGCAGCTGTGGCTTCCTACGGTAACGGTTGGCGCGAGCCTATTGATTATGTTGGCCTTTAAACGGCAAATAATGGCGCTGCAAGCCGGTGATGAGAGCGCGCATACTCTCGGGGTCAATGTGGCAAAATTGCGATTAAGCATGCTACTGCTGTGTTCACTGATTACCGCAATGCTGGTGGCCAGTTGTGGCGGTATCGGCTTTGTGGGTTTGATGATCCCGCATACTGTAAGGCTATTGTTTTCTGGGCGTCAGCCGATGATATTAACTGCGGTATTGGGCGGTTTATTTATGGTATGGATTGATGTGATTGCGCGCTGCTTATTGGGCAATCAAGAATTACCAGTCGGTATTATTACTGCTGCACTTGGCAGTGTGTTCTTTTTGTTTATTTTACGTCACCGTCGATAAAAGGATTGAGAATTGAATCAGCAATCTATTGCCCAGTCGTTATTTACTGTTACCGCAACAAACCGCCAATATGATGAGGCCATTGAGCACAAAATTAACCAAAAAACCAAACCGCTAGGGGCATTAGGCCAGCTTGAATCTCTAGCGTTACAAATAGCCAGAGTGCAATATAGCCGCGAAAGTGAATGGGTTAATGCTCAATCTGAACGCACTGAATCGACCGTGACTGAGTTACCGCTGTATATCAATAAGCCTACCATGCTGGTATTTGCTGCTGACCATGGTATTGCAGCGCATGGGGTGTCGATAGCCCCAAGCGAAGTAACCACCCAAATGGTGCATAATTTTATTCATGGTGGCGCGGCAATTAATGTGTTTTGTCGTCAGGTGGGTTTTACATTAGAAGTCATCGATTGCGGTATTTTACAACCATTAGCCAGTGACTGTGGTGTGGTTAATCAGCGCTTAGGTGCGGGAACTCAAGCCATGCATTTGCAACCGGCTATGTTGTTAGCTCAAGTCCGTCAGGGTTTTGAGTTTGCAAAGCAGTTGGTCAAAAGGCATGTCGATAATGGTTGTAGCATGATTGCCTTAGGTGAAATGGGCATAGGCAATACCAGTGCTGCAGCGGCGGTAATGGCGGCAGTGCTTAATCTTGATGTTGAACTATGTGTAGGGCGCGGAACGGGCATTGACGATGCAACCTTAAACAAAAAAGTCACATTAATTAATCAAGCAATTGATTTACATCGTAATGAGCTGACGTCAATTGAGTCGATATTAGCCCACTTGGGCGGTTTTGAAATTGTACAAATGACCGGCGCTATTTTGGCGGCGGCAGAACAAAAAATATTAGTCGTAATAGATGGTTTTATCGCTACTGCAGCAGCATTAGTTGCGCTAAAATTAGCGCCACAATCAAATGATTATTTAGTGTTTGCTCACCAGTCGCACGAGCAAGGGCATCAATTAATGCTGCAAACGTTGCAGGCTACACCTTTGTTGTCGTTAGGATTAAGGTTAGGAGAGGGAACTGGCGCAGCATTGGCCTTACCCCTCATTCAAGGGGCAGTAAATTTTTACAATCAAATGGCCAGTTTCGATGATGCTGGCGTTAATAATGTGGTTTAAAGGAACAAGATGTCTGGCGATATAAAATGGTTGCGGCAGTTAAATTTATTTTTTGTGGCGATGAGTTTTTTTACTCGGCTCCCAATACCGTCGTGGGTAGTCATTGATAACGATAAACTCAACAAAGCCAGTCGTTATTTTGGTTTAGTCGGCTTAGTTATCGGCTTAATTTGTGCGTTGGTGTTTTGGTTAGCACAATTAATTTTGCCTACTAGCATTGCCATATTATTGTCGATGGTTGCGAGTGTATTCGTCACGGGTGGATTTCATGAAGACGGCTTAGCGGACACCGCTGACGGCTTTGGCGGTGGTTGGACAATAGCTGATAAGTTACGAATTATGAAAGATTCTTGCTTAGGCAGTTATGGTGCTTTAGCGCTCGGACTCGTGTTATTGCTTAAATGGCAATTACTGGTTGAACTTGCTCTATACAGCCCCATGGCGGCGGTGAGCGCACTTATTGCGGGTCACACCTTGAGCCGAGTGTTGGCATCGAGTTTCATTTTTAGTGAGCAATATGTTCGCGATGATGACACGAGCAAATCAAAACCGATTGCTGAATACCAGCAATTAAACGACTTGTTTATTTTAATCGCCAGCGGCATTTTTGTGTTGTTGTGGCTAAATGGTGTTGCGGCATTTGCACTGTTTATTTCGTTGTGGCTGGTGCGAATTTTGTTGGGTGGCTTTTTCCGCAAACAAATTGGCGGATACACCGGCGACACCTTGGGCGCCGCGCAACAAATTAGCGAAGTCTGCTGTTACCTGGTGATATTAGCCGTTGGATTAAGCTAATGATCCACTTAGTGTTAGGCGGCGCGCGCAGTGGTAAAAGCCGATTTGCAGAGCAGCGTGTTGCCGAATACGCCGCCATCGGTTATTCGTGCGTTTATGTTGCAACCGCAACGGCGCTAGATCATGAAATGACTCAACGTATTGCCAAGCACCAGCAAGACAGAGTGTCCAGCGTCCATGACTGGACATTGCACGAACAAGCTTTTGATGTTGCCCAAACCTTAGTGGCAATTGATAAGCCACAACAAGTCATTTTAATTGACTGTTTAACGCTGCTATTAACTAATCATTTACTCGATCCAAACCCTGTTCGTTGGCCTAAACAAAAGGCGGCATTGCTTGAATGCCTAACCCAATTACACAGTGATGTGGTGTTAGTGAGTAACGAAGTCGGCTCTGGAATAGTGCCAATGGGCGAGCTCAATCGTCAATTTGTCGATGAGGCGGGTTGGTTAAATCAAGCTATCGCATCAATAGCAGATCAAGTGACGCTGGTGGTTGCTGGGCTGCCATTGGCGTTAAAGCAATAGCATTAAAGCAATAAGACTTCATCGTACATTGATTCGATGTACAACAAATACCGATTAATCAGATCCATTTGCAGCCAATCGCTCGTATTGTTGGCGTAATATAAGCGCATTTGGATATGAGCACATTGACAGGAATACAGCTATGACAACGGATAACCAACAAACTGAACAAACCAACGCGATTGATGTCACTAAAGCAGAGCGTCACAAAGCGCGCCAGCAAAAAGTAAAGCAAGGCGTAGACGCTCAAATTGCTGCCGCGCAAGATGAAAAGGGGATTTTGTTGGTGCTCACCGGTAACGGTAAAGGTAAATCAACCTCGGGTTTTGGCTCGGTTGCTCGCGCTGTGGGTCATGGTCATAAAGCGGCTGTAGTGCAGTTTATTAAAGGCACTTGGGCTTGTGGTGAGCGTAATTTATTAGAAGGCGCAGGCGTTGAGTTTCATGTCATGGGAACCGGTTTTACCTGGGAAACTCAAGATAAAGAAACAGACACCCAAGCGGCAATGGAAGCCTGGGTTGAAGCCGAAAAATTGTTAAAAGATGAGTCGGTGAATTTGGTGCTGCTTGATGAGTTAACCTATATGGTGAGTTATCACTACATCGAGCTTGAGCGAGTATTAACTGCACTTAAAAACCGTCCACCAATGCAACATGTGATTATTACCGGGCGCGCTTGTCATCGCGACATTATTGAGTTAGCCGATACAGTGAGCGAGATTCAACCGATAAAGCACGCGTTTAATGACGGCATTAAAGCGCAACTTGGATTTGATTATTGATTTATTAATGTTGTTTGATGTGATGTAGACCATCGAATAGGCAGTCAAGCCTCTTCTCATTTGTTGGGCAGAGGCTTTTTTATGATTTAAGTTTGTTGGGAGCTATCAAGTTGAAGTAAGGGTAGCGCCTTTTATTGCTGAACAAAGCAACGAAATTATCGATGGTTTCATTTGCTGAAAATTCGACATATTGATTAGGCATCTAACTCATTTGCCCCATTTTTAGCTAGGGGCAATTCGCCGATTTCAACTTATTGGATAATTTTCAGTCCATTCGAGTAATAAAGGTTTGCTCGCCATCAACAAAAGCCACAAAGCCACCGTAATAGATAAACACCCGACCACGCCCCTCAACTAAGCAGGCAAGCTGTGGGTTCAAATCTTCTTCGATACCCTGTCTCTGTAACGTACCTGTATCGGTGATTACGCCGCTGTGTGTAGGCAAATACCCATAAGTGCGCTTGGCTTGATCAATCAAGCTCAATTCGCTGGCAGTAGAGAAGCAAGCGGGTATCGTACCGGCTTCTTCGATAAACATCGTTTTCAGTTCTTCAAAAGCTGTGATCACTAGCCAGTCGATGCCGTTAACATGATGGATAAACATTGAGTTTCTCGGTAATTCTGTTGCGGAGATTTTAACATTATCAGAGGCAGAACCTAGTAGAGATTTAGTCATTCTGTGCAATTTACGGTCATTCACTAGGCCATCTTTAAACATGTCTTTGTCCAAAAAAGCGTTAAATTTAGTCGAATTTAGTCGGGGGAGGGTAAACTTTAATAAAAAGGTAACTTCTAATCCACTTTTGTCCATAAACGGTTTAGGGGGGTGACTCATTTCCCCAAAGTTTGTTTCCCTCCTAATTATGCAAAATCAAATATTGAGTAATAGTACCCAAAAATAAAGCCAATGATGTTTAAGCTTTCAAGCAGAATTCCCATGCACATGTAGTCGGCTGGTATATTTGGGGTATTTGAAGTAAGTTATTGTAAGTATATTGAATAATAATTCGTATTTAGTCTTCTTTTACGTGGCAAATTCATATGCGTGTTAATCCCAATAAGTGCGCATGCGCACTGTACAAATGCTATACGATTTTCAGGTTGAGGTGTTTTCAATGAAAAAGGTAATCTCAGTTACAGTCTTAGGTTTGTCATTATTGGGGTGTAATCATAATTATGAAGGGGAGTATTTAGCGACAGCAGGAGTTGACTGTACCCTAAATTCTAATATAAATAATAACGATGTTTTTCTTGAAATTAGTCTTCAGAGTGAAGGTTATACTGCTATCGCACCAAGGGTATTAAATTTGGGGCTGGGATCTACAAGTGATGGAACGGCATCGCCATCTGAAGATGATATATTAAATTTTAACTTTTCTAAACGTGGACCGAGAGTAAGGGGAGCACCTACAAATCCAAGCCCCTTTAAGTCGGTCTCAATGTCAATAAAGGTCCATCCAACCAAGCATAATCATATATTAATTCATGAGTCGTATGCTTCACTCATTGACGATAATAATGGCTATATAAATTTGTTAAAAGCCGACCAAAAGCAGCCTAACTATATCCCTCTTTGTTTAATCAAAAAAAATACAATAAACTATCTATGGTTAAGCGCTAAAACGTTTTTGTCCAAAAATGCGTTAGATCTTTAGATTACTCACTAGGTTGAATCGAAGATAACTGAACGATGGATGTAATCGCGGCTATGACCTTCGAAAACATGGATGTTTTCGTAGAGCGCCCAGGGATGGGTTTACCGCGTGTCATAGAAGTGATTTCATTTGAGTATAGCCACTACAGTCAGTGAAACTTTAATTTATTACCGTACATTTCCTAATTTCACCGCTCATTTTTAGACCGTTTGCCACTAACAAACTTTTGAATCCATTCACATCAGAGTCCCATCTGAAGCGTTAGCATTTTCATTCTTTACCATAAAGAGGTGGCCGAAGAGGGATAAATACGCGGTCAAAATCTCGCTAATTTTCCGTCGCAATTTTTTCGCAGCTGTTGTTTGGTTAAAAAGCGAAAATGTTGCCGGAACGCTGAGGGTTTGCAAAGGTTGATTGCTAAACAAGAATGCGCTTTACCCCTTTGCTCTGGTGTGGGCGAAGCGCCACGACGTTAGTGGGCGCAGGCCATGAAAGTACAAAGCAAAACAAACGCCTGGATTTCGGCTTAAAGCATTTCCGGGACGACGAGAAGGGGTTACACGGTTTATTCCCAAATGAGTCTATTGGGTTATTCAGTAACGAGGGGAATAACTCGAGGGGCGAACCAACGCTCGGTGATTTTTGCTAATTCGCCATTTTGTTTAAGCGTGTGAAGCGCCTGGCGCATATCTTCGGCCAGCTTTTCGTCGGTGTCTTTGTGGGTTGAAATACCAATGGGCATGTTCACAACAGGTAATACTGCGGTAAAGTCGTTCAGTGTATAACCCATTTTTTTGATGTCTTCGGCAAAACCAATCTCATTGTTATAAATTAAATCAACGCGATCAAACTGCAGCATTTTTAGTGCTGCGGTTTGGCTTCTTACGAAATAAATATTGGGGTGTGTACCATCGAGTTTTAGGCGATTTAATGCTGCATCGCTTCGTAATAATGCCAAAGTATAACGATCAATATCGTTGATTTTTTCGAGCACAATATCTGGACGATTACTTTTACGGTAAATCATGTCTTGTACAGTATAAAACTCACCAACCCACCTAAAGTGTGCTAAGCGCTTGTCGGTGTTAGCAATGGAGAAAATGAATGTGTTTGGGGTTTGCTGGGCATTATAGTAAGCCCGGCTCCAGGGCATTAATTGAATATCGATATCAAAATCAAGATGGGGCTGCGCAGCGTGGAGTATATCGATAGCAAAGCCAACAAATTCACCGTGGTGATTTTGTGATTGAAACGGTGGATAGTGCTCTGTGAAAAAAACAACCTTGTCTCTCGCGTAAACCGATTGCGAAATAAATATATTGGCGATAATGATAAAGGCGACGATATATCTGATCATAAATACCTTACTACAAACAATCAGCTAGGTATCTGAATGAATTAACACACCACTAGCTAATCGTAATGAGTACTGACTATCTGATCATTTTAGATGGTGTGGCTGAAATCGCCATCACACAACATACTCATCCGCCCAGTCTTTTAAGCGTTCTAAAATATCTAAAGCGGTGCGGCCTAGGTCGGTAATAGCATAAGCGACAGCAATAGGTCTGTCGTTAATCACATGGCGTGTGACCAGGCCCTGTGCTTCAAGTTCTTTGAGGCGTTGGTCGACCATTTTTTTACTGGCACCGCCTAACATGCGCGATAAATCATTAAAGCGTACTGGCTCATCTTGTAAGTGCCACAGAATAGACGCTTTCCATTTTCCGCCTAACACTCGCATTCCGCGTTCAACTGAGCAAGGTTCAGCACATGGGTTGATAACTTTTTTTTGACCGTTATTCATTGTTTCAATTGTTGTTTTCATTATTCCAACTTGATTTTAACTAGGTTACTAAAAGTATACTGGTTGCTTTTGTATCGCACTGTATCAGAATAGACGGTAATTAAACTAGTACCATTAAGGGACCTTTCTCCATGGCAGTATTAACTTCTTATGATGCAGGTAGCTACCATAAAGTGGCTGGGAGCGACACTATTCAAGCGACTGCGGTGGGCAGTGTTGATGCTTTAGCAATATCCGAGCTTCCACAGATTATAGCGCAAGCCAAAGCATCACAAAAAGCATGGACGAGCTTAGCGTTAAGCGAGCGCCAACAGTATGTGGTTAAGGCTTATCAAGCGTTAGCCGAGGTGCAAGATGAATTGGCTATGTTAATTGGCCAGGAAATGGGTAAAGACTATCGCCGCGCCACTTATGAAGTAGGCGGCACGATTCAAAACGCGCCTTATTTTGCTGGTGAAATAGGCGACGCCTTGACAGCTGAAGATCTTGGCAACAACACTCAATTGCAATATCGACCTTTAGGCATTGTCGCGATTATTTCACCTTGGAATTATCCGTTAGCAATGGCAAATAACTTGCTGCTTCCTGCATTAATTGCCGGCAATAGTGTGATCTTAAAACCATCTGAACAAACGCCGTTAGTGGCACAGCTGTTTGTTGATACCTTAAATAAAGTGTTGCCTGCTCATGTATTGCAAGTGGCCCAAGGTGATAAAGCCCTCGGCCAGGCACTTGTGATCGCCGACATTAATATGGTGGCCTTTACCGGGTCGATGGCCGCAGGTAAGCATATTATGGCCAATGCAGCTCCAAGGCTAAAACGCTTAGTGATGGAACTGGGTGGTAATGACCCAATGATTGTTATGGCCAGTGCCAATATTGATGCTGCAGTGCGTTTTGCGGTGGCAAGTTCGTTTGAGAATGCCGGGCAAATGTGTACCTCAACCGAGCGTGTTTACGTAGATGAGCGAATTGCCGATGAGTTTGAGCAAAAGGTGGTGCAACTAGCTAGCCGATATCAAGTGGGTAAATGGGACCAGACTCAGGTGAATATTGGCCCAATGGTGAATCCAACTCAGCACCAAAAAGTATTACAACAATTGCAAGATGCTAAAGCCAAAGGCGCGCAATTTTTATTAGGCAGTGATGAGTACCCGTTACCCTTTATTCATCCAACTGTGGTCAGTGGTTTAACCCCTGATATGTTGCTTGAGCGTGAAGAAACCTTTGGCCCAGTGGTGGCCATCAGCCGGTTTAATGACATTAACGATGCTATTACTCGAGCTAATGACAGTATTTATGGCTTAAGTGCGGCGGTATTTGGCGGACAAGGTGCTAACGCGGTGGCTGAACAACTTGAAGCCGGCATGGTGGGCGTTAACCAGGGCGGTGGGGCTGGTAATGCACCATGGGTTGGCGCTAAGCAAAGTGGTTTTGGCTTTCATGGTACGGCGGCGGGCCATCGGCAGTTTGCCCAGGTAAGAGTGATGAGTTATTAGTCATTAGTCATTAGCTTATTGCAGGGTTCCACAAAAAATCTTATTAAGTATTAAGGTCAGTTATTAATGAACAGCACAAATGAAAATTCAGCGTTTTATGTTATCGCTCACGAGCCGGGTGCCGAGCATCCAGCATTGCCCACCTGGGCAAATCATCAGGCTAATGCCGCGTCACTGAATGATGTTGCAGTAACACCTGTAACTAAAAAAATGTTAGACGAAGTACCAGGGGCGTTTCAGTTATTGAATGTATTGTCTGCCAATGAGTGCCAACGCTTAATTGCGGCAAGCGAGTCGATGGGCTTTTTGCCCGATGCTGCCGTGTCGTTACCGCGAGATGTTCGCCATAACGACAGTTTGACCTGGGTGGTTGATAACGCCACCGAGCAAGCCATTTGGAATAAAGTGAAGCACCTTATGGGTGATGATTTAGGTAATTTTGCGGGCAAAGCCGCGCTGGGGTTAAACAATCGTTTTCGATTTTATCGTTACAGTGAAGGGGATTATTTTAAACCGCATTCTGACGGTTCATGGCCAGGAAGCCAGGTGATTGATGGCCAGCTAGTGCGTGATGCTTTTGGCGATCGTTATAGTCAGTTGACCTTTTTAATCTTACTCACAGAAGACTTTGAAGGCGGCGCGACGCGCTTTTTAGTCAATGCCGACAATCCACATTTGCCGGCAAAACGTGGTGATAATGTCAAACAAGTCGATGTAAGAACGCCTGCCGGGAGCGTATTGTGTTTTCCTCATGGCATGCATCCACTGCATTGTATTCACAGTTCTGAGCCGATTTATCATGGGGTTAAATACATCATTAGAACCGATGTGTTGTTCGAGCTGTAGCATTACATTGGCTACTTTTTAGCGTCAATTGAGTGATGTGTTATCTTTGCAAATAAGGTTAAAAAATCACAATGATTTATTGCGTATTTTGGATGAGTGATGTTTATTAGTAATTAGCGCTAAACCCTGAGGGCACTGGGTTTCATTAACACGATTTAATGTGGTTAGGCTCTTGCTATTTTTGTGATCAAGCGGTTTAATTGCGCCGATCCTAACCTGAATTATTGAGACGTTAATTGAACAAAGTACTGCGTAGTTTGATCGTTGTTGGTGTTGTGGGAATCACTGGATGTGCCACGCCTCAAAATACCTTTGCCTCAAAAGTAAAAGCCGAGAGCGAAAAACATCTTGATGTGTCTCAGCAATGGGAACAAGGTCAAAAAGACGTTAAAAAAGGTGAAACATTGTTAGCCGATGGTCGCAAAGCGATAAGTAAAGGTAATGCACAAATTCGTGAAGGTGAAAAGCTAATGACCCTCGCGAGAACCAATGCACAAAAGCAACGTGAAGCGTTTCAAGCAATGGCGAGCTCGTTGACAGGTGCTCAAAATGGTAAACGTGCAGCTGACTTGGTTGAACGCTTAGATGATATTGCCGATGCATGGGAAGACGCAGACGAAATGTATGTCGACGCTAAAGATCTTATCGAAGACGGTAATACCAATGTCGCTGAAGGTCAAAGTGAAACTGAACAAGGGCAAGCGCTGGTCACCAGTGGCAAAACCAGAATGCAGCAGGCTGAGTCGACTTATCAGCAACGTACAGGCCAAGGCCTTGTAGAGCAAATGCATTTAGAAGAGAAACCCAATAACTTCTAATTAGCGGCTTTATTCGCAACGCTAATGCATTAACCAAAACCGATATTGTTAATTCAATATCGGTTTTATTGTTTTTATCGTCCGTTATTCAAAATCCGCTTTAACTTCAAATACCATTGCTTCACCAGATCCTGGATGAGTTAATGCCAAATATTGAGCATGTAAGTGCAAGCGGTTTGCTGCAACGCCATATAAATCGTCACCGACAATTGGCATGTGCAGACCATCATGATGAGCGCAATGCACGCGTAATTGGTGAGTCCGCCCCGTTTTAGGGTACAGGTACACTAAGGTGCGTTTATTAACGCGCTGATACACTTGCCAAAAAGTTTCTGCGTGCTTGCCGTGCTCATAACACACCAGCTGTTTAGGGCGGTCGTCTAAATCTACCCGCAATGGCAAACTAATATCGCCCTCATCCTGGCTCGGCACACCTTCAATTAATGCAATATAACGTTTAGTTACACTGCGCTGTATAAATTGCTGCTGTAAGGCTTTGTTGGCCTTTTTGGTTAATGCAATCACCATCAGCCCTGAGGTCGACATGTCTAAACGATGGACAATAAGCGGCCCTGTTGCATCAGGAAATAACTGCTTCATACGACTAAACACGCTGTCGGTAATATTTTTACCGGGTACCGATAATAACTCCGCTGGCTTATTGATTATGACCATCACATCATCTTGATAAATAATATCTATTTGAGTGTCTTTACCGGGATTAATCAGTAATGGATCAGCGTCAACCTGCATGCCTTTAAGCATGTGGGTGAGAATTGGACGGCACTTTCCATGACAAGCTGGGTAGTAGTTTTTGTGCTGTTTTATTTCTGATTTGGGCGATGACCCCCACCAAAATTCAGCCATCGCAATCGGAGTAAATTGATGAATAAATGCATATTGCAGTAATTTAGGTGCAGCACACTCGCCCGCACCAGCGGGCGGTAAGTGATTAGGAGCATCGTTAAAAATAGCGTTTAAGTCGCGTGCCTGGCCTTTAATATTTAAAAACTGATATTGCGCAAACAGCTTTTTTTGCAAGCTGTTAGACAGTTGTTTTCGTTTAAGTTTAAGCTGTTTTATCTGTTGTTGTAACTTGCCTAGTTGTGATTGTGTTGCGTCTATTTGTGTCTGCCATTGCTGCTTTAATGCATTGAGCTGATGTTTTTGCTGCACGCTTTGGCGGCTAAGCTCAATTGATAAAGTTTTGTGCTCATCACTACTGATATCGGCCAGGGCTAATGCGTTATCTGCATGCTCTCGGGCGAGCTTACGCTGTTTGCGGCTTTCAACTATTGCGTTGCGTTGCTGCTCAAGCTCGCGTTCAGCTTGCTGTTGTTGCAGAGTTAACTGCGCGGTTAAGCTCGCCAGTAAAGGGTCGCTTTCATGTTGGTGGAGTAACTGGTTAATCTGGTTAATTTGTTTGTTTTCAGCGTTAAAAAAGCTGTCTTGGGTCAGCATGTCAAATACCGGTGGCACAAAGGGCGGCAAGATATTTTGATCGGCTAATTTGCCTGAAAACGCTGCTAAAAATCCAAGTTGTCCGTGGATGTCTTTCACCACTAACACCCCAAACATTTTACCAATTACCATGCCGCGATCGTTGTTGCTGTCTAGGCCGAAGTTATGCTGCCAAGGATTAGCTTCAAGTAGCTCCTGCTGCAACTGTTGTGCTGCCAGTACGGTTAATGGGTGAGGTTGATAATAAAACGGGAAGGTAAAAGACTCAGGCAATCCTTGTTCTGCAACTGTGTTATTGAACGCTATCGCATCAGTAAAAGGGATAAAACACGGATCGCTAACAGTCATTACATACACTCACAGCACAAAAGGGCGGCTATTTTACCCTGTAGTGCGTCGTGATGCATCAGTAACCGTGACTAAATTGATGGCCTACTTGTGAACTAGGCAGGCCATCATAATTTATTAACCTGAGCTGAGTTAGCTGCGGTTATTTACACTCGGTGCAGAGCACACAGCTTGTTGCCATCTGGGTCGCGCAGGTAGGCTAGGTATAAGTCCATCCCTGCGCCTGAACGTATGCCTGGCGCGTCTTCACAGGCGGTTCCGCCATTAGCAACGCCAGCTGCATGCCATGCATCGGCTAATGCAGGTGTTTCAGCAGCAAAACCAATAGTTGAGCCATTACCGTGACATGCCGGCTCGCCATTAATCGGCTTAGTTAATAACAATATGCCCGTAGGGGTCATGTAAACACAACGACCTTTAGGATCAATTTTTCCTGGTGCAATGCCTAATGCGCCTAACGTGGCATCATAAAACTTTTTTGACGCTTCAATATCATTAACGCCGAGCATAACGTGACTAAACATGGTGACTCTCCTTGTGTAAGTTCAATTGAACTATAATTAACAAACTATTGTTATTGTGGTTTTGTAGCAAATCAATACTAATACCATTCCGCGTTAGTAAGTGATCTCTCAGCGAGAATTTAAAAGGGCTTAAACAAGGCGAATGACTGAATGAATAGTTATTCTCTTTCGAAGTCATGCAACGCAGTGTAAGCCCTTTTAAAACTCGCCTGAAAGGAATGCCCCAGCCGCTTTTGCTTTACGTTCTCGCTATTTGAAAGGGAACAACCATTACTACATAGCGACGCCTTAATCAAAAACCGCTGGACGCATTCTGAGTGGTCACTTATTAATGTGGAATGGTATAACCTTGAGGCTACTGGGTCAGTAAATTTATGGTGTGGCTTAGCAGTGAGGTACCACCGGTTTTACCATGCCCAGGGACGACTATTTTTGCCTCGCTAAATTGAGCTTGTACCTTTGCCACCGTCAGCGGCCATTGTTGTAGATCTGCTTCGCCGGTATAACCTAGAGTACGTGAATTCAATGACTTAATTAAACAGCCGCCAAATAAAATCTGTTGCTTAGGCAGCCAAACCACAAGGTTATCGACTGTGTGGCCTGCGCCTAGGTCATACACTTCGATGAATTGCTGCTCAAGCGTGTGTTGCTTAGTACTAAATGTGTGGCTTGCGCTGCTGAGTTTGTTAGCGGTTAATAGTCGTTGGGTTTTATCAGACACCCAAGTGGCGATACCTTGGCTGTTAAGGTAGCCAATACCACCTGCGCGGTCTTGATGTGAATGAGTCGATATACTGGCTGTAACGGTTAAACCTTGCTGGATAATCCAATCAACTAGCTTAGCGGTATCGTTATCTGTCCAGGGGGTATCAATAATAAACGCTTGCTTGTCTTGCACCACCACTAAGCCATTCGATTCAACTAATCCAAAGCCGCTGACCTGTTTATATGACTGGTGCAAATACACATCTGGCACAAGGGGCGATAGGGTGAGTTCATCGGGTTGCGGCTGTGGCTTTTGGGCTGCATCAGTTTTGTTCTGAGCGACTGGTTGTTCGGTTTCATGGGCAAACGTTGGTGCACTGAGCATGAGCATCGCTATGCTAACAAGAGAGCAAAACCGCCAAAAATGATTCAATGTCATAATGATGCCTTGGTTAAGTAAATGTGCAATTTAACAGGCATCATTACCGGGTTTTATAAGAGTGGCGATTTAACTTCGATATTTAGAAAATAGCTCGCCAACGTTCACTTTAGCCTTGAGTTTAGCCGCCAGTAAATACGTACCTGCTAATTTACGATGAATAAAAATAGCATCGGTTGGCGGGGTATGCCATTCATTTTGTTGAGTACTCATGACTTTGCCTGCCTCGGTAATGCGTTTGGCTAAGGTACTTTGGCCAAAATCGTACTCGCCATCAAAATATATTGGTTCGCAAGCCTGATAGAAAATATCAATGATTAATTGTTTATGCGCGGGGTCTATTGCATCTTGAAAAAAGCCAATTTGTTGAGCTGCAACAGCCATTTGCTCTTTGTCGTGCTTGAGTGCGCCAGCCATCAGCTTCTGATAACCTTGTGCTAATTTATCGCTAATACTGCGCGTAGCACCAAAGTCGAGTAAGACAATTTTTTGTGTGTCGGCCTGATACTGAAAATTGGCAAAGTTAGGGTCCGATTGCAGTAACTTAAATTCAAATAACTCCTTAAAACACAATTCCATTAAGCGGCTGGCAACGAGGTTGCGTACCTCTTGTGAGGCCTGGGCGACGGATTCGATAGGGGCGCCTTCAACAAATTGCATGGCTAAGATGCTGTTATTGCTCAGCGCTGAGTACACTTTAGGCACAATAAAATGCGGATTATCACCAAGTTGCTGCTGATAAAGTGCGATTTGCTCAGCTTCAAAGTGATAGTCGGCCTCATTATGTAATTGCGCTTTGGCTTCGGCGAGTAAGGTATCAAGCTTGACGTTTGCCGGGATCAGCCTTGAAACTTTTAATAAAGTGGCAACGTTATCAATGTCGCTGTCGATGCTGTCTCGTACGCCGGGATATTGAATTTTTACCGCTAACTTTTCACCGGTATCTAGGTAAGCTAAATGCACCTGGCCAATAGATGCAGCGGCAAAAGGGCGCAATTCAAATTGGGCGAATGGCGCTAACCAATCTCGGCCCCATTGTTGTACCAGTAAGGTGGTTAATTGCTTGTGTGGCATGACTTTAGCGTCCGAGCGCAGTTTGGCTAATACCTCTGCTAATTCTGGCGCGACGAGATCACCGGCATCCATTGACAACATTTGGCCGACTTTCATGGCCGCGCCGCGCAGTTGCGATAACTTTTCGGCCACATGACCAATGTTGGATGGCGTCATCACCAATTGTTGTAGCTTAGGCGACTGGCCTTTACTAAGTTGCTTTGCCCCTTCAAATAATACGTTACCCGCCAAGCGTGATGCGAGCCCACCCATTTTAGATAAACGGGACAGACGGCCACTGGGGACTTTTACTTCATTATTTTTCATGGCAACTCACTATGCTTTGGGTGGTGAATATTAAAAACATGTATTTAACCTGAGCTTGGGGTAATGGATGAGCTTTTGATATTTACAATACCACTGGAACATTCAATGCTCTATGCCTATGTAATGCAATACGCAAGCATGGGCTATTTCGTTCAGTATTAAGGTTAATATTGGGTTCAGTCGCCAGTGTGAGTTGTGATAACCTCATTTAAATCAGGATAATCAATTCAAGTTGATAAAATAATAATTAAAGGATCATGATGTGAGCGTTATTGAACAATATTTATCTCAGGCAGAGTCTCTTTACCAATCTAAAAATTACTCGTCGGCCAGAATGTATGCTCGCAAAGTGGTTAAACGTGACCCTAACAATGCTTCAGCATTAACCATGTTGGGGTTAATTTATTTGCAGCAGCAACAACTGCAAGAGGCTGAATCACATCTTAAAGCGGCGCAAGCACTGGTGCCAACCTCAGTAAATGTACTGGCAGGTTTAGTGCGTATTAGTGAAGTAAAAGAAGACCATTTTGCGGCTTTGCAATTGTTACAGCAGCTATGTGAGCTTGAGCCGACTTCGCTGCAGTATCGTTATAAGCTGGCGATGGTTGCCACTAAAGTGGGAAACATGGCGCTGGCAGAGCAATGTTTTGACTGGTGTGTGAGCAATAATATGCCAGAACCTGCCGTAATGCTTAATTTAGGCCACATTCATAAAGCCAAAAGCAACACTGATGTTGCTGCCGACTTTTATAAAAAGTACATCAGCTTAAGCGGTAATCAATATGGTGTGGGTTATTGGAGTTTGGCCGATTTAAAGCGTTATCAATTTAGCGCTGATGATATTAGCGAGCTTGAACGCTGCGCAGGTGATACTCAGTTAAGTGTTAGCAATCATAGCTTGATACAATTTGCGTTATGTAAGGCTTATGAGCAACACGAGCAAGTTGATAAAGCGTGTCAGGCGATGTTAAAAGCCAATGAGTTAATGTCTTCTCAACGACCTTTTAAGCAGGCTCTATTTTCAAATTTGGTGTTTTCATTGTTAAAACACCTGCCGTCAGCACAGATTGATCAACAGGCCGTGCATAGCCAAACCCCAATTTTTATCGTGGGCATGCCGCGTTCTGGCACCACATTGGTGGAGCAAATTTTAGCGTGTCATACCCAGGTTGGCGCAACGGATGAACTGCCATTTATGGAGCGTTTTGCGTTGCAACTGGAAATGTCGGGCGGCTATCAAGCACGGCTAAATAACTTAACCGCCACTGAGATTAATGCCTTTAAGGTAAAATATTTGGCTGAAGTGAATCACTATTTTGACGATGCACCTGTGTATGTGATTGATAAAAACCCAAATAACTTTTTGCATATTGGCTTGATTAAAAGCCTGTTTCCTCAAGCCAAAATCATCAATGTGGTGCGCAATACGGTCGATAATGGCTTAAGTGTGTTTAAACAATATTTTAGTCATGGCCATGACTATTCATACTCACTCGATGGCATCAGCACATATTGGGGCCACTATTTAGATATCATGGCGCATTGGGACATGCTATACCCTAATGAAATCCTGCATGTGTGTTTTGAGCAGTTGGTTAATCAGCCACAGGCGCAAATTCAGCGAATGTTAGATTATTGCGGCTTAGAGACCCAGGCGCAGTGTTTTACGTTTTATGAGTCAAAGCGTGCGGTATTAACGCCCAGTGCCAGTCAGGTGAGACAACCAATGAACCCAAAAGCCATTGGCCAAGGTGATAAGTACCGCGACTATCTGCCAGTTGAAATTGCCAAGTTAGACGCGATAGCTCAAAAAGCAGCGCAGCAGTTTTTTGGTTAACAACGATGTGACTTTATTCGCCAATACTTAAACGATGGAATGTTAATAACAAAGGCGCCGATATGGCGCCTTTGTTATTTAATGATTTTTTAAGGGTGGTATTAACTCATTTTACCGTGGCAGGCTTTATAGCGCTTACCTTAACTCATTTTACCGTGGCAGGCTTTATAGCGCTTACCTTAACTCATTTTACCGTGGCAGGCTTTATAGCGCTTACCGCTGCCGCAAGGGCAAGGGCTATTGCGTGTTGGCGGTGCTGCAATCTCTTGTTGAGGTGTAGCCGTCGCCGAAGGTTCCATTACGCTCGGTTGAGGTTGAGATTGAGGCGTAGGTCTAGGCTTAGCTTGAGTGGTTTGATGAGGCGGACTTTGACGAGTTTGGCTTAGTTCGATATTAATACACGCCACAATCACTAATTGCTCAAATGCTTTAACCGCAGAGCCAGAGTGGGTTAATTGCAGTGACGGCACTTGTTGCATGGCTTTTTTCATGGTGTGCTCACGCAGGGCATGATACTGCGGCCAACCTTGTTGCTGGCATTCAAACTGCAGCCATAGCATGCGCCAATCGGCAACAAACTCGGCAATTAATAGGTTAAACGCATCAATTTCGGCCGCTGGATTTTGTGGATTATGCTTTACTTCCGCAAGCAGCTCGTTGGTTAAGTATTCCACTTCAGCGACCGGCATAATAATAGACGCATTATATTGCTCGGTGATGATTTCAGGCTGGGCCTCTGGCTGATAATCGATACTGCTACAAGCTAATGGCGGCGTTTGCGGGGCAACAATTGCCCGTGAGTGGTTGAATATTGTTCGCCAAAATGCACTTGAACCTGCCAGGTCAATCACTAAATGAACGCGATATTGATCGCTGTTATTTTCAACTTTATGGTATTTCCACGAGTCGAAAATCCAACATTCTCCTGCTCCCATATGCACTTGCTTATCATGACAATAAAACTGAACCTGTTCGGTGGTGGTGATAGGAATATGCACTCGAACCCGTTTATACCAATGATAATTAATGTCTGAGTGCAACGGCACTTGTGCGCCTGGCGCTAAACGCATTAAGCGTGAACGACTCAATACTTCACCAAATGAGGCCAATATTTGCTTAATATAGGGGCTTTTTTCAAGCGCGGCAGTTGGCTTCATTGGCCCTTTAAAATCGTTATTAAACTCACCATTGACCGATATTAATGGAATGGCCGAATTACCTTGAAATCCCTCGTGGTGAGTCACCCAATCGTCTTCGGTAAATTGGCTAATTTCTTCAATGAGTTTAGGCACATCAAAGCGGTAAGGGAGCTGATAAAATTCATGAGGTAACTTCATTATATGACTCTCTATAAATTAACTTAATGCGCCATGGCATTGTTTAAAACGTTTACCTGAGCCGCATGGGCATGGGCTATTACGTGGCACTGCTGCAAAGTCAGCCTTAGGCTGTGGCGGCGGTGCAACGTCATGCACTTGCCATTGTGCTTCAAAAACAGGTTGGCCGTGTGCGCTCAAATGCTGATTAATGTGACCAAGGGTATTGGCAATATTGGGCCACACTTTTTCAATGTCGTGATAATTGTTTAGCCACTTGTTGGCTTTAGGCGTGGTAATCGTGTAGCGCGAATGCGGTAAAGGTTGGCTGCATAGGGCGGCTAAATCTGGGTCAAACTCAATGCCAGTGAACTCACACAGTGCTTTCACTGTTTGCTCAGGTTGAGAGACTAATTGGTCATACGATAACATGCACCAACGTTCGGCTGGTAACTTTTGCAATTGGCTCATAATGGCATCGTTAGCTGCTTGCCATTGAAACGCCGCAATATTGTGCAACGGTTGTTGGTTTAACTTTTGCCAGTTTGGAGGTAATAGCAGTGACCAGTGACGTTTATCCCAACCGGGAAGATTTGGGTAGGTCACAAATTTATTAGAACGCCAGGCTTGCATAATGCTGCTGATATTTTCTTTCGGTTCGCGCACTAGGTATATAAACAACGCATCTGGAAATAGCGCATTAAAAAAATCAACTCGTAAGCTGTTTTTAGGGGTTTTCTCAAGCAGTCTAACCGATGATGTTTTAGGCTTTTGCCCTTTACTGCCTCGCAGCTCATCACTAAAGCGTTGTTGTAATTGCTGAGCTAACTCATCATCAATATCGTCAGCGCTTAAGGCATTAGAGCTAAACTGACGATAGGCAATATTGAGTTTAGGAATGGTTTCAATCAATGCATGGCTTTCACCGCCAATAGTATGCAGCGATTGGCTTTTTGACAGCACTTCAAACAGTAGGGTACTGCCAGAACGTGGCGCGGATAAAATAATAATGGGCCGATCAAATGAGTGCATAGCAGTATGATGTTATTGTTATATTTGTGCTTAACATCATACTCATACTGGCATCATATGGCTACTTTATCAGCTTGAGTAATGCCTTAAAGCGCTCGCCTTGGGCAACATGTTGTAACTCAAACAATAGCGACTCAACGTTAGTGAGTTTAGCGCCATCGTTTAGCATCATTTGTACTCCTAGGGTTTTGTTTTCTAACTCTCTTGATGACACCGCATCGTTAACCACATGCACTTGAAAGTTGTTGGCCTGTAAGTCTTGGCAGGTTTGGTATACACACACGTGGGTTTCAATCCCTGCCAAAATAACGTTACGACGGTTTAATGTGTTGAGCTGTTGCTTTACCTCATCACAATGCCAGCCGCTAAAATGTTGTTTTGCGATGGGTTGAGTCGTTTTTGACAGTATGTGTGCTAACTCTTCACTCGTGTGGCCCAGTTTATCTGGCAGTTGCTCTAACCAAATAATAGGAATATCAAAAAGTTGCGCCCCTTGAATTAGTATGGCTAGTTTTTGATGTAACATGGCCGATTGTTGCATCACTTGGGCAAGCTTTCCTTGCACGTCAACAATCATTAATACACTTTGCTCTGCAGTGATCATTTCGCGGTTCCTTATGCTGAGGGTTAATTGTCGAGTATTGGCCATTTTTTGTCGGGTTCAAATTGGCTTTTAGTCTATAGTGATGACAGGACGACTATGACTGGATGACTTAGGCAGGGAGCAAAGAAAGTGATGAAAAAACGAATTGTAATTTGTGCCGATGGTACATGGAATCGGCCTGAAAAGGATCTTGAAAAAGATCACGCAACCAATGTGCTTAAACTCGCCCGAGCGATTAAACCACTAGGTAATGATGGTGTGCCGCAACAGGTGTTTTATGATTGGGGCATCGGCTCATACCATGACGCATTAATCGGCGGTGCAACGGGGCGAGGACTGCATAAAAACATCATGGATACCTACCGCTATATCGTGCAAAACTACTCCCCAGGTGATGAGATTTATTTGTTTGGCTTTAGCCGTGGCGCTTACACAGTGCGCTGTTTGTGCGGCTTAATTAATAATTGCGGTATTGTGACTCGCCCCGATGCCAAATTGATTCAACAAGCATTTGATCACTATAAAATGAAATCGAAACCGTTTGCACCAGAAGGTGAACGCTCGGTTGAATTTAGACAGCTGCATTCACATCCATCGCGCGAAGTCGCTTTTGTGGGCGTGTGGGATACCGTGGGCGCCATGGGGATCCCGGTGTCATTTTTAGGGCTATTTGAAGACAAAGATGAGTTTTACGACACCAAGCTTGGTCACAATGTTAAAGTGGCACGTCATGCTTTGGCATTGGATGAACATCGTAGCGATTTTGAACCCACTATTTGGCAACCTCGCAGCGGCATTGATATTCAACAAGTGTGGTTTGCCGGGGCTCACAGTAATATTGGCGGTAGCTGTGCGCCTAATCGCGATGGTAGTACCTTATCGGACGTTGCATTACAGTGGATGTTAAACCAAGCCAAAATGTTTAAGCTAACGGTTGAACTGCATTTGTCTGATACTTTATTACCTAATCCCATGGCCGATATGCACGATTCTTATCGCAGTTTTTATCGGGTTAAAAAACGTTTTCTGCGTCAATTAGATCCAGAGTTAGTGCCGATTGTGTTACATAAATCAGTGAAAACTCGTTGGTTGAATGACAATAATTATCGACCTAAAAATTTAGTTAAATATATTGATCACTATGGTTGGCCAGATAAACTGGTCGAATAAACCATTTTATCATTTTTGATCTGTTACTTAAGCTGTTAAGGATATCCTTTTGTTACGTTTATTTGTTTCGTTGTCGATGGCGTTTACGTTAATTATTTTACCAAGTGTACTCTCAACGGCTTTTGCAACAGTGTTGGCTAATGACCTTTCTGTAAACGGTGCAGAGCCTGTAGTGCCTGCTAAACGAATTATTGCCTTGTCACCGCAAAGTGTTGAAATGCTTTATGCCATTGGGGCGGGTGATGCCATTGTCGCCACCACTGATTATGCCGATTACCCAGAACAAGCTAAAAATATCCCCAGCATAGGCGGGTATTACGGGGTGCAAATTGAGCGAGTCATTGAGTTAAATCCAGATTTAGTCGTCGTGTGGCAAAGCGGCAATAAAATGGAAGACATCAAGCAACTGCAAGATTTAGGCTTTAAGGTGGTTAATAGCGACCCTAAAACATTAGCTGATATTGCCACGGATCTTGTACTGCTTGGTAAATTGACAGGACATTCAATTAAGGCCAAACAAGTTGCAGATGATTATCTTCAACAATTAGCTGATATAAAACAGCAAAATCAGACTAAGCCAGTGGTAAAAGTGTTCTATCAATTATGGTCTACTCCATTGATGACGGTGGCGAAAGGCAGCTGGATCCAAAACTTGATTGAAGTGTGCCACGGTGAAAATGTATTTTATGACGCTGCGAGTCAGTACCCACAAATCAGTATCGAAAATGTGCTACTCACTGGCGCCGAGGTGATTTTACAAAGCCAGGATGAGGGCAACGTATTAGGCATTAACTGGGCCGATTGGCCAGAGCTCCCTGCAGTAAAAAACCAGCATATTTATCAATTCGATGCAGACTTACTGCACCGCGCAACCCCAAGAGCTATATTAGGTGTTAATGCGGTTTGTGAAGCGTTGGATAAAGTAAGAAAGTAGAGTTTTTTATTTCAAAGGTAACGGTTGTTACGTGAATATGGCCTGCGGCCACTAACGTCGTGGAGCTTCGTCCACACCAAAGTGTTCAAACTTCGTTTGAAATAAGGTCGCAAGGTTCCACCCTGCACGGGCCAAAAGGGGATCAACGGCAATCCCCTCTTGGATCACCCCTGCCGTTCCGGCAACATTTTCTGATGAGCGAAAAAATTGCGACGGAAAATTATCTAGCTTTTAACTTCGTCTGAGCATTCTTCGGCCTTATTCGAAAATGCTAACGCTTCAGATGGGGCGTCCCTTCCCCTCTAAAGCTAGCTCGCCATCCATGGCTGGCTCACGTCATTTTCTTCAACGGCCTTAAGTTCAGAGTTGAATTTGGACTGTTGCAAGCAAGATACGTATCTCTTTTATGCCCCAAAATGCTTTAGCCCAAAGAAAGGGTTAGGCTCTGGCAAATTTTTGGGGCTACTTGAACTTATTATTAAACATCAGAAATGAACTAAGCTAGCTACCGTTCAATACACAGCGAATACACATTTAAATTGTATTCGCTTTCAGAGGCTTCTGTGGTATTTTCAATTAGTTAGAGTACATTGGCATGAAGGCGGTAACGGCATCTGCTTGGCCTATAGCGTAGAAACACCATCGCAAATAAGCATAGAGTTAGAAGCATGTATACTTGGAAGTTCAAATCTTCCTGAAACAACAACCATCCGCAAGGATAAAACAACAGTTCTGAAAACACCAACTAAGAGGAATAAGCCTATGAATAATAGTCTGAAAACTAAAATGTTGCGTTGGGTCAAGGCGACCGTTATTGCTGTTTCAATGGGGTTATCTGGTTCACCCAGCCTTCAACCCAATGTACTTTAATTTACATCAGTTAAATTAGTTCTTCGGCCCATCTTTTCTATTTAGTTCAGCTCATCTCTGATTCAATCTTTTCCTTGTTATGTCAGCCTGTTCGGACTGAAACATTTCTTTGTCGGATAGACGACACTTGTTACCAAGTGCCGCCCTCCTAAGAACCCAGCGTGCAACTTT
>NZ_BMQI01000023.1 GCF_014648035.1 Shewanella algicola | reverse complement strand
TATCTTAAACTCTCAATAGAGTACGTTTTGATAAGCAGTTACACAAAATTAGTTACAGTCTCGAGATTACTCTTCCCGAAAATAGATTTGCGTTTTCATCTCTACCAGACGGGGCGGCTGTTAGGTTTAAAGGTGAGTTAGACAGAATTACCAATCGTTTTACTGCTTATCAATTTGAAACAAGAATCACTGCTAATCAGTGGGATATTTTCTCATCATTTATCGGAGTAGTCGATCATGTGAACGAGGCCAAGAAGCTAGTTCATGTGATTTTTGATAGAGGTGTCGATACTGTTATTCCATTTTCAAAAACACCGGGGCAACTTAGCGTTGGTGATTCAATTAAGGCAAAGCTGTCAAAGTCCAAGACAAAACATGGCACTAAGTACCAAGCGTTAACTATTGCCAAATCTGATGAACAGGCCAGTACCAATGTTTTAAATGAATTCAGTGATGATGTCCGTATTTCTAATGGACTTGGTTTCACTTCGACTGATATTTTTATTGACAGAAATTTAGTCGAAGGTTGTGGTGTTGAAGATGGTGATATTGTGTCGGGAAAAGCCGTACTAAATTACAACAAGAAAAGATCAAGCTGGGGCTGGAAAGCGATAGTTATTTGGAAGCACTAGTAGCAAGAGTATGAATTTCAATTACACAACCCGCAAAAATTAACTGCTGTGTCATCTAAGGTTGTGGTCAGCTTAAAAATGTCAAAAATCATCTTGTGCCAACATGTTTGGCACGAGATGGGCACAAAATTGCAAAAACGCACTTTTATGAGGTCACAGTAACAAATTTTAATTGCGTGATTAAAGCATCACTAAAAGGTAAGAACGGGTAGGGTGTGTTTGAATATTTTTGCAACTTTCAGGGTTTGGGCACAAAAACTTTTACGTTAGGCACAGACATCAATTAAATATATAATTTAGTCCTATTCTTAAATTGAGATTTTTCAAGAGATTAAAGCAAGAAATGGTACACCCGAGTGGACTCGAACCACCGACCCCTACCATGTCAAGGTAGTGCTCTAACCAGCTGAGCTACGGGTGTATTGTTTGAATTTCAATGTTTAGGCTCTTTGAAAAGAGTGGTACACCCGAGTGGACTCGAACCACCGACCCCTACCATGTCAAGGTAGTGCTCTAACCAGCTGAGCTACGGGTGTATTGTTTACTTTTAATAAAATCTCACTGTTTAAACTCTGTGAAAGAGTGGTACACCCGAGTGGACTTCTCTTTGTTAGAGAATACCGCCCCCTACCACCAGCTTTCAAAAGAGCAGGTAGTGCTTCTCTTTTTAGCAGCTGAGCTACGGGTGTATTGTTTACTTTTGATAAAGTCTCACTGTTTAAACTCTGTGAAAGAGTGGCACCCCCGAGTGGACTTCTCTTTGTTAGAGAATACCGACCCCTACCGCCAGCTTTCAAAAGAGCAGGTAGTGCTTCTCTTTTTAGCAGCTGAGTTACAGGTGCTTTGTTTGAAGTAAACATTAATAACGTTTTGCTTCAAAGCGGTCGCTATATTAAGTGGGATAGGCGGTTGGTTGCAAGCAAAAAAATCATTTTTATGCCTAAATGGTGATTTGCTGTGCAACTTGATTCAAGCTTAGGCAATCCGTTGCCAATAAACCTTGTAAAACAGCTACCTTAACCCACTAATTGAAATTTAGCGCCGTGCTTTTGAATATACTTTAAACGAATAGCAAACAATATTGCCGCAACCGTTAACCCTGCGATTAAACCAATCCAAAATCCATGTGCACCAATCGGCTCCACAATGATGTTGGTATACCCTAAAATATAGCCGGTCGACATTCCCACAAACCAATATGAAAATAATGTGATGTAAAAGGCACTGCGGGTGTCTTTATAGCCTCGCAATGCGCCAGCGGCTACCACTTGGATTGAATCTGATATTTGGTAAAAGGCTGCCAGCATCATTAAGCTACCGGCTAAGGCAACGACTTCAGGGTTGTCGTTATAGAGTAATGCGATTTCATGTCTAAATGTCACTGTTAATAATGCCGTACAAACCGCCAATAATAGCGATAGCCCTAATCCCACCCTTGCTACTAATGCTGCTATTTGTGGCTGATTACGACCCAGGTAATAACCAATACGAATTGAAACCGCTATACCAATAGATAACGGCAGCATAAATACAATAGATGAAAAGTTAAGTGCAATTTGATGGCTAGCAACAACATTTGCCCCTAAAGGTGCGAGAAAAAGTGCAATAACAGCAAATAGGCTCACTTCAAAAAACAAAGCCATGGCGATGGGCATGCCCAGTTTGGTCATTGACCACATATTGGCTAAGTGTGGACGGTAAAACTGCTGAAATGGCTTTAGTTCTTTAAAGGTCTTATCAACTAACATATAGATGATCATAGCGACTAACATGGCCCAAAAAACAATCGCTGTAGCTACACCACATCCGGCTCCGCCCATCGCGGGTATCCCAAAGCCACCATATATAAACACATAGTTAGCTGGAATATTTACCGCCAAGCCAACAAAACCAATCACCATTGTCGGCATGGTATATGATATGCCTTCGCTACAACCTCTGAGCACTTGGTAAATGACAAAAGCGGGCGCGCCCCACAATATTGCATCGATATAACCTACGGTTAATGTTTGTAATTGCGGTTCTAAATGCATCCAGTCGAGTAAATAAGTTGAAGATGCGAGAAAGATCATCACTCCAATCGCGCCAATTATGGCAATATAACCGGCTTGAAAAAGTAATGATGGGATGACTTGTTGATTATTTGCACCGTGGTGTTGTGAAAACACCGGTGTAAACGACATTAATAATCCTTGAACAAATAAAATAGCAGGTAACCATAAGCTGGTACCCACAGCCACCGCGGCCATATCAACGGCACTAACACGACCCGCCATGACAGTATCGATAAACCCCATCATGGTTTGAGTCACTTGTGCAATAAGTACCGGAAGCGCCAATTTTATTAAGCGCTTAATTTGAAAACCTGTATTATTCATTAAAAAGCCTATAACGGAACAAGAAAATATGTTTACTGGTATTGTACAAGCCACCTGCAAAGTGGTTTCTATTCACAAGCAAGCGGGTCTGAAAACATTTGAAGTCGAGATGACACCAGAATTGACACAAGGGTTAGTGACGGGAGCAAGTGTTGCTAATAATGGCGTCTGCCTGACCGTAACCAAGTTGCTAAATGATAAAGTTTTCTTTGATGTAATGGAAGAAACATTAGCGTTAACAAATCTCGGTCAACTTAATGTAGGTGATGCGGTAAACATTGAACGTTCATTAACCTATGGCACTGAAATTGGTGGTCATATTATATCTGGGCATGTCCATACACAAGCAACAGTAAAAGCGGTTAGTAATACTGCTGAACATTATAACATTGAGTTACAGGTCGACCCGCATTGGATGAATTATATCTTTTATAAAGGCTTTGTCGGCATTAACGGTTGTAGCCTAACAGTAGGTAAGGTAAGTGGAGATGGCTTTATACTACATTTAATTCCTGAAACACTAAAACTAACCAATTTAGGTCACTATAAAGCCGGTGATAAAATCAATATTGAAATCGACAGCCAAACGCAAGTTATCGTTGATACGGTAGAGCGTGTACTCGCTAAAAAGCAGTTAATCAATAACTAGCGCGGAGTCATCTTTATTAGCTTACAACAATGGCGTTTATGACTCATGTTTGTAAGCTAATAGATTTGCTCATCATCAGAATCAACATGCAGTTCAATCATCCTCCGATTATCATCTAAATGCATACGGATATGGATCGGGTTACAACAAATTCTGCAGTCATCATAATATTCTTGATCACCCGCGCTGGCATCTAAAGTGACATGCTGGTTGTGTCCACAGTGCGGGCAACTGATTGTGCGTGATAATAATCTCATGTAACTCTCTCCCACAGAGGTATTGATAAACACAGTATAGTGAGAATATTTTAATGTGGGTCAACCATAAGGTTGATTTGTTTTGTGGTGAATATTTTCAATCTAAATTTATTTTTATAGAATAATTAAGTAATAAATCGTTAAATACAGGAGGTTTTATGGCTGATTTTATTTCAACCATAATGCGTCAGCTGTCGTTTTTCTGATGAGTTATAGATTTTCTTCTGTCTAATTATCTGTAAATGTTTGAGTTTTTTATTGTTAACTTTTTAACGTTATTAACAAATATTTTTCATTTATTTGATTTGTTATAAATATATTCCATATTGACCTTTGTATGGTTGCGCCACAAAGCGCTTATCACATAGAATAACCGCCTACGTTTCTGGGTAACTAAGACTCATGTACTGTCTTGATTTCATTAACGTGTCATTCGTTCAACTGAACATACTTTATTACCATGTGGCCCTACGTGTGGGTCACCACTGGACAAGGACATTTCATGCCTATTATTACATTGCCTGATGGCAGCAAACGCGAGTTTGCCAATCCTGTATCAACTCTTGATGTTGCACTCGATATAGGTCCTGGTTTAGCCAAGGCTTGTATCGCCGGCCGTGTAAACGGTGAGCTTAAAGATGCAACGGACTTAATCACTGCAGATTCAGAGTTAGCTATCATTACGGCTAAAGACGACGAGGGTGTTGAAATCCTTCGCCATTCTTGTGCGCATTTATTAGGTCACGCGATCAAACAAATGTGGCCTGAAACAAAAATGGCTATTGGCCCTGTTATCGACAACGGTTTTTATTACGACATCGATTTAGAGCACAAGCTGACTCAAGAAGATATTGATGCGCTTGAAAAGCGTATGCAGCAGTTGGCTAAAACCAACTACGACGTGGTAAAAAAAGTCGTATCTTGGCAACAAGCGCGTGATGCATTTAGTGAGCGCGGCGAAGAATATAAAATTGCTATTTTAGATGAAAACATCAGTAAAGATGCTACCCCAGCACTATATCATCACGAAGAATACGTTGATATGTGCCGCGGACCGCACGTACCTAACATGCGTTTTTGCCAACACTTTAAATTAATGAGTGTAGCCGGTGCTTACTGGCGTGGTAATTCAGACAACAAGATGTTGCAACGTATATACGGAACAGCATGGGCAGACAAAAAGGCACTTAAAACTCACTTAGTGCGTTTAGAAGAAGCCGCCAAACGAGACCATCGTAAAATAGGTAAGCAGCTAGATTTATATCATATGCAAGAAGAAGCACCTGGCATGGTGTTTTGGCATAACGATGGTTGGAGCTTATTCCTAGAGCTAGAAAAATTTATCCGTCAAAAGCTAGGTCAATACACTTATCAAGAAGTGAAAGGTCCATTAATGATGGATCGTTCTTTATGGGAACGTTCTGGCCACTGGGACAAATATGCAGATGCGATGTTCACTACTAGCAGTGAAAGCCGCGAATATGCAATTAAACCAATGAACTGTCCTGGCCACGTACAGATCTTTAACCAAGGGTTAAAGTCTTACCGTGATTTACCACTACGTATGGCAGAGTTTGGTTGTTGTCACCGTAATGAACCATCGGGCTCATTACACGGTTTAATGCGCGTGCGTGGTTTTACTCAAGATGACGCTCACGTATTTTGTACCGACGAACAAGTACAACAAGAAGTGAGCGCATGTATCCAAATGGTATATGACACTTACGCCACATTTGGTTTTGAAAACATTGTCGTTAAATTATCAACGCGCCCAGAAAAGCGTATTGGTGATGATGATATGTGGGACCGTGCAGAAGAAGCACTTAAGCAAGCTTTAGCCGCAAATAATATTGAATTTGAAATATTACCAGGCGAAGGCGCGTTTTATGGCCCAAAAATCGAATTTACCTTACACGATTGTTTAGATCGTGCATGGCAATGTGGTACAGTACAGCTCGATTACGCATTACCTTCGCGTTTAGGTGCAACTTATGTCGCTGAAGACAACAGTCGCCAGACGCCAGTAATGATTCATCGTGCTATTTTAGGCTCATTAGAGCGCTTCTTAGGCATTTTGATAGAAGAATACGCAGGTAAATTCCCAACATGGCTTGCTCCAATGCAAGTGGTTGTAATGAATATTACCGACAAACAAGCTGATTATGTGGAAGATATTGTAAAATTCTTCAAAGATCAGGGTATTCGAGCATCTTTTGACTTGAGGAATGAGAAAATAGGCTTTAAAATACGCGAACACACATTAAGACGTGTGCCTTATTTGTTGGTCGTTGGTGATCAAGAAATGGAAAATAAGGAAGTCGCGGTGCGTACACGTGACGGTATCGATTTAGGCAAGTTAAAATTGGAAGATTTCGCCTCTATGATACGTCAACAAATTTCGCTCCGTAGTCTCAAATTGTTGGAGGAATAGGTCATAAAGATCAAAAGAACAGCAGGGCGACAGCCAGCCCCTAATAGAATCAATGATGAAATCACTGGTGTACCTGAAGTCCGCTTATCGGATTTAGAAGGCGAAGCCATTGGTATCGTTAGTATTAAAGAAGCTCAGAGTATTGCTGATGAAGCAGGCGTTGATCTCGTAGAGATTAGCCCTAATGCTGAGCCTCCGGTCTGTCGCATAATGGACTACGGTAAGTTCCTTTTTGATAAAGCGAAAGCTCAAAAGGAACAAAAGAAGAAGCAGAAACAGGTTCAGGTTAAGGAAATTAAATTCCGTCCTGGCACTGATGAAAACGACTATCAGGTAAAACTACGCAACCTGATTCGTTTTCTAGAAGATGGGGACAAAGCGAAGATTACGCTGCGTTTCCGTGGTCGCGAAATGGCACACCAAAACCTAGGTATGGATCTATTGAACCGTATCAAGGCTGATTTGGAAGAGTATGCGGTTGTCGAATCTTTCCCGAAAATGGAAGGTCGTCAAGCAATTATGGTGCTAGCACCTAAAAAGAAATAGTAGGGCAACCTAAAGTAGCAAAAGTCTCTTGAGGCTTTTGCTCGCCTTACGTTTATTAACGTCCCAATGCGGAGTTTTAGAAATGCCTAAAATGAAAACAGACAAGGGTGTAGCGAAGCGTTTTAAGAAAACCGCTAATGGTTTTAAACGCAAACAAGCTCACTTACGTCACATTTTGACCAAGAAGAGCACTAAGCGTAAGCGTCACTTACGTGCTAAATGTTTAGTTGCTAAGTCTGATGTGCCAGCAATTGCACGTCAACTACCATACGCTTAATTAAAGGAGAGATAAACAATGCCTAGAGTTAAGCGTGGTGTAACCGCTCGTGCTCGTCACAAGAAAGTACTTAAACTAGCTAAAGGTTATTATGGCGCTCGTAGCCGTACTTACCGTGTTGCTGTTCAAGCAGTAACAAAAGCTGGTCAATATGCTTACCGTGACCGTCGTCAGAAAAAACGTCAATTCCGTCAATTATGGATTGCACGTATTAATGCGGCTTCACGTCAAAATGGTCTGTCTTACAGCCGTTTCATCAACGGTCTGAAAAAGGCGTCTATCGAAATCGATCGTAAGATTTTGGCTGACATCGCTGTATTCGACAAAGTTGTATTTGCAACTTTAGTTGAAAAAGCAAAAGAAGCATTAACTAAGTAATTAGTGAAACGCTTTGGAAAAAGGAACCTTAGGGTTCCTTTTTTTATACTTTCAATTTATCTAGTTTGCATTATAAAAATATCTCGCAACCCAAAGTAGCGTCAATATTGTAGATATTTAAAACGATTACGTCATTTTGTCTCAACAATCAAAAAACTCACTACTCAGCATCCTCATAGAGTGGTATAACTAAGAAAAATTCGTCTCATCACCTTACTTAGGATAGTTGTAATGATCTTTTCTCAAGTCACTCTTGCTCCAGCAGACCCCATTTTAGGCTTAACAGATGCGTTTAAAGCCGATACTCGTACTCATAAAGTCAATTTAGGCGTAGGTATTTATAAAGATGAAGCAGGACAAACCCCTGTGTTGTCCTCAGTCAAAAAAGCAGAAGCTATTTTACTTGAAACAGAAAAGAGTAAAAATTACTTAGGCATTGAAGGGGTTCAAGCATATAACCAGGTTGTTCAAGGCTTATTGTTTGGTGTAGACAGTAACATCATTACCGATAAACGTGCTGTAACAGTACAAGCGCCAGGTGGAACAGGCGCATTACGTGTTGCCTCTGAGTTTTTAGTACGTAACACTAAATCAACAACTATTTGGGTAAGCAATCCTACGTGGGCCAATCATAATAATATTTTTGAAACGGCTGGTTTATCCGTAAAAGAATATCGTTACTATAAAGCTGAAACTCATGATATGGATTTTGAAGCCATGCTAGCGGATCTTGAGCAAGCTCAAGCCGGTGATGTCATTCTTCTTCATGGATGCTGTCATAATCCTACTGGTATCGATTTATCTTTAGCGCAATGGCAACAAGTGGCTCAAGTGTGTTTAACTAAAGAGTTATTACCGTTATTTGATTTTGCTTATCAAGGTTTTGGCGCTGGTATTGATGAAGATGCTCAAGGTTTACGGGCCGTTGCTGCTGTCGTACCCGAACTGCTTATCGCTAACTCATTTTCAAAAAACTTTGGCTTATACAATGAACGTATTGGTGCAGTGACTGTTGTAGCAGAAGATGCTGAGTCAGCCACA
The DNA here is from genome assembly GCF_014648035.1 of Shewanella algicola. GTDB lineage: Bacteria > Pseudomonadota > Gammaproteobacteria > Enterobacterales > Shewanellaceae > Shewanella > Shewanella algicola. The sequence goes on along the minus strand of NZ_BMQI01000023.1, from coordinate 67,681 downwards.
AACAGCTTTAGCCAAATCAAAAAAAACATTCGTGCAAACTACTCGAACCCTCCTGCTCATGGCGGATTAATTGTCAGCACTATTTTGTCTGATGATGCATTACGTCAAGAATGGGAAGCTGAGTTAACTGAAATGCGTCAACGTATCGCAGAAATGCGCACATTGTTTGTCGACAGTTTAAAAGCCGAAGGTGTAGAGCAAGATTTTAGCTTTATCTCACGTCAAAACGGTATGTTTAGTTTTTCAGGGTTGAATAAACAACAAGTTGCACGTTTAAAAGATGAGTTTGCAATTTACATTGTTGGCTCTGGCCGTATAAGCGTTGCAGGCTTAACCAAAAACAATATGCCAGCGGTTTGCAAGGCAATTGCACAAGTACTGTAATAGTGAATCTTTGATTTGATCAAAGCTCAACATAATAAAGGCTGCTACTGCAGCCTTTATTATTACATGTAATCGGTATCACTCGCTTTGGCAAAATACACTTATAGCACAGACTGCATGATTAACTGCACCTTGGTAAATGTAATTGCGCTAATTGGAAATAACAAACTTCTTCAATCGCATCTGCTAAAGCTTGTTTGTCGTGAAGCCCTGGATGATGATCACTCATTAACGGGAATTGATTAAATCTGACCTCATGGCTGTAATGGCTTGCGAGTTGAGCTTTAGTCCCATGTTGAATCACATCAGCGATAACATTTTTACCGATAACCTGGTTAAGCCAAACAATTTTATCTTCAATACTAAACGTACTGGCAGGCGAGTATTCTGCAGTCAAATTATCAATTAAAATGACATGAGCATTGGCATTTCGAATACTATTGGTAATTTCAGGAAGCAATAATGGCGGCATGATGCTGGTTAAAAAACTACCTGGCCCAAGAATAATTAATTGCGCTTGTTCTATGGCTCTACAGGCTTCTGATGTGGCTTGTACTTGTGGCTCAAGCATTAAAGCAATAGGTGCTTCTTTCATACCATCAACATTTAACTCGCCAAACACTTTGTTACCATAATGGCCCAGTGCCACAAGGTGAGTTGACGCTTCTGACATTGGAATTATGGATGTTTCAATTTTTAGTAAACCACGGATTAGATTGACCGCTTCAAGCGGGCGCACACACAATTGGTCTAGGGCATGTAAGACCACATTGCCGAGATTATGTCCTGCTAATTCATTGTTACCGGTAAAACGATGATCAAACAACATGCTTCCTAAAGACGGTCTATGTGCAAGGTGAGATAGGCAATTACGTAAATCTCCCCAGGCTATGGTTTGTTGATCTTGTCTAAGCCTACCGGTAGATCCACCATTATCTGTAGTGGCGACAATACCGGTTAACCGTGGACCAAGCGAAGACAAAGAAGCACATATTCTGCCTAAACCATGCCCGCCACCAATGGCTACCACATGATCAACGTGCGTTAATTTTTGATTCAACATAGGTTAGGTTCTCTCTAAATCCTTGAGGTGTTGAACGGAAGAAGTCATATCTAAAATCAAATAAGCCCTCTTTTACATCGCTCGATTTTACCTGCTTAAGGTCAGTATAGTGTAATTAATTTTTGTTTTCGTGAACCTTTAACGAGTCAATTTCGCATCACAATAAGTTGATATTTCAGATCCTTGCGGGATTACTGCATCATCAGCCATTTATGGTTATAATTAAGATTATATTATAACGACTTAAGTAATAGGCAGGTCAATTTGAAGATAGGCAATATTGGTAAAATCACATTTGCGTTAGGATTAGCTGTCTTTACATTATTGGCAATCAGGCTGTTTATTATTCCACAAACTGCGCAAAGCCCTGAAAGAACGCTACTTGGTCATCTGCACAATATTGACTTAGGGGAAATGCCCGAGTTTGCCGATATAAATGACATACCGACTAAAAAAGTCACCTTCTTCAACTATTTGCGACCAGCCATTGAAGCGCAAAATCAAATCATCATACATGAACGTCAATTTGTTTTAGCGATAATCGAACAAATTGATAATGGTATTGGGTTAAGCTCAGCAGATGAGCAACGTTTGCAGTCTATTGTTAATAAATACCAATATGATGTGAAATCATTTACCAGTAGCACATTAAGTCCTTTACTCAAACGAATTGATATTATTCCGGTAAATATGGTGCTTGTACAAGCGGCCAATGAAAGCGGTTGGGGCAGTTCACGCTTCGCTACAGAAGGATTTAATTTTTTTGGACAATGGTGCTTTACTGAAGGTTGTGGCTTAGTGCCAACATCACGTGATCAAGGTAAAAACCATGAGGTCGCGGTATTCGACTCACCAAAAGATTCGATTATTGCCTACATGATCAATTTAAACACCCATTCAGCATACCGTCTTTTTCGCTCAATTAGATCTGATTTAAGGGAACAAAAAATTAAACCGACCGCAGAAAAACTTGTCTTCGGTTTGGTTAATTATTCAGAACGTAAACACGAGTACATCGATGAACTTCTTGAAATGCTAAAACATAACAAACCATACCTAACAGGAACTAAAGCCAATGCGTAGTCGTCCGCTCATTAACGGATTCATTTTTCTTTCATCCTTTTTAATCACTAGTAACAGTATTGCAGAAACCGTTTCTTTAGAATACGTAGGCTTTTATGATCGTTTAAAGCAAGTGAATAAACAAAATTACCAACTTGTTGAGCTTGCCTTTAGTGTACCTATTACTTCAGACTGCACCATAAAGTCTGGCAGTATCACCACAGAAAATGCGACTTATCCACTGACGTACACTAAGCAGCAACGACTTTTCATCCCATTTGATGCACAGTTAAAATCCGACCGTGGTTTGGTTAATTTAGAAGTTGCAGGTGATGCAAGCCAATGTGCGATAGCGATGCAAGTGCGTGCTCGTGAAACACAACAACATTATACTCAAGCACAATTGTTAGCGCTTAATACAGACATGAATCGTTTGTTAGATGGTTTACAAGGTTTTCCGATGAAGTATTTTAGAAAACCCATTGATGGTATCACTTTCGATTTTACAGATGAAAATGTCACAGTGAATATCGATGATAAAGTGCAACAGGTAACAAAAAAATTAACCCTCAAGCTTGAACAGATTAATCAATTACAACAACTCAGCTTTAGTTCAAAGCCTAGTGTCGTTAGCCCATTAGTATTGAGCAATTAATTTAATAGATTGTTTGAATAAAAAAATGGCGTTGCAACTGCAACGCCATTTTTATTTACTGTTGTGTTTATGGCTTAAATGTTGCCACAACATCGATACGGTTACTGACATCTAAATTGATATGACCGTTATTATTGATATCAACAAAATCAAAAGCAGGTAAATCTGCATCTGCCACATCACCTTTATTATCAGCATCTGGGTTTCGCATGAGCGAGATAAAATCAAATTGCTCACGGTCGACACCTTGAGAAGGCGCCGTATTCTGCATTGCTGTAAAAATGGTTTCAATACGACCCGGCGCTTGTTTGTCCCAAAGTTTAAGCATGTTTTTGATTTCGCCACGCTTAAGGTTTTCTTGTGAACCACATAAGTTACACGGAATAATTGGGAATTCTTTAAGGTCTGAATAAGCTTCAATGTCTTTTTCACGGCAATACGCTAATGGTCGAATAACCATGTTAGCACCATCATCAGACAACAACTTAGGAGGCATCGCTTTGAGTTTTCCACCATAAAACATGTTTAAAAACATTGTTTCTATAATGTCATCGCGATGATGCCCTAAAGCAATTTTGGTTGCGCCAATGTGTTGCGCAAAACCATATAAGGTGCCGCGACGTAATCGTGAACATAAGGCACAGGTGGTTTTGCCTTCTGGCACTTTCTCTTTAACGATTGAATAAGTGTCTTTTTCGAGGATATGATACGCAACACCTAACTTATCTAAATAAGCAGGTAAAATATCTTCAGGAAAGCCTGGTTGTTTTTGGTCTAGGTTTACGGCGACAATTTCAAATTTAATTGGAGCACGTTGTTGAAGGTTCATTAAAATATCTAGCATAGTGTAACTGTCTTTACCGCCAGACAAGCAACACATAACACGATCACTATCTTCAATCATGTTGTAATCAGCAATCGCAGAACCGACTTCACGTCTTAAACGTTTTTGCAGTTTATTCATGCGAGTAATATTTTTTTTAGCGAGTGTTTCGACTTCAACGTCAGACATAAAAATGCGCCCAGTAACCAAGTGTTTCAGGGCGCGTATTATTCCAGTAATCGAGGGCAGGGTAAAGGGTTTACCTTACTCTATATCGACTATTCTTCTAAAGGTGATTTATATCCGTCTGGTTTAATCGCTAATAAGTCACAATTAATACTATCGATAACATGTTCAGCCGTATTACCTATTAATGCTGCCGAAAATCCAGTGCGACCAACAGTACCAAGTACCACAAGTTCAGCATCTAATTTACTGGCCAGCTCAGGAATAACATCTTCAGGCAAACCTTCTTCTACATGGCAGTTTTCAAGCGGAATATTATAAGCCTGTGCGAGGTACTGCACACGCTGCTCATGCTGCATTTTCACGGTATTGTTATAGATGTTGGCATCAAAGTCAGGCAGTTCGATTGCTAAATTAACAGGGGTACCAGGATAACCGTTAACTAAATGAACACTTGCAGAGAACTTTTTAGATAAATTGAGGGCTTGGGAAATGATTTTGCCATTTAATGTTTGATGATCATCATCTTCGCTAACGACATTTACGGCACAGACAATTTTACCCGCAACTGGCCAATCATGTTCTTTAACCATCAATACCGGTACGGGTGATTTTCGCATTAAATGCCAATCAGTGGGCGTGAATATCACAGCTTTAAGTTTGTCATGTTGATGGGTACTTTTAACGATTAAATCAAAATCGCCATCAATAGCAAAATTTATCACACTTTCAAATGGACGGTTATGCCATACCACTTCGGTATTTATGGTGAGGTTTTTACTGTTAAACCCACTAATGGCACTTTCTAACCAGGCAATACGTTGGTCAATCACACCTTGACGCATCGCTTCACGCTCTTGGCTAGATAGAATAGAGGTCATTTCATAAGAGAAATCGAAGATGGATAAAAATGCTGTGATTTCAGCATTACTTTTAGAGGCAAGTTCTACTGCACGAGCAAGTGCAGGTTGATGATCTGTCGTTGGATTAATCACCACCAAAATCTTTTTATAATCCTTCATATAACCTCCAAAGTTGTTGAATTTATTTTATTTTAACTAAATATAGTATTACCGTTTACTAATAAATAAACCATGAGGTAGATCATACTAATTAACTTTAAGTTGCGATACGTGAGCTGCCGGCTAATTGAGCTAGTGCGTCATTATCGACAATACTGATGTATTTGCCATTCACTTCAATTAAGCCAGCTTTTTGAAAACGGCCAAGCAAACGGCTAATTGTTTCGACAGTAAGACCAAGATAGTTACCGATGTCGCCGCGCGTCATGGTTAATCTAAATTCTTTGTTTGAAAAACCTCGACTGCCAAATCGTTTAGCAAGATTACTGATAAATGCCGCAAGACGTTCTTCAGCGTTCTTTTTCGAAAGCAGTAGAATCATCTCTTGGTCGCTCATGATTTCACTGCTCATTAAGCGCATAATTTGTTGACGTAATTTAGGCATGGTACCGGCGAGGATATCGAGAGTATCAAATGGTATTTCACACACCATTGAGGTTTCGAGTGCTTGAGCAAAACTTTGATGCAATTGAGCATGTATGCCATCAAACCCAATAACATCACCCGCAAGATGAAAACCTGTAATTTGTTCGTCACCTTGTTCTGTAATGGTATAGCTTTTAATTGTGCCTGAACGGATGGCATACAGTGATTTTAAACTATCACCAGATTTAAAGATGAGATCACCTTTTTGAATGGGCTTTTTACGCTCAATAATATTATCTAGTTTATCAAGCTCATCATTATTCAACGTAAAAGGAATACACAATGATTCCATACTGCAATCGTGACAATGAATTGCACAACCGCTGGTTGATGGTCGACGAGCTTTATTTAGATCTGAAGTCATACCCAATCTCAGTTGATGTAAACATTAACATAGTAAACCAAATTGCTATTACTAACTAGTTAAGCTGACTAAAAGCAATATAAAGTGTTTGTAAACCAAAGAGCACCAATAGTAAACCACTCAATAGTCTAACCGCCTTTTTTTGTACCCAATTAGCCAGTGTTTTAGCCGCAACGCCTGCAGCTAGTAAAGCTGGCAATGTGCCAAGGCCAAAGGCAAACATAATCAATCCGCCTTGGAGTGCACTGCCAGACGCAACAGACCATGTTAAGGTGCTGTAAACTAGGCCACAAGGTAACCAACCCCATACCATCCCAGCCAGTAACGCCTGTCGAGGATGTTTAATGGGTAACACTTTACGCGTTAAAGGCTGTAAATATCGCCACAAAATTTTGCCCAATTTTTCAATATGGACAATACCTGACCAAATTTGCGCGATGTACAAACCAGTACATATCATCATGATGCCAGCAAAAATTCGCAATATTAATAAATAGATATCTGCATCAAATAATTGACCTAGCGCAGAGGCACTCGCACCCACAAACGTACCGGCAAGGGTATAACTTGTAATTCGACCTAAGTTGTAGCTGAGCAAAAATGTTAATTGGTTGGCTAATTGATTTGTGCCACGATTAGGGATATTTGCTGAAAAAGCACCAATCAGGCCGCCGCACATCCCAAAGCAATGAGCAGCGCCCATGAGCCCAACCAAAAAAGCACCACCAACATTATATTCAATCATAATGTTTACTCTGCTTTAGTTGGTTTTTCGTTAGTATTATCAGATGGTTTTATCTGCTCATCATCAAATAAAATTGACACACTTTGACGATCTAAATCGTCAAACTGTTCAGACTTAACCGCCCAAAAAAAGATAGCAACTGCAATGAGCACAAACAACATTGCAATAGGGATTAGTACATAAATGATACTCATAGTTTTATCCTAAGTAGCCTTAAGCTGTTAGACACGACAATAAGTGAACTAACAGACATACCAATAGCGGCAAGATAAGGGGCAACATGTCCCGTTACTGCTAACGGTAAAATAATCACGTTATAGGCAAACGCCCATAATAAATTTTGGTGAATAATACGCTGTGCTTGTTTAGCTACATTAATCGCATCGTTAAAGCGTGACAAGTGGTCACCAAGCAATATGAGATCTGCACTATTTTTAGCAATCGCACTGCCACTGCCCATGGCAACAGACAAGTTTGCACCCGCTAAAACGGGCGCATCATTGATTCCATCACCAAACATAGCCACATTTTTAGTTTGTTGTAATTGGTTAACCAGCGACAGTTTACCTTGAGGAGACAATCCAGAGTGCACGTCAGTAATTCCAAGCGTTTTAGCCAAATACTCAACATGGCCCGAATTATCACCACTGGCAATACTTAATCCAATTTTAGCTCGAGTTAATTTATCGACAGTGTGTTTACTGTCTATGCGTAATTGGTCGAGCATTTCAATGGTTGCAACTAACTGATTATCTATTGACATGTAAATAAGCTGAGAATGTTGCACATTGTGATCAGATAACGGAGCCTGAGGTAATACAAATTCATGTTTACCGATCCTGACAAGTTGGTTATCAACGCTAGCAGCAATGCCTAAACCAACGTGATGATCGATTTCGGTCACGGTATATTGGTCATTAAAGTAAGGTTTGAATGCTTGAGCGATAGGATGTAACGAGCCTTGTTCTACAGCCGCAGCGAGCGCGAGAATGTATTCAGATTGATAACCCTTTGCGAGCACAATGTCACCAATCGACAATTGCCCGCACGTTAATGTGCCGGTTTTATCAAACACCACATGGTTAATTTGTGTGAGTTTTTCAAACACACCTGCTTTACGGGTAATGATACCTAATTTAGTAAAAATAGCCGTAGCACAGGTAACCGCTGTCGGTGTGGCTAATGCAAGTGCACAAGGGCAGGTTGCCACTAAAACCGATAAGGTAACCCAAAATGCATCTTCAGGAGAAATAAAATGCCAAATAAAATAAGTCACTAATGCTATCGATAAAATCGTTGCGGTAAAATATCTTGCCAGTCTGTCGGCAACCAGTGCAATAGCAGGTTTATTGTTTGACGCCAATTCTTGTAAACGGATGATTTCGGCAACAAGCTGATCTTGGCCTAATGCCGTGACTTTAACTTGTAATGGCTGCTCAACGTTAATGGTGCCCGCATAAACAGGGTCATTAAGCTTTTTGGTAATGGGCATTTGCTCACCAGTGAGCATGGCTTCATTGGCACTCGATTGGCCAGACACAACAACGGCATCTGCAGCAATAACCTCACCGGGTTTAACTAAAATGACATCGCCAACACGAAGTTGTTTAGCTGCAATTTCAGTCGTTTGTCCGTTGTCGATTAAATGGGCTGTCAGCGGTATCAGTTTATGTAAATTACTCGAACTAACAGAGGCTTTTTGGCGTGCAGTTTGCTCAAAGTAGCGTCCAAGCAATAGGAAAAAGGTAAACATGGAAACCGATTCAAAATACACTTCGCCATTACCTTGCACCGTGGCAATACAACTGGCAATAAAGGCGCCACCAATAGCAACAGACACAGACACGTCCATATTGAGCCTACCGCTGAGTAAGCTACGCAGAGCACTAAAATGAAAGGGTTGTGCAGAATACAGCACCACAGGCGCAGCAAAAATTAAACTCACCCAGCGGAAATAATCCCTAAATTCGACTTCTAAATCAGTAAAGTAGCCAGTGTATAAGGCGAGGGCAAACATCATCACTTGCATGGTTGCAAAGCCAGCTAAACCTAAACGCAGTAAAAACTTACGGCTGTCAGCTTTAGATTGTTTTTCTTGTTCATCAACTTGATAAGGTGCCGCTTGATAGCCAATTTGGCTAATAAGCTGCAAAATCTCACTTAAATGAATGGTTTTATTATCCCAACTGACTAAAGCGCGTTGAGTGGTGGAATTAACTTGAACATTATTGACACCAGCAACGGGTTTTAGTTTGTGCTCAATTAACCAAGCACAAGCCGCACAGGTTATACCGTCAATTGATAATGAGGTTGAATCAATATCACCTTGTTTATGAACAAAGTCTTGTTGAACTTCAGGCAAATCGTACGCACTGTATTGCGTTAATTGCTCTGGCACTAATGCGGTTTGGCGATTACCGGGTTCACTGCGAAATTGATAATAGCTACTTAAGCCCGCATCCATAATCGCTTGCGAAACGGCCTGGCAACCTGGGCAACACATAGGTTGTGCCTGCCCGTTGATGATTGTAGTGAATTGCGTTCCGGTGGTAACGGGTTCATTACAATGAAAACAGAGTGTCATGAATTAGTTCAGCCAATATTCAACGTCATCTTTAATGTCGATACGTTGTTGAATACGCCATTTACCATCAAAGCCTTCAATACGTACTTCCCAAGGGCCACTAATTGCATCTGTTAACGGGATGCGATAAATATAATTGGCATCTGCAGTGGCTTGTACATTAAAATCTTTTTCTTCAATTGTAGGGTGATAAAACTTTATGTTTAATGCTGCACGATACTCTGGGCCACCTTGTTGGGTGATCAATAGCGATTCGTCATTCACTTTGATTAAGAATTTCATGCCAATTTGTTGTGCGTATTTAATTTTACGCAGGTCCATATTGATGCCTTTGCCTTCTTTATAATATTCATCTGCTACTAATGAGTCAGAGTTATCTAACGCAATTTTTAATGTGGTCAAACTGGCAATAACTGCACACATTGGTAAAACGATTAAAAACCAAGGCCAAAACTGTTTATACCAAGGGAGTTGCTTCGACATAATACTTCCTAAAAACCCATAAAATTAACCGAACTATTTTAACGCGTAACGACTTAATAATCACTTAAAAAAAAGGCCTCGATTAAATCGAGGCCTTATTATGAGTATTGTTAACTATTTGTTTGATAAGCTATAAACATAAGCAGCAATCACATGCACTTTCTCTTCACCGAGAATGTCTTTCCAAGCTGGCATTACACCTGCGCGGCCATTAACAATCGACTCAGAAATTACACCACGGCTTCCGCCATATAACCACACATTATCTGTTAGGTTAGGGGCACCCATGAGCTTGTTACCTTTTGCATCCATACCATGACATGCAAAACAACCTTTCATAAATGAACCTTGACCTTGTGCAGCTAAGGCTTCGTCGTGCTCACGACCAGACAGTTTAACGACGTATTCAGCTAGACCTTCAATCTCGCTGTCTTCGATAGGTAAACCACCTTTAGGGGGCATCATACCGTTACGACCGTTCATTAGCGTGGTTTTAATCGTGGCTAAATCGCCACCATATAACCAATCGCCATCTGTTAGGTTAGGGAAACCTTTTGAGCCACGAGCATCAGAACCATGACATTGAGCGCAGTTTTGTAAAAACAAACGACCGCCCACTTTCAATGCTTCTTCGTCTTTAACTAACTCTTCTAACGGGGTGGCTAGATAAGCAGCAAAAATAGGACCATATTTTTCGTCAGCATGCGCGACTTCACGGTCATATTGTGACAGACGATTTTCAGCTTTTGCAGCTTCTAATGCTGCAGCTGAGTCAGCTTTAAGACCTTGTTCAGTACCAATACTTTGGTTAGAACTTGTCCAACCAAACAAACCTTTGTAATTACCAAGGCCTGGGTATAGAGCTAAATAGATCACACCGAACACGATAGTAAGGTAGAACATATAAGCCCACCACTTTGGCAGCGGGTTGTTTAGTTCTTCAATTCCATCAAACTCGTGGCCCATTGATTTACCTTCTTCAACTCCGGTGTAGTTTTTATTCACCAATTTAAGAAGGATAAAACAACCAACAATGACCACAATAGTCAGTACAGAAATCCAAATGCTCCAGAAGTTACTCATAATCATTACTTCTGCTCTCCTGAGTCTTTAGACATTTTTGCCAGTTCATCATCTGAAAATACTAAGTTCGCAGCTTCGTCAAAATTAGACTTGCTGTGCTTACTGTATGCCCAGTAAAAAATACCGACAAATGTCACCATTACAATAATGGTTAAAATGCCTTGAAAAGTACCGTAATCCATTATTGCCTCCTACTTGAGTGCGTGACCCAAAGATTGCAAATACGCGATTAGTGCTTGTAATTCAGTTTTGCCTTCAACCGCTTTTTGAGCGCCAGCAATTTCTTCGTCAGTGTAAAGATCGCCACCTTTGTAACCGCCTTTGTGCAGATTACGTAGGATAGACATCTTGTCACCGGTCAATTCGCCGTCTAGCGTGTTTTCAGCTAACCAAGGGAAAGCAGGCATGTTTGATTGTGGCACCACATCACGTGGGTTGATTAAATGCACTTCATGCCATTTATCGCTGTAGCGACCACCTACACGTGCAAGATCTGGTCCTGTACGCTTAGAACCCCACTGGAAAGGGTGGTCCCAAACTGATTCGCCCGCAACAGAGTAGTGACCATAACGTTCAGTTTCTGCACGTAATGGACGGATCATCTGGCTGTGACAGTTATAACAACCTTCACGCACATAGATATCACGACCTTCAATCTGTAGCGCAGTGTAAGGAATTAACCCTTCAACGGCTTGAGTGGTATCTTTTTGGAAAATCAGCGGCGTAATTTGCACCAAACCACCAAAACTGATGGCAATCACAGTGAAAATAGCAAGCAGTCCCACATTCTTTTCAATTAATTCATGATTAAATTTCATCGAATCTGCTCCTTAAGCTTCTGCTAACGCTGGTAATGATTCTTTAGGCGCTTTAACAGTGCGTAACACGTTATAAGCCATAATCAACATACCGGTTAAGAAGAAACAACCACCAAGAAAGCGTACAAAGTAGAATGGGTATGATGCTTCTAAACTCTCAACGAAGCTGTACGTTAACGTGCCGTCAGAGTTTACTGCACGCCACATAAGACCTTGCATAACACCAGAAATCCACATACTTACAATGTATAAAACAGTACCGATAGTGGCCAACCAGAAGTGGACATTCACTAGCGAGGTGCTATACATACGACCATGGCCAAATAACACAGGCACTAAGTGATATAGTGAACCAATTGACACCATTGCTACCCAGCCTAGCGCGCCAGAGTGAACGTGACCAATGGTCCAGTCAGTGTAATGAGATAACGCATTTACCGTTTTGATTGCCATCATTGGGCCTTCGAAGGTAGACATACCATAGAAAGACAATGAAACAACTAAGAAACGTAACACTGGGTCTGTACGTAGCTTATGCCAAGCACCAGATAGCGTCATAATACCGTTAATCATACCACCCCAAGATGGCGCGAATAAGATTAATGACATCACCATGCCTAAAGACTGAGTCCAGTCAGGTAGGGCAGTGTAATGTAAGTGGTGAGGACCGGCCCAAATGTATAACGCAATCAATGCCCAAAAGTGAACAATCGATAAACGATAAGAATAAACAGGACGTCCAGCTTGCTTAGGCACGAAGTAATACATCATCCCCAAGAAACCAGCAGTAAGTAAGAAGCCTACAGCATTATGTCCGTACCACCACTGAACCATTGCATCAACCGCACCTGAGTACAGCGAGTAAGACTTAAACAGACTTACAGGTACTGCCATTGAGTTAACAATGTGCAATACTGCAACAGTGATGATAAAGGCACCAAAGAACCAGTTCGCCACATAAATATGGGATGTTGTTCGTTTAGCGATTGTTCCAAAAAAGACGATTGCATAACTAACCCAAATAATCGTAATCGCGATATCGATAGGCCATTCTAATTCTGCATATTCTTTACTCTGGGTTATGCCCAAAGGTAGTGTAATTGCAGCTGCAATAATAACGGCTTGCCAACCCCAAAATGTAAATGCGGCTAATTTAGGCGCAAATAGACGGACTTGACAAGTACGTTGCACAACGTAGTAGGATGTAGCGAAAAGAGCTGATGTTCCGAACGCGAAAATCACCGCATTGGTATGTAAAGGTCGTAAACGACTAAACGTTAACCAAGGTGTGTCGAAGTTCAGTTGTGGCCAGATTAACTGAGCCGCAATCAATACACCTACTGCCATGCCAAAGATTCCCCACAAAACAGTGGTGAGTGCGAATTGGCGAACAATAGTGTAATTGTAATCAGCGCCTGTAGACTGGGAATGGTTCATCATAATGCTTCCACGGCTTATTACTTATACTTTTAATATTTAGTAAAGCGAACTTTACCAGTTAAGTTGACAAATGGTTACAAAAACAAACCAAGAAGGTTATTTTTACAACAGTTTGTCAAGGTGTTACCTCGTTTTTGTTGTCTCTATCACGAGGCGATGTAATGATACTTGAGCTGAGTCAAAAAAGATACTTCGCTACATGACTCAAATTTGATTTAGATCAAAATTCGTCAGTTAAAATGTTCAATTTATCACTAAAGGTTAATAACAGTGCCTAAAATAATAAAAATGGTTTCAGTAGTATTTTTCTTAATGTTTTTAATGGCATGTGATAATAAAAAAAATATCGAAAATGTTTCATTTCCAATCGACACCACACTTTGCCAGTTTTCTGCGGGTGAATGTTATAAAAAAGTTGCTGATTTAAATGTAGGTTTAATGCTCGATCCCGTGCACACACCAAGCGAAAAACCACTTAATCTTACGCTTAAATTTAGTCAAGCGATCACTAATATTTTAGTAAGAGTAGAAGGGCGCGATATGTTTATGGGAGTAATACCTGTGACATTATCTGCTATAGAAAACAATCAAGCACACGGCACACTCATATTCGGCTCGTGCAGCAGTGATTACATGGTATGGCGAGTATTTGTTACGTTTGATTACCAAGGACAGCAGCGCACATTAATGTATGACTTTTTAGCTGATAATTCACAACGCTAAAAAGGTGAGAAAGTCGTTTCTCTTTATACTATAAAGAGTAGGGCACAATAGACATAAGTTACAGCTAGGTGATGTGACAATGGTTAGCTTAATTCATCACTAATAAATAATTGTGCCTATTTCATTCTTTATAGGCGATACAAATTACATTTTTTCAGAGAGTTAGGCTCACGCGTTAGTTCTTAGTATTGAGTATTACATATTTTCTACGGTATCAATATCAGGCAAGCACTCTGGCAGGTGAGTCGGTTAGGTTGCAAAGTAAACACAACCTCAAAATCTAATTGATAATCATTCTCAATAATGTATTATGATATATAAGATACATTTAAATGAGAGGCGATATGTCTAGAGTCAATGTCACAATCGACACGGCTAAAGTGGCTCAATTAATAAAAGCAGGTCACTTGTGCGCAGCAGATTTACAGTGTTTAGACAGAGACAGCAAACAAACCTTGTGGCAATTATGTCTATGGAGTTGCCAACATCGTGTGGGCTGTCAAAATACTCAGTGCCAGCATCCGTGTAACTCAGAGAACAATCTACAAAACTCAATCAGCAAACCAATTTCGATATTAAACTATGTAGAGTCATAAACCTCAAATCAATTGATGCCGATAAATAACGTTATCGGCATCAGTTATAAAACGCTATAATAGTCATTTAAACAATAACCTAACTGCAATGTATTCACTATGACTATAGAGACTCTGCCGCCAGTATTACCACTTTTTGACGCTGCAGAATTTGTATTGCAAGGTAATCCCACTGTAAATCAATACATAACGCGAATATCTATCAGTAAAGTGACAGACGCAGGCCTTATTATTGAGCACTGTGCCGACTGGTTATTTGAGCAAAAACAATCAGAAAACAACTACAAAGCATACCGAAGCGAGCTCACCACATTTCTTCATTGGTGTTTTGACGTTGTGGCATTATCGCCAATTGCCGTTACACGCAAAGATATCGCTAAATACATTGATTACTGCCAATCACCACCTAATCACTTAATTGGCTATTTTAATGTCGCGCAATTTAAACTCGACAAAGCCAGTGGTGAACGTCAGCCAAACCCACAATGGCGGCCGTTTATCGGTAAAAAGCAACTCGGTAATTGTCTGCCATATCAATTAAGTGACAACGCACTAAAAACCAAAATAGCCATATTATCATCATTTTACGGTTACTTAATTAGCGAAGAATACACAGAACGTAACCCAGCACAGCTTTGGTTAAAGCACAGTAGATTTTCCATCAAACGTAAATTCACCATAAACGAAGACAGCAATCACCATGCATTTACAGAATTACAATGGTCTTATGTTGTCAGCACCGTAAAGCAATTAGCAAAAACACAACCTGAGCAACATCAGCGTAGTTTATTTTTAATTACACTATTATATAGCTGCTATTTACGCATATCTGAAATCAGCGCGCGTGCAGGTTATGCACCTATGATGAGTCAGTTTCGGCAAGATCCACATTCCAGAGTGTGGTATTTTCATGTGCCATATTCTAAAAGTGGCAAAGCCCGAAATATCGCCATATCCAAAGTGTTATTGACTAGCTTAAGCGAATATCGTCGATACCTAGGGTTAAGTGATTTACCAGGCATCAACGATCAACAGCCAATATTTGTTCGTCATAAGGCTGCTGCACACGGCCGAGAATCCGGAGTCATTAACGCCAATCTAGGCATAAGACAAATACGTGATGAAATCGACAAGTTAATCAATCTTGCTGCAGACAATGCGGCAAAAGATGGGTTTGAGCACGACAGTCATTTAATGAAGCAACTCAGTGCGCATAACATTCGTCACACCGGAATAACGCACGACATCAACATTAACCGCCGGCCGTTATCGCATGTCCAGGCTGATGCTGGCCATGAAAGTATCGATACCACGTCGCAGTATTTACACACGACACAAACCGAACGTCATCAAAGTGCCGTAAATAAACCCTTAAATCATCTTGCTGAGATTGAATAATTGGCTGGCATTAGTGGTAAAAAATAAAAGCATGCAATGTAAGCACGATTTTAAATGCTCAATTTGCCACTAAAACGCTTTAAACAAACGGTTGGTAGATAGTGAGAACCATAAAGGCAGTCTTACTAACAATGGGAAATACAGCCTATTGAACATAAACCTATAACTGCGCACAATGTATATTATGTTAAATAGACTATTTGTGTTTATGAGCTGATAACCTGTATGTTGTGTGGCTTGTCAAACCAAATGACTTTTGTGTCAACTTTTTACTGGGACTTTAGTCATGATTAATCAATAACTTAAGCTCGATTCAACTTTGAATTATTACCTTTTAGGTTCAAACCTATACATTAGAGCGCTTTTTGTGCCAGTTTCCACCACCTGACTTTAATAACACGCGTGGTATATTTTTTTGAGTTGTTTGTGCATGCTTTACGACTGTTACCTAACATTGTTCGATCTAAATTCGACCTTACCTGATGGCGTGATGTTTAAATGGTTGAAACGCATCTTAGCAATCGCCAAGCTAGAGTTTGTGAATTAGACAACTAAGCTTTTAACTCCAGCTGATGATCATAACCTTGCTTATAGATTTTCTTCACTCTCTCAAACCATGCATAGACTAACTCTTGGGTTTCATTAGTTGCGATTGCATTGCGTATTCCCTTGATTTGGTCCAATTCAAGCATGCCAATGCGTTTATTGACTTTCACTCCAATGGTTACTCTTTGTGGGTGATCCATTTTAAACGCGCAATAATGTCCTGCGACTATACGATTGTGATAAACAGCAATACAATGCTTTTGAGTCATACCTTCATGAATAAGCGCATCATAATTGTCTATTGCGACAAAGTTAGGCTCACTCGCGATCAATTGTGGATATGGTGTATCTGCATCGACTGGCCTGTGTTCCAATCTTTCAATATCATTACGTTGATCAATCCATTGTTGGTGCAATCTTTCAAGCTCATCAAATGACGAAAGCTGGCCAATTCTGTTTGCAGGCTCATTTATACCGAGCGCTAAACCCAGTGCTATGGTGTCAGCCAAACAAGCACGTAACGGCCCTCTTTTGATATTTTTATTATTTGCTATAGCATGGCCTAATTTTGTGCAGGTTAAAAATGGATATCGGTTATCCAGGCTTATGGTCAAATAGTTTATTACCTGATGATGCTTAAAAACTTTGTAACGACACATTCTCTTATCTAACAATTTTTTCAAAAACTTTAACTCTATATCTCTATCAAACTTGAGTGTTAGCTTGTCGATAAACTTGAGTGCAGCTCTTGCGTTGTCGTATCCGAGTTCACACAGAATGTCACGTTGTCCTAGTTGGCTTAATGCTAATGCCTTTTCATTATCAATTGGGTACTGCTCACAAATTAGCACTAATAATAACGGCCGCATTAATAGCAATTGAGCGGCTTGTTCACTATTAGCTGCAAGCCACAAAAGCTGATACTGATGCTCAGGAAATGCATTCGTGATTGAAATATACTGCTCTGGAATTTGCGCCAACCATTCATCACCTGATACAAACTGAGTGATAAAATTAAGCCCTAAGCCTAGCCCACCTTCTAATAATTCTTTTGGTTTAGTGTCGAAGACTCTATAAGCCCGTAACTTTTGATGCCAACTATGTAGCTCTATGTCATAGTCAAATCCAAGGTGAGTCGTTTGTATCGTCAGTTGAAAATCCATATTTCTGCTTAATGTAGTTGTGGGCTAAGGCCTTATATATAGTAAAAACATAAAATCACCTAACCAACCTATTGGTAACTTATATATAACTTTAACTTAGTTTATTAAATAATAAATATTTTCTAACTCAATAATTAATCGACCCATCACATTAAGTCGATGTCGAGTTTCATTTTCTGCTCAATTAATAGCTTCGTTAATTTTGATGGACAAATTGTCCGCTCACTGTTAATTCGTTTCCCTTTAGATGAGATTTTGCTGCACTTGTCGTAATTTCAATTTGTTTTTGTTGAGTTCAATCAACGCTATCGTAACAATACTTACATTTATGTCCAACTAGATTTCAACGTTGACAAAAAGACATAGATTAACTAAGTGCTTCTAAATGAATAACAAAATCATAACAAGCCAGGTAGTCATTAAAGTAAATGTATGGAGATTAAAATAACGATGATTAAAAAGCACAAAGTTGCAATTGCAGTTTGCAGCATAATGACCTGTCAATTTGCAATCGCCAGTGATGAAAGTGATGTCTTTTCCTTAGGCGAAATTGTTGTATCTGAACAAACAGGCGTTAAAGATATTGCAATTAATAATACTATGACAGAAGAACAAATTGAATTGGTTGGTGCAAAAACGGCTGCGGATGCATTAGATTTTATTCCTGGCGTGCATACAGCTCAGTCTAGCAAAGGTGAAAAATTCATAACCATACAAGGGTTCGAGCAAGATAAAATCTTAATCCTTCTTGATGGTGTACCTTATTATGAAACCAATTACGGTCAGTTAGATTTAAACCAAATTCCAGCAAGCATTATCGCCAAAATTGAAGTGACTAAAGGCGCATCATCAGTACTGTATGGCCCAAATGGTATGGGTGGTGTGGTAAATATTATCACCAAAAAAGGCCAAGATGGCGTCAGTGGTGAATTGGAAGCATCTGTAGGGCAAATGGGGCAAAATAATGAATCAGCCTCAATGAGTCTGGGTAAAAATGGTTTCAGCTTATTTGCGACCGTAAATCACCGTGGTCGCGACTCTATGAGAATGTCTAATGACTATGAACCTATACTTTCAGACATAAAAGATAAGTATGGCGACTTACCGAAACAGATGATCGTAGAAGATGGCGACAAGCGTGAAAATTCATCTTATGACTCCACAAATATCTGGGTGCGTGGTGGATATGCTAACGAAAATAGCGAATTTTTTGCAAGTGTGTTCAATCTAGATACCGAAAGAGACTTACCTTACAACACCCGTTATAACAAAGTTTTCAGCGACTTCAGTAGTTTTGCCAATATTTCTGAATATAAAGATACCGGGGTAGATTTAAGTGGCCTTCATCGTATTAATGATTCACTCACTCTACGTGCATTAGCTTATTATCATATCCATGATGACAGCTATGATTCCTATGATACACCTGAACAATACGTAAAATTGGCGGTAAGTAGTTATAGTGATTATACCGGTGGTGGAGCTATTTTTGCCGATATAAACTTAACCGATTGGAATCGTTTAAGCGTATCCGTTAACTATAAAAATGATGTCCATAAGAAAAAAAATGTCGCTTATGTTGACCCTGATGAATCACACGGTTATGAACGCTCTCAATTAGATACTATTAGTTTTGCGGCCGAAGATACCATGACATTTGGGGCGCTCAATGTTGTTGCAGGGATTGCATGGCATAAACAAACTGTTGGTGAAGACCGCGGTATCGATGCAGACACAGATAATGATGATTCAGATACATTTGATCCTAGCTTAGGTATGAGTTATACCTTTGATAACGCAGGGCTTGTTTATGGTTCAATCGCACAAAAAACTCGTTTCGCTACTTTTTCGGAAATGTATGATGATACCGGTGCACGTCATGATCTTAAACCAGAACGCAATACCAGTTATACATTAGGTTGGAAAAATGATCTTGCTTATACTTGGTTAAACAACATCGATATTGGTCTATTTTATCATGATATTAGCGATAAAATTGTAGAAGTATACATAACAGATCCAACCGTTCCAGACTCCAAGCTTGAAGTTAATCAAAATGTGGGCACATCTAAATTCTACGGTGTTGAATTCAGCACGTTAAGCCAGTTATCAGAAAATGTTAGTTTATCATTCGATTACAGTTACACCCACGCTCGTAATGAAAGTGAAGATCGTGAATCTGATTACTTCCGTGATATCCCTAAAGATTCATTTACCGCGATGTTAAATTGGTATCAACCCACGTTAGACATTAATAGTAATTTACGTGTTCGTTACCGTACGGATATTTTAATTGATGTTGATTCAGACGAATGGGAAAGCGATACATTAACCATTGATATGGGCGTTAAGAAAGCCTTTACACCGCAATTTTCTGCCTATGTAAACCTCAATAACGTGTTAGATGAGTCGCACTACGAAGGATACGGCCAACCAAATGAAGGCCGTTCTTATGAAGTCGGCGTTAAATATCGTTTTTAAGGATAATGAATGCCTAACATACTATTAAGTATTGTAGCCATTCTACTTTGTGGTCTTTCAAGTGTATCGGCAGCGCCGATACACTTGATTGATCAACAAGGTCGTGAAGTGGTATTACAAAAACCTGCAGAGCGAATAGTCTCAACCTTTACCCCTGCTAATTTATTCTCCTTAAGTTTAGGACTTGCAGATAAATTAGTAGGGATTGGTGGCATGACTAAAAACTCACCGTTTATCAATAAGCAACTAGTCAATCATGAAGCTTCGGTTGTCGGTAGTCGTTCAGCTGGCACCAGTTTAGAAACCATCATTGCGTTAAATCCTGACTTAGTTTTAGTCTTTGGAAAAAAAGACGGTTATAGGCTAGCAGATCGATTAACGTCTTTAGGCATTGCAAGTTTAATCATTCAGCCAGAAACATTTGAGGATGCCGAAACCGTAATAGATTTACTCGCCAAAGCAACAGGTACTCAAGATAAAGCTGCGCAAATTGCTGCAGAAAATCTGAGGTTAAAAAACATTATCAACACGGGTTTGGCAGATTTGCCCGCATCACAGCGTTTACGTGCTTATTATGTTAATAGTTCAGATTTGTACCGAACCGCAAGTGAAGAAATGTTTCAACACCAATTAATGACGACCTCTGGAGTCACCAATGTCGCTAAAGATGTTCCTGGCTTTTACCCTAAAGTGAATGTAGAGCAATTATTAATTTGGCAGCCACAGTTATTAATTAGAGAATCAAATGATACAACCAAAGTCGACGATCAATTAGCACAATCTTTGGTGACACCGCTAACCAAATTGCCACAAATAATGTTACCCAAAGGCAGTTTTTGGGATATGCCCTCGCCTATGGCAATGGCTGGTGCGCTTTACATTGCTGTAAACACATATCCAGAGCAATTTAAAGAGGTAGACGCTGAAGCTGAAATAGCCCGTTTTTATCACGTTGCTTTTGGCGATGAGTGTTTATCTCCTTTAAAAAGTCAGCCTAAATGCCAGTAATCAAAAAATACACATTATTGTCCATTCAATCGGTAGCGGTTGCAATCATCATTCTTTTAGTTGGGTTGTATGCTGGGCGATTTGCTATTAATCCAAGTGATTTGTTAAGTGCCATACAAAAGCTGCCTTCGGTACTCATTGATTTAATGATGACGGGGCAAGTATCTGAAGAGTTAACCCAACAAGAACGGATTATTTTACTGATTCGTTTTCCACGGTTACTCACCGCATTGATAGTGGGTGCTGGCCTTGCGGTTTCTGGCGCTGTTTATCAAGGCGTATTTCGAAACCCGTTAGTGTCACCTGATATTCTAGGGGTGGCATCGGGTTGTATGTTTGGTGCCGCTATGGGGCTTATTCTGCCTGGAAGTAGCTGGTACACCGTACAGTTACTCGCTTTTGTTTGTGGATTATCAGCCGCTTGCGTTGCGATGTTTATGGCCAGAAAATTTGGCAGCAATAGCATATTGTTGATGTTAATGACCGGTATTATTATCGGGTCAATATTTGGTTCAGGCTTAACCATGCTAAAAGCACTCGCCGATCCTTATGGCGAATTACCCGCAATTGTCTTTTGGTTAATGGGCTCCTTGTCTGCCAGTAGCTGGAGTACTGTAGCGCAACTGGCTGTACCGGTCGTTATTGGATATGGGCTAATTCACTCACTGCGTTATCGTTTGAATGTTCTCTGTTTGGGTGACCAACAAAGCCGCAGTTTAGGCATAGAACCTGCAAAATTACGCTTAGTATTAATTATTATTAGCTCCTTTATTGTGGCATCTTGCGTGGCAACCGTCGGACAAGTGGCATGGATTGGCTTGGTGGTTCCGCATATGGTACGCACCTTTGCTGGGGCGAATAATATGCGTGTCATCCCCCTTTCCACTTCAATTGGCGCGATTTTTCTACTGCTAGCTGACAGTGTTGCAAGATCAAGTTTCACCATGGAAATCCCCATTGGGATTGTCACCTCTTTAGTTGGCGCCCCTTTGTTTGCTTTCTTATTATTCCGGTTCCGCCAAGGAGGCTCTTACTAATGCTCAAGGTATTTGATATTAGCTTTGCTATTGGCGATAAACTTTTATTAGACAATGTCAGTTTTGAGTTAAAACCCGGTGAGTTTTTAGCTATTTTAGGCGCAAATGGTGCCGGTAAAACCACATTGATGAACTGCTTATGCGGTTTAACTCGCCCAAGTAATGGCTCTATATTGTTAAATCAACGTCCATTAAGTGATATGTCTCGTGCTGACATCGCCATGCAAATGGCATTGGTGCCTCAGCAACAAGAAACTGCATTTGCTTTTACCGCTTTAGAAATGGTGGTAATGGGGCGAACACCCTTTATTTCCACTTTCGAATCACCATCAGAGCAAGATGTGATTGATGCAAAAAGCATTATGCAATTATTAGATGTTGGCGGGTTGGCTCAAAGTGATTACAACCGCTTATCTGGTGGCGAGCGGCAGTTAGTTTTATTAGCCAGAGCATTATTTCAAAGTAACCGTTTACTGCTACTTGATGAACCCACAAACCACCTTGATTTTCGTCATCGTTATCAAGTGTTATCTCAAGTTAAGCGCAGCTGTATTGAATTAAATACTGCCGTTATCGCCATTTTACATGACCCCAATTTGGCCCAACTTTACGCGGATAAGGTACTGCTGCTAGAAGATGGCAAAGTGCTTAATTATGGTGAGCGAGATGTGGTGATGACCAGTGAAAATATTAGTCGCCTTTATGGCATCCCTGCCACTAGCTACCAAGTCGCTCAGACAGAGTTTTTTATTCCCCAAAATGTATTAGGGCAAGCCCCAAGCAAGGTGGTGATTATTACTGGCGAAAGCGGCAGCGGCAAAACAACACTGCTTACCGAATTGATTCAGCAATGTCACAAAGACGGCATTCCTCTGGCGGGAATACTCTGCCCTGGGGAGATGAAAGACGGCCAAAGGTTCAGTAGCGACATTGTCGATATTGCAACAAATGAACGCTGCTTGTTCGGCCACCGTACTGGCGTATTGGATAAAAAAACCAAGACTCGATTTTATTTTACAGAACAAGGTATGGCATTAGGTATTAAGGCATTATCGCCAAAAGACATCCACACAAAAACGGTCTGTATTATCGATGAAATAGGCCCAATGGAGCTAAACGGACATGGATTTGGTCATCAAATAGCACCATTGTTAGCCATGCCGGGAAGTCGGCATATTTGGGTCGTTAGGCCCAATTTAGTCAGCCAAGTTTGCCGACATTGGTCTTTACATCATCCTCAAGTCATCAATATTACAGACATTGATGTATTGGAAAAACTAATACGATTTGCGAAGAATAATCAGGAATATACCCAGACTTAATAACAAGCGTTAATAAGAGAATAAATAACATGAGTGAAACAAGTTTAAGGTCTATTGCAACCACGAGCAAAACAAGATTATCGGTGCGATTAGCTAATGTTGCTTTGCTTGGTTTAGCAATATTTATATTAACCCTCATTAATGCCAATAGTCTGCTATTTCCTGCTAGCAGTGAAATAGTTTATTTAGTCGCCACAGCCTTGATATGTATGCTGTCGGTGATTTTCTTAAGTTTACAAAACCGTGCGCAAATAAATTATGTGTTTATCTTATGTGCGCTGGCAATTGCAATGTTGATGTACAGTCAAATGCTTACTCAGCCTAAAGATAGTGGCGCCATGCTAACCTCCATTTGGGCACAATTATTTTTCTTATCACGGCCATTAGCCTTGGGTTTAGCCATTGCGGCATGTTTAGGTTATTTAATACAAGCTTTACGCAGTGAGGCCAATTTAGAAAGCCATAGCCACCTATTAAGTTTATTTGCAGGAACTGCTTATTTAGGCGGTGAGATTGCGGGAAGTTATTGGGCATTTATCGGCTGGGGGCGCAGTTGGAGCTGGAGCGGCCACTTTTTCTTATCGGCATTAACTTACCTGTTGTTTATTTTGGTATTTCACATCCCTAAAGCGTGGTTTTCCAATGTCAGCGCACTGTGTATGGGAAAGGCGGTTGTATTAGGTTTTATTAGCTTACTGATGTTGGGATATCGATTAATATGAAGATGAACTGGTTATTTTCAATGCGCTTAGCATTTGTCTTATTAGTCCTTGTTTCTCTATGGTTTGCTGCAGGTATGGCCGTTAGTGAGCATGAAGCATCAAGACAAGTATTTAAACTTTTAAATGATTTCCCCATGTCTCAGTGGTTACAACCTTTAGCAACGGCCCCAGTGGTTGCGGTGTGGCTCATTGGGTTAGTCGGATTAATGGTGTTATTAGGTATGAATACGGCTTTGTGTTCTTGGCGCGATTTATGGCCAACTTGGCGTCGAAAGCGTTGGCATAGCCCACGGATAATGATGCTACCCATACATGTTCTCACCCTACTGGTTTTTTTATTTCATGGCATCGATTTGGTGTTTATTCATGGACACGATAGCGCGGTGTTGCATCAAGGCCAACATTTCTCCAGTGGCCATTATCAAATACAACTGACCAATGTGGATTATCAAGATGATATTTCACTTATTAAAGAAGATGAAACAGGCAAAAGTCCTGCTGGCAGAATTACTCGTCGCAGCGTAGCAGAATTTGATCCACGTAAAAATAAGGCTCATTTTATTGTTGATGATGGCCATAAAAAAGTCAGTGGTGACGCTGAATTTATGCGCCAGTTTAGAGTAGATGATTTATACCTCACTGTGACCGATTTTAGTATCCCTTATCAAAAGGATAATCTTGGGGTGCATGTCAAAGTGGTTGCCGTTCATAACCCGTTAGTAAACTACTTTTTTGCTTGTTATGGATTATTACTATTAAGCCTATTCATTCAAGGATTTGTGTTTTGGCGCCGTTCATATAAAAAAGGAACTCGATGATGACAAGTCGAATGACACTAAATGCTGTATTACCCTGCTGCTTATTATTACTTAGCAATTTAACAATGGAGAGTGACACTAAACAGGTAAACGAACAATTTTCCGTTGATGCTTTAGCCGAACAATGGGCAGAAAAAATACAACAGCCGATACAACAATCGGTTCAATTAGGGCAAGAAGCTGCTGATTGGCAGCAACAAAAAATGCATGCTTTATCTGAGCAACAGCAAAGCTTAGGCGAACTCTATTGGACTGAATACCAACTGCAAAAAAAACAAAAAAACTTACAGTCTCTACAAGCAGAAGTCGTTCAGTTACAACAAGATATTGATACAATTAATGTGCTAAAGCAGCAACTTGAGCCTCAATTAGAGGTTTGGTATGCCATGTTAGAGCAACAAGTATTTTCTGATTTACCGTTTGATTTTGATGAACGTAAACGACGTTTAGCGTTTTTACGTAGCGCAATGGATAAAAGTGAATTGCCATTAGCAGAACGTTTTAGACGTTTATTGGAAGTTATCAGTATTGAAGTGGCTTATGGATATGGTCAACAAGTAAACCAAGATGTGATCGTAATAGATGAAAAACCGATGCAAGTTAACTTGTTACTTTTAGGTCGCTTAGCTTGGTTTTACATGACCCCAGATGAACAACAATTTGGCTGGTTTGATCGCAAAACTCGCCAATGGAATAGCATACCAATCAACGAACAAGGCGATTTAAGATTGGCAATGGCCATTACCATGAACAAGCAAATTGCTGAAATCGTCAATGTTCCATTGGGAGTGCAAAGATAATGAAAGCAATATTAATTATTTTACTCCTGAGCCTCACAATCTTAATCAGTGTGCCAAATGCTGTGGCATTAGAAAAAGAAGAAATCATACCGCAAAGTGATAAATACAGCCAAATTGATCAGGCAGTGGACACTCACGCAAAAGCGCTCAATCAACAAAATCAGCAATGGCGTGGCCGACTTAAACAAGAAATATCTGACGTAAAAAGTAATCAACAAGGTTTAGACCAGCGCTTAAGTGATAAAAAACAAAAGCTCGCGGCTATTAATCAAAAAATAGCCACATTAAGCGCGCAAAAAAATACCTTAACCAACGATTATCAAAGTATTGTTGATGATATGAAGCTAGTCCAAGGAGCATATCAAAAAACGATCCGCAGCCTATCGCAACAATGGCAACAGAGTCCGACTCAGCTAATTGAGCCGCAAAGACGGCAGTCATTGGAAAAAGCCCAATCCCATCTTGGCTTTCCAAACTTAGCCCGCTTAAATGAATTAGTCACTTATGCTGTTGATGATATGAAAATGACCGCTGAAGTCGCAAAAACTAATACGCCTATTAGCTTTGAAGATGGCCACGTAAGTGACGAAAAACTCAGCGTTATTGGTGGGTTAATGGCGGTTACTGCCACAAAAACACCAAAATTCATTATGTTTACCGATAAATTACCCACGGCAATAGCCCCCAATAATTCGACAATAAGTCACAACATCAATCAGTGGTTAAATAATCAATCGCAATTATTGCCGCTCGATTTAAGCCAAGGGCGGATGCTACCAAGTTTGGCTGATAAACAAACCGTTATTGATTGGGTAAAAAAGGGCGGAGAAGTGTTATGGCCTATCCTAATTTTAGCTTTAATTGGTGTCATCATTGCTTTATGGCGAGCCATTGTATTGTTTAGATGGCGACCGTTAACCCATTTAGCCAACGAAGATAACTCAGCCAACGAAGATAATTCAGTCAATGAAGATAACGTAGAAAATACTGATTTAAGCTTGATAAAACAACAATTGTTAGAAGCCTCGCGCACCCCTGCGGCATCGGTACTCGCAAACGCTATGGCCATCGATTCAAGTGTTGAATCGATGGACCTCAGACTGAAGCAACTCATGCTGAAACAGATGTCTAAATTTGAACGAGGGTTAGGCTTTATCGCTTTACTGGCGGCTATGGCGCCTATGTTAGGCTTACTTGGTACGGTATCGGGTATGATTGAAACTTTCCAATCACTGACCGAATTTGGAAATAGCGATCCTAAATTATTATCACAAGGCATTAGTAAAGCATTAATCACAACTCAGGCAGGTTTACTGGTTGCACTACCGTTACTATTACTTCATTACCCATTAAAACGCCGCGCACAAGCCCTTAGCTTGAATATGGAACAACAAGCGGCGCTATTACTAGCATTGTTTATTGAATCTGGTGATAAACATGACAATCGATAATATTATTTATTCTATTAGCCAGTTTGAACATTCACTGCTCGCATTTATTGACGTTGGCGGAATCATCATGTGGCCACTTTTTGGTTGTTGTTTGTGGATGTTATGGCTGGCAAGTCAAATTGTATTCAAGTCATATGATTTATCTTATACCCGCACGACAACGCAAACTTGTCCGGACTGGCTTAATCATCGACTTGATTCGATAGCTTTAAGACAAGCTTATCAACAACAACATTTTGATCTTCAAGGCGTAAAATTGTTATCTATGGTTGCACCGTTATTAGGTTTACTCGGTACCGTTAGTGGTATGATCGCCATGTTTACTGCGGGTGCGAACTACGGTTTTCATGATCCGGCGATCATTTCAGCAGGGATATCCATGGCAATGGTCACGACTCAAACTGGCCTTTTTATTGGGTTAAGCGGGGCATTATTGGCGTTTTTCTGGCAAAGAAAATTGAACAAAATTCAAGATGTCGATCTTGTAAGAAGTTACCATGCTGAGTGATCGCTTTAGACAAGATAAAGATCCTGAGATCAATATGACTCCCATGCTTGATGTGGTATTCATCCTGCTCATTTTCTTTATTGTATCGACCAATTTTGTGCAACAGTCTGCCGTTGAAATACACCGTCCATATGCCAGTACAGCATCCCGAGTTGAGGGTAGCCCCATCATAGTGACATTAGATACCACTGGAAGGGTGTACTTCGAATCTAAAGAAATAGATATCTATTATTTACCCGGTAAATTACAACAAATTGTTACCCAAACACCCAAAATAAAATTATTGATTGTTGCGGATACTAATTGTCCTACAGGGGTGACAATAAAAGTACTCGACATAGCCAAAAAAGCCGGAATAAGCTTTAGTTCTGTTGCGTCCGAGAGTGACTAATGAAACAAAAGCCACATTATAAAATAGCGATGGTGAGTGTCCGATTATTATTATCAATTGGACTCACCATTTTGCTGTGCTTTTATCTGCCCAACGCTTTAAATCACAAACCTTCGCAACGATTAATAGATAATAAACCTGCCACTTTAGAAATGGTGTTACCTGAAATCGAACAGCCCAAATCACCGAAAATAGAAACGGTGGAATTAACCCATACCACGGCAAAAGTCGCTCCGCCACTCACCATGAATTTACCCACTATGGCTAATGTCGCTGACACGCCAATACAGCAACCCGTTTTTACCGCGCCGTCAATGGAGAGTACTCCCCTACCCAGCCTTGGGCCTATGACGATGGGCATAAAAGATGTCGATCAACCGCCTGAATTACTAAAATATATTCAACCACAAATGCCCATTGCAGGACGAAAATACAAAGACGGCGGCAGAGTACTATTACGACTGATAGTTGAAGCGAATGGCTTGGTAAGCCAAGTGAATGTGGTAGAGTCAAATCCTGCAAAAGTATTTGATGATTCTGCCACCCAAGCCGCACGAAAATGGCGCTTTAAACCGGCAATATTATCTGGCGAGGCCGTTAAGGTTTTTGTTGATGTTCCCATTAACTTTAAGGTCAATTAACTTAAAATGAAGCACCTTACCCTTATCGCCTTTATATTGTTGTTACTAGTTGGTGTTAATGCACAATCTCGCGAGCTCAGTCATTTTGAGTCGAACAAACTTTATAAAGTGAATCAATTACTCGAAAAAGAAAATTATGCTGCAGCTTTGCAGTTAATTCAGCCGTTATTTGAACAACAAAAACCCCATCCAACCGTGTTTAAATATGGCTGCAAACTCTTGACTGACACTGAAAAGCAAACAGAAGCTTTAAGTTGTTGGACACGAGGATACAAGCTTTACCCTAATGATATTAATTTAGCCATGAACTTAGCGGATTCATTACTAAAATCTAATCAGTATCAAATGGTTATTGATATATTAACCCCATTACTGGTATCAAATAACGATCAAGTTTTACTCGTGCAAGCTCGTTACATTATCGGTTATGCGCATTATCAGTTAGCACAATACCAAGCAGTTATCGACCAGCTATTAGTTTCGCCAGTAAAGCAGCATTGGTGGCCACTGATTAGCTATAGTCAATTAGCTTTGGAACATTGGCAAGGAGCTAAAAGCAGTGCACAACAGTGGTTAAAAAGTGCACCAGATAATCTAGCCGCTTGGCAAATTTTAGCTCAAAGTGAAATGGGATTAGATAATCCAATGGCAGCAGCTGTCGCGATAGATATCGCACGGCTGGTTAATGATGAAAAAACACCCGTAAATGTTAACTTATTAGGTAATCTGAAAGCCTATAACTTTGCCGCCGAATGCTTATCTCAATCACAACAAAACCGACAAGCCTTTACCACACAAGATTATACTTGTGCCCAGTATGCATGGCTTTCCGGTCAATATCAGCAGGCATTAGACTTTATGCAATCGTTTATTATTGATAGCAAATTGAATTCCATTTTATTTGACGATTTTTATTTACTTCAAGGACAATTATTTGCCGCATTAAAACAAAATAATAAGGCAATAAACGCATGGAAAAAAGTAGGCAAACAAGCACTGAAACTTGGTACGGCTAAAGACATTAAATACGCCCGACAAAAGCGTAATCAACAACAAGGGAAAGCATTATTACTGATGGGGCAAAATTACTGGTTAGCCCAGCAATGGCCAGAAGCAAAAGCCTGTTATCGCAAACTAGCACAAACGCCAGGATTTGAACCTATCGCAAAAGCTTATATTGAAAACTTAATTAGATTTGGTCTATAAGTAAAATAGCTTAATATCTTACTCGAGATAACAGAAAAATTATCATTGGTCATATTCTAATAATGTAACGCTGAAACTAAAACTTACTTTTCCCATAACTTTTTAGCAGGTAATGCTTTGCTGTACAGGTATCCTTGTATGTCATTACAACCAAGGCTTTTGAGAATTTCAAACTGTTCGGTTTGTTCAACCCCTTCCGCAATGGTACTGAGCTCTAGGTTCATTGCTAATTGAATGATAGTTCGTGCTATTGCGGCATCTTTTGGGTTTGTGACTATCTCATCGACAAACGATTTATCTATTTTTAAGGTATCTATTGGGAAGTTTCTTAAATAATTTAATGACGAGTAACCGGTACCGAAATCATCAATGGCAAGTTTAACGCCTAAGTCTTTTAATTTAACTAATAATGCGATCGCGTCATCAACATTTCGGATAATCGCAGATTCGGTAATTTCTAACTCAAGTAAATGTGGTGAAACTTGAGTGTGATCGATAGCAAACTTTACATAATCATAAATATTTTCATCGTTAAATTGTAAAGCAGATAGATTGACAGCCATTCGCTTAAAATCAATGTGTTTATCTTGCAACATTTTGGCTTGTGTACAGGCTTCAACTAACACCCACTTACCTATTTCAATAATTAAACCACTGTTTTCAGCAACGGCCATAAAATCAATTGGAGACAAGATACCTTTAGTTGGATGGTTCCAGCGTAATAGTGCCTCGTAGCCAACAGCTTGTGAGGTAATGACATTATATTGAGGTTGATAATACAACTCTAATTGATCGCCACATTGTATTGCCTCGCGCAGTTCAGCTTCTGTTTTAAGTCGTGCCATGAGTGATTGATGTTTTTCATGTGAAAATAACTGATAACTATTTTTACCGTTGTTTTTAACTTCATACATGGCGGTGTCAGCATGCTGTAGTAATATATCCGCCGTTATACCGTCGTCTGGGTAAAATGAAATACCAATACTGGCGGAAATAAATGATTTAATTCCTTGAATAAAATATGGTTTAGACAGTGAATCAATTATCCGCTGTGCAATGTTCGCAACGCTGTCAAAATCGGTTAGGTCTGACAAAATTAGGGTGAATTCGTCACCACCAAGCCGGCCGATATGCTGTTCATTAAACTTCGTTAGCTCCCCTACAGCTAAGTTGTCTGAGTCCCTGATTGAATCTTTTATCCGCTGAGCCGCTTGGCACAATAACTCGTCGCCTGCTTTATGGCCTAATGTATCATTTATTTTTTTGAAAGAATCTAAGTCGATAAATAATAACGCTAATTTATTGGCATGACGTTGTGCATTTGCAATCGCTGAGTCTAATTGCATTAAAAATTTACGGCGATTTGGCAAGTCAGTTAATGTGTCATAAAACGCGTAATAGCTTATTTCTTGTTCTGTTTTTTTTCGAGTGGTGATGTCGTGTAAGGTACCGTTAAGCTTAGGCTCACCGAAATCAAATGTGATATCGGTGACGTCATGAACGGTTATCACCTCTCCAGATGTGTTTAACACTCGGTATTCAATATCGTATGGTTGTTTGGTTTGTAGGGCATTTAGTACAGTTGATCTTACAAAGTCTCTGTCGTCAGGGTGAACAACCTCTATGAGGTAACTCAGTGTCATTTGAGCTTGGTGTGGAGCAATGCCTACTATGCGATAAACTTCATCCGAACAATCTAACGACTCGGTTTTAAAGTCCCATTCCCATGAGCCTAGGTGAGCAATACTTTGTGCCTTGGCCAGTTTGTTTTTACTTTTGGTGAGTTCTTTAATGGTTTTATTGGCTTTGAGAACATACTGTATACGATGACTGAGTAATGGCCACTTTACCGGTTTTGTCATAAAGTCTGTGGCACCTACATTAAACGCTTTTTGTATATCTTGCGGTTGATCTAATGCTGTGACCATAATAATGGCCACGTTGTCACCTTCTGGTAACGCGCGAATGATTGAACAACACTCAAAACCATCCATATTGTCCATTGATACATCAAGCAATATAAGGTCCGGAGAATAGCGTTTAAACAGTTCAATGGCCTCTTCGCCATTGCTCGCTTCGATAATCAATTCAACGGACGATGTTAATGCTTTACGCATTAGAATACGGATAACGGGATCATCATCCACTAACAAAATAACATCATGTGCTTTAGATAATGTCATTAAGAGAGTTCCTTTAGCTTAAGCAATAAGGCTTGCTTACTTTGTTCAAATACACTCATTAATGTGTCAACTATATCGTCAACATCATCTAATTGCTCATTTCGAACACAACGTTCAATTTTACTGGCCAGGCTTTGCATTTTCATAGTGCCTAAATTTGCTGAGCTAGATTTAAGTGAATGGGCCGCTTTAAATACTCTGTCAGTGTCCTTATGAGTGACGCCTGTCAAGATTTGATTTATTAGATTGGGCGTCGTTTGCAAATAAATATCGACAATATTTTGTACAAGCTCCTTTGAGTCATCAGGTGATATCTCAATAATGTCATTTAAGGGACCATCGGAGAATATTGGTGGCTCATCAGTATCGTCTTTGAGGCTGTTTGGTGATTGTTTTTCATCAAATACCCATTTATTAAAGCATTCAGTGAGGTTTTGACGAGTAAAGGGTTTTAGTAAGGTATCTTTAGCGCCTGCCTCTCTAAAACGACGCTTAACATTGGGTTGAATATCTGCGGTTAGCGCGATGATTGGGGTGGTATGATTAATGTTAGTTGGCCCCAAATTACTGATGGTTTCGGTGGCATCAATACCGTCCACTATTGGCATATGATAATCCATAAATATCACATCAAATTTTTGCTCACTCGCTGCAGCAATGGCTTCCATTCCATTTGACACTATAACGCAGGAGTGTCCTAATGATTCTAATAAACGTTTAACCACCAATTGGTTAACAACATTATCCTCTGCAACTAACGCTGACGCTTTACGGTACTCTGCATCATGATGTTCAAGCGAGACAACTTCTTCATGTTTATTTTGAACAGTACAATGGCCTGGCACTAACGGTATGCTAAACCAAAAAGTACTGCCAATGTTGGGAGTACTATCGACCCCATAGCGACCGTTCATTAATTCTATCAGTTGTTGGCAAATAGCTAAGCCCAATCCGGTGCCACCGTACTCTCTGGTAATAGAGTTATCGGCTTGTGTAAAAGGGGTGAAAATGGACTCTAACTTGTTGGAGGCGATTCCCATTCCGGTATCTTTAACCGTAAACGTAATAAAAGTGTCCGAGCTTTCAATATGTTGGCGCACTTTTATCATAACCCCACCCTGGCGAGTAAATTTAAGTGCATTTGATAGAAAGTTATTAAGAATTTGCCTTATTCTAACGGAGTCACCTAAAAAAACATCTTGAGATAATGGCGGAATATCGACATCAAATATCAAGTGTTTCCTTTCTGCAACCGCCTGATGAGATTTACATGTTGAATTCACTAGTTCGTATAAATTGAACTCATGTATGTCTAAATCTACCTTATTAGCATCAATTTTAGAAAAATCTAACACTTCGTTTAACAGCAATAATAAAGTATGTGCAGACTCATTAATTAATTGCACGGTATTGGATACATCTTGATCAAGCTCAAACGAGTTCAATAAATCAGAAAAACCAATAATGCCATTTAGTGGGGTTCTGATTTCATGGCTCATTACCGCTAGAAACTCTGACTTAGCTAGGTTGGCATTTTTTGCAATTTCAAGTGTTTGCTGTAATTCAAATGTACGGTCTATCACCCTATTTTCTAATTCGTGATTAATCGTTTCAAGCTGCTGCCCTCGGGCATCAACTTCGGCGATCATCACATTAAAACTGTCGGCTATTTTTGAAAACTCATCATTTGAGTCAATATGAACACGTTGCGAGTAATCTTTTTTATTGGATATTTGTTCAATTACCGACAATAAGGTATTGAGTGGTTTGGTGAACAAGGATTGTAACCATAACATCACCAATATACTTGCAAAAAAAGCAGATACGCCAGTTGTAAATACCAATAGTAAGTATTCGTCCAGTTGTTTTGACAAGGTATTCATGTTGTCGGTGATATATAACACACCTAAATACTCCTCTTCAGAAAACAACGGGGTATATGAATGTACGCCAACAGAATCGAGACGGATTTGTTTTTGTTTAATTTCCGTGACGCTATTCATCGCCTGCAATGTTGATTTGTCGGCGGTCTTTTTCCCGTGGTAAGCCGCAAAAACCTCTCCTGTCGCATTGTAAATCATGGCACTAATAATATCTGGCTGAGCTATCAATGCTGACAAGGTTTTTTGTGCCGATATGGGATCATTAAAAATCACTGCGGCAAGGCTATTACTGGCGACAATGTCACTTAATACCGTGAGATTTTGTTGGGCTTTTTGCTGGGTATTTTCATACTGTTGATTAATTAACGATGTGGAGATAATGGTAATGACAATGAGTGCGATAGCCAACATTGAAAATATCAGCTTTGTCCTAATCGAAAAAAAGTTATTCATTTTCATCGTTTAACCTCAACAGCTAATTTCAACACTTGCGAGCTTATGGTTAAGCCCGCCTTTTCTAATGCCTGCTGATTTACTTTGAAATATAAACGCTGGTCTTGTTCAATAATTTCAATCATGCCGCCTTGTGCACTAAAGCCTGATATATCAGACACCGTTAAGATGGCCTTATCGTTAACGGCTAAAAATAAACGGCGGGTTAATTCACGGTAATTGCTATCAATGAATATGGCATCACAATGATCGACTTGATTAGTTTCTGTTAACTCTATAGGTGAGATAGATTGATTGTCTATTTTCTTTGTTGAAAGTGCCATAAAGCTGTCGCGATATTGCTTACCAATAAAGCATATTTTCCAAGTTGACTGCTGTTCAATCCGTGCTTGTGGCCATTGTGTAAATTTAGCGAAGTTATAGGTAAAAGCCGCCTTTAACTCAAAAGCGTCTTCTGCCATAGATGAGCCTGAAAACAGGCCAAATATAACCATTAATCCATAAATTAATTGCCTATAAATCGTTACTTTTTTCATCAATTAGCTTAAAAGTTAACGCTAGCTTTAACAAAATAGCTTGGGCCGACTTGGTATGGCAGCAAAATGCTTTCGGCTTCATATTCAAGGTGTGAAGAATAAAATAGATTTTTACCGAAAGCAGATAACATCAAATCAGGAGTTGCCGCCCAGTGAATACCAATATCAACGCCTTTATAGCCATCAATAGTTTTAAAGCTAGAACCATTACCGGTGAGTAACTCTGTATTATCAATGAAACGCCATACAATATTCACGTCAATGTTTTCGGTCATGTTCCAATCAACCATCGTTGACACCATATTTTGGGGTGCTTGAGTGTTCTGGCCTAAAATATCACCAAATTCGTTTTGAATATAACTGTAGTTAATGCGTAATTGCAGTAAATCAGTTACAGCCCACATTGACGATAATTCGGCGCCATAGTTGTAACCATCATATTGATTTTCAAAAGCAGTGTATTGTGAAAGGTAATTCGGAAAAGCACTAAAATCAGTTGTGCCATCAGAGGTACTGCGTAATTTATCGTAAGCATTAAAGAAAAATGTCGTGTCAAAAGACCATTTTTTAGCGGGTACAAAGCGGTAACCTACTTCATAAGAGACAATCTCTTCCGATTGATAATCATCATTGCCAGCAACAAATACTTTAACCAGTGGCGATACTTCCGAAGGGGCAATATTAAGTGCATTTACGATTAAATTATTTTCTACACGAGACGGCGTTCTTACTGCTCGGGCAATTGAAGTCCATACACTGTTTTTGCTATCAACTTGCCACATTAACCTGATATTGGGCTGAACTTCAAACCCGGTATAATCATTGTGCTCAAACCGTGAGGCTAACGTTAACCAAAGTGCATCGTCTAAAATGGTAATTTCGTCGCTTACAAATGCACTCCATAAATGCGTTTGTGTTGAATCGGGTTCTGAACTGGTCAAAATTGAACTTGCACTTATGTCATCGTTTATATATCGATAACCTAAGCCCCAAACGATATTATGATCTTGACCAACGATGAGCTGATGCTGAAAATCAATATCAACAGTATTGGTGCGTAAACGATAAATTTCTTCGTCTCTGTCAGCAAAGTCATAATAGGTTTGCAGCGTGTATTCTGAGGTTGCCGATAACGCTTTAGTGTAACGAGATAATAAATTAAAACCTTCGCTCTCAACCTCTTCTGAATAAAACTCACGGTATACTGGTGAATCCATCGTGGCGACATTAGATGCTTGGTTCATTTTGGTTGTATAAAAGTCACTGCTTAAGGTCAGGCTCGTGTCGTTTTCAAGTTGAATATCAACTCGGCCACCTAATTGTAAATGGCGCCAATCATTATTTTTATCGACGGTCGCAGCAGCATCAATCAGTGAACTGTCGAGATCGTCTGGGTTATGGTCTAAAGAGTCACGAGTATTGCCTTTTATATACATTCTCGAGGTCGTATTGTCTGACAGCTTAGTGCCGTATCGTGCACCGATAAAACCTTGTTCATAATCCCCCGCACCAAGCTCAGCATAGCCTCCTAACGTATCTGCACTGTGTTTAGTGATAATGTTAATAACACCATTAACCGCATTAGCTCCCCATAAGGCAGCGCTTGGACCGCGGATCACTTCAATGCGCTCAACATCAGCCATCAATACATCTTGTACTTCCCAATACACGCCTGAAAAGGCTGGCGAATAAAGGGTTCTTCCGTCTATCATCACTAGGAGTTTGTTATTGTAACGACCATTAAAGCCGCGGCTACTCACAGCCCACTTTTGTGAGTCCAATTGTGCAACATGTAAGCCGGGTACATCACGCAGAGCTTGAGGGATGGATGTCGCGCCAGACTGACGGATGGCTTCGTTGGTAAGAACATAAATAGCGGCGGGAGAATTGGATAAAGGCTGTTTTTGCTTTGAAACCGATGTGACTTCTACGTTCATCAATTCTTGTAAACTGAGATCTAATGAATTGGCTTCTTCTGCATGAGTCGAAGCGCTGACGAGCAATCCAGCAAGTACAGAAAAAGGTATAACATGCAATTTCAACATCTCTATAATGCCTCACTATTTTAACGTTAGATGTATCCATTTATACACAAATACATTCATCTATTTAACTTACATCAACATATTAGAAAAGTATGCTGTAGGGTATGTTTTTTTTACATTAATAAGCCTAGGTGAGATCAAGCGCGCAGTTTATGGCTCAACGAATAACATAGATGTATTCATAACGCGTGTAAGTGACAAACTTTACGACTGCTTATGGCTGATAACCTGATAAAACTTAAGTTTTTTGCCAACGCTCAGTTTGTCTTTGTGAGCCATATTATTCCAGTAAATAATTTGCTCAACACTGACGTTATACACTTTAGCGATACTCCACAGTGTGTCACCGTATTTTACTCTGTGATCTGCTGTTGGCGATACAATAGCTAGAGACATTGGTTTAGCCGTTGATTTAGTTGTGGCTTTAGCCGGACTAGGTTGGCTGATTATAGGGCGCGCGGATTGTGTGGCCGCAAGCTCAACATCTAAAATGACTTGTGAAGATGTATGTGGCATATATAAAAAATCACCCGCAATTATTTTATCGCCGTTCATGTCATTCATTTGTTTTATCTTGGCCACGGTAGTCTGGTGACGCTTTGCAATAATGCCAATATTGTCACCCGGCTGAATAATGTATTTATACCACTGCATTCGCTCCGCAACGTCGGTATTGGCTAGGGCCTGTTTAAATTTATGCGCTTTACTTACCGGTACAACAAGTTGATGCGGTCCATGTGGAGAAGTTGCCCAGCGATTAAAACCCGGATTAAGCTTTTGCAGGCGTGAAACGTGCATCTTAGCCAGTTTTGCCGCGACGGCTAAATCGATTTGACTTCCTACATCAATCACCTCAACAAAAGGTTTATTGGGAATAGGTTTTAGGTTAATACCGTATACTTCAGCATTTTTTATGACATCAGCAATCGCCAGTAATTGCGGTACATATTGTTTAGTTTCTGTTGGTAAATTTAATGCCCAAAAGTCTGTGCTTAAACCGCGCTCTTGATTGTATTTAATTGCTTGGTTTAACCGCCCTTCTCCCGCATTGTAAGCCGCTAAAGCGTAATGCCAGTTGTCGGTTTTTTGATATAAATACTCAAGCATGTCTAATGCTGCAGATGTTGCTGCGGGCACATCTTTACGGCCGTCGTACCACCAATTCATATTTAAGCCAAAATGGCTGGCCATAGGTAAAGTAAATTGCCACAAACCTGAAGCGTCAGCTTTTGAATATGCTAATGGATTAAATGAACTTTCAACAATGGGTAACAAGGCGATTTCTATCGGTAAATCTCGATGATCAAACTCTTCAACAATTAAGTATAAAAACGGTCTAGCACGCTGTGATATTTGCTCCAGGTGCTGAGGGTGATTAATATACCAGTCGCGGTATTTATTGACTAAAAACTCATCTGGTATGGGCATATCCATTTGCATACGGATCCGCTGCCATACATCATCAGCTTGTTTACTTTGTAGCCTGGCCAATGCTCTCGGGACTTTAATCGGTTTTGAGTGGGCCTTATTATTGACTAACGTTGTTGGTTGGATATCACTTAAGGTTGCAGTTTGGCAACCCGCTAACAACATAGCACTGACAACAATGAAAATGATGGTTGATTTCAATTCAAGTTAACCTTTAAATATCGCACAGGCAAAGAGTTTATATACCAAGATTTCGCATTGTAATTGAGTTGTAAAAAGCTTTCCATTGCTTTGTTTTACCCTGAAATAAAGTCTATTAATTAGCTGTGATTAAACCTTTATCAAATCAATTTATCAGCTTGTGTATGGTCAAACTCTTTTAAGGTTTTTCTTGCCAAATGTCTAAACGGTAATGCTTTAACCGCTTCTTCAAATGGCATCACGGCAAAAGCCCAAAAAATAGATGCGTCAAAATAAAAAATAAGCCCCCCACAAAGCGGAATAGAGATTAGCCATTGACCAGTAAAGTTAATTTTGAATACCGCTGTCGTTTTACCTAATGCACGTAATATATGACCATGCACTGTGTTATAGCCTCGAATAAACGGCAACAATATATAAAGCGGTGCAATGGTGGTGAGGGCTAAATAGGTTTCAGGATCCAACCCTGGATAAATATCTGCAATAACAAAACTCAAGCCCCAGAATAATGCACATGAGATTACCGATAAAGCCACCGCCATAATAATACTGATATCAACATCGGCAGTTAAATTGTCGAGTTTTTTAGACCCAATAGCCTGACTGATAGTAATGGCTGAGGCGTGGGCCCATGACGTAATAAACTGTGTACCGCCCCTTATCCAGGGCATTAAAACAGTGATCGCTGCATAAGCATTAATTGAAAGCTGTGAATACAATAATTGATAAATTGTCGCCCCAATCGATAACATCGTCACGTTTGCCGCCACAGGGAAAATCTCAATAAAATGCAATCTCATGTTGTTTACAAACACACTAAATTGACTGGTAAAACTCAGGGTTAATTCAGGTTTATATTTTAAACAGGCTGTAAGAAACACCATTCGTAAACTAATGGCAATAACACTGCCAATCGCAGCGCCAATAACCCCGAGGCCTTGCCACTCGTTAAATCCATGAATTAATAAATATGACGCAATGGCATTGATGGGCAGCTCAATCAAATAGCTTTTAAATGGTGTTTTACTGCTGCCTATCGCGTTAAACATGGCGGTGATCACTTGAGTAATTGCGGTGAATAACACAAGGTATTTGGCAATATCTAGGTAGGCGCCAATTTCAATATATAAGGTTTTATTGTCGGTTAGCCAACGTATTAAGTCTTGATCGAGCCAGGACAGTAGCAACCAAAAGCCCATGGCGACACTGAGATTAATTAACATCCCAGACCAATAAGCATTAGACAATTTAGATGGGCTACCAGATCCCACCGCACGGCTCATGACCAATTGGGTACCATTAGCCAGCGCCATTTGAATGCCAAGAATAAACGACACTATGGTTGTCGCAATCCCCATTGCGGCTAATGACACTTCACCTAGTGGGCTTACCAGCAAAGTATCAATCATTAACATCGACTGCATTAATAACGCATTAAGGGCTAATGGCCAACCTAAGGCGATGTTTTTTCTTATATAATTATTTGATATGAATGAAGATAACACTGTGCATCCTGGATAACATCATATAAAAACCCAAATGGCTTTTACTCAGTACAAGAGTAACGGCAATCGGAGAGCAATAAATAACAGACCTAACGTGAATGACCAAACCTCAACAACCTGATTGATTTATTTTATACATCAATCAATTAAACCGCACTTGAGTTTGTATCTCATGTTTATGGTTCAATAACGTTATGTCCGCAACATCAATCGCAATAGCCTTTGTATCGAACAATACAAACCACAATACATTAAATCATACAATAACACGTAATAATCGTATCAAATGACGGTTAACCTGTCGATAAAACAGTCTACTATTTGGCAGCAAAAAGCCCCATCAACGTTAAGATATTCAACACATGAATAATTGCATAAGCAGGGTCATTATCCATTATTGAAATGTCGATTATTCGTCTGGTTCAAGATGGTAATTAATCTCATGCCAATACAGATCCCAACCGCAAATACTCTTTAGATAAACAGTACAATCAATATCACATTTCAATGTTCACCTTGTTTGGTGATGCCATTGTTTAAGCGTATACTTGTATTTAAATAGTATTTATAAAATTTGAGATAGATATGAATAGTGGTTTCGAGTCTATTGCCGGTTCAAAACGTAGCTTACATGTCCAAGTTGCTCGTGAAATTGCAAGAAAGATCTTGTCTGGTCAATTACCGCAAAATTCAATTATTCCGAGTGAACTTGAATTGTGTGAACAATTTGGCGTAAGCCGTACGGCGTTGCGTGAAGCCGTTAAACTATTAACGTCTAAAGGTTTATTAAAATCTCGACCAAAAGTGGGCACTAAAGTTGTTGAGCGTGCTTACTGGAACTTCTTAGATTCACAATTGATTGAGTGGATGGATGGCATTTCGGACAATGACGAGTTTTGTTCTCAGTTTTTGGGTTTACGTAATGCTATTGAACCTGAAGCCTGTGCCCTCGCCGCGCGTAATGCTACCGTAGAACAACGAATGAAACTGTCTGAAATATTTGAACAAATGTGCGATATCGCAAACGCAGATGTATTTGATCAAGTAAAGTGGACCTCGGTTGATACTCAATTTCATAGTTTGATTTTTAACTCAACAGGCAATGTGTTTTATCTGCCGTTTGGTAATATTTTAACGACCATGTTTGCTAATTTTATACATCACTCATCAACAGATGGTAGCACCTGTATTGAAGAGCACCGTCAAATTTACAGTGCCATTATGGCTGGTAATAGTGACAAAGCACGTTTAGCTTCATCGACTCATTTGCAAGCCGTTAAAAGTAAATTACCAATATAATTAATCTTAAAACAACATATCGACATAATCTCAATCTGTGTCGATATATTATCCATAATGTATTTAACCTCACGGCGAGCATCTCAGCAGTAAAATCACCCTATTAATAAATCATACAAATTAGCGTGTGATTGCCACTGTTAACCTTATGATGGATAAACAGCTAACCTATTAAGAGACGATTTATGCCACAGTCACTTTTACCTAATATTTCGCTTTTTATTAGCCAAATCGATCCTTTTGATAAAATTGAAACTGAAAAATTGAGAGAGCTCTGTACTCATGTAAAAATTAGCTATCTCGCAAAAGGCGAAACAGTCGATTTAGCTGAAAATGACAAAGAAACCTCGTTATACATTGTTCGCACAGGATCAATGGAGCAACGTAAAACCAACGGTGTATTAAGAGCGCGTTTAGGGCCAGAAGATTTATTTGGGTTTACTTTTCTTAATGCCGCCGTTGATGATGATGATGGTTATTACGCCACTGCAATTGAAAATACCCTACTGTATTTAATTCCGCACTCAGCATTACAAACTTTGTTTAAACAATCGCCACATATTGCTGAACATTTTGCCTCACAGGCACAGGTTCGTTTGAAATCAGCCTTGGATGTTGTTTGGTCCAATAAAGAAAAAGGCCTTTTTTTACGCCGTGTAGGTGATATTGCCACAGGGCGAATCGCGATAGTTACCGCTGATATGAGCATCCAACAAGTCGCCCATCAAATGCGTAATGTACTGCGAACCTCCTGCGCGGTGATTTATAAAGACAACCACATTGTGGGTCTAATAACAGACAGAGACATGACCAAGCGTGTCATTGCCGATGGCGTTGACGTAAACAGCCCCATTGAAGATGTGATGACGTTATCGCCATACATTATCAAACCAGACGATTTAGTGTTACATGCCGCGTCTTTAATGATGCAGCATAATATTCGTAACCTACCCGTTGTAAAAGACAATAAAGTCATTGGGTTACTTACTACAACACACCTGGTTCAAAACCACCGAATGCAGGCCATATTTTTGATTGATAAGATCAAATATGCTGGTAACACGTCGGTTTTAGCCAGTTTTACTCCTGAGAGACAAGCCATTTTTGAAGCCCTGGTTGAAGGAAAAGTTGCTCCTGAAACCATTGGTAAAGTAATGACCATGATTATGGACGCTTATAATCGGCGCTTAATTCAAATTGCTATTGATAAATTAGGTCCGCCACCTTGTGAGTTTTCTTGGATAGTAGCGGGCTCTCATGCACGCAACGAAGTGCATATGTTGTCAGATCAAGATAACGCTATTGTGTTAGCGGACAATGCTACCGACAGCGATAAAATTTATTTTAAACATTTAGCTAATCTGGTCACTCATGGCTTAGCCAGTTGCCATTATTCGCTTTGCTCTGGTAACTACATGGCATCTACATCTAAATGGTGCCAATCTGTATCGATTTGGAAAGCGTATTATAAAAAATGGGTCGCCAACCCAGAGTATGAATGCCTACTTAACATCAGTGTTTTTCTTGAAATTCGCACCATCTATGGCAATGCAGCTTACGAAACAGAGTTGCGTAATGCACTGTACAACAACATTAAAAATAATCGTGAGTTTTTAAGCACACTGGTCAAGGATGCAGTGAATACCAACCCACCATTGGGGATTTTTAATAAACTCGTACTAGAAAAGTCAGGAGAAAACAAGAAAACACTCGATGTGAAAAAATACGCCATTAACTTGATCATCGACCTTGCCCGAATTTACGGGCTAGCAGTTGAATGTGATTTGTCAGCAACCGATGAGCGTTTTAAAGCCGCTAACGAAAAAGGCATACTCAGTGATGACTCATTTAAAAATATCATCGGCGCGTATAAATTCATTTTATCGTTTAGGTTTAACCATCAATTAGTGGCATTAAAACAAGGCGATGAACCCAATAACAACATTAATCCAAATCATTTTGGCAGTTTTGAGCGTAAA
Source organism: Shewanella algicola (assembly GCF_014648035.1). Taxonomy (GTDB): domain Bacteria; phylum Pseudomonadota; class Gammaproteobacteria; order Enterobacterales; family Shewanellaceae; genus Shewanella; species Shewanella algicola. The sequence continues at coordinate 24,160 of NZ_BMQI01000023.1, read as the reverse complement.
CATCTAAAAGATGCATTTAGGATTATTGCTGACTTGCAAGAAGCGGCAAAAGTCAGGTTTGGGAGTCGTTAATGAAATCAATTATTCATTACTTTCACCCGTTAATGCGTATCATGCGCGAACGTCAGCAATTTTTGCTCAAACAAAACATTCCCGACTTTATTAATGACAATTTACAGGAAACACTGCCAACCCTAAATGATACAGCAGAATCGTTCGACTACTTGGTGCTTGACTTTGAAACCACAGGCCTAGATGTTAATAATGACTTAATCCTATCGATTGGTTGGGTTGAAATCATTAACTCGCACATTGATTTAGCATCGTGCAAACATCACTACATCAATTCAAAATCACAAATTAAACCCGTTACGGCAGTCATTAATCACATTACCCCACAAATGCTTGATGAAGGCGAGTCTATCCATGAGGCAATCAAAGCATTATTTACCGCCTCTAAAGGAAAAATCCTGGTGGCGCACGGCTGCTTGGTTGAAGCGCATTTTCTACAAAAATACCTTGAGCGAAATTTTAATCTTTTGGCATTACCACTGCTGTGGGTTGACACCTTAAGTATTGAAAAACACATGGCGGTTGCGGTTAATAACCCTGACTTAGACCTGACACTTGCCAGCACTCGTGAGCGCTATAATTTACCAGAGTATAATAGCCACAATGCATTAGCTGACGCGGTATCGACCGCTGAGTTATTGTTAGCCCAACAAAAAAAACTGCAACCTCATCATAAAATTCGTTTTGCTCAATTGTATAAAATGAGTCAGTAACAATACCAGAACGTGGGCTTTCCACAAAAAGCAGGTATTTGGCTAAACATAACAAATGAAAAATTGTGCTCAGCAAGGTGGCAAGAGCGAATTAAATTGTTTATTTTATAGTCAGGTATTGTGATTGATCGGTCTTTGCGGTGATTTCACAGTGATAAAAATAACGATAATTTACAAGACCCTAAACGACACTAGCGTTGTCTCATAGGGGATCATATCGCAACATTGTTCCACATCTGACTTCATCTGATTTAACATCAAATCATTAGTGATTAAATCATCGCTTGGTGATTCATCTGCTTTTATATCATCTGCTTGTAAATCAAATTCGCGCTGTAAACGGCCTAAAAAGCTGTGGTGTTGTGCACTAGTATGCTTAATATTTTTATCGAGTTGAATGTCGATGTCCCACTCAGCAAATGCCATTTGAATTTCTTGTTCAAAATGATGTTGCATCAACACCTTATCGCCATCTGCGTTTGCTAAATTGTCAGCGTTAAACTCATGGGTTATCACCAGTTCAAACTGAGCAAGTATCTGTAAAACGTCATCATTGGCCATCAGGATCTCCTATTCATTTATCTGTGTAGCTTTGGTAATTTTAGTTCGCTGTACATTGATATTTTTGTTGCATGTGTTTAACCGATAACTCAGCAATTTTCGTTAATACACTCAGGTTTACATCAGATAGTTTATTGATATACAGACAAGATTTGCCCAATTTGTGTTTGCCAAGCTTAGCAAGTAAATCATGATACTCATCAAAGCCTGGCATGATATAAACGACTGTATTTTGTTTGCGCGGCGAAAAAGCGATAACCGCAGAGTCACCTTCTCGACCACTGTCATAGTGATAATGGTAGTGGCCAAACCCAATAATACTGCCCATTAAATAGGGCTGATAACCCGATGCACTTTCAAGTAGTGATAACATGCTATGCGCATCCTGCTGGCGGGCTTTATTGTCTGTCTTTGATATAAACAGCTGAATATCATCCATTTTCAAAACCTTCTACGTTTAATAAACTTAACTAGAATAATCTACATTTCGTTAATCATGTAACGATTTCCGATTTTTAACTTAGTGGCAAATATTTGAGCCCGTATCACTAATCAACGGGTTAAAGACAATTCGCATAGCCTGCAAATGGCTGATTAACTTGTAAACGCCAACAAAAAGGGTTGAACATGTTGTTCAACCCTTTTAGAGCTAATAAAGCATTTGGCTTTAAATTACCGCAAAAGCGCCCTGCCATTGGTAAGTTTTACCATTAAACTCCACAGTATGCAGACCGTCTAGCGCGTCACCACTGAGGTTTGAAATCACGACGGTGTAACCGTTACCGCTCGTGGTGATGATGTTAATCACTGTTGCAGTGTCATTGTGACCAACCACATCAACCTTGCTGACTAGACCGCGCGCTCCCACTGAAGCTTCAATCGATTCATTAAAGTATCCGTGAGTTTCTAACACAGAGGCAAACACATGATTTTGTCCAGATTGACGTAAAATAAACGCCGGTTCACTGCGCAGGTTAAAATCAGGATCGTTTGCCCCAGTGCGTGCAAATATCACTTTGCTGTCTGGTGTCGCGCTCGACACTAAACTGTAATAGCTATTGCCATGTAGCCAACTGAGTAAGCTGCTACCGCTGACATGACCTGAGCCAACATTCCATAAATGTTGGTAACCGTTGTCGGCGCCCAGAGGTTTTAACGTTGACTCTGTTTGATAGTCAAAGTCAGTACGGATTATTTGCCCAGAATAATGCACAGGTAAATCGTATTGATGTGGTTGATCTGCCGTAATACGGTAAACATCAATCACTAACGGTTTTTCAAATTCAGCGAGCTCAGCAATAATAATGCTGCGCTGCATGTCTGCGCCATCGTAATAACCAGATATACGCCCACTCATACCTTGTAAGCTTGAGTCATCAGCCTTGAAAAAATGCTTTTGACCAAATTTAGATTCAGCTCGGGCGGTATCAAAGTTATTTTGGGTCTTTTGGTCAACAGTAACCGTATTGTGAGCGACGGTTTGCTTACAATACGACTTGTTTTCAGGAATGTAACGACCACCAAATTTAGGTTCAACGTTGACCCAACGGCCAAAGCCATAGTCGTGTAATACTTCCTGGCCACGGTTAAACACACTTAAATGCAGGCCGTCGTAATGGCCATGGTCGAGCGCAGAATGGTATTGATGATCGCTACCATGTTGACCAAACCATATCAGAGCCATGGTATCGTCATTTTTAGCATCGCGATGACGCAAAATGCCCACGCCGCCTTTTTCGCCTTCAGGGCCATCGGTTACAAACAAGCTGCCCCAGCTAAAGGGTTTAATGTCTTTGGTATCGTTTACTGCGTTAGATAAGGTTAACCCGGATATATGCACCCACACATCTTGTTGATGGTTTGCCATGCTAAGTAAGGTATCGTTTTGCTCATAGCGGTGATAACACACGCTGGTTGCCATGATCACACCTTCATCATTAATACTGATGGTTTTAGATGAATCATTAAGCGCAGGCAATGTGCCGTCAGGAAACGCAGTCGACATTACGGCATATGAGGTGGTTTTAATCACTGAATCGTTAAATTGATAAATGCCGATTTCAGGTTGGCGACGCTCAATGGCTTCGGCAAATAGATAAATTGGACGTAGCGAGAAACGGTGATAGTACGGCCCTTCCATGTAATAACCGTCTGGCGAAAACAATTGATCTAGCTGCTCTAAAAATCCGCCACTGACTTTGTCTAATTTAAGGCCATACAGAGCTTTATCTACTGATGCTTGATCGTTTATCGCATAACCACAAATACCCACAGCAGCCACGGCCCATAGACCATGATTATGAATAATATCAAAATCATGTGCATAGGTGACTACAAACATATCAATCATTTGTTTAAGCAGATTGTCTTCAATATGGCATTTTTGTGATTCATCTAAGGTGTGATAAATACAGCTATACGCGCACGATGCATAAAGCATCCACATGTTTTCATTTAATGTTTGATGAAACAACTTACCCGGTGGATTACTATCACGACTGACATTGCTTTCCAATGTTGGGTAAACAGTGGCATAAGCCGTCAACATATCCACAATGTAATTGCGGTATTTATCTTCTTGGGTGATTAAAAATAATCGTCCAGCCAAATCCATATGTATATAATTTTGCTTGTGGCGATTATGCTCATAACCCCCACCTTCGCCGTGGCCTGGTACTTCAATACCAACCGAAGTCATGTATTCGTCAGTTTGAACGATGTCACGGGTTAACGCTTTACCTAATAGTGTCTTTGTATTGAGCGACTGTCTGAGCTGCGCAGCTTCATCAAAATTTAATAGTAAAGGTTGGTAACTCATGTTTATTTCTCCTGCTTAATGGCAGTAATATCGACAGCGTAAGGGCCAGTCCATTGATAGTTTATTTTATTAAAAGTCACACTGTGTTGACTTCTCGCTGTAGTTAATTGATTGCAAACCATTAGGATAATAAGCGAATTAGCAGTAAATATTTGAACCACCGAACTGACATCATCGTGACCTAATACCTTGATGGAAGACACTTTACCGCGAGCATTTACCGACTGCTCAAACTCTTCATTAAAATAACCATGAGTTTCTAATATTGATGCTAACAAACTGGTTTTGCCGTGTGTTCGGTATATAAAAGCAGGTTCACTGCGCAGGTTAAAGCTTGGGTCATTAGCACCTGTGCGTGTAAAAAATACTTCACCTGAGTCATTGCTGCTTGTGCCAAGCCAGGTGTAGTAAGTATTGTTCTGTAACCAGCTCACTAAAGCGGTATCACTCGTTTTACCGCCGGCGATATTCCACAAATGTTGGTAGCCATTGTCAGCGCCTAATGTCGACACTTCTTGATGGCTTTGATAATCAAAATTGGTTCGAATAATTTGCCCTTCATACTGATGCGAATAGTCATATTGATGATCACCCTCACCCGCTAAACGGTATAAATCGATTAACAGTGGCGATTCAAGTTCATCTAACGCCAACATAAACACGCTTCGCTGCATTGATAAACCATCATAATGTTGATTAGCAAAAGCACTCATGCCGCTAATTACATCACTGTCGACACTAAAAAAGTGCGGCGTGCCATGTACACTGTCTGCTCGGGCAACGTCGAAGTTGTTTTGACACTTTTGATCGACGGTAACGGCATTATGGGCGATAGTTTGCCGTGCATAAGATTTATTTTCGTCAAGGTAACGACCGCCAAATTTAGGCTCTACATTAACCCAACGTGCAAAACCATATTCACGCAATACTTCCTGACCACGGTTGAAGAAACTGATCCCTAAGGTGTCAAAGTTTCCGTGGCCCATACCGTGCTGGCCGTAATTCATCACCAGTTGCGACACATCACCTTTTTTATCCTGCATGCGGATAAAACCTTGTGCGCCATGGGTACCCTCAGGGCCTTCGTTTAACTCTACACTTGGCCAAAATGGCATACCAACACTGGCCTTTTGCTCTGCTTGTTCAAGTGCACGCGACAAGACTAATCCACATGAATGCATCCAAACTCGATCTTGAATTTTAGCCATGCCTAATAGGTTATCGTCAACGCCATAATGTTTGCTATATACACTGACCGCCACCTGTACGCCCATATCGGTAATCGACATGGTCCGTGACGCATCATTAAGTGCAGGAAATTCACCATTAGGATACGCTGTCGACAATAACGCATTGACCGTATTACCAATCACTTTGCCTTTGTAGTTGTAAATATCGACTTCAGGCATATGACGATGCAATATTTCAGCGAATAAACAGGTTGGGCGGATGGCATAACGATGATAATAAGGCCCTTCCATGTAATAACCTGATGGTCCAAACAATTGCGAAATTTGTGCAAGAAAACCACCACTGTCATTACGTTCGATGCCGTAAACGGCCATGTCTAAATATTCACGTTTACCGATGGCTAAACCACAAATCCCCACCGCGGCTACCGCCCAAATACCATGATTATGGATACGGTCAAAGTCGTGAGCATATTTAACCGTAAACATGTCTAACATTGGCTCAAAAATACGGTTTTTAATGCGTTGTTGCTGCGCGTCAGTCATCACCTCAGCGACACAAGAATACGCAAGGCTAGTGTACAAAAGCCAACAATGCTCATTCAAAATTTGATGAAATAAACGTCCTGTGGGATTCGTGTTTTTTTGCACATGAAAATCGAAGGTTAAATATTTATCTGCATACTCTTCTAATAAACGAATAACAAAATCAGCATAGTGTTGTTGGCGAGTAATTTGAAATAAGCGACCCGCTAAATTCATATAAGTGTAGTTTTGCTTATGACGATTATGCTCGTAACCACCAGCTTCACCGTGACCTGGGACATCTGTAGGCAAAGCCATAAATTCTTCTAGGTCTTTGATGTGAGCATCAATGGTTTTACCCATCAAGCTAGATCGTCCCAACTCTTTGGCAAGCTCAGATACTTCTACTTGCGTCAGTAAAATGGGGGAAGTTTTGGTCATAATCTTTACCCTATGGCTAGTCGTAGTCTTTCTAATAACACTCAAAATCTGTATTACAATATTGTCATACAAGTCGGCATATTAACAATGCTTTTTGATATATTTGTAGTCAAAAAGACCAATCATTTTAAAATAATTGTCTTTTCACAAAAATAAATAATAATTTAAGCTATTGATTATTAAACACTAAGCTTCGTTATTACCGATTTTAACCTCATTGGTAAGATCTAATTGTATTACAATATGTATTTAATGTTTATTATTTGTATAATAATGTCCATATCGAATGCTGTAGGAGAAAGCGCATGAACACATTTTTTAAAGCTGATGAACACCCATGGGAAGAGTTAGGTGATGGAATTAAGCGTAAAATCGTCGGTTACACTGACGAGCTCATGGCCGTACATTTAAATTTTGATAAAGGCGCGATTGGTTATCCTCACTCACATGAAATCCATGATCAAATAGGCTATGTGATTAGCGGCAGTTTTGAAGCTGAAGTTGATGGCCAAAAACAAGTGCTTAAAGCCGGTGACGCCTACATTGCCCGCAAGCATCTTATGCATGGCGCAGTCGCATTAGAGCAAGACAGTATCTTACTGGATATGTTCTCTCCTGCCCGTGAAGACTTTTTAAAGTAATACCAGAATAATTATAAGGTAACAGCATGAAACCATTGAAAATGGCAATTATTGGCGAATGTATGGTTGAGCTACAAAAAAAGATGAGCGGATTGAAGCAGTCGTTTGGCGGCGATACTCTAAATACGGCTTTATACCTTTCTCGGTTAACTCATAACACCAACATCACCACAAGCTATGTTACTGCGCTAGGTCGTGACCCTTTCAGTGAGCAAATGCTAGCGGCATGGCAAGCAGAAAGGATTGATACGAGTTTGGTATTGCAGTTAGACCATAAAATGCCTGGCTTGTATTACATCGAAACCGATAACACCGGTGAGCGCAGTTTTCATTATTGGCGTAACGACTCAGCCGCTAAATATTTGTTTGATCAACCTCAATCTGCTGCGCTTTGTGAGCACCTGCTCAGTTACGATTATCTGTTAATTACTGGTATTACCCTCGCGATATTAACTGACTCAGGTCGAGCCACATTATTTTCATTACTCAGTGAGTTTAAGTGCCGTGGTGGTAAAGTGATTTTTGATAATAATTACCGCCCAAGATTATGGCCTAACCCACAGCAAACAATGGATGAGTATGCCAAAGCATTAGCACTAACAGACATAGCCATACTCACCTTTGACGATGAAATGCAATTGTACGGTGATACAGAGGTACAACAATGTATTACACGCACACAAGCTACTGGCGTAAAAGAACTAATTATTAAACGAGGTGCAGAAGATTGCATCGTTATTGATAATGATGAAACCAGTTATGTTGCCGCTACGTCAGTTTCAAACATTATTGACACCACCGCCGCTGGCGACTCTTTTAATGCTGGCTTTTTAGCGAAACGTTTACACGGCGGCACCGCGGCACAAGCCGCTGCTGCAGGCCATTGTATGGCCAGTACCGTAATTCAATATCCCGGCGCAATTATCCCTGCCGTCGCGATGCCAGATATTCAACTTTAATGACATTGGGAACGACATGAGCACAATGAACCAATTATTAGCTAAACATAAATTAATCCCGGTGATAGCCATCAACAAGACTGCTGATGCAGTACCATTAGCGCAAGTGTTAATCGACAATGGTATGCCAAGTGCTGAAGTGACTTTTAGGACAGAATGTGCGGCCGATGCCATTAAAGCCATGCGTAGCGCATTTCCGAGTATGTTTATTGGTGCCGGTACCATCTTAACCACCGAGCAAGCCGATCAGGCAATTGACGCAGGGGTAAACTTTATCGTTAGTCCAGGGTTTAACCCTAAAGTCGTTCAGCACTGTATCGATAAAGGTATGCCGATTATTCCAGGGGTGAATAATCCAAGTTTGGTTGAACAAGCCATGGAGATGGGATTAAAAACATTAAAGTTTTTCCCTGCTGAGCCTTCTGGTGGCGTTAACATGCTGAAAGCATTGACCGCCGTTTATCCCGTTAAGTTTATGCCTACTGGTGGTGTTAACCCTGACAATATTGACACTTATCTCAATATTCCTGCCGTGCTTGCCTGTGGTGGTACTTGGATGGTACCGACTTCATTGATTGATTCAGGACAGTGGGATGAAATTGGCCGTTTAGTCAGTGTCGCTGTCGCAAATATTAATAAATAAAATACATCATATGACCCATAGAAGGTCATTTTTCGCGGTTAACATTGTTAACACAAACATAGAGTTACTATTATCGAGGCTAAATCATGACTATTGATATGCTTGTCGTACTTGCCTATTTTTTCTTCTTAATCGCCATTGGGTGGATGTTTAGAAAATTTACTACATCTACCAGTGATTACTTTAGAGGTGGCGGAAAAATGTTGTGGTGGATGGTTGGGGCCACCGCATTCATGACTCAATTCAGCGCATGGACATTTACAGGTGCTGCGGGTCGGGCTTTTTCTGACGGGTTTGTCGTTGTTGTGTTGTTTCTAGCCAATGCCTTTGGCTATTTAATGAATTACCTCTACTTCGCACCTAGGTTTAGACAACTTAGAGTGGTCACCGCGATTGAAGCGATCCGTCAACGTTTTGGCAAAACATCAGAGCAGTTTTTTACCTGGGCGGGCATGCCTGACTCATTAATTTCTGCAGGTATTTGGCTTAATGGTTTAGCGATATTTGTGTCGGCTGTGTTTGATATCCCCATGGAAACCACCATTATAGTGACAGGTGCAGTACTGGTTATTATGTCAGTCACGGGTGGTTCTTGGGCGGTTGTCGCCTCTGATTTTATGCAAATGATTGTGATTATGGCCGTGACCATTACCTGTGCCATTGCAGCCTATTTTTATGGCGGCGGGATAGGCAATATCATCGACAAATTCCACGGTAACTTTATGTTAGGTAATGACTTAAATTACGTCAGCATATTTGTACTCTGGGTAGTGTTTATCTTTGTTAAACAGTTCGGTGTAATGAACAACAGCATTAATGCCTATCGTTATTTATGCGCTAAAGACAGTGAAAATGCTAAAAAAGCTGCTGCCCTAGCCTGTATATTAATGGTTGTTGGCCCGTTAATTTGGTTCTTACCACCTTGGTATGTGAGCGCATTTATGCCTGAGTTTGCCCTACAATATGCGTCAATGGGCGACAAAGCAGGCGATGCAGCCTATTTAGCCTTTGTACAAGAAGTCATGCCAGCCGGTATGGTCGGTTTGTTAATGTCGGCCATGTTTGCTGCCACCATGTCGTCAATGGATTCAGGGCTAAACCGAAATGCAGGGATCTTTGTCTGTAATTTCTACTCACCGATATTACGCGAACATGCCTCACAAAAAGAGTTAGTCACAGTGAGTAAAATCACTACGGTTGTCATGGGCGTTATCATGATTTTGATTGGCTTGTTTATTAACTCTCTCAGTCACTTAAGCTTGTTCGATATTGTATTAAACGTTGGGGCATTAATCGGCTTCCCAATGTTAATTCCGGTATTACTTGGCATGTGGATCCGTAAAACACCAGACTGGTCTGGTTGGACAACCTTAATTGTGGGCGGTTTTGTATCTTACTTCTTTGGTATTGCACTGACATCTGGGCAATTTGAAGCAATATTAGGCTTAGAAACGCCACTCACAGATCGTGAATGGTCTGACTTAAAGATTGGCTTGAGCTTAGCGGCGCACGTTGTCTTTACGGGCGGTTTCTTCTTAATGACCATGTTGGTTTATAAAGGGTTGTCTCCAGAGCGCAAAAAAGAAGTCGACCAACTGTTTATTAACTGGAACACCCCGGTTATAGCAGACAGCGAAGATCAACAAACGCTAGACACTAAACAGCGTTCAATGCTCGGTAACCTCATTACTGTTGCAGGATTTGGTGTACTGATTATGGCATTAATTCCTAACGAACCAACTGGCCGTTTAATGTTCTTACTTTGCGGTTCGATCGTGTTAGTGGTTGGTGTACTACTAGTTTATGCCGCACGTTCCGGTAATGGCACAGTAAAAAAACTTGAGAGTCAAAATGCATAGCGCATCTTGATAATCCACTAAACGGATAGTGAATAAAGGCCTTATTTTCATAAGGCCTTTTTTTATATCCTAAAAAGCTGTGATCTATATCATCGGATTTCGATTCCCTCAACCCCGCCTTCGGCTATTTTCACTGTAGTAATGCCTTTTTTATCAGTAAATTATACCTATTAACTGATCTCATTAAATCAGCACTGTCATCAATGGACTGCATTATGTCATTACAAAACCGCATTACTCATATCATTAAAGATCCTCATCTATCAGCAAAGCAAAAGTCACATTACTTAGCGTTAGAAGCTGAGAACAGCCTTGATTATGTCGAAGTTTCAGCACAGGCATTAGCGGCAAAACAAGCAGGTATTATTTGCGATATGTTTGAAGGTCACGCACCGTTTAAACCGCGCTATGTATTGCCAGATTATGCCCGCTACCTTAGTCAGGGATCTGATTATTTGGAGATGTCACCAGCGCAAGACTTTGATGATGCGTTAAACGCTCTAATGGTGCTTTATCATCACGTGCCATCGGTCACCAATATTCCTGTGTATTTAGGCCAACTCGATACACTGCTCATGCCATTTGTGTCTGATATGAACGAAGATGCGATTTACAGAAAATTAACCCGCTTTTGGATTTTATTGGACCGCACCCTGCCCGATGCATTTATGCATGTGAATATTGGTCCTACGGATAATATAATTTGTCGTACGCTGTTACGCATTGATGCTGAGCTGCAACAAATAGCCCCAAACCTTACCTTTATGTACGACCCACTCATCACCCCTGATGATTTGTTGCTACAAGCCACTAACAACATTTGCTTGTGTAATAAACCGCATATTGCCAATTACCCTATGCATGCAAACAGTTTTGATGAGCGTGGATTTGGCATTGTGAGTTGTTATAACGCGCTGCCGTTAGCCGGAGGTGCCAATACCTTAGTACGCCTTAATCTTAAACAAGTGGCAATGCAATCAAGCAATATTACAGACTTTTTTGAACGCGTCTTACCCTATTATTGTCAACTCACCTATGAACTCATTGAAGCACGCTCAGCATTTTTACATCAACAATCACATTTCTTTGACAGTTTTTTAGTGAAAGAGCAGCTTATTGAGGAGTCGCGTTTTTCTCCCATGTTTGGCATTTATGGCATGGCAGAAGCCGTGAATATATTACGGGGGATCTCTAATGATTCTCACAGCACTCCTAAAACTTATGGCCATCACCAGGAGGCTAACGCACTCGGACTTAACATTTCACAGGCTTTGGATCAAATTGTGACCACCACCCCAGTAACCTATGGTTTCAATCAACGTGCTTTGTTGCATTCACAAAGCGGCATTAGTCTCGACATTGATGTGACACCAGGCGTGAGGATCCCTAATGGTTTTGAACCGGATCCTATTAGCCATATTCAAGCATTGGCACAGCATCATCAATATTATCCCGCCGGCATAAGTGATATTTTAAGCTTAGATGAAACCATAAAAGCCAACCCTCAAGCCATGATGCAATTGTGCAAAGGCGCGCTAAGTATGGGCTTTAGAGAATTTACCGCGAATGTAGCTAACACCGAATTAATGAGAGTTACCGGCTACATGGTGAAACGTTCGGACCTTGAAAAGTTTAGCCAATGCGGCTCTCGGACAAACACCACAGGTTTAGCCGCTGAAGCCGCTGCAAATACCGGGATGATGCAAAGAAAAGCACGGGTGATTGCCCATGAGCAAGCGCCCATTTGTTATGAGTAGAGAAGCCATTGTAAGTCAAATACTGCCATTTTCATGTGTCGATGGACCCGGCAGTCGTTTAGTGATTTTTTTGCAAGGATGTAATTATCAATGTAAAAACTGTCATAACCCGTATACGATTAATGTCTGCGATGCGTGTGGTGATTGCATTGCCCACTGCCCTCAACAAGCGCTTAAGCATGTAAAGATTGGCACTAAAGATCATATTGTGTGGGATAAAAACCTGTGTACTCAGTGTGATACCTGCCTGAGCATTTGCCCAAAGCAATCATCGCCTAAAACCACCACTTACAGCATTGAACAGTTGGTTGCGATAATCGATGCGCAAAGGCATGTTATTAATGGCATCACAGTGAGTGGTGGTGAAGCCAGTTTACAATTGCCTTTTGTAATTAACTTATTTAAAACCATCAAGTCGACTGCACATTTAGCGCACTTAAGTTGCATGATAGACACCAATGGTAGTTTATCAATAACAGGCTGGCACAGGTTATTGCCTTATTTAGATGGTGCAATGGTCGATTTAAAAGCCTGGCAACAAGACACTCACCGCTATATCACCGCTCGAGATAATCATAAAGTATTTCAGTCAATTACATGGTTAGCAGCGCAACAGAAATTATATGAAGTAAGGCTATTATCTATCCCGACAATAACTGATTATGATAGCGAAATTGATGCGTTAGCCAATTACCTTCGACAATTGCCATCCACTACGCAGATCAAACTCAATGCATTTCATCATCACGGTGTAGAGGGAGTTGCTGTGCAATGGCCAGCATGTACTCAAGATGATATCGAATTACTTGCTAGCCAACTTATACAACGTAGCGTGAATAACATCACCTTACCCACAATATATTTAAATGAGGTCAAATAATGGCTTGGCATTATAGCCATTAAGCATTAGCGTATTATTTCAGGTCGACAAAGTAATATCTGCTCAAATAACCAACGCAAGGCTGGATCATTCATGCTTTGACGATGCCACACCACACTATAGGCAACACTGCCATATTCAATCGGTAACGGTTTTATCGCCAGCCCTTGAGCCTGTTTAGCTTGAGTTGCCCAACTATGCGAGCAGGTAAACAGTAACTCACTGTGATGACACATCATGGCGGCGCTGCCAAAATCAGCAACCGAGATAGGCACGTGACGTTTCTTTGCTTGCTGAGCCAATAAAATATCAAAAAATGGTGTATTCAAATCGGTATCACTGATGCCAATATGACCAAAGCGTAAATAATCTTCTAGGGATAGATGGGCTTGAGAGGTTAAAGGATGGTTAGGATGCATTAGACACACCATTTCATCATTGACTAAAGTTTCCCAGATGAGGTTTTCATCAATATGAGTCGGTTGACTAAGATCATGTGGCAAAATAATAAAATCTAATGAACCGTTTGTTAGCCCGTCAAAACCGATATTATCTTTATTATAAATATCTAAGTGAATATTTGGCGCTACCGTTAAGATATGAGCGCACAATTTTGCGGCTAATAATTCAAAGGTACTTTCTCGCATCGCAATTGAATAGCGTCCTTGGTATTGCGCAGGGTTAAACACATCCTGATTCATAATTTGGTTCATGTCATTGATCATTTGCTGCACACTTGGCGCTAAGCGTTTTGCTAACGGTGTTGCGATCAAAACATTGCCATGACGATAGAATAATTCGTCATTAAGATTATCCCTAAGTTGGCTTAAAGTTTTACTCACCGAAGATGGGCTCAAACATAATCGCTCGGCACTGACGGTAACACTTAACGTATCGAGCATCACATGCAAAGTAATTAGGTGTTTCATACTAATACGAGAAAGTTTTGTCAAATCCATATGTTAATAAGCCTTCATCAGAACAATGAATGAAATATATCCCGTAAACACCATCAGAGATACGCCAAGACGTGATAATCACGAAGCAATTCACAATCAAGCAAAATAACCTGTCAGAATTGATGAGTTATCTATCAATATGCACTCATTCATCCCATAATTTTTCTTAAAACTGATATTTAACACTAAGCCCCCCAAGACTTACGCTTTTCAACTAGCAAATCAGGGTTTGTCATATCATAAAAAAAGTCTTCCTCTTTTTGCAAAGAGAAAGACTTTAACATTGTTGATTTAAATCGATTTACTTAATCACTTAACTGACTCAAATCGGTTAACTAATATAAGTTTGGCCCGCGTAAATAATGAAATGTCGTAGCGCTAACACACCGGTTAAGCTGCAGCACGCAACGGTTAACATCATCGCTTTTGTATGACGAGCCTTTGATGGCAGGAACATTGATAAGATTGGAATACAAAAACCAATACCAACCACACCATACCAAAATACACTCGCCCAAATATCCTGTGTTAACGACGCTAATGCTTGTGCCGCTGCACCGCCGGTAAAATACAGTGAGGTAAATAACATCACCAAAAACATCATTTCAGTAATAATGACCGGTAAGTCTAGGCCATGCAATTTGCTCACATCATCGTCATGTGAAGTGCTGTTAAAGCAGGTTAATGCCACAATTAAGTTACCTGCAGCACCTGCAGACAAACCCGATGCTAAAAATAATGCCGGTAATATAGCCGTGTTTAACATTGGATAGGCATTCATCGCCGAAATTAAGAAACCAGTATAAGCACCCACGCCCACTGCCAATACAAACAATAGAATTTCAATCATTGTTCTAAATGGCATTAGCATGTGACTTATTGGTACAAGAAAGCCTAATTTCCACTTAGGCAACTCATCACGTAATACAATCATTGAATAGGCAATGCCTAAAGGTGAATAAGCCAGTAACGCAGCCACACCAATCGCCATAACAGAATCAAAATTGTAATTAATTAAAATCAACCAAAAATGAAAGGGTTTGGTTAAATCAAATACTAAACAGGCTAAACCTAGCGTTATCGCCACAGGCCCAATAATAGCCGAGGCTTTTAATATCGCACTTTCAATCTGTTTATCTTTGCTATACCAACGCATACCAATACCAATCAGTACGCTACCAGCCGATAACCCCGCCATAAATAAGTAAACCGCAATTATCCAGTTCCACACCACTGGATCGTATTGCGCCATATCGCCCCAGATATTGTTCATGATTGAATCCCTCCACGTTTAGTCGGAACACGGTAAACCCTAGGTTTGGTGCCTAAATGGGTTTTATCTTGATAGGTTATTTTGGTATTGAGTAACTTGGCCACGTCGCTGTTACTGTCGTTAGCATCGCCAAAATACAATGCATCAGTTGGACACACCGTCACACATGCAGGTTGCTCACCTCTTGCTAAGCGGGTGTCTTTACAGAAATTACACTTATCAGCCGCTTTGGTTATTGGGTTAATAAAGCGGACTTTATAAGGACACGCCGCCACACAATACATACAACCAATGCACTTATCATTATGGATAGACACTAAGCCATTTTCATCTATGTAGGCTGCACCTGTTGGGCACACAGTGACACAAGGCGCATCTTCACATTGCTGACACGACACTCGATGGTATTTAAAGTGTAAATCGGGTGCTTCACCAAAAGGCCCTTCTACTCGTACTTGTAAGCGAGTTACCCCTTCAGGCACATCATTTTCACTACGGCAGGCTACATTGCACGCTTGGCAGCCGATGCATTTGTTTTCGTCATGCACCATGACATATCGTTTATTCATAGGAGACTCCAAATCAATTAATTACCGGCTAAATTTTTGCCAACTTAACGCCTGTTGTATGTAAGTTCATGCCACAAATGGGCGCGACTGAATTAGGTAACAGATTGCCACAATGGATACCCTTACCCGTTGCACGAACCAGCTCTTTGTTTTTTGAACCAAAGCCCATGTAAGCAAATACGGTGTCTTGACGAATACCTGGTGTGACTAATGCTGTGCCCTCTTCGCTGCCAACGCTGCTGGTTAATTGAACGGCATCACCACTATGAATATTTAAACGACCTGCGGTAATGGGATGGATCCAAATAGCATTACTGGACATTAAGTTAGACAGTAATGGAACGTTGTGGGTTGCCCCATTGGTATGGACTGCGACTTTACCTTGGATAAAATACAGTTCGTCAGCTTGTTTAAGGTGCACAGGGCGATGCTTAATCACACCTCTGCCAGGCGCCATGTCTTCAACTTGCGCTGAGGTAAGTTCAATTTTTCCGCTTGGGGTTTTAAATTTCATTGCGGTAGCAAAAGTGCCGTCATGATCTACGTGCCTGGCATTGGCATAAGCATCAACAAACTCTTTAACCATACTCGGTTCACGTAGCATTAACGGTTTACCATAACTGACGTAGCCTAGTTTTTTGATGTGCTTTAATAAATTGTGGTCACGATTAAGCTGCATAAGTTGCAAGGTTTCAATGTTTTCCCATGGGTAATATTGCTCTAAGCCTAATGCCTCCCCGAGATCTTTAAATATTTGCCAACTTGGACGTGTTTCACCAATTGTTTCTACTGCACGTTGGCGCACATAATAAGCCGGGTTTTTCCCTGATTTATCAAAAATTTCTTCATCACGTTCAAGGTAGGTAGACTCTGGCAAAATGATGTCGGCATAGGCGGCGGTTTCACTAATATACAAATCGCAACAAACCACTAACTCAAGCGCCTTAAGAGATTGCTCCACTTTGGCTCGATCCGTCAGCGTCTGCATAGGATTGGTACGGCTCATTATCCATGCTTTGAGTTGATAGGGTTTAGCATCTAAAGAGGCGTCGATAATACTTTGGTATATCCCACCTGAAGACCACATTAATTTAAATTGTTTGTCTACTTGATCAATACGTTTAGCGGTAATTTCGGGCATATCTTTAACACCCGGTTTCGCTAATTCTGGTGCCACTTGCTCGCCAGCTAACTTGTTATAGCTTGACGCCTTCTTGCCCATGTAAATGCCACCTTTGCGTTCAATATTGCCTATTAAAATATTGGCGGCATAAATAGCACGGCGCATGTCAAATTCTTCTGGGGTGAACGTCGCTCGATGACCAAAATCGACCACGGCATGAGGCGCATGACTTGCATACTCATGAGCGATACGGCGAATGGCAGAAGCTGAAACATCAGAAACTGACTCTGCCCACTCAGGGGTATATTGTTTCACCTCTGCAGCGAACTCATCAAAACCAACTACATACTGTTCAATAAACAGCTTGTCATAGAGGTTGTCATTAATCAGTACATGACAAATAGCCAATGCGACAGACACATCAGTACCAGGGCGGATGGCATGCCATTCATCGGCTTTATCTGCAACAACAGAAAAGCGAGGCTCAAATACCACTAACTTAGCCCCTTTATCCATCTGTGCTTGCATCATGCCTCTGGTTTCAGACATGTTAATGCCTTCATAAATATTATGACCAAAGTTAATAATGTATTTAGAGTTACCTAAATCTCGCTTCATTTTGGTGCCGAACATGGCTTTTGCCGCTATCACATAGCCACCGGGACAAGTTGAAGCATGCGTAAATGTATTTGGCGTACCCAACGCTTTAGCTAAATGAAATACGTGACCGTCTAATGATCCAGATTTAGATGAAAATGCGATTGATTCTGCACCGTGTTGTTGTTTAATTGCAGTCAATTTTTGTGCAATGAATTGATACGCTTCATCCCAACTAATTTCAGCCCATTTACCCTCACCGCGCTCTCCAACGCGTTTTAATGGCTTAACTAAACGCTGTGGATCATAAAGCAAGCTGTGACCAGCACCGCCCCGAGCACACACTTTGCCGCCAAATGATTTAGCTTCTTTATTGCCGCTAATAAATACATTTTTACCATCCACAATACGTGCCTTGATCGGACAACGGGTGGAACACATTTCACAAATACTAGCCACTTCAGAAGACACCCCTTTTAGAGGTTGTTTTTCTATTGCAGCAAGTGAACCTGGTAAAATACTCGCAAGCGCACAAGTCGCGCCACTGGCACCTGCACCTTGTAAAAAATGACGCCGATTTAACTGGATCATGATTGCCCCCTTCACCTTGGCGAAACATAACGCTATTACGGTTAACCTAGATTTAATGGCGCTTAATGAATCAACATCACACTAAGCGTCATCCCTAAGCACATTGTTAAACCTTATTGAAATCATGGGTATTGTGGTAAACCACAATGAAGGGAATCATTTGATAAACATCACGGTTTAAGTGCTCAAAACACAAAAATTAGATGTATTTAGGATCGCTAAGATAGGATATTTCGGGAAGGCTAACGGGGATATCGATTAAGACCCTGCATCCAGATGTTGTTGGTGCATCAGGGTCTTCGGCACAAGTAGATAAGTCGAGGTCACCGCCAAATTGCATAATGACATCTTTGCAAATAGCAAGACCGAGCCCTAAACCATTTGGTTTAGTCGTAAAAAATGTCGATTTAAAATCTTCATTAGCACAGCTCAAACCGATGCCATTGTCATAAAATTTTAACTGTAAATGACCATTCACAACCCTTAGGTCAATTAATATTTGCTTAGAAATTAACTGCGCACAGCTTGTGTCAGTCAGTGCATCAATGGCATTTTTTAATATGTTGATTAAAACCTGACAAAACCCCACTTTATCGCCTTTTAATTTCAGTTCACTGCAGTGGAATTTGCTTGTCACTTCAATCTTGTTCGTTTCAAAATCATGAGCTAATAATTCTATGCACAATGATATTTGTTCACACACATCAAAATCAGTGCTCTGTGTGTCTTTTCGTTGCAGTAACGTTCTAATTCGATGGACAATTTCACCTGCTCGGTTTGATTGGCGCAATATTTTACCGAGTAATTTGTATTGCACAGAGTCTTCACCATAGTGTTTAGCCTGTTCAAGCATGCCACCTTCACTGTATTGCGTTATCGCAGCAATGGGTTGATTAAGTTCATGGGCTAAACCTGCCCCAATTTCACCTAAAATAGCCGCGCTTTGTAAGCGTTCTAATTGTAATGCTTTGGTTTTTAACTGACGCTCAGTAGCAAGTAAATTCTCACTTTTTTTCATAAAACGGTATTCAAGCCACACATGATACATTGTTGCAAACATAAAAAATCCGATGAAACCAAAACCCCATTTTTGATTTAATTTTATCCACTGCCAAATCTGTAAATACAAAGGCTCTTTTTCCAAATGCAGATCTAATGCTTTGTAGAGTTTCATCACTTGAAATTGGCTAATAGGTGCAGCCCAACCTCGGTTTTGACCAATAACAGAAATGGGATCCGATTCACTAATGGCAAACAAAGCTCGAGTAATGTTGGTTCTGACTTTTAACGGAACGTCGTCAGATGAGGCAAAAGACCAATTAGGGTATAACGGAGTACTCACTGCACAATCATAACCGTCTGGAGTGATATCATTGATGACTCGATAATTCTCAGCTTTGATATAACCTTGTTCGACCATTTGCTCAAAGGTACAAAATGGCGTAATCGCTATATCCGCCGTGTTATCTCGCACCTGATAAATTAACGGTTCTAAAGGAAACCCCAAAAAAGTGACTTTGTCGAAAAAGTTATCGGTAGGATAATTCATAGAATGAATCAAACCCATCGCGGCTTGATAACCACCAAGAGCATTAGGATCGCTGGCAACGGCTGTATGACCGGCTAAGTCTTCAATAGATTTTAATGGACTATCTTGCCTAACAATAATGGTGGCACCAATGGCAAAGGTATTACCGCCATGTTTATCACTTTTCATGGTGGCGAGCCACGAAATGGGGAAATCACCGCTCATATTAAAATAATGACCTGGATTGGTGACCACAAATTGCACCTGGCCATTAATTAACTGTTGATTCATATTAGTAAAATCAAGCGGAACGACTTCAAAACTAGCAGAAGGCACTATTGCGGTAAGGTAATCCATCAACGGTTGCCAACGCGCTATACTTTTGGCCACGCCATAATTGGCCAGCACCGCCACACGATAATGCACAACATCGTTATCTTGTACGGTAGTAGTGAGATTTACTGTCTGTTTTGCCACAACAGTCGATAACAGCGTCAATGAAGTTAACAAAATCAATAGTAATGTGATAACTAAACGCATTTATGGCTCATCACTCTTAACAGGGCACAGGAAGAAGATAATTTATTTTAAAGCACTATTTAAGCCAATAAAGTTGCATGTCGCACAAAATCTAAGTAACAATTTGCTCAAAAAAAACTAACCATTACACTATAATAAAAAAATTTAAGTGACTGATATGCCGAATATTCAACGTGTTTATATGGTGGACGACGACCTGGCCATCCTCGATTCAATGCAATTTATGTTGTTGCAGTATGACTATGATTTGAACATTTTTGATAGTGCTGAAGACTTTTTAGACAAAATAGACATATCACTTGCGGCTTGTTTAATTGTCGACAGCAACATGCCTGATATTACTGGGCAGCAATTGCAGCAAAAACTGGTTACAGCCCAAAGCCCAATTGGCATAATATTTCTCACCGGTCATGGCGATTTGCCCATGGCCGTAAATGCCTTTAGGCAAGGTGCATGTGACTTTTTTCAAAAACCGGTTAAAGGTACCGAGCTGGTTAAAGCAATAGACAAAGCACTGACAACTAGCGCTTACGAGTTTGAAACCATTCAATTAAAAAAACGTTATAACACGCTCACTGAAAGAGAGAATCAAGTTTTACATTTATTGATAGACGGGAAAACTAACAAACAGATGGCAGATACCCTTTTTGTTTCACTACGCACTATAGAAGTTCATCGAGCTAACATTATTAAAAAATTGCAAGTACATAACGCTGCTGAACTGGCTAAATTTAGTCCTTTACTCGCACAATAATAACGCCGGACATTATCGTTTTTTTTACACTGCTTATTCAAAACTCAAGCACCAAAGGCTTGTCTCTATCTGTATCAATAAGCCAAAAACCGCCCCCCAAAACCTGCATTTAAGCTTGTATTCATAAAGTTTTGCTTATATTTACTCACAATTTCAACATTGACAATTTTTGTCAGTCTTAGATTATGGTAATGCAAACAACCATTGGATTTTAAAAAAGGAAAAACGATTACAATGAAAAAGTCCTTAATCTCTATCGCGTTAACCAGCGCATTATTAACAGCGTGTGCCAACGACAAACCCAATACCACTGCAGAAGTGACCGCCCCCGTTGTGGCGCCTGCATCAGATAAAGCTGAATTAGGTAGTTTTGGTGTCGACTTAACTGCACGTAATGAAGCGGTTAAACCTGGTGATGACTTCTTTATGTATTCAAGTGGTAATTGGTACGACAATTTTGAAATGCCTGCAGACAAAACACGCTATGGCGCATTTACCGCGTTAGCAGAGCGCAGCGAAGAACAAGTTAAAGCCATTATTGATGATATTGCCAGCCGCAAAGATTTATCTGCAGATGAGCAATTGATTGCTGATTTTTATCATGCCTACATGGACACCGACACCATCAACAAACATGGCATCAGTGCGATTCAACCTACACTCGATCAAATCTCGGCCATCGACAATACTGATGAGTTAACAGGTGTATTTGGCCAAGCATGGCTCACGGGTGCATCATCACCTATCGGTGGTGGCATGTGGTTTAACCGTATTGACCCTGATCAATATGAATTAACCATTGGTGCTGGTGGACTAGGCTTACCAGACCGTTCATATTATTTAGAAGACACCGAACGCTTTATTTCGATCCGTGAAGCTTATGTCGATCACATTGCGAAAATGCTGAAATTTGCCGGCATACAAGATGGCGAGCAACGCGCTAAAGCGATTTTAGCCTTAGAAACTCAAATTGCTGAAGGTCAGTGGCCACGAGAAAAACGTCGTAATCGTGACTTAACCTTAAACCAAATTAGTCGCGGCGATTTAGCTAAAACCTACCCTGGGTTTAACTGGGATATATTCTTTGAGCAAATGGGTTATAAAGTGCCGCAACTCAACATTGCTCAACCAGAACCAGTTAAAGCGATGATCAACCTGGTTAATACCGGCTCGCTTGATGTATGGAAAGATTACCTCACCTTCCACACCATCACCAATAACGCAGAATTGTTGTCTGAAGACATTTTTAACACCAGCTTTGCGTTTTTTGGTAAAACCTTAAACGGCCAAGAAGAGCCTCGCCCTCGTTGGAAACGTGCTGTTGAGCAAATGTCGGGCACTCAATCACTGGGCTTTGCGATTGGTAAAGTATACGTTAAGCGTTATTTCCCTGAGTCATCTAAGCATCAAATGGCTGAGTTAGTTGAAAACCTTCGTACTGCATTAGGTCAACGTATTGACGGCTTAGATTGGATGGGCGAAGAAACTAAAGTGAATGCTCACGCTAAACTTGCTGCGTTTACCCCTAAAATTGGTTACCCAGATGTATGGCAAGAATACGATGGTTTAAACCTTAAAAAGGATGATTTGCAAGGTAATATCAAGCAACTTCGTCAATTCTTCCGCAATGACAGTATTGCCAAAGAGCTTGAAAAAACGGATCGCAACCGTTGGGGTATGACACCACAGTACGTTAATGCGTATTACAACAGCTCATTTAATGAAATTGTCTTCCCGGCAGCCATTTTACAACCACCATTCTTTGATCCAAATGCCGATCCAGCAGTCAACTACGGCAGCATTGGCGCGGTAATTGGCCATGAAATGGGCCATGGTTTTGATGACCAAGGTTCTAAGTCTGATGCCAATGGTATTCAGCGTAACTGGTGGACCGATGCAGACCGCGCCGCGTTTGAAGCTAAAGCCGATATGCTTGCCCAACAATACAGTCAGTACGAACCCATCCCAGAAAACTTTGTTAATGGCCGTAACAGCCTAGGCGAGAACATTGGCGATGTAGGTGGTTTATCGATGGCCTACCATGCTTACAAGTTAAGCCTTAACGGCAAAGAAGCCCCCATTATTGACGGCACCACTGGTGATCAACGTTTCTTTTTAGCATGGGCACAGGTATGGAAAGAAAAACGCACTGAGCAAAGTATGCTAAGCCAGCTACGCGCAGGTACTCATGCTCCTGGACGTTACCGTGCACTTGCACCACGAAATCACGATGCGTGGTACAAAGCGTTTGATGTCAAACCTGGTGACAAGTTGTATTTACCAGAAGATCAACGCGTTCGTATTTGGTAATCACTTATCTAAATTGATATATGCGTTAATACTCATCGAGTAGGGTGAGGCGTCACCGCCCCATCCCTCTCACAGAACCGTACGTACGGACCTCGTATACGGCTCATGCATACTTCCATTCAGCATAGTTGCTGAACACATACCCTGTCCTATCATGCGCCAGATTAACTAAACCAAGATCATTGAACCATTGGTTTGGCATTGCAAAACTGGCTAACGGACTCGCGGCATTTCTCCAACTTGTCATCGATATCGACCTGAACGGTGGTTTGTACCCAAGCTGTTTTAACCTGCGGTGTAACCGTGTCGGTTTCTTCCATAACCTTAGCTGAATACTGCGAAGCCTTCGTCTTAACCAGCCTGCTATCTTGGCGAACGCCCTGTCGGTATTGGCGATCCTAAAGTACTGACTGAACCCTCGTAATAATGGATTCAGCTCTTTGATGACCTGCTCTAGCGGTTTACCGCCATTGCGTTTGGTCATCCGCTTCAACTTCTGTTTGAACCCCGTTAGTTTCTTAGCCTGAATACGGGTAAATCGACTCCCGATTTCAACACCGAGGAACTTCACCCCATCATTGCTGTGCGCTATATGAGATTTACTCTGGTTCACCGTCAGTTTTAGCTCGCCCTCCAGTATCTTCGTTGCCTGTGCAAGCGCATTTTCTGCGCCTGCTCTGCTACGACAGAAGATCAAGATGTCATCAGCATAGCGCACTATGCGATGACCACGCTTTCGCATCTCCTGATCGAACGCATCCAGATAGATGTTCGCTATCAGCGGACTTATCACCCCACCCTGCGGACTTCCAAGCTCTGTCTTCAGCCAATTCCCATCGACCATTACTCCACTTTTT